>JBAROV010000240.1:0-66952 GCA_049642465.1 Vicinamibacterales bacterium
GCCCCGAGCCCCTAGCCCCGAGCCCCGAGCCCCGAGCCCCGAGCCCCGAGCCCCGAGCCCCGAGCCCCTTATTCTCCCCGCTTCAGCAGCAGCTGATCCGTGACGACGATAATGATCACCGCGAGGCCGACGATCGCTCGATCGTAAAACGTGGCCCCCGGGATCTGCGGCAGCGCGTTACGCAAGACGCCGAAAATCAAGGTGCCGAGCACGGCGCCGAGCACCGAGCCGCGCCCTCCGGAAAGGCTTGCACCGCCGACCACGGCAGACGCGATGATATCGAGTTCGTAACCCGTCGCAAGATCGGCTTTCCCCTGGCCCTGCACGAGCGCGAGGACGACCCCGGCGACCGCCGCCAGCAATCCACTCAGGAGATACACCGACGTCTTCACGCGGCCAACCGCAATACCCGAAAAGAGCGCCGCCGTCTCGTTCCCGCCGACAGCGAATATCGCCCGGCCCCACTGCAGTCGCGTCATCAGGACCTGAAAAACGATTGCCAGAACAATCATGATGAGCGGCGCGACCCAGTCGGCCGGGAGCCCCAACGGCCGCCATCCGCCAATTAGTTTGCTCGAGAGATCGAAATAGCGGCCTTCAGTGATGATGAAGGCGGCACCGCGGGTGAGGCCCATAATGCCCAGTGTGGCAATGAACGGCGGAAGCCCGACGAGCACGATCAGTACTGAGCTGAGCACGCCAGCCACGAATCCGACGCCGAGCGCCGCCGCCATCGCTATCTCGAGCGGCCATGCCGAATCCACGAACAGGACCCCGCAGATGACGCTGGCCAGCGCGATGATCGACCCGGGCGCGAGATCGATTCCACCGGAAATGATGACCACGGCGGCGCCGACCGCGGCGATTCCATAGATCGACGAGTACTTGAGGATGAGCAGCGCGTTTTCGAGATTGAGAAACGGATGCGAGCGGTTTCCGTCCGGCCAGAGATACCAACCGAAAAACGCGATTTCGAGGATCAGGATGACGACGGTGCTGAGTTCCCGAACGTGCCAGAACCGTTTCACGATGCGTCCCTGAACTCGTGCGTCGCGAGGCGCATCACCGCTTCTTCGTTGGCGTCCGCTCCAAGTTCTCCCTGTAACCGCCCCTCACGCATCACGAGGATGCGGTTGCAGAGCGCCAGCACCTCGGGAAGGTCGCTCGACACCACGAGGCAACCGAGTCCGTTCGCCGCCTGTTGCCTGACGATTTCGTGGATTTCGAACTTGGCACCGACGTCCACGCCTTTGGTTGGTTCATCGAGCAGCAGCACGCGTGGGGAAGTGGCCAGCCATTTTGCGAGCACGACTTTCTGCTGATTCCCGCCGCTAAGGGCATCCGGCAACGCGTCAATGCTGGGTGCCTTGATGCGCCACGACCGAAGCAGCCCTTCTGCCTCTCGTCGCTCAGCGCCTGGCCTGATCATGACGGCACCCGCCGCCGTGCGCCCCGGGAGCACGAGGTTGTGCCTGACTGCCAGGTTGAAGAACAATCCCTGCCGCTGCCGTTCCTCCGGCACGAGCGCGATGCCCGCTCTCGCGGCGTCGCGACCCGAACGAATGCGTGCGAGACGCCCGGACACGAGCACGGTTCCTCGATCCGGCGGGTAGAGACCGAAAATCGTTTCGAGCAACTCCGATCGTCCAGAACCCACGAGGCCGAACAGTCCGACGATGTCGCCTGGTTGGACTGTGAGCGTGACGTCGCGGAACCATGGGCGGCGAGTCAGGCCCCGCAGTTCGAGCACGGGTGGTCCGCCGGCCGGCGCGGCATGTTCAGCGCGGGGCGGCAAGTCTCGTCCGACCATGGCCGCGACGATTCGCTGCGGTGTGACCTCTGTGCGATTGAAGGTGCCAACGTAGGCCCCATCGCGCAGCACCGTGATCCGATCGCACAGTCGAAACACTTCGGGCAATCGGTGCGACACATACAACAGCGTCGTCCCCCGCTGCTTGAGTGTGTCGAGCACGGCAAAAAGGTGATCGGCTTCAGCGTCGGTCAACGACGTTGTCGGTTCGTCGAGGACGAGAATCCGACACTCGAATGCCAGCGCCCGAGCAACCTGCAACAATTGACGATGGGCCGCTGACAGCATTTCCGCCCTGGCGTCGGGATCGATTCGGAGGTGCAACTGCGCCAGCAATTCGCGCGTGCGTGCGCGCATGTCCCGTTCGCGCAACTGCCCGCCGCGGACGATCTCGCGCCCGGCGAAGATGTTGCCGGTGACCGTGAGGTTCGGAAAACTCAACATCTCCTGGTAGACCATTCCGATGCCGCGTTCGAGCGCGTCGCGCGGTGTCGCGAGGTGAAGCGGAACGCCGTGCCAGGCGAGGGCGCCTTCATCAGGGTGCAGAATTCCGGCGAGGATTTTCAAAAGAGTGGATTTACCCGCGCCGTTCTCGCCGACGAGTGCATGGGTTTCACCCTCGGCCACCGAAAACGACACGCTGCGGAGAGCCCGTACCGCCGCGAAAGATTTGCTGATTTGCTGGAATTCGAGCCCGCTCATCCTTCAAAACCGGGGGGCTTCGCCCCGCCGGACCCCCCACCGCCGTCGCTCGCGGGGGCCCCATGCCCCGCTCCGCTCCGGCGCCGCTTCCAAAGTGGAAGCCCGAACAATGTTACGCTACCGGCCTTCACGTTTAGCGGAGTCGCTCATGCCACGTGGATATGCTGCCGTTCTGTGTGTCGTTGCGGGTCTGATCGCTGATCTGGACGCGCGGAGGCCGTTGTTGCTGCAGAAGAGCGGAGTCAGCAAGTCGTCATTTGGCTCGGTACCCGACGCCGGGGCCGTCGACATGTTTACGCTGACCAACGCGAACGGCGTCGAGATTCGGGCGATCACGTATGGCGCAATCATTACCTCGATTCGTGTGCCGGACCGCGCCGGTCGATTCGCGGATGTCGTACTTGGCTTCGACAACCTCGACGGCTATTTGAAGGGGCATCCCTACTTTGGCACCGTCGTCGGGCGCTACGGCAATCGGATTGCGGGCGGGAGGTTCACGCTCAACGGCCAGGTCTACAAGCTGGCGCAGAACAACGGGCCCAATCACTTGCACGGCGGCAACAAGGGCTTCGACAAGTACCTGTGGAAGGGGGAACCACTCGGGAACGGCCGGGGCGTCGCGTTCAGCCGGACCAGCCCGGACGGAGAAGAAGGATATCCCGGCAACCTTACCGCGCGCGTGTCGTACACGCTGACCGACAAGAACGAGCTAATCGTTGACTATCACGTGTCGACCGACAAGGCGACGCCGGTCAACCTTACGCAGCATAGCTATTTCAATCTGTCAGGCGATCCGTCCACGACGATTCTCGGGCACCAGTTGACGCTCGACGCGGATCGGTATACGCCGGTAGACGCGACACTGATTCCGACCGGAGCCCTTGCTCCGGTGCAAGGGACGCCGTTCGACTTTCGCAAACCCACCGCGATTGGTGCGCGAATCGACCAACGGCACGAGCAACTGATGTTCGGCCGCGGCTACGATCACAACTGGGTGCTGAATCGGAAGGGAAGTCAGCCGGGGTTTGCCGCGCGGCTGCTGGATCCGACGAGCGGACGCACGCTCGACGTATCCACGACAGAACCCGGTGTGCAGTTCTACACGGGCAACTTCCTCGACGGCACCATCAAGGGAAAGGGCGGCCAGGTCTACAACCAGCGTGCGGGTCTCTGCCTCGAGACGCAGCATTTTCCGGATTCGCCGAACAAGCCCACGTTCCCCTCGTCGATAGTGCAGCCGGGCAAGGACTATCGAACGACGACCGTGTTCACGTTTGGCGTCGCGCGGTAGTTGATCGCCGATCTGATTCTCATGTCACTTTTCACATCAGTTGGGCGGCGACTGCTGGTCCTCGCGATCTCATGTCTCGCGCTCTGGAACTCGCCCGGGACGCAGGTCTCCTCCGTCACGCTGGGCGTCGACGCTGGACGGTCGCTCGGGCCGATGACGCCGATGTGGGCGTTTTTCGGCTACGACGAGCCGAATTACACCTACATGAAGGACGGACAGAAGCTGCTGTCCGAATTGGCGGCGCTAAGTCCCGTCCCGGTTTTCGTGCGGACCCACAATCTGCTGACATCGGGCGATGGCACGCCGGCTCTGAAATGGGGATCGACGAACGCGTACACCGAGCGGGCCGACGGGACGCCTCACTACGACTGGACGATCGTCGATCGCATTTTCGACACCTACATCAAGCGCAAGATGAAGCCGCTCGTTGAAATTGGCTTCATGCCGGAAGCGCTGTCGACGAAACCGATTCCGTATCGGCACGATTGGGCGCCCGGTCTCAACTACAACCGCATCTACACCGGTTGGGCGTACCCGCCAAAGGATTACAGCAAATGGCGCGATGTGGTTGCCGCGTGGGTGCGCCACTCGGTTGAGCGCTACGGCAAGCAAGAGGTCGAGGGCTGGTATTGGGAAGTGTGGAACGAACCGGATATCGGGTACTGGCAGGGAACGCCGGAAGAGTTTCAGAAGCTTTACGATTACGCAGCGGATGGAGTCAAGCGTGCGCTGCCTTCGGCGCGCATTGGTGGGCCGCACATGACGGGTCCCAATGGCCCCCGCACGCAGAAACTGCTGCGGGAATTCCTGGAACATTGCCTCCGCGGCACCAATCACGCAACAGGCCAAACCGGTTCGCCCCTCGACTTCGTCGCCTTCCACGCGAAGGGTGCGCCTCGCGTGGTCGACGGGCACGTGCGGATGGGCATCAGCAACCATCTGCGCGCGATTTCAAACGGCTTCGAAATCGTGGCGTCGTTTCCGGAGCTGCGGAAGACGCCAATCATCATAGGTGAGTCGGACCCGGAGGGCTGCGCCGCATGTTCAGTGCGAACCAATCCTGAAAACGCCTACCGGAACGGGACGATGTATTCGAGTTATACCGCCGCGCAGATCGCGCGGACCTACGAGTTGGCGGATCTTCATGGCGTCAACCTGCTCGGGTCCGTGACGTGGGCATTCGAGTTCGAAGGGCAGCCGTACTTTGCCGGGTTCCGCGATCTGGCGACCAACGGTATCGATAAGCCGGTCCTCAATGTGTTTCGAATGCTCGGGATGATGGCCGGGGAGCGGTTGCGGGTCCAGAGTTCCAGCGCGGCAGCGGTACAGGACATCCGCGACAACGGCGTTCGTGCTGGTCCAGATATCTATGCGCTTGCCGCTCGCCGCGGTCGTGATGTCGCGGTCCTGCTCTGGAACTATCACGACGACGATCTGCCGGCGCCCGCGGCGGAAGTGGCGGTGAGCATCGACGGCATGGCGACCGGGACGCCAACGCTCACGCACTACCGTGTGGACGCGCGGCATAGCAACTCGTATGAAGCGTGGAAGAAGATCGGATCGCCGCAGCCGCCTGCAGCCGCGCAGTACGCGCAGCTGGAGCGCGCAGGCAAGCTGCAGAGGATGGCCGCGCCAGAACGGATCGCCGTGAAGAACGGCCGCCTCGAGCTGGCCGTAACCCTCCCGCGTCAGGCGGTCTCGCTGCTGAGAATCACCTACTGACTTGGCTTCGGGCGTCGCAGACCAGCGACCAGCGACTGACGAGCGTCAGACGGACTAGCGACGAGCGACTAGCGACTGACAAGCGATAGCGCCAATTACTCCCGCCGCAACGCGAGCAGTGGATTCACGCGTGTCGCCCAACGCGCCGGCAGCAGAGCGGCAATCACCACAATCACAGTCATGAAGACGGCGACCAGCACGAAGATCACCGGATCGGTCGGGCTCACGCCGAAAAGCTGACTTGCAATCACGCGTTGCAGGGCAAGCGCGCCAGCGATGCCGAGTGCAATCCCCAGCATCGCGGTCCGACTCGCAGTGCCAAGCACCAGCCGCAGCACGTCGCCGGGCTGCGCGCCGAGGGCCATTCGAACGCCGATTTCGAACGTGCGAACGCCAACCCAGTGCCGGGTCACGCCGTAGACGCCCACGGCTGCAAGCAGCAGCCCGATGCCGGCGAAGAATCCAATGATTGTCGTCGTGAACTGCTGCGGCGACACGTAGCTCTTGACCGCCCGTTGCAGGTCGGCGACCCGAACGTCGGGTCCCTTGGGATTGACCGCACGAACCTCGCTTCTGACAGCCTCCACGATTGCCATCGGATCGCCAGCCGTGCGGATCATCAGCACCGGTTCCATCGCCGGGCTTTGCGCATACGGCCGATATGCCGTCGGCTGCGGCCCGGCGCCGACGGGATTGCGGACGTTTCCAACGACGCCGATCACGGTGGCCCAAGGGCTGTTGGCATCGTCCGCCTGCAGCTGGATGAGACTTCCAAGCGGGTCACGATCGCCCCAATATCTCGTCGCGACGATTTCGCTGATGAGTGCGACAGGCGGGGAGC
The DNA here is from genome assembly GCA_049642465.1 of Vicinamibacterales bacterium. GTDB lineage: Bacteria > Acidobacteriota > Vicinamibacteria > Vicinamibacterales > 2-12-FULL-66-21 > CAWDPQ01. The sequence goes on from JBAROV010000240.1 coordinate 6,367, forward strand.
TGACGGTGTCCTGAACGGTGAAGAGCCGTCCCTTGAGCAGCGGAATACGGACGGCACGGAAATAGTCCGGATTGGCGACGTAGACCTCTGCCCGCGCGCTTTCCTCGGTGCGGCCCTGAAGTGCGAATCGCGCACCGCGGACTGCCGGACCGCCGAACGGAAACAGCTGCGGTGCGATTGCGCCGACCGATTCCACGCCCGGAAGACGTTTCGCGCGGTCGATGATCTCTGTGTATGCGGCGAACCTCTGCTCCGCAGTCGTGAACAAGGGGGGCTGCAACTCGAACCGCACACGCAGGACGTGATCGGGACTGAATCCCAGATTGGCGTTCTGCAGGCCGATCAGACTCTTCAGCGTCAGCCCGGCTCCGATGAGGAGCATCAGCGCGAGGGCTACTTCACCGGCGAGCAGCGCCTGTCCGAACCGGTGCCGGCGAGGCGTCGAATTGCCCGCCTCACGAAGAGCGGAGATCACGTCCGAACGGAGCGAGGTCAGCGCGGGTGCCAATCCAAACAGAAACGTCACGAGGATCGATAGTCCGAACGTGAAGAGAAGGACGGTCGCGTCGATCGACAATCCTTCGGCGCCTCGCAGCCGGCGTCCCAGATTGGCGGGCAGTTGAGTCTCCAGCCAGCCGAGACTCCAGCCTGCAATCAGCAGCCCGAGCGCTCCGCCCATGACAGCAAGGAGCGCGCTTTCTGCCATGAGCTGCCAGAACAATCGAGTGCGTCCGGCGCCGATCGCGGTTCGAATAGCGAGTTCTCTTCGCCTGGCCGCAGCGCGGACGAGCAGGAGGTTCCCGACATTCGCGCACGTTATCAGCAGCACCATCGCCACCGTGGCCTGCAGCAGGAGCACCGCGAGGGCATCGGTGTTTCTAAAAGCTTCATCAATGGGGATCACGCGGGTTCTCTCGGTGATGCCCGGGAATGCGCCCTCGAACCTCTGCGCAATTGCCTGCGCTTCGGCCTGCGCCTGCCTCACGGTGGCGCCCGGCTTGAGCCGGGCAACGATGCGAGTGTCGGGACGAGTTCCTGGAACGAAGAGATTCCCGTCGCGAACCGAAAACGAGAAGTCGGCGGCGAGAACGCCGACGATCGTGTGTGGCCGGCCGGAAATCGTCAGTACTTGCCCGATGATGTGTGGATCGCCGGACGTCCGTCGCCAGTAGTCGTACCCTAAAATCACGACGGAGTCTTTCTCGTCGGGGGAAAAGACGCGTCCGATCGCGGGTTGGACACCAAGCAGTGAAAAAAGATTGGGCGAGACGAAGAAACCGTACATGTTGGTCGCGCCGAGTGGCCCCTGCACCGTGTGGCCCCAGGGAACGGCCGAGGCGACACCCGACAATGACTGCGCGGTCTGGAACGCTTCGAGAGGTGGGCGTCGCTGCGGCAACGAGATCTCCACCAGTTCATGCGTGTTGCGATAGGGAAGCGGCCTCAAGAGAAGACTATTGACGACCGCAAACAAGGCACAGTTGGCGCCGATACCAAGGGCCAATGCGAGGACGATCGTGAGGGCGAAGCCCGGCTGCGCCCTCACGACGCGTGCGGCGTGCCGAAGCGAATCGATAATCGTGCGCATCAGGTGATGTGTTCCCGACTCTTATAGACGCGTGACAGCTCCGCAATGTTAGCGGCCGGCGACTCTCCATTCTTGCAGCCCGGCCGACACTCCTGGCTGCATTGTCAATTCAATCCGCAGCGCTGTGGTCGTGACCGGCGAAAACCTCACCCGATTCCAGGAGTCCTTTTGAGTAGGGAACGGCCCGTCTGCATTGACCGCTGTCCACTGATCGCCATCCTTATATAGAAGGCGCCACGAGGCGGGAACACGTACCGCGCCTTGACCGGTGTCGTCGAACCAGTACACAGCGGTCTCGGAAACCGTCGCGGGTTTGGCGAAGGTCATCTCCACCCACTCGCCAGAACTGCACCGGGCCGAGGATTTCAGCGGACAGCCGAGCGTTGGCCACCAGTCGAAGTACGCCGACATGTCGGAGGAACTTGGCGGCTCTTCGCCGTCGTTGATGAACCGGGGATCCTTCCGCGACGGTGACGTGGTGACGCGGCTCGTTGTCGCGACGGTTGGATACGGTGTGGCCTTTGCTGCAGCGTCCGTGCGAGCCAGCCAAACCGCCATTTCCCCGGGACCTCGGTTTGCCCAGGTTGCATACGGGATAGCCACAAAGTCCTGTTCGTGCCTGGTCAGGTTGCCGTGCTCGTCGAGCGCAAGTCCCATCGCGCGTCCTTTGACAATCTGCACGCCCTTGAGGAGATCGTCGCGGAACTCTGAGGTCAGGGACGTCCCCGAAGGCAGGACGATGTTGCGCACCCGGCCGCCGGGATTGTCGGGCCATTCCGCCGCATAGACGATCGGACCTCGCTGAAGCGCAACGCGATCTCGATCGGCCACGACCTTCGGATGGGCGACGACTCGACGCACCGGCATCGGGAGCACGAGATCGATTCTGTCCCCGGCTTTCCAGCTACGATTCAGGCGCACGTATCCTTTGTTCGTTGTCAACGGCATCGAGTTTCCATTGACAGCGATGGTCGGAGCCGCGTCGAACCGGTCCGCGAATCCATAGAGGTCGCTCGGCACCGGTCGATTCTGCGCCCAGCCAGGAATGCGCAGGTTGATGGCGAACGCACGCGGACGGTCCGGCGTGAGTGCCATAGTGACTGCGCCGTCCCACGGATACCGGGTCGATTGAACGATCTTGACTGGTCCACCCGGCAGGTCGATGTTCGCCGTGCCTCCGGCAAACAGATTCACGTACACCTCGTCGCCTCGCGTCGCGTAGAGATACCCGGGAACCGACGCCAGGAAACGCGTGATATTGCCAGGGCAGCAGGCCACGCCAAACCACTCGCGGCGTGAGTGCTGTCCGACGGACTCGAGCGGGTTGGGATAGAAAAACGTCTTTCCGTCGAGCGATACTCCCGAGATAAGGCCGTTGTAGAGCGTCCGCTCCATCACATCGATGAATTTGGCGTCGCCTTCGAGCAGAAACAGCCGATGGTTCCAATAATCCATGCCGACCGACGCGCACGTCTCGTTGTAAGCCTGCAGGTTCGGCAGCTCGTACGGTTTTCCGAAACCCTCGAACCCACCTGCCGCGCCGACGCCGCCGGTCAGGTACAGCTTGCTGGTGATCAGGTTCTGCCACAGTCGATTGCCTGTCGCCCGAATGTCCGCGTCGTTGGTCAACGCCGCGACATCGGCCATCCCGGCATACATGTACATCGCACGCACCGCGTGTCCGACCGGCTCGGTCTGGTCGATGATGCGGAGCTGCGCCTGGTTGTATTCGAGACCTCGAGGGTGTGCGCGTTCACCGTTTGGAAAACGTGTCGGGCTCGATGGATCAGGCCCCGGTCCGCGCTCGTCCAGCAGGAACTTCGCGAGTGACAGATAGGCGTCGTTGTTGGTCACCCGATAGAGTCGAACGAGCGCCATCTCCGTGATCTGGTGCCCGGGCCACGTCGATCGTTTGCCAGGCCCGAAGGTCTTCACCAGCAGATCGGCGACTCTGATCGCGACGTTCAGGAAGTTCCGCTTGCCGGTTGCGATGTGGTGCGCGACGGCGGCTTCGATGAGATGTCCCATGTTGTAGAGCTCGTGGCTGTCGTTGCGCTCGAACACCCAGCGCTCGGGCCCGGCCCACGGATGAGGGTTCCTCGGATCGATGGTTCGCGTCGTGTAGATGTAGCCGTCGGGCTCCTGCGCCGCGGCAATCTTTGCAATCAAGCCGTCAACATAGGCGTCGAGCTGGGGATCGGGCGTCACGCTCAGCGTGTAGGCCGCCCCTTCGATCACCTTGTAGAGGTCGCTGTCATCGAACGGATAGTTCGGCGGCTTCTTATCGTCGAGAGGTTCGCCCCGCAACGCCTTGGCGGCGCGTTCGAAGTGATACACGCGCTGGGTGCGCTCGCACTGCTGAAACGCAGCGGGTATCGTGACCGCACGGTTCGTCTCGATTCGTGGCGCCCAGAAGCTGTCGTTGAGATGGACGCTGGTGAATGGAACGGGCCTGAAAGGATAGTCGGGTCTGGCCGACTGGACGCCGGCGACGACCGCCCAGCCGGAAACCAGGAGGATGGGGAAGACGAGGCGCCGCCACATGTCGAGCGACAGTCTAATCCCAAGACCGACCAAGACTAAGACCAAAGCCCCGAACCCCGAGCCCGAGCCCCACGTTCTAGAAGAGATACTTCACGCCCACCTGAACAACCCGCGGCCCTCCCGTTAGCGCCGTTCCCCGTGCGCCGGTCACGCGGCCGAACCCGCGCGCTCGAAGTCTGGTTGCGGTGGAATTCGAAGACGCTGCCGCTGAAGGAGTTTGTGCCGCCTTTGGTGATGACGCTGACGGTTGCGCCGGAGTTGCGGCCGTACTCCGCGGAAGGGTCTAATCGCGGAGGGCATCGCGACGCAACCACTCAACTTCGCGGCCTGCTTCCGAGTGCTGCGGTCGATTCCCGGACGACGAGCTTGGTGGGAACCTGGTAGACCTCCCCTTCGAGGCGCTGTCCGCCAATCAATCCAAACAAGGCATTGAATGCCGTCGCCCCTACGTCTGCTGCCGACATGCGAACGCTGGTGAGCGGGGGATTGGTAAAGCTGACCAGCGGGATGTCATCGAAGCCCACGAGCGAGATGTCATCCGGAACGCCGAGCCCAGCCGCATGGATCGCATGCAGCGCTCCGATTGCCGTCCAGTCGTTCGAGCACACGACCGCAGTAGGACGTTTCGTCAACCGCAGCAACGCGGCCATCGCTTTTTCACCGCCTTCGGCGGTGTGTGTCCCCTCACGAACGAGTCGTCTGTCTGGCTTGAGGCGGTGAAGCCGCATGGCTTCGAGAAACGCCTGACGCCGCGTGCGGGCGGAGTGGAGGTCCAGCGGTCCGCTGATGAACGCGATCTGCTTGTGGCCGAGTGCCCCGAGATGATCGACGGCCTGCTTCACGCCGTTCCCGTAATCAATGGCCACGTGGCTCATGCGCGGTCCGACCTGACCGACGTCCATGAACACGATCGGAACGCCGCGTTTGGAGAGTTCCTTGATCAAGCCGAGGTCCATCTCGGAGGTCATCATCGCCACGCCATCCACCTTCCGCTCGAGCATGCGGCGCAAACATGCCGTCATGCGCGGCGTTTCGTAATCCGTGCTGGTGAGCAGCAGGTCGTACTGCCGCTGGCTCGCGAGGTGCTCGAAACTGCGGATCAGTTCCGGGAAAAACGGATTGGTGATGTCGGACACGATGAGGCCAAGCAGCCGGCTGCGTCCGGATACCAGCGCACGCGCGTGGCTGTTGGGGTAGTAATTGAGCGCCGTCACGGCGCGCCACACCTTGCGCGCCGTTGCGGCTTTCACCGGTCCACTCTGATTGAGCGTCCGCGAAACGGTCGCCGTCGACACGTTGGCCTTGCGGGCGATTTCGGCGATGTTCATCGGAGGCTGGAGTCTACATCGGGAGGACGGGAGGACGGGAGGGCGGAATTAATCCCGTCGGCCGCTCCAGAGCCGGTGCGTTCGTTCGCGCAGGAAACGATGCGCAGCAAGCCGCGGCGGGCTCGAAAAACGCTGCGCAGGCCAACGACAGCCCGCGGTGGCCTGAATGGCACCGCGGGGCGTTCCGATGACGGTGGGCCGGAGCAGCGTTTTTCCGGTTTGCGGAGCGTTCGTTTCCGAGCGAATGAACGAAGCGGCTCCTTTCAGCGGCCGTTCGCAGGACGGGAGGACGGGAGGACGGGAGATCGGGAGAACGGGAGGTCGGGAAGTCGGGGAGTGCGAGTAACGACCCGACGACGTGACAGGTAAGCTGCCAAGGATTGGAGTCAGAAGCGCGACGTAGTAGTGGTTCGATCCGGCTTGCCTCCCGCTTCGATCGCCTTCCAATCCGGGGGTGTGACGCCGAGCAGGTGCCGCGCGAAGAAATCGTATCGCTTGTGATCTCCGTACGCGCCGCCATTTCCGTGACCCGCTCCCGGGATCACCAGCAGATCGAAATCCTTGTGGTGTTTGATCAGCTGATTGACGACCTGCATCGTTGACGAAGGATCCACGTTTTGGTCCATTTCGCCGACGACCAGCAGCACTCTGCCCTGGAGTCGGTAGGCGTTGTCGACGTTGGACGATTCCGAGTAGTGCGGTCCGATCGGCCATCCCATCCACTGCTCGTTCCACCAGATCTTGTCCATGCGATTGTCGTGGCAGCCGACGAACGACACCGCCACTCTGTAGAACTCGGGATGGAAGAGCAGACCGCCGAACGAATTCTGCCCTCCCGCGGACGTACCGTAGATTCCGACACGGGTGATGTCGTAGTAGGGATACTCTGCGGCGACGGCTTTGTGCCACAGGATGCGATCCGGAAAGCCGGCATCCTTGATGTTCTGCCAGGCCACGTCGTGAAACGCTTTGGAGCGGAAGTTCGTGCCCATCCCGTCAATCTGTACGACGATGAAACCGATCTCGGCCTGTGCCTGCATCTGGGTGAAGGCCGCGAAGGATTTCGGCACGAATGCGCCGTGGGGCCCCGCATAGATATTCTCGATCACCGGGTACTTCTTCGATGGGTCGAAGGTGGTCGGACGGTAGATCACGCCGTAGATATCTGTCTTGCCATCGCGGCCCTTCGCGACAAACGCTTCGGGCGGCTTCCATCCTGCTTTGGTCAGCTCCGAGATATCCGCCTTCTCGAGTTCCAGGACGAGCGAGGCATCCGTCGAGCGCCGAAGCTCCATCGTGGGCGGGACATCGATCCGCGAATACGAGTCGATGTAGTAAACCATGTCCGGAGAGAACGTCGCGGCGTGGTTGGCGTCGGCGGTCGTCAATGGGGTAAGTCCTGTACCGTCGAAGTTGATTCGGTAATAGTGGACGAAATAGGGATCCTTACCTGGGTACATGCCGCTCGCACTGAACCAGATCTGCCGCTTGTCCTCGTCCACCTTGACGACGCTGCGGACCGGCCAGTCCCCTTTGGTGATCGGGTTCTTCACGGCGCCGGTTGCACCATCGAACAGATAGAGGTGGTTCCAGCCGTCCCGCTCCGACATCCAGATGACTTCCTTGCCATCCGCGACGTCGTGGCGGAACTTTTTGTTCGAATAGGTGAAGAACGTCTTCGGTTCCTCGCTGATGACTGCACGTGCCTTGCCGTCAGCGGCGTTGATTTCGATGATGCGGTAGACCTGATGTCCACGCTGGTTGTACTCGAATGTGACCGCCCGGCCGTCTTTCCGCCACTCCAGGCGCGAGAGGTCGTAGGCGTTGGGAAACAGCGTGTTGTCGACAACCAGCTGCTTGCGGCTCGCCACTTCGAAGATGACCGGGTGTTCCACATCCAGCAGATCGCCCGGCTTCGCGTACTGCATCGTCGAATGCTTTGGCTGGAGTTGATCTTCCGGGGAAGTGGCGACGTAGTGGACGTAGCGTCTGAACCCGGGCCGCACGCGGTACACGGCCAGTTTCGACGAGTCAGGCGCCCAGACGATTGATTCGACATCGTAGTACTCGCCTTCGGAGCCGTCCGTGCTGAGCGGGGTCGCGTCGCGTTTGCCAACTTCGCGAATGGCGACGTTGAAGTTGTTGACAACCGCTTCGAGCGTGCCGTCGGGCGATTTCCTGGGTTCGCCACCGTTGATCTCGAACGGCGGGCGCACGGGTCCTGCCAATCCGCCACCGCCTCGTCCGCCTCGACCGCCGCGTCCCGACTCTGTCCGCGCGCGGCACACGTACTCGGTGAGGGTGCATCGCCATCCTGAGCCGGTCGGTGGAGGACCCTGTTGCAGCGGCGCATTGCGTTCCTGGATGTTGAACTCGATGGCCTTCTCGTCATCGCCGAAGGTGAAGGTGTTGAACGGCAGTTCGAGCGGGGCGATCGTCCGTTTGAGCGCCGAAGCGAGCGCAGCGGCCAGCTTCACGTGATCGAAGGCCGGCCGCTTTTCGCGGGTCGCCGCATCGACGAGGATGAACTCGTCGCCGCCCTTGACGGCGCGACGGTAGTAAAAGCGGTTCGTTTTTTCAATGAACCGAGGCTCGGAGGTTGTGCCCACGGCCAGGTTCTGATACCGATCGCGGAGCGACATCGCCCGCTGATAATCGGCGACTGTGGCCTGGGCGAAAGCCGGCGATGAGTAGCAGGTGAGGATCGAGATTAGAATCGCGAGCGTCCGTAAAGGGCGTGCCTGTTTCATGGCGCTGATTGTAGCCGCAGCTGAGGGGTCAGACCGGGGTCTGACCCCGGTTTACCCCTATGACGCGACGCGAGGCAATGAAGCGATTGGGCTCCGCCGGGGCGGCCCTCGCCCTGGGCGGGGGCACGATTCGCGGCCAGTCAAATCCGATCCGGATCGCGGGGATGCCGGTCGAGATTGCGGTGGCACCCGTCACTGCTCTCACCGTACGAATCACGGTTGCCGCGATCGTCGGGACGGGCGGTGTCCCGGACGACGGGGCGCTCGTCCGGGCGGCCGAAGGACGCGTGGCTGCGCGGAGACGCACCGCCGGCCCCTTCCCACCGGTGCGGGCCGGCAGTTTGACCGTTCGGTTCACTCCCGACTCGCCGACGATTCACGTTGACACCCGAGCCGGCCGGGGCGTGCAGCGGCTTACGCTGGACGCGCAGGCGCCGGGCCTGAGTTTCTTGCTTCCGAAGGGGCCGCTGCTGGGATTGGGCGAAGGCGGGCCGCAGTTCGATCGCAAGGGCTCAACCGATCCGATGCGCAACGGCCAGGGTGGTTATCGGCTTCGCACGCACGGCGGTCGCGTGCCCATTCAGTGGCTCGTCGGCACTGACGGATGGGGCCTCTTTATCCATCACCCGCTCGGCTCATTTGATTTGACTGGGGCAGAAGGCAGGTTGACACCTGGCGCCGACGCGCTCCCGCTCGACGTGTTTGTGACGGCGTCCGACGATCCAAAGGAGATCCTCGCTGACTACGCCCGCATCACCGGCCACGCTGAGCTGCCGCCGCTCTGGTCGTTCGGCTACATGCAGTCGCATCGTACGCTTGCGCGTCCCGGCGAAGTGAATTGGGTGGCGCGGACGTTTCGGGAGAAGCAACTTCCGTGTGACGCGTTGATCTACCTCGGTACTGAGTTCACGCCCTCGGGATGGAACACGCGCAACGGCGAGTTCCAGTGGAAGACGGAGAACTTTCCGAATCCTCGTCAGACCATCGAAGAATTGCACGCCCAGCACTTCAAAGTCGTGCTGCACATCGTCATCGAAGGCCGACGGATGAGCGGAACGGTGGCCGAGCCTTGCACGCCTGAGCGGGCCGTGCCGAGCGGACGTACGGCGGACGACCGATGGCCCGAAGACCGCGCAGTGCCGTGTTACTGGCCGTATCACAAACCGCTATACGACCTCGGCGTCGATGGATTCTGGCCGGATCAGGGTGACGGCCTCGACGGCCGGTCCCGACTTGCGCGGATTCGCATGTATTGGGACGGGCCGCAACAGTGGCGTCCCAACGAGCGACCTTTTGCGCTCCACCGAAACGGCTACGTCGGGATGCAACGCTACGGCGCGTTTCTCTGGTCTGGCGACGTGTATTCGACGTGGGAAACGCTTCGGACACACGTGCCGGTTGCAGTAAACACCGGGTTGTCAGGGATTCCTTTCTGGGGAACGGACATCGGAGGTTTCGTGCCGACGGCGGAGTACACCGGGGAGCTGCACGTCCGATGGTTTCAGTTCGGAACGTTCTGCCCATCGTTCCGCGCGCACGGACGCAACTGGCATCTCCGCCTGCCGTGGGGTTGGAATACCGGCGAGATTGGACCAATGGAACTGCGAGGGTACACCGGCGGCGCAGCCAATCCCGATCCGAGCGAGCTGCGAAACCCCCACGTCGAACCTATCGTTCGAAAGTACCTCGAACTCCGCTACCGGCTGTTGCCCTACACCTACAGCATTGCGCGCGAGTGTTGTGCAACAGGGCTTCCCATGATGCGTGCGCTGTGGCTGCATCATCCGGACGATCCCCAGGCAGTCTCGCGAGGCGATCAGTTTCTCTGGGGGCGCGACATCCTCGTCTCCCCGGTAACGGAAAAGGGAGCGACGCACCGTCGTTTGTACCTACCGCGCGGCAGCTGGTACGATTTCTGGACCGGCGAGCGACTGGAAGGCGGCCGTGAAATCACTCGCGAAGTGGATCTCGAGACGCTGCCGCTTCATGTACGGGCTGGCGCCATCATTCCGAACGGTCCGGAAAAACAATGGGTCGATCAGCAGGTCGAAGGTCCTCTGGCGGTGAGCGTGTATCCAGGTGCCGACGGCTCATTCACGATGTACGAAGACGACGGACGGACATTTGATTATCGCAAGGGAGAGTGGATGGGGCTGGAGATGGCGTGGCGCGATGCCACGCGCGTCTTGACCGTGCGGCTCGCGCGCGGATCACGGATGCTTCCGCCGGCGCCGCGGACGATCGAAGTCCGGGTCGTCGGCCTGGCATCATCACAGACGATCGAATTTGACGGGAAGCCGATCGAACTCAAGGTGCCGCGCCGCTAGTCGCCGCGGTGCGCTCCAGCTCGGCGTACTGTTTCCGCAACTTCCGATAGGCCGCCACGTGTTCAGGGACGGCACGAATTGGCGCGGCCGCTTCATCGGTAAAACCGGAGACAATCTCGTGCCACGCCACGGGCTGGATGCGTGACTGGTGCGCCTGGTAAGCGCGCAGCGCCGCGCCAAGACTCGCGCCGCTCGCGCTCGCAGCCGGATATACGTCGGCGCCAAAAACGTCCGCCATGATTTGCAGGATCTCGCGGTTCTGAGACGCGCCGCCAGTGACGCGAATGCGTGTGACTGGCCGCGTCGCCAGCTCCGACCAATGGTTCGCCATCGCCATCATCTGGCCTTCGACGAGTGCCCGCACGTTGGCGGGCCCATCGTCGGCGAGCAATCCGAATCTCCGGACGCCGCCCGACGGGACAGTCGGCGTGATCTCGGCCTCCACCCACGGCAGCATGATTGCACCTGCGCTCGCCGGTGGCGTTGACGCCAACGCTCGCGAGAAGGCGTTCCAATCCATTCCGTACTGATCCCGAATGTGTTCCCGTGCAAGCGAGCCGTTGCGAAAACACACCAGCAGCATGTAGCCGCCGGCAGGCGATCCGAAGACGTTCGCGCCTCCGGGATTCTCGGGCGCCGTCGTGACCGGTCCGAAAACCGTATCGCTCGTGCCGAGGGAGATGCCGACATCTCCTTCGCCAACCAGCCCCGCACCAATCAGCGAAGAGGGGTTGTCCCCGGTCCACGGGATCAGCAAGGCTGCAGGGAATTCGTATCGCTGCTGCCAATAGCCTCCGAGCACACCAATTGATTCGGTTGACTGCCGAATTGCCGGCAGCCGCCGCCCGAGATCGGGAGCGGTCGCATCGAGGGCGCGTTGATCCCATCGCAGCATCCGGATGTCCATCAGATTCATGCCGGCGCCGTCGCCGGGATCGATGGGAGCATCGGATTCGAGGAGCAGCGACGCCATGAACGAGCTGACGAGGTGGATTCGTTCCGTCGCTGCATACGCGGCCGGGTCGTCTTCAGCGAATCGTTTGATTTGCGGTCCGGCAAACCGGGCAAACGGACGCGAGCCGGTCAGCCGCGCCACTGCATCATCGCCGCCCAGCGCCGCGGCTATCGCTGCGCATTGCCGCCCGGTGCTCTCGTCCATCCAGACCGGCGACTCGCTGCGGGAAAAGATTCCCTCGAGTTGATCCGCGAGCGCACGTGCCGGGTCGAGCTGGGCGATTCTCCGCAGTGCCGAGGCATTCAGGTATACAGTCCCGTGCTGCTGCGCGCATCCACCGATGGCCGCGATCTGCGAGGCATCGATCGACGTCTCGCCCTCGAGCCTGCGCATCATCGTGTCGAGCGCTTCGACCCACATCAGCGGCGGGGATGTCACGACCAGGGCATCGGCGTGCCGCCGAACGCCGTTTGTCGTCTTGTAGTGGGGGAGATCGTTGTCGAATACTAGTGAGTGTTGGAACAGGACACGCCGGATCTTCGATGACACTTCGATCACGGTTGCGGTCAGCGATTGGGTGCTGCTGTCGAACCCGAGGTACAGAGGCATCGTGGTGTGTATTATTGCCGGAGCATGCCGAAATATGTAGCCTTCCTGCGCGCCGTCAACGTCGGGGGACGGGTGATCAAGATGCAGGAACTCAAGAAACACTTTGAATCCCTGCAGTTTTCGAACGTCGAAACATTCATCGCGAGCGGCAACGTTGTCTTCGAGGCCAAAGAAAGAGACTCCGCGAAACTCGAGAGAAGGATCGAAGCCCGGCTTCGGGATGGGTTTGGTTACGAGGTGGGGGCGTACGTGAGGTCCGTGAGCGAGGTCAGCGAGATTGCGCGCCGGAAGCCGTTTCCCGAATCAGCATTTACCAAGGGTGCCGTCGTCTACATTGCGTTCTTTCCGAATGCGCCGGATGCTGCCGCGAAGCGGAAGGTCAAGGCGCTCGAGAGCGAGATCGACGAGTTCCACGTCGCTGGGCGCGAAGTGCACTGGCTCTGTCGCAAGGAACTCGAAGGCCGCCGCTCTGCAGGACCCCCTCTTGGAAAAGTCCTCGGGATGCAGGCCACCGTCCGCAACGTGAGGACGGTCGTTCGCCTTGCCGAGCGCTACTGCCCCTGAGGACGTGACGATCGCAAGGCGAAGCCGCGCATCCATTCCACGCCGGTCGCGCGCGCTCGACATCGTTTACGACGACGACTGGTTGATCGTCGTCAACAAACCAGCGGGGCTTCTCTCGGTGCCTCTCGAGCGGAAGCGCGACGTCCCGTCCGTGTTCGACTTACTCGTAGAGCGCTTCCGGTCGCACGGCAAGAAACGCCCCCTCGTCGTCCATCGAATCGACCAGGACTCGTCCGGCCTCGTGCTCTTTGCCAAGGACGCGCAATCGCGATACGCACTGATGGCGCAGTTCAGGCAACGCAAACCCGAGCGTGTTTACCAGGCAGTTGTGCACGGGCACGTCCACCCGCTGGATGGCACCTGGCACGATCGGCTGGTCTGGGATACAAAGGCACTGATCCAGAAACCGGCGGCGCCGCAGGACCGGAATGCCGAGGTCGCCGTCAGCGAGTATCGGGTGCTCGAGCGGTTGAAGGGTGCCTGCTTGATCGAGGTTCGGCTGCGCACCGGAAGAAGGAACCAGATCCGAATCCAGGCGGCGCTGCGCGGCCATCCGCTGGTCGGAGAGCGTCGATACACGACGCCTGGCATGGAGCTCGAGTCGATTCACTTCGAACGCCAGGCACTGCATGCCTGGCGACTGACGGTTCGACACCCGCGCGACTCGCGAGTTCTGACGTTCGAAGTTCCGCCACCCCCGGACTTCCAGGACCTGCTTTCACGGCTGCGGCCGAAGCAAACAGGAGAGAAGCGCCATGATTGAACAGCACTACCTCGAAGACACCCTGCTGCAGCTGAAGAAGCTGAAGGGGCAGGCCGAGAAGGCGATCGCGCAGATCAATGACGAGCAGTTCTTTGCGACGCTCGATCCCGAATCGAACAGCATCGCCATCATCATGAAGCACATTGCGGGCAACATGCGGTCACGCTGGACCGACTTCCTCACCTCGGACGGCGAGAAACCAGACAGAAACCGCGATGGCGAGTTTCTCGTCGACTCCAACGAGAGCCGTTCGCAGGTGATGGCGGCATGGGAGGACGGCTGGACGCGGCTCGCAGGGGCGGTGTCATCGCTCAGACCAGACGATCTTGGTCGAAGGGTCAAAATTCGCGGTGAAGAACACAGCGTGGTGGAAGCGATCAATCGTCAGGTGACGCATTACGCGGCTCACATCGGGCAGATTGTGCTGCTCGCCAAGCACTACGCCGGTCCACGCTGGCAGACCCTGAGTATTCCGCGCGGCAAGTCGCGCGAGATTGACGTGTCGAAAAAGGGCTCGCCGTACGCCTATAAACCCTAGCTGCGCGGTTTGCGAATGGCCGACGCGGGGATCGCGGGGACCTTCTGGACGACCCCCTTCTCGACCACGAGTTTTTCCATCGCGTCGAGCTCCATCGGGAGAAAGTCGGTGAAATTCTCAACACCCGTTGGCGTGACGACGACCGTGTCTTCGAACCGCAGGTACAAGTTCTCTTCGGGCACGCGGAGTTGTGGATCGATGGAGAACACCTGCCCCGGCTTGAGCGGTCCGCCACGATAGCCGCCGACATCGTGCACGGCCATGCCAACGGTGTGAGAGAAGACGCCGCCGCCGCGTTCAACCAGCGTGCGCGCGGCTTTCTCATAAACAGGTTTTGAGAACTTCGTCCGGGCAAACACGGGTTCCATCGCCCGAGCGGCTTCCTTCATGATTTGGTCGGCGGTGACGGCCGGCCGTACTCGCGTCAGCACTGCTTTGTGGTACTCGAGCACGAATTGCAGCAGTTCGCGCTGCCACACGTTGTATTTCCCGTTGACCGGCCACACCCGCCCGACGTCGCTCGTGTAGTAGCGATAGTCGGGAGCGTAGTCCATCAGGACCAGATCGCCATCCTTGAGCGTGGAGGTGTTGCGGAAGTAGTGCATGTTGTTGATATTCTCGGTGCCGCTCGCCGTGATCGATCGATAACCTTCGAGCCGCGCGTCGTTGACGAGAAACACGTAGTGCGCGGCCGCATCCAGTTGAAATTCCGTCACACCCGGCTCCGTGCTGCGCATCGCCTCCATCAGACCAAGGCCCGCGAGCTGGGACGCACGGCGGATCATCGCAATTTCCCGTTCGCTCTTGACGCTCCGCATCTCGTCGAGGATGGGATTGAGATTGCGGATCTCAGACCTCGCGTGCCGGCTGCGCAGCAGCTCGACGAACCGGCGGTGCCGAGGCGCGGCACCATCCCAGAAGTCGTTGGCCCGTGCGGTTTCCGCCGCGACGAGTTCCCCGCGGCTCTGCCCGAGATTCTCGGGCGGGCTGAACTCGGCGTAAATCGCCGCCGCCGTGCTGCCACGACTACCGCCTGCCTGCGACGAAACGCCAGCCTGAACGAGAGGCCAATTGGTTCCCACCATCTCGGTAACAGGTCGGACATCGTCCACGCCGGAAATGCGCTTGACGAGGTCGACGTCTTCAGCTGACAACACCCGTCCTTCTGCCGCTTCCAGCCGGGGGTTGCGAGCCGGCAGGTAGATCGTGGCCTTCTTCGTCCGCCCGTCGAGTAGCAGGTAAGCCCCAGGCGTTTCAATGCCTGACAGGTAATAGAACGTGTTGTGCTGGCGCGGAAGGGTGAAGCCCTGCGTTTGCGGCATTCCCTGGACCACGGCAACGGCATTCGTGCCGATCTGCTCGAACACCCGCGCGTGACGTGATCGGAATTCGTCCGCCGGAAAGTCGGTCTGGTAATACTGCGCCGCAAGCGACGCTGAGATGCACAGAGCTGTTGCGACCGCCAGTGCTGAGAACCTCATTGCCGTGACCTCCGTGTCACGCTCGCGCTCTCGAGGAGAGTCCACGTGTGTGGATCGATTGACAGGGCAGTGGGCTCCTTTTCGCTGATGATTCTGAAATGCCCGTCGACCGTTGACAGCTCCACCCGCTGAACGCTGATCTCGCCATCACTGGTCGCGATGCCGATCTCCAGCGGCAGCCGGTATGCCGGGCCGGCTTGCACCTGCTGCAGCTGCAAGTCGATGCGCCTGGCTGTGCCGTCGTACACCCATGTGCCGACGAGGGTCGGCAGACCGGGGCGTTTGAGCCACTGATCGAAGAACCACCCCAGCTCCATGCCAGAGACCTGCTGCATCACCTGGCGAAAATCGTCGGTGGACGCATTGAGGTTGCGGTATCTGCGATAGTACTCGCGCACGCCCTGCCAGAACTTGTCGGTGCCGACGATGCCACGCAGCATGTGCAGGACCCAACCGGCCTTTTGGTAGACGAGACGATTCAGCACGCGCTTCATGTCATCGAGATTCCGGTGGATCACGGGCTGGTCCGGCGCGGCTCGCTGCGCCTCCAGAATGACGTTCACGTCGTTTTTCAAACCACCGACGAATGCATCGGGGCCACTGAACTGTTCCGTGTACAGATGTGCGAAGTAGGTCGCAAATCCCTCGCTCAGCCAAACCTCATCCCAATCCTTCTCGGTGACGGCGTTGCCCCACCACTGGTGCGCGACTTCGTGGACGACGGGGCCACGGCCCTGGGTGACGCCTTTCTCTCCGTAGAAGATCGCGGACGCCTGTTCCATCCCCCCGCTGACGCCGGCGGCCTCGACGTGGGCGAGCTTCTCGTACGGATACGCGCCGATGGCATCGCTGAAATACTCGAAGGCCTTCGGGCCGGTGAGTCCGAACAAGTTGAGAGCCTGCGCGCTGTCCCGCGGAAAGGCCCAGACCTGCTGGGGAATGCCGCGAACGACGCCGCCATGATGGACGGCGAACCGCGCAATGCCGAGGGCGTACAACCATGAAGCAATCGGAACGGATTGCCGCCAGTGCGTACGCCGTTCGTCGTCAGGGAGATCCACCTCGGAAATCAATACGCCGTTGGCCACGACCTGGTAGCGCGCCGGTGCGTCCACGAGGAACTCGCCCGTTGCCTTATCGTACGGATGGTCGATGGTGGGGAGCCAGTGACGGGCGTTGTCCGGCCAGTTCTCACTGAACGCGCTCCATTCGCCATGAATGTTCTGGACGAACTTCAAGCCGGCCAGCGGGATTCCACTGTACGAAACCGTTACGGCGATGTCTGAACCGCCTGGCACCGACACGGGAATTCGCAGGCGGTTCGACTCGTGATGGAAGGCGACGGCAGCTCCTTGCACCTTGACTGCCGACACCGTCATCCCTCCCTTCCCGTCGACTGCTGAAGACAGATCGAGGAACAGCTCCTTGACCGTGCCCGCCAGGACGTGGAACGCCCCTGTCATTTCGCCGTCAACTGTGTTCGATCTGTCGCTGACCCGCAGCTTGAAGATGTAGTGCAAGGCATCTATGCCCGGCTGCCGAGGATAGGTGTCGGCGCGAGCCGGAACTGCCCGGAGAACACAAAGACTCACCACGAGAAGCGTGCTCAAGGTCCGCATGAATGTCGGCAGTATAGAAGGTCACGCGTCCGTGTGAGGAGCTATTTTGTCCGCCCTGTGGGGTAAGCTTCAGCACGTGCTGATAGACAAGGCGCGTCAGCGCTTTCAGGAATTGTTCGGGACACCGCCAGCGGGAGTGGTCTTCGCGCCGGGGCGAGTCAACCTCGTAGGGGAGCACACGGATTACAACGACGGATTCGTGCTGCCGATGGCGGTTCAAAAGGGCATCGCGCTCGCATTTGCTCCACGCAGCGATGACGTGCTGCGTGTGCATTCGGCGGACGTACCGCAGACACGGGACCTGGAGCTGGCACAACTCCGGCACCGCGTCAGCGTCGAGCCCGATCGGACGGGCCATCGTGGCGGCTGGTTCGGGTACGTCGCGGGTGTGGCGTGGTCCATGCTCGGCGCCGGAATGGCCATTCGTGGCGCCGATATCGCCTTGACCGGCGACTTGCCGATGGGTGCTGGCCTTTCATCCTCTGCGGCGCTCGAAGTCGGGATCGCGCGTGCGCTGGTGGCGGTCTCCGACGTGGAATGGGATCCAAAAGCGATCGCGCTCATGGCGCAGCGTGCCGAAATCGAGTTTGCCGGGGTCGCCTGCGGCATCATGGACCAACTCGTGGTGGCAGCCGCACACGAGGACTGCGCGCTGCTCATCGACTGTCGATCGCTCGAGACGCGCGATGTTGCGCTACCTCGACAGATGAGCGTGCTTATTCTGGATAGCGGTGTGCGCCGCGACCTCGCTTCGAGTGCCTACAACGAACGCCGCGCCTCCTGCGAGCGCGCGGCCGACGCCATCCGGCTTCGACATCCGGAAGTGATTGCCCTTCGAGACGCAGACCTGGCGATGTTGGACGAAGCCAGATCTGCGCTGAGTGGAGATGACTACCGACGCGCCCGCCACGTGATTCTGGAGAACCCGAGACCCGCAGCGTTCAGCGAGGCCTTGACGGCAGGCAATTTCCGGCGCGCCGGTGAGGTGATGGGTGAGTCTCACGCAAGTCTCAGAGATTTGTATGACGTATCCACCCCCGAACTCGACGTGTTGGTTGACGCGGCGGTCTCCGTGCCGGGCTGCTACGGCGCCCGACTGACAGGTGCCGGATTTGGCGGATGCGTCGTGGCAATCGCGGACGTCGAGGCAAGCGAGTCGGTAATAGCACGGGTGAAGTCAGAGTACTCCGCACGATGCGATCGTGACGCGCCCGGGATCGTCACCCGCGCCGCAGCGGGCGCCCGACTCATCCGCTGAGGTCGGTCGTCATCCCGAACTAACGCCGCAGCAGACGAAGTTCCGCGGACGATCGGCGTGACCCAGCGCCAACGAGGGCTGGTTCTGGAGCGGCCGCCACGCTTGCGACCGACGCGGCCAGGCTGGGGGCCAGCAGCTCGAGCAGCCGAAGTTGATCCTCAGAAAACGCGTTCGATGTCGACGAGTAGAGCGACAGGACCCCGACACACGTACCGTCATGAGTGAGCGGAACCGCGAGGGCTGCCAAAAGCGGGGGAGACATCGTCGAGGCGCCCACGCCGAGATCGAGTGAGGCTTCAGCATTGAGCGCGCCTCGTCTCGTTGCAGACACCCACCCGGCGATCCCGCCGCCCCGTGGTTTTCTCACCTGCCGCAGGTGCGCCGCGTGTGCCCCCGCCGCGTATCCAACCGTCACCGCGTCACACCGATCGTCGTTGACGAAGAGCGCCATCGATGTGCACGGCACCATGCTGCGCAGCATCATCCATGCGAGCGCGCCGACGTCGGTCAGCGATGCTTCACCGGAGACGGCCCTCGCCAGGCTGCTGACGGCGAGCACTTCGTCTGAGACAGCCGCTTCCGCGGAGACCGCAGGCTCGGACACGATCTGCTTCACCGCCTCTCTTGCGTCGCCGAGGGCGCGTGCCACCGGGTGCGCCGCTTCGTCGGACGGCGGCATGATTCGCTGATACGACGCAATGAATGTGTCGACGATGTTCGGGTCGTACATGACGCCGCGTCGCTCCGTGACGATCCTCAAGGCCTCCTGATCGGACATCCGGCGCCGGTACGGACGATCGGAAGTCAGCGCGTCGAAGCAATCAACAACCGACAGGATGCGTGCGCCGATTGGAATCTCGGTCCCGCGGAGGCCGTCGGGGTATCCCGAGCCATCCCAGTTCTCGTGGTGGTGGCGGACGATCGGGACGACTGGATACGGAAATTCAATCGACGACAGGATCTCTGCCCCAATGGGCGCGTGCAGCTTCATCTTTTCGAATTCTGCGGGCGTGAGTTTGCCGGGTTTGTTGAGGATGTGCTCCGGCACCGCGATCTTGCCCGTGTCGTGCAGCAGCGCCGCCGCCTCGATCGCCTGCAGCGTCAAGGGGTCCGTCACGCCCATTTCGCGAGCGAGGGCAATGGCCCCGGTTTGCACCCGGCGGATGTGACTGTGGGTGACTTCGTCCTTCGCATCGATTGCGGTGGCGAGGGTCTCGACGGTCGAGAAGTACAGCCGATTCAGCTTGTCGACGTGCCCTTTCGCATCTTCGAGGCGGCCGAACGACGATCGCAGCGTCAGATACGAAATGAAGAGCAACGGCGGGATGAGCGCGATTGCGGTGTAGTGAACCTGATGGAGCGCAACGACCAGCAGCAGCGCCACCGATGCTCCGGCGGCATAGCTTGGCGCCAGCCACAAAAAGTGATCTCGCCACACCTTGAGAGGATGCTCGCGCGCATCGAGCGCAATGGCAGCCGCGGTCAGCCCGCTGTTGACGACGAAATATGTCGTGGCGAGGAGCGCCAGCGGTACCAGCAATCCTCCAGGAGGCGCATCACTCCCGAGCAGCGGTGGGACGTCCGCAACCGCGAAGAAGATTGCGCCTGAGATCCACACGGCGAGCGTCAGGTTGCCGAAGTTGAACAGGACCTGCTCGCGCGTCATCCTGCGGCGCCAACCGAGGACCAGACTATCGAGCGCGAGAGTGACCGCAGCAGCCTCAGGACCGAACAACAGAACGCAGGTGAACCCGAACATCTCAGACACTGAGAGCGTCGAGTTGATGGACGGTATCTTGAGAGTGAATCTGCCGGAGACAATGGTCAGCGCCGCAAATACCGCGAGCTCAACGCTGATCCCGTTCCGCGCCAGGCGGCCTGCGCTCAGTGCAAAGAGAATGGTGCCGCCGAGGCCGACGGCCGCGATATACGCGCGGCCGACCGGCGGCATGACCTTGGAGGTGTCTGCACCCACTCGTGCTTACCGTCTGTCTTCCGGAAATTGCCCGCTGCCCCAGACGACGTAATCATCGTCGCCATACATCGAGCTGCCCCAGACGACGTACTGGCCTGACGGCGATTGCATCGAGCTTCCCCAGACAACGTAGTAGCTCGAACTCCAATCGGCGACACTGCCCCACACCACATAGTTCGCGGGAGTGCGGCCGAGCGAGTTCTGCTCGCCAAGCAGGTTGAGCACACCGTAGTCGGCGCCGTCGGCGCCGCCGAGCAGCGCACTGAGATTCAGAATGCTCAGGAGATTGATGCCGCTGCGGTCGTAGATGCGATCGATGAGCGTTCCGCGGTCGCGGAAGGACGCACCGCTCGACAGGCCCAGCAGATTCTGCACCGCACTCAGGAGCGTGGACACGAGGCCGTTGTCGGCCAGCTTCACGCTCGCGCTGAAATCAACGCTGCCGGTTCCACCCGCGATCAATCCTCCGCTCGGCACGAACCGCGCGCCGCTTTGCAGCAGCAACTTGACTTGCGCCGGCGACAGACCAGGATAGGCGTCCAGCAGCAATGCCACGCCACCGCTGACGACGGCGGTCGACATGCTTGTGCCGCTCAGACGGTTGTAGGCGTTGTGGCCGGAACCGGCAACATGCCACGCCGGGTAGGTGGCCGCGATATAGGATCCCGCGGCTTCGAGTGACACGATACGCGTGCCGGGCGCCACGATATCGGGCTTGACGGTCCAATCGAACCGGGTGGGACCCCGCGAGCTGTACGGCGCCACCACATCGTCTGAGCGATCCACGGTTCCCTTGGTATCGACCGCGCCGACAGTAAGGGCGTGTGGCGAATTGCCCGGTGACGTGATGCCGCCAAGAATCGGCGCCCCCGTCGGCGTGAGCCCGTAATTGCCCGCTGAAGCCACAACGACGATCCCGGCGTTCACGGCACGTTCGACCGCGTGGCAGAGCGGGTCGGTCTCAAATGATTCGGCGACCGGGTGTCCGAGCGAAAGGTTGAGAACCCGGATGTTGTACTTGGTTCGATTGGCGATGGCCCAGTCGATCCCGGCGATGACCTCACTTGTGTAGCCGACGCCCGTGCGACCAAGCACACGAACGTCAACGAACTTGATGCCGGGGGCGCTCCCGCCTGTGTAGGCCGAGGTGACGTATTTTGCCGCCGAGGCGCTGCCGCCGATCATGCCGGCGACGTGCGTGCCGTGACCGAACGGATCGCCGGTGACGCCAGGCTCGGATGTAACGAGATTGACCCGTGCAACAACGCGGCTCCCGAGCGCGCTGTGCGGGGCGATTCCGGAATCGATGACGGCAACGTTGATCCCCGTCCCGTTGTAGCCCGGCGTGCCGAGCAGACCGAGGAGGCCGCTCGTGCCCTGCCAGACTTTGTCGGCCAGAGTGACCTTGTTCGTGATCGCCATGTTGGCGGTCACTGGCAGGTCACCGGAAATGTGCGTGACCGACGAATCGCGCTTCAGCGACTCGAACTCCGCCTTCGTCAGCTCGAGTGCGACGCCACCGGTGAGGTCTCGTCGATGACCGCGCGCATGGCGACGACGTACGGCTGAGAGTGCAGGCTCGTCGCCCTGGACGATGACGCGAACTCGATCACCGCGGAGTGTCGCGAGGTCATCTGAGAGGGAAGGAAAGCGCTGCCCGTGCGTCTGCGCTGGCCACGAGGTCAGCGCCGCAATGACGAGCGCAATAAGAACAAGGTAACGTCGCATGCAGGGTCCTCCGGGACTGATCCGGCATCTCGATTGGCAATAATCACGCCCACGGTTGAGTTGACGGTAAAATCATGGAGGCGTGCACGTTGCGTCGTTCGCGGGTCGGTGAGCGCAATGTGCGGTTTGTTCCGTCCAGGTACGCGCCCGGCGCAATCCTGCCGCGAGCGCTCGCGTAAATCGCGATTCACGAATGACTTATTCCGAAATGTCCCGTTATCGTCCGGTGGCTGGCCCGAGACGGCACACTCTGAGGCCGATTCTCAGCGCTTTCGTCGTGTTGTTGGTCACACTTTTCGTCGCCGCCACAGCCGGCGCGCAACCCCCCGCGCGTGAACGACGCGGACTTGCAGCGCTCGGTGAGTTTTCCCGTTCACTGCAGGATCTGGCGGAAGTCGTCAGCCCGAGCGTGGTGCAGATTTTTGTGACGGGCTACGCGACACCGGACGAGGAGGAGGCGAGGCCGATTGAGCCGGCGCTCGAACGCAGTACGGGTTCAGGTGTCATCGTCGACCCCGACGGTTACATCGTGACGAACGCACATGTCGTGGAAAATGCCACGCGCCTCGAAGTGGAGCTGCCGTTTACTGCGATCGGCGGAGATCCCGGCCGTTCCATCATCAAACGTCGCGGCCGCATCGCTGGCGCTCAGGTCATCGCCGCGGATCGCGAGACCGACCTGGCCGTGATCAAAGTGGACGCGCGCGAGCTGCCGGCGCTGGTCTTCGGCGATTCCGACGCGTTGCGCCCGGGCCAGATCGTCCTGGCCTTTGGCAGCCCGCTCGGTCTCGATTCGTCGGTGACGATGGGCGTGGTGAGTGCGGTGGCGCGGCAGCTCGCTCCCGAGGATCCGATGATCTACATCCAGACGGATGCCCCTATCAATCCTGGAAACAGCGGCGGTGCGCTGGTCGACACCGACGGACGCCTGGTCGGCATCAACACACTTATCTATTCGCAGTCGGGTGGCAGCGAGGGAATCGGGTTCGCGGCGCCGAGCAACATCGTCAAGAACGTGTTCGCGCAAATCCGGGCGAGCGGCAGAGTGCGCCGCGGCGACATCGGCGTCAGCGCGCAGACGGTAACGCCAGTACTTGCCGAAGCGCTCGGGCTCGGCGTCGATTCCGGAGTCATCGTGTCCGACGTCGCGCCCGGCGGACCAGGCGCGCGAGCGGGCCTGCAGCCGGGCGATATCATCGTTTCACTTGACGGCAAGCGGATGGAGAACGGCCGGCAATTCCGCATCAATCTCTACACCCGCGGCGCAGGGCAGCAGATCGTGCTGGACGTGTTGCGGGGCGAGCGGCGGATGCCACTTCGCGTAACGGTTGCGGAACGGGAAACGGATCCTGGACGGCTCACCGAACTGGTCACCGCGGACAACATCGTCAAATCACTTGGCGTGGTCGCAATCGATCTCACGCCGCGAGTCGCGGCGCTCCTGGCAGACTTGCGCCGCACGTCCGCGGCAGTTGTGGCGAGCGTCTCTCCGGACACCCCGTATTCCCAACAGGGACGCCTCCAGCCCGGAGACGCGATTTATGTGCTGAATGGGAAGACGATCACCGGACTTGCGGATCTGAAAGCGGCCGTTGCCGGACTGAAACCCGGAGCTGCGGCTGTGATTCAGATCGAGCGGGAAGGCCGTTTGATGTATCTCGCGTTTCGAGTGGAGAGATAGCGACTAGCGACCAGCGACTGACAATTACCCACCCCTCGTGTGCATCTCCAGATGCGCATCCTTCTTGAGCGCCGCAACCGGTATGAGTACATCGCGCCGTTCGAGAGCGAGTCGTTCCTCCGCCCCGCGATCGGCGCGTTGCGTCCACACGGTGCGGATTAAGTGCTGCAGATCCTCAGGCGTGGCACCGGCGCGGAGTGGTCGCCGAAGATCCGTTCCGGCGCGGGCGTACAGGCACATCAGCCAGATTCCGTCCGCAGTCAGACGGCTTCGATCGCAGGACTCGCAGAAGGGCTCGGTCGTCGATGAGATGATTCCAAATGTTGTTCCATCCGGCAGCCGGTAGCGTGCCGCCGGAGCCGATCCGCGTTCTGCTTCGGGTTCCACTGCACCGTAGACCGACATCAGGCGATCGAGTATCTCGCGACGCGACATCACGGAGTCTCGCGTCCACTTGGTCGCGCCGCCGACGTCCATGTACTCGATGAAGCGCACCTCGGCGGCAACTTGTTTGCCGAACTGAATCATCTCGGCCAGTTCCTCGTCATTGATGCCGCGGACGATCACGGTGTCGATTTTCAGCGAGTCGAAACCCGCGTGAGCCGCCGCGTCGATACCGGCGAGGACCCGCGCGTGTTCGTCGAACCCGGTCAGTCTCTGGAACCGCGAACGGTGCAGTGTATCCAGGCTGACGGTGATTCGTCTGAGTCCGGCGGCGCGGAGGGTGTGGGCCTGCGCAGCCAGCAGAACGCCGTTGGTCGTCATCGCCAGATCGGCCAATTCCGGCGTCTGCGCGAGTCGCTCGATGAGCGCCGGCAGATTGCGCCGCAGGAGGGGTTCGCCGCCCGTGATTCGAACGCGATCGACGCCCAGCCCGGCGAAGGCACGCGTAACGCTGGCGACCTCGTCAAACGTCAACAGCGTTTCGCGAGGAAGCCAAGCGTAGTCCGGCTCAGGCATGCAGTACTGGCAACGCAGATTGCACCTGTCTGTCACCGAGATGCGCAGACTGCGGAGCGGTCGGCCAAACCGGTCGCGAACTGGAGCCACCATGGAGTTCCCCCAATTAGAACATCTTTCGGTTTATTCTTGGTGGCTACTCCTGAGCCGAGGGCGTCCAGCATCGGTTCGGCAGTTCACCTCCGTTCAGGAATGGGCTTCAGGACAGCAGCAGGAGTTGTGTATGCGTCGCGTCGAGTGGTTCGAGATGTTCGCGGTGATCGCTCTGGTTGTTGCTGCGCCGCTGGCGTATGACACGCAGAAGGACTCAACCGCACGAGACGATGCCCGCGTGGAGCGGCTGAAGCATCAGGCAAGCGAAGACGTCGACGCGATGGCGACGTTCACTCAGCAGATGGTCGATCAGATTTTCAGCTTTGGCGAGCTTGGGTTTCAGGAACAGGAGACGCATCGCTATCTCGTGGATGTGCTGCGAAAGAACGGGTTCACCGTGCAGGAGGGCATTGCCGGGATCCCGACCGCGTTCATGGCCACCTGGGGCAGCGGGAAGCCGGTCCTGGCGCTCGGCTCGGATATCGACGGCATTCCGCAGGCGTCGCAGAAACCGGGGGTGGCGTATCACTCTCCACTCATCGAAGGGGCGCCCGGACATGGAGAAGGGCACAACTCCGGTCAAGCCGTAAACATCACCGCAGCGCTGGCTGTGAAGAAGCTGATGGAACGTGAAAAGCTCCCGGGCACCATTCGTATCTGGCCTGGGACCGCCGAAGAGCTCGTTGGGACGAAGGCGTACTTCGTCCGTGAGGGCTTCTTCAAGGATGTCGATGTCGCGCTCTTCACGCACGTGGGCAATGACCTGAGTGTCTCGTGGGGCGATCGTGAAGGGACAGGTCTGGTGTCGGTCGAATACACGTTCCGCGGACAGACGGCCCATTCGGCCGGGGCGCCCTGGCGTGGACGCAGCGCACTCGACGCCGTGGAGCTGATGAACATCGGCTGGAACTACCGCCGAGAGCATCTGCCCCTCGAACATCGGTCGCATTACGTCGTGACCAATGGCGGAGACCAGCCGAACGTCGTGCCGCGGACGGCGTCGGTCTGGTACTACTTCCGCCAGACGACTTACCCGAAGATCAAAGAGCTCTGGGAAATCGGCGACAGCATGGCCAAAGGCGCCGCGATGATGACGGGCACCGAAGTCCTGCCGACGCGCGTGCTCGGAACTGCGTGGCCGCAACACTTCAACAAGGTCGTCGCCGAAGCCACCTGGGCCAACATCAAACGCGTCGGCATGCCGCAGTGGAGCGACGCGGATCAGACGCTGGCGCACGCCCTCCAAAAAGAGCTCGGAAGCCGCGAGCAAGGGCTGGCCACCAAGATCGGGGAGCAGCTGCAGGGGCCGGTTACGGACAATCGAGGCGGCGGCTCCGACGACATTGGTGATGTGTCCTGGAATGTCCCGACCGTGACGCTCCGCTATCCCTCGAACATTCCTGGGTTGCCGGGGCACAACTGGGCGAATGCGATTGCCATGGCGACTCCCATCGCGCACAAAGGGGCCACGGCGGGCGCCAAGGTGCAGGCGATGACGATGGTGGATCTGGTGACCAAGGCGACGCTCGTACAGCAGGCATGGGAGTATTTCCGCGACGTGCAGACGAAATCCGTGAAGTACGAGCCGCTGGTTCGTCCGCAGGACAAGCCAGCCATCGATTTGAACCGCGCGATCATGGAGCGCTACCGGTCCGAGATGCGCAAGTACTATTACGATCCCTCGCGCTATAAGACATACCTGGAACAGCTCGGGATTGCATACCCAACGGTCAAGAAATAGGTGACTCGTCCCGCGCGCGGCATGCGCGACTTCCTGCCGGCCGATGTCCGCCGCCGACGGTACGTCATCGGCGTGGTGGAGGAGGTCTACCAGCGGTACGGGTTCGAGCCGCTCGAAACGCCTGCGCTCGAAAACATCGAGACATTGACCGGGAAGTACGGTGAAGAAGGCGGCAAGCTGATTTTCAAGGTGCTCCGCAGAGGGGAACACGAAGCGTCGGGCGAAACCGATCTGGCGCTGCGCTACGATTTAACCGTCCCGCTCGCGCGCGTGGTGGCAGAACATCGCGGTAAGCTGCCGAAATTCTTCAAGCGCTACCAGATACAACCGGTGTGGCGTGCCGATCGTCCGGCGCGCGGCAGGTTCCGCGAGTTCTTCCAGTGCGACGTCGATGCGATCGGATCGCGATCGCCGGTGGTGGAAGTTGAGATACTGTCCGCCGTGAGCGAAATCCTGACGAGCCTCGGATTCGCGGACTTCACGATTCAGCTCAATCATCGCGAGCTGTTGACGCATACGCTGGACTCGGCAGGGATCGAGCGTACGCTCCACGACACGGCGCTCGTGGCGATCGACAAGCTGGACAAGATCGGGCGCGACGGGGTATTCGACGAAATGCTCGCGCGCGGCATTGGTGCGGCGAGTGCGAAAGCCGTGCTGGAAACGGTTGCGGGCGACGCTTCTTCGATTCCCGATCCGAGCGGCCCTGCGGCCGCCAAGAACATGGCCGAGATTGTCAAGCTGTGCGAAGCCACCCCGGCCGCGGGTCGCGTGAAGTTCACGCCGCGGCTGGCCCGTGGGTTGGCGTACTACACCGGCGCGATCATGGAGATCGCCGTTCCGGACCTCGCAGGCAGCCTTGGCGGCGGCGGCCGATACGACGGACTGATCGGGATGTTCAGCGGCGAAAACGTGCCGGCGTGCGGTTTTTCGCTAGGTCTCGAGCGAATTCTTGTGGTGATGTCCGAACGCCAGATGTTTCCGCCGGACGTCGATAAGCCGGCCGCCGATATCCTCGTGACCCTCTTCGATGCGGAGTCGCTTGCGGACTCCCTCCGACTTGCGAGCGAACTCAGGCGTGCGGGTTATCGCGCGGATGTGTACCCGGAGCCTGACAAGATCGGTAAGCAGTTCAAGTATGCGGCTGCCATCGGCGTTCCCCGCGTGGCGGTGCTCGGCTCGGACGAGCGCGCACGCGGAGTCGTCACGATTAAGGATATGAAAACCGGCGAACAGACGCAGGTGCGCCGCGACGCGCTCGCGACGCTGGATTCGCCGCGCGTGAAATCGAGAACCAGTGACTGATGACAACATCTAACGTCGTTCCCCTCGGAGATCTTGCTCGCACGCACACGTGCGGTGCGCTGAACGCGGCGGACGCCGGCAGGCAGGTCGTGCTGCTCGGCTGGGTGCATCGAGTACGGGATCTTGGTTCGCTCGTGTTCATCGACGTGCGCGACCGATACGGCATCACCCAGGTAGTTGTCCGGGACAATCCCCCGCTGGTCGAGGCGGCGCAGCGGCTGCGGCCCGAATACGTCGTCGCGGTGCTGGGCCGGGTAGACCGCCGTTCTCCCGAATCGGTCAATCCCAAGGTGTCAACCGGAGACGTCGAGGTTGAGGCCGGCGACATCCGTCTGTTGAACGACGCGAAGACGCCGCCGTTTCCCATTGCCGACGAGTCGATCGTGGTCGCCGAAGATACCCGGCTCAAGTACCGCTACCTCGATCTGCGTCGCAGTCGGATGCAGCGCAATCTCACGCTCCGGCATCGGGCGACGATGGAAGTGCGCAAGTACTTTGACGAGCACGGGTTCCTCGAAATCGAAACCCCCATGCTCACGAAATCCACACCTGAAGGGGCGCGCGACTATCTGGTGCCGAGCCGCGTGCATCCCGGAGAGTTCTACGCGCTCCCGCAATCGCCGCAGATCTTCAAACAGATTCTGATGATCTCGGGGATGGACCGCTACTTTCAAATCGTCAAGTGCTTCCGCGACGAAGATCTGCGTGCGGATCGGCAGCCCGAGTTCACCCAGGTCGATCTCGAGGTGTCCTTCGCCACCGAGGAGTTGGTGTTTTCGCTGATCGAGCCGCTGATGGGGCGCGTAATGGCGCTCATCGGCCGCGACGCGCCACGTCCGTTTCAGCGCCTGCGCTACGCCGACGCCATCGCACGTTACGGGTCGGACAAACCGGATCTCCGCTGCGGCATGGAGATCCAGGATCTCTCCGGCGTCTGGAAGGACAGTTCGTTCACCGTGTTCCGAAGGGCGTTCGAGGAGGGTGGAGCGATCCGCGGAATCAGCGTGCCGAATGGCGCCCGCTATTCGCGCCGCGAACTGGACGAACTCGCCGAGTCGGCGAAGCAGCTTGGGGCGAGCGGTCTGGTCTGGGCGCGGCGTCACGACGGCACCGTCCAGAGTTCCGCGCTCAAAGCGGCCGGCGAGGATACCATCCGCCGCGCGCTTGATGCGGCGCAGGCTGGCGCCTCCGACTTGCTGTTGATGGCTGCCGGACCGCGTGATGCCACGTCGAAAGTCCTGGGTCAAGTGCGGCTCCAGGTTGCCAAAAAGGAAGGGCTGCTCGATCCCAATGCGTTCGCGTTCCTCTGGGTCGTGGATTTTCCAATGTTCGAGTGGATCGAGGAGGAGGGGCGGTACGAGTTCATGCACCACCCCTTTACATCTCCGCTCGAGAGCGATGCCGCGCTGCTCGAAACCGATCCCGGCCGGGCGCGCGCCCGCGCCTACGACCTCGTGTTGAACGGCAGCGAAATCGCCGGCGGCAGCATTCGTATCCACGACCAGCAGTTGCAGCGCCTCATCTTCAAGCTGCTTCAGATTTCTGACGAAGAGGCGCGCCTTCGCTTCGGGTTTTTCCTCGAGGCTCTCGAATACGGCACGCCGCCGCATGGCGGGATCGCGCTCGGGCTGGACCGAATCGGCGCCATCCTGTGCGGCGAGCCATCGATCCGCGACGTGATTGCCTTCCCGAAGACTGCTCAGGCGGTGGACCTGATGGCGGGAGCACCGTCGACCGTCAACCCCAGGCAGCTCAAGGAGTTGCATCTCAGGACGGAGGACTAGGCACTGGTATGTTAGTCTGAAGCGTGGTCGCCGACTGACTAGCGACTCACGACTAGCGACCAGCGACTGACATCGCAGCCAAGGAGTACATTCATCCCGCCAGCCACTGTCATGCGCAAGATTGCGCTTCCTGAGCAGGGTGCTGAAACTCTGTTCGGGACGTACGACGAGAATCTCAAACATCTTGAATCGCTGTTCAACGTACGTATTCGCTCGAGCGGCCAGGAACTGATTGTCGAAGGTGATTCCGCTGACGTTGGCCGAGCCGAACGCGTTCTGGATCAGCTGTCGGCTTTGATGCGCGGAGGATACAAGCTCGCGAAGGGAGATGTTCGGACGGCGTCGCAACTCGTCGCGCAGGACGAGACCGTCGATCTGTCGGACTACTTCCTCCGCTCGACGAGAACCTCCGGCAAACGGCAGGTCCAGCCGAAGAGCCTGAACCAGCGCAAGTATCTCGACGCCATCGAGGCGTACGACATCGTGTTTGGCATCGGTCCCGCCGGGACGGGAAAGACCTACCTGGCGATGGCGCAGGCCGTGGCTTTCCTGCTTGCCAAGAAAGTGAATCGCATCATCCTGGCGCGGCCGGCCGTTGAAGCAGGCGAGAAGCTGGGCTTCCTGCCGGGCGACCTGCAGGAGAAAGTCAATCCATACCTGCGGCCCCTGTACGACGCCCTCTACGACATGCTGGACGTGGAGCGCGCCGAACGGCTCGTCGAGCGGGGCACGATTGAGGTTGCACCTATCGCGTTCATGCGCGGACGCACGTTGAACGACGCCTTCGTCATTCTGGACGAAGCGCAGAACACGACGTCGGAGCAGATGAAGATGTTCCTGACCCGTCTCGGGTTCGGCTCGAAGGCGGTGATTACGGGCGACATCACGCAGATCGATCTGCCGACGGGACGTACCTCGGGTCTCGTCGAAGCAATGAAGGTCGTCGGACAGATCGAAGGAATCGCCTTCATCCAGTTCGACGATCGGGACGTGGTGCGGCACCAGCTGGTGCAGCAAATCGTCAAGGCGTACGAATCGTACGGTGGATCCCGACAGTAGCCGCCTTCGCGTGATTGTGACCGACGGTCGCGGCCGTCCGGTCCGCGACGGGGGTTTGGGGCGATGGCTCACCTCCGTCGTGCCCGCACGCGTGCGCGGCGAAGTGGCGATCGCCCTCGCACCCGACTCGCAGGTCCGCGCGCTCAACCACAAATATCGCCGAAAGAACGCTCCCACTGACGTCTTGGCGTTTCCCTCGAACGAGAAAGGTTTCCTGGGCGACATCGTCATTGCCACCGGCGTCGCTCGGCGCCAGGCCACCGAAATGCGGCACCCGCTTCGAAACGAGCTGCGCATTCTGGCGCTGCACGGGCTGCTGCACTTGCTGGGCTACGATCACGAGGACCGGCGAGACAACGGCGCGATGGCGCGCGTGGAATCGCGTTTGCGACGCAAAGGGGGCCTTTCGGCTGGCCTCATCGCCCGGACCAGCCTTCGCGAGGAGCGCTCCGGCGGGCAAGCATGATTCCCGTCATCCTGCTCCTGCTCGCGGTGGCGGCCGTGTACGTCGGCACGATTGAATCTGCGTTCAGTGCGCTGATGCGCCTGTCGCTGCGCTTCATGGCCGAACGTGGCGCGCGCGGCGATCGACTCGCCTTCTATCTCGACGATCCCATTCTGTTGTTCGTCCCCGCCCGTCTGCTCCTGGGCTTGATCTTCTCGCTGGCGACGATGTGCATTGCGATTCTGACGGGGGCGACCGGCTTCCAATCCATCGGCATGCTGCTGCTGTTCGTGTTCGTGTTCATCCTGTTGTGCGAGCACGTGCTGCCATTGCTCATCGTGCGGACGAACCCCGAACGGATCCTGGTGCTGCTGCTGCCGCCGTTCGACGTGGCCGCGCGCTTTCTACATCCGTTGACCGGAAGCCTGGTCCGGCTCATCGATCACGGGCGCCGCGACCGGGACCGTCCGGCGGTTGCCGGGGATACGGCCCCCGAGGAAGCCGAGGCGCCTCACGGCTCCGAGGCCGGCGCCGAACAGGGCCTCATCGAAGGTGAAAGCCGGAGGCTGCTGCAGTCGATCGTCGATTTCGGCGGCACTCTGGTCCGAGAAGTCATGACGCCGAGGCCCGACATCGTGGCGATCCGCGACAACTCGACGATCGCCGACCTCCGCGCCCTCTTCCGGGAGCAGGAGTACTCCAGATTCCCCGTCTATCGCGAGAACCTGGACAACATCGTCGGCGTCGTTTTCGTCAAAGATCTGATCCAGTTGATCGACGGTCCGATCCACGCCGACGCTTCGATCGAGGGCCTGCTCCGGCCAGCGACCTTTGTCCCGGAAACCAAGCGAGTGCCGGAATTGCTCAAGGAGTTCCAGCGCAAGCAGGTGCAGATCGCCATCGTGGTCGACGAGTATGGCGGCACGGCCGGGCTGGTCACCATTGAAGATCTGCTCGAGGAGATCGTCGGTGAAATTCGCGACGAGTACGATGTCGAGTCCGAACCGATCGTGGACGAGGGGGACGGCACGTTTGTTTTCAGCGCAAAAGTGAGTATTGATGAGTTCCGCGACCGGCTCGGCGTGGATATCGAAGGAAACGGATTCGAGACCGTTGGCGGTTACGTGTTGACGCGCGTCGGACGCGTGCCAGCCGTCGGCGAAACCTTCGAAATCGATGGCTTGATCGTCGAAGTGCTCGAAGCGGAACGCCGGCGCATTCACAAGGTCCGCGTGCGCAAGGCCGCGCCCGAGCCTTCGGCAGTGGAAGAACGATGAGCTGGAAAGGAGCAGGCGTGCGGACACGATTCCATCGGATCGCCACCAGCATGTTGTTGGTCCTTGCTTGTTCAGTTGCGGCCCAGGCGCCCGCGGACCGTGCTCGCGCAAGCGGCACGGACACGCTGCGGCTGCCGTTCGAGACCTACACGCTTTCGAACGGCTTGACCGTCATTCTCTCGACCGATCGTTCGACGCCGACAGTGGCGGTGAACGTCTGGTACCACGTGGGATCGAAGAACGAAGCCGTTGGCCGCACCGGCTTCGCCCATCTCTTCGAGCACGTCATGTTCACCGGCTCCGGCAATGTGCCGTATGGACTCCACGACAAGCTCACGGAGGGCGTTGGCGGTTCGAATAACGGGACGACGTCGAACGACCGGACGACGTACTTTGAAACGGTTCCGTCGAATTATCTCGAGTCGGCCTTGTGGCTGGAATCCGACCGGATGGGATTCCTGCTCGATTCGCTGGACCTGGCGAAACTGAACGCACAACGGGATATCGTGAAGAACGAGCGGCGGCAGCGGATTGACAATCAGCCCTACGGCCGTGTCTCCGAGATCCTGTCCCACGCGACCTATCCATCAACGCATCCATACTCGTGGAGCGTGATCGGCAGCATGGCTGATCTTTCGGCTGCATCCGAAGAGGATGTGAAGAGCTTCTTTCGACTCTATTACGCGCCCAATAACGCGTTCCTCGCGATCGTGGGCGACTTCGATCCGGCGCAGACCAAGGCGTGGGTCGAAAAGTACTTCGGGGGCTTTCCGAAGGGGAAGCCGATTACTCGCCCGTCCGTGTCGCCGGTGACCCTGACGGCCGAGAAGCGCCTGGTGTACGAGGACCGCGTCCAAGTGCCTCGCCTCTACGTGCAGTGGCCAACGGTTGGAATCAAGAACGACGACCGGTTCGTGCTCGACGTGTTGGCCGAGATTCTCGCCGGATCGCGAACGGCGCGGATCACGAAACCCCTGGTGTACGACGAGCAGTCGGCCGCCTCGGCGATCGCGGGTCAGGACACGAACGAGGACGTCGGCGAATTTGTGTTGACGATCACGCCGCGGCCCGGTCACACCTTGACCAACCTTGAAGCTGCCTCCGACGCCATCATCGAACGACTAAAAGCCGAGGGACCCACCCCGGAGGAGATTCAAAAGGCCGTTGCCGGCCTGGAACTCTCGTTCATTCGTGGACTCGAGTCGAATCTTGGAAAATCCTTCCAACTCGCCGATGGCGCTGGATATCAGGGCGATCCGGGCGCGTTCCGCCGCGATTATCAGAAATCGCTGGCGGTGACGGCCGAAGACGTCAAGCGCGTGGCCAACAAGTATCTGACGCGCGGACGTGTCGTGTTGAGCGTCGTTCCGCAGGGAAAGTTGGATCAGGCCGCCAAGCCGGACCAGAGCGAGCGCGTCACCGATTACGACGCGAAGAAACCGGCAGGTGAGCGATGAGACGTCTGTTCTCCATCGGTCTCATGCTGACGCTGTCACTGGGGCTGTCGGCGCAGCAGGGGTTCGATCGCAAGAAGCCGCCTGCACCCGGCACACCGCCCACGCTCCGCGTGCCGGTGTGGACGAAAGGCACGCTCGCCAATGGCGCGGATCTCATCGTCGCGGAAAAACACGACCTGCCGCTCGTTTCTTTCTCCATTACATTTCTCGGCGGCACGGATCAGTTCGAAACGGCAGGCAAGCAGGGAACGGGCTCGCTTGCGGCAGCCATGCTGAGTGAAGGGACCAGGACGCGCAACGCCGAAGCGTTGTCGAACGCACTCCAACTGCTCGGCACCTCGATCTTCGCAAACGTCGGCGGCGAGAGTGGAAGCATAGGCTTCGTTTCGACCTCGACGAAGTTTCCCGCGACGCTGGACATTCTTGTGGACATGCTCGTGAACTCCGTGTTTCCCGCGGATGCGCTCGAGCGGCTTCGCGGTCAAAGGCTCGTTGCCCTGACGCAGGCTCGCGCGCAGCCGGGCGCGATCGCGGCCCGCGTCTTCCCACGCGTACTGTATGGAACGGATCATCCCTACGGAAGAGTCGTTACGGAGGATACGATCAAGTCCGTAACCCGCGACGATGTCGCTGCGTTTCACCGGGCGTACTTCCAGCCAGGACGAGCGCTCGTCACAATCGTTGGGGATGTGACTGCGGCGGCGGTGAAGCCGGTGATCGAGCGAGCCCTGTCCCCGTGGCCCAATGCCGGCACGCGGCCATCGTTCTCGTATCCACCCGTCCCAACAGTCAGACAGACCACCATCTTTTTGGTTGATAAGCCTGGTGCCGCACAATCCACATTCGCGATCGGCCGACCGGGTCCGCCGCGATCGACGCCTGACTTCTTTCCGCTCCAGGTCATGAACACGATGCTCGGCGGCATGTTCCAGTCGAGACTGAACGCCAACATTCGCGAAGAAAAGGGCTACAGCTACGGCGTGTCCTCGAATTTCCAGTACGGAAAAGGACCGGGCCCGTTCCGCACGGGCGGGGACATCGTGACCGAGAAGTCTGACGCGGCTCTGGTGGAATTCATGAAGGAGCTGCGGGGAATCCAGGGTGCGAGGCCGGTCACCGATGAGGAGCTTGCGACGGCAAAGGATTCGCTCATCCAGCGTCTGCCGGGAACGTTCGCTTCGGTCGGCGCGATCAATTCAGCCCTGACAAACCTCTGGGTCCAGGGGCTCCCGGACGATTACTACCAGCAGTATGCCAGGTTCATCGGTGCGGTCACCAAAGAGGACATCGTCCGCGTCGCGAAGCAGTATCTCGACCTCGATCATCTCGCGATCGTCATCGTCGGAGACCGCGCAACCATCGAGGAGCCGTTGAAGAAGACAGGCATTGCACCGATCGTCCAGCTCGACATCGAGGCGAAGCCGTTGGCCGCGCAGTAGGCGGTTGCGATGCGTTCGGGTTACGTCTCATTCGTCGGCCGCCCCAACTCTGGCAAGTCCACGCTGATCAACACGCTGGTCGGCGCGAAGGTCGCGATCGTGTCGGACAAACCACAGACGACACGCAACCGTCTTCTCGCCGTCAAGAACTACCCGGACGGTCAGATCGTGTTTGTCGATACACCAGGTATCCACCGGCCTCTGCATCGAATGAACGTGCGTATGGTGGATGCCGCCATCGAGACGCTCCGCGAAGTGGATGTCGTGGGCCTCGTATTCGATGCTGCGACGAAACCGGGTCGCGGCGACGAGTACGTGTCGGGCTTGTTGCAGGATGTCAAATCACCTGTGGTGCTCGTTCTCAACAAGATCGATCTGGTCGCCAAAGCGAAGCTCTTGCCCCTCATCGACCGCGCCCGCAGGTGGCACGACTTCGTCGCGATTGTTCCTGTCTCCGCCCGAACTGGCGACGGGGTGGAGCAGCTCGAACGAGTGCTTCTCGAGCAGCTGCCGGAAGGAGAGCCGCTCTACCCCGACGACTTTTTGACGGACCAGCCAGAGCGATCGCTGGTCGCGGAAACGGTTCGGGAAAAACTGTTGCAGCACACGCGAGCCGAATTGCCCTTTTCGACTGCCGTCACGGTCGATCAGTTCGACGAAGAAGATCGCGGGCGTATCCTGCGACTTTATTGCACGATCTATGTCGAGCAGGAGTCGCAGAAAGGTATCGTGATCGGTCGGGGCGGAGAAATGCTGAAGCGGATCGGCACGGAGGCCCGGCACGACCTCGAGAAGTGTTTTGAGACGAAGGTGTTTCTGGACTTGCGTGTCAAAGTCAATGCAGACTGGCGCAACGACGATCGCACGCTCGATGAATTGGGCGTGCCGCGCACGGCGCGCCGTCCGACAGCCCGCCGGAACCGATAGAGCGAGACGACAGTGAGGAGAGACGACGTGCTCATCAGCAAGGAACTTGCGAAAGCATTCAACGAACAGATCGGTCACGAGTTTGGCGCGAGCATGCAATACATCAGCATCGCGGCGCACTTCAGCGAGCGCCAGCTCAGGCTTCTGGCGAAGATCTTCTTCGAACAGGCGGACGAGGAAAAGCAGCACGCCATGAAGTTCGTCCAGTACCTGCTCGATACGAAGGCCGAACTGCGGATACCGACTATCCCTGCGCCCACCCCGTCGTTTGCTTCCGCTGAAGAAGCCGTCGGTGCCGCCCTGAAGTGGGAGCAGGAGGTGACCCGTCAGATCACCGCCTTAATGGACCTCGCGGTCAAGCAGAACGACTACCTGGCGCAAAGCTTTCTGCAATGGTTCATCGACGAGCAGCTCGAGGAAGTGGTGAAGATGGACCGCCTGCTCAGCGTCATCCGGCAGTCGGGTGAGAAGAATCTGCTGATGGTCGAGGCGTATCTCGTTCACATCGAGAAGGCGGAGTAGGTCGAAAGGGTTCAGAAGGGGTTCAGAAGGGTTCAGAGAGGGTGCAGAAAGGGTTCAAGGGTTCAGAAAGGGTTCAAGGGTTCAGAAAGGGTTCAAGGAGGGCGTCAGCAATTTTGTGTGGGACATAGCATAGGAGTCGCCATGCCCCGCTGAAATCATCGACCAGATCGCCCGTGACAGCCCGCTGACCGCCGAAGAAATCGAAACTGCCTCGCGGCGGTTCAAGAAGGCACTCCAGGACATCCTGATTGCGGTGACCGATGGCCTCAAAGGGATGGAGGAAGCCCTGGCCGCCGTGTTCCCGTAGACGACGCTGCAAACCTGCATCGTGCACCTGCCCCGGCAGAGTCTCGAGTTTGCGAATTGGAAGCAACGAAAGCCGCTCGCCGTCGCTGGACCTCTCCTGAACCTTTGAACCTCCTTTGAACGTCCCCGGAACCTTTGAACCTCTTCTGAACCTTTGAACCTCTTCTGAACCTTTGAACCTCCCCTGAACCTTTTCTGAACCTCCTCTGAACCCTTTCTGAACCCTCTTCGTGTTAAATTGAACAGTTCGACTTCGCGAGACGAACTGCTCCATGCCCCAGCGAAAACTCGACGTCGTCCTCGATTCGGTGAAGCGCCTGCTGCGGATGGGCGCCACGGCGAACCTCGTCAACCTGCTCCACAAACAGCACCCCGCCGACCTCGCGCAGCTCTTCTCCGAGCTGCCTGAGAAAGATCGGCAGTCCGCGTTTTCGCTGCTGGTCGATCGGAACAGCCGCCTCGCGATGGAGGCGTTGAGCGAACTCGGACCCGAGGCCGGGGCCGCCCTCCTGGCCGGCCGGACCCCGGAAGAGATCGTCAAGTTGACGCAGGAGCTGCCGTCGGACGACGCGGCGGCCATCATCGATCACCTGCCGAACGAGCTGTCGGCCGCCGTTCTGGAATTGATTCAGAAACGGCCGGCCGGGGCGGATGTCGGCGAGCTGCTCGAGTACGCGGAGCAGACCGCCGGCCGCATCATGAACCCGAAAGTCTTCGCGCTTTCGGAGGACGTGACGGCATCGGAGGCGATCACGGCGCTGCAGGGCTCCCGCGACGTCGAAATGGTGTTCTATCTCTACGTCATCGATGTCCGGCGCCATCTCGTCGGAGTCGTCTCGCTGCGCCGGCTCCTGTTGGTGCCTCCCACCACGCCGCTCAAGCGGATCATGACGACGGATCTGATTAGCGTGCGCGCGGACATGGACCAGGAGGAAGTCGCGCGGCAGGTGGCGTCCTACAATCTGCTCGCCATCCCGGTTGTCGACGAGGAGAACAAACTCGTCGGTGTGATCACCGTGGATGACGTGATCGACGTCATCAAGGATGAAGCAACTGAGGACGTGTATCGTCTCGCCGGTGTCGCGGGTGACGACCGTGTGTTCACCAAAGCGAGTGAATCGCTCCGCAAGCGCCTGCCCTGGCTCGTGATCAATCTTGCCACGGCGTTTCTCGCCGCGTCTGTCGTCGGCGTGTTCGAAACGACGATTGGCGTCGTGACCGCGCTGGCGGTGTTCATGCCGGTCGTCGCCGGCATGGGCGGCAATGCCGCGACCCAGACGCTCACGGTCATCGTCCGCGGCATCGCGCTGGGAGAGTTGACCTGGGGCAACACTCGAAAGGCGCTGTTCAAAGAGGCGGCGGTTGGCCTCGGCAACGGCCTGGCGTGCGGGCTCATCGGTGCGATGGTCGTGTGGTTGTTCAAGGGCGATCCGATCCTGGGCGGCATCCTGGCGCTGGCGATGATCATCAATATGTTCATTGCGGCGACGGCAGGCACGCTCATCCCGTTGTCCCTGCGCGCGCTGAAAGTAGATCCGGCGCTCGGATCGGCGGTGTTCATCACGACGCTGACCGACGTGTTCGGCTTCCTCTCGTTCCTCGGCCTCGGTGCGCTGTTCCTGCGCTATCTGCAAAAAGCAGGATAGAATGCCCGTTTACACGTCCGAGGCGCTGATTCTCCGTACCTACAAACTGGGGGAAGCGGATCGGATCGTGGTGTTCTTGACGCGCGATCGAGGCAAGAAGCGGGGCGTGGCGAAGGGGGCTCGGCGTCCGCGCTCACGATACATGGGTGCGCTCGAGCCGATGACGCGTGCCGGGGTTGCGTACTACGAGCGCGAGCAGCGCGAACTGGTGCGGATCAATTATGTCGAGCCGACGAGGAGTCCGATGTCGGCGTCGAGCCTCGCCGGCCCTGATTCGATGCTCGGGGCGCTCGGACACGTCGGGTATTTCGCCGAGTTGATTGACGAGTGGGCGCCCGAAGCCCATGCCGACGAGCGGCTGTTTCGGCTTGGTTCGTCGATTATCGACGCGCTCGCAGCCGGGACTTCCATCGAACGGCTGGCCCGATACTTCGAATACTGGTTGCTGCGGCTGCAGGGTGTGTACCCGGCGATCAACGCCTGTGCGGGCTGCGGAGGAACACTGCGGGAAGGAGCGGTCATGCCGCCGCGGGATCAGGTCTTCATCTGTCGTGGCTGCGGACCGTCGAACAACGGCTCCGTAGTGTCCGGCGAGGGGATGCAATTCCTGAAAGCCTCGGCATCCATCGCCCCGGAGGCCGTTGACGCGTTGGCGCTCTCGCCGCAGTCAGCCAGGCAGCTCGAGACGGCGCACCGGCGCCTCATCAGTCTGCATCTCGAGAAGGAGCTGAAGTCCAGCCGCGTGTTGCGCGAGATGCGCCACACTCGATAACGCTGAATGGTCACGCTGCAACAACTGATTTTCAAGCTGTCGGAGTTCTGGTCCACCCACGGGTGCTTGCTTCAGCAACCCCTCGACGTCGAGATGGGCGCCGGCACCATGCACGCGGAGACGTTCCTGCGTGTGCTCGGACCCGACCACTGGAATGTCGCGTACGTCCAGCCCTCTCGTCGTCCGGCCGACGGTCGCTTCGGTGAGAACCCCAACCGTCTGTTCAAGCACCATCAGTTCCAGGTGATTCTCAAGCCCGCTCCAGACGAAGTGCAGCAGCTCTATCTGCAGAGTCTGGAAGCGTCGGGCATCGACCTGCGGACGCACGACGTGCGCTTCGAAGAGGACAACTGGGAGTCCCCAACACTTGGCGCATGGGGCATTGGCTGGCAGGTGCTCTTCGACGGACAGGAGATCACGCAGTTCACCTACTTTCAGCAGGCTGGCGGGATCGATCTCTCCCCGGTTTCGGTGGAGCTGACCTACGGTCTCGAACGTCTCGCCATGGCTCTGCAGGATGTGGACGATGTCTTCGATCTGGAATGGGCGAACGGCGTGAAATATCGCGACGTCAGGCACCGGGATGAAGTCGAACAATCGAAGTACGCGTTCGGTCAAATCAACATGCCGCGGGCGGAGTTCACGGCGCTGCATCGCACGATGTTCGATCAGTACTACCTGCTCGCGCAGACACTCCTCGCCTCCGGTCTCATTCTGCCCGCGCACGAGTACTGCCTGAAGTGTTCGCACATGTTCAATCTGCTCGACGCAAGCGGCGGCATCGGCGTGACCGAGCGCACCGCCTACATCCTGCGCGTTCGACAACTGGCTGTTGCCATCGCCAAGGCATGGGTCGGCGAGGAACCCGCAGCGCAGACGGCGTGATCCGCTGATGGATAGAGAACTCCTGATCGAAATCGGCGTCGAAGAGTTACCCGCAGCATGGCTGCCAGGCTTGACGCGGCAGCTTCAGACTCGCATTGAGGTCCATCTCAAAGATCTTCGAATTGCGGCGGGCGCGCCCGTCGAGAGCTTCGCGACTCCGCGGCGTCTCACCGCGCACGTGCCACGGATTGCAGAGCGTCAGGAGGATCTGGAGGAAGAGATCAGCGGTCCGCCGGTGGCCGCGGCCATCGGAAAAGACGGGAGCCCCACGCCAGCAGCGCTCGGGTTTGCGAAAAAGCAGGGCGTCGCTTTCGAGGCACTTGCCCGCAAGCAGACCCCTCGCGGTGAATATCTCGTGTTCCACAAACATGTCCGTGGAAAAAGCGCCGTCGACGCTTTGCCGGACCTGATGTCCGGCCTGCTTCGCGACTTGTCCTTTCCCAAGCAGATGCACTGGGACGCCGTGCTCGATGACGGCCGCGGAGAGTTGCTGTTTGGACGTCCAATCAGGTGGCTGCTGTTCCTCTATGGCGGCCGCGTCGTTCCCTTCACGATTGGCCGCGCGGCGAATGCGGCCAGTTCGCTCGTTCAGGACGTCGAGTCTGGCGCGCTCACTTACGGGCACCGATTCCTGGCCACCAGCGGCCGGGCGGGGCGCTCGATCAAAGTTCGCAGCTTCGACGAGTACCAGGCACGGTTGAAGGAACATTTTGTCGTTCTCGATCACACCGAACGGCGAGAGCGTATCGTCCGGTCGCTCGAGATGCACGCGCGACGTCTCGGCGGGCGAGTGCAGCTCAAAGAACACGCGGCGCTCATCGATGAGGTCGCTGATCTCGTGGAGTTCCCCAGCGTGGTCGCGGGCTTCTTCGACCCCTCTTTCCTCGCGCTCCCTGAAGAAGTGCTGGTCACGACGCTGGTGCACCACCAACATTATTTTCCCGTGGTGTCGGATCGCGGAGAACTCAAAGAGGCGTTTCTCGCGGTGGTGAATACCCAACCACAGGACGAGCGCCTGATCGCGAAGAACACCGAGCGCGTGGTCACGGCACGGCTGCGGGATGCCCGGTTTTTCTGGGACGCGGATCGCAAGATCCCGCTGGAGTCGCGCATGGAGCGGCTCCACACCGTCCTGTTCCACAAGAAGCTCGGGAGCTATCGCGACAAGGCGGAGCGAATCGAGCGGCTCGCGCATTGGATCGCATCCGAGGCCTTCGGGCTTTCAGCGGAAGCCGGTCACGCGGCGAGGGCGGCGCGGCTGGCGAAAGCGGACCTGACGAGCGACATGGTCTTCGAGTTTCCCGAACTGCAGGGGACGATGGGAGGCATTTACGCGCGGGAGCAGGGTCTGCCCGAGCAGGTCTGGAAGGCGATCTACTATCACTACCTGCCGATAGGCGTCGAAGCCGATGCGCCCCCTTCACGCGAGCCACTCGGCACAGCGGCGGTGAGTTGGGCCGCGGTGTCTCTCGCCGACAAGCTCGATACGGTCGTAGGGCTTTTTGGCGCAGGCGAGAAGGTCACGGGCTCTCGTGATCCCTTCGGCCTGAGACGACAGATGCACGGGATTGTCCGTGTCCTCATGGATCTTCCGGAACTGACGGGCGTCGATCGTGAGCTGGATCTCCTGCGACTGGTGCCCGAGGCGCAGGCAGACGTCGTCGCGTTCGCGACCGAACGTGTGAGATATGCGCTCGAACAACGCGGATATCCCATAGAGGTTGTTCGCGCCGCCACGGCCTCGCCAGGTGTGACCCCCCTCCGGGCGCGACGAGTCGCCGAGGCGTTGCAGACGATGCGCTCGTCGGCTGACTTCCAGGCCCTCGCGATGCTGTTCAAGCGCGTAAAGAACATTGCCAGGGAACGGACGGACACGGCGGCGCTCGATCCACAAACGCTCACGGAACCCGCGGAGCGGGCGCTCGTGGACGAGTTGGCAGTGCGCCGGCCTCGTGTTGCGCAAGCGATCGCGTCGGCAGACTACAAGCGCGCCTTTAGCGAGATTGCGGGGTTCCGGCCGGCCGTGGATCGATTCTTCAACGAGGTCTTCGTCATGGTGGACGAAGCACGGACCCGCAACGCGCGGCTGGCACTGATGGCCGAGCTGCGCGATCTGATTCTGGCACTTGCAGACATTTCGGAAATCGTTCCTCAAACGGAGTAGACGACATCGATGGCAAAGAAAGCGAAAGCGCCTGCAGCGAGCGCGAGGCGACGGAGTGAAGCCGGCAAGAAAAGTACGCGCAGCCGAGGCGCCGAGAGGAAGGGAGGCACGGGCAAATTCGTGTACTTCTTCGGAAGCGGCAAAGCCGAAGGCAATCGGAACATGAAGGATCTGCTCGGCGGAAAAGGCTCGGGCCTCGCCGAGATGACCAACGCCGGATTGCCGGTCCCTCCGGGCTTCACAATCTCAACCGAGGCGTGCACGCTCTACTACAAACACGGCCGGAAAACGGCAGCTGCCGTCGATAGAGAAATGATCGAGCAACTCAAGAAGCTCGAGAAGTCAGCGGGCGCGAAACTGGGGGACGTCAAGAACCCGCTGCTCGTGTCCGTTCGATCCGGCGCAAAGTTCTCGATGCCCGGGATGATGGACACCATCCTGAATCTGGGCCTCAACGACAAGACGGTGGAAGGATTGAAGGCGCGGACCGGCAACGGCCGTTTTTCCTACGACAGCTACCGCCGGTTCATCCAGATGTTCGGCAACGTCGTCCTCGAGATTCCGAAGGATGTCTTCGAAAAGGAATTCGAGGCGGTCAAGAAAGCGCGGAAGGTGCACCTCGACACCGACCTCGACGAACAGGCGCTGCGTGAGGTCGTCACCCGCTATGAAGCAGTGGTCCGCCGCCGCACCGGCAAAGACTTTCCGCAGGACCCTCTCGAGCAGCTTCGCGGAGCGCGCGACGCGGTCTTCCGTTCGTGGAATAACGCGAGAGCGATCGAGTACCGGCGTATTTATGAGATTCCCGACTCGATCGGCACGGCCGTGAACGTGCAGGCCATGGTGTTTGGCAATACCGGCGATCGGTCGGCCACCGGAGTGGGCTTTACCCGCAACCCGGCCACCGGCGCCCACGAGTTTTACGGCGAGTTTCTCGTCAATGCACAGGGAGAGGACGTGGTGGCGGGCATCCGGACGCCGCAGCCGATCACCGACCTCGACAAGGTCATGCCCGAGGCTTACAAACAGCTTCGGCAGATCACGACACGGCTCGAGAAGCATTACCGCGACGTCCAGGATTTCGAGTTCACCATCCAGGACGATCGCCTGTTCATGTTGCAGACCAGAAACGGCAAGCGCACCGGCTATGCCGCCGTCATGATCGCGACCGATCTCGTCGCAGAGAAACTCATCACACCGAAAGAAGCCGTTCTGCAGGTCGATCCGGAGTCCATTTCGCAACTGCTCGCGCCGGTGTTCGACCCGAAGGCCTGGAAGGCGCTGCCGGTTGCCACGAAGGGATTGCCGGCGTCTCCTGGCGCGGCATCAGGCCAGGCCGTGTTTACGGCGGACGCGGCCGTGGAGTGGACGAGGCAGAAGAAGAAGGTGATTCTCGTTCGCAAGGAAACGGTGCCCGATGACATCCATGGCATGTTCGTCGCCGAAGGAATCCTGACGGCGACGGGAGGCATGACGTCCCACGCGGCGGTTGTCGGCCGGCAGATGGGCAAGCCTTCCGTAGTGGGTGCGGGTGCGCTCGAAATCGTCGAAGCCTCGCGATCGTTCACCGTCGATGGCAAAACAATCAAGGAAGGTGACTTCGTTTCCTTTGACGGGCTGACCGGCGAGGTGAAAATCGGGCAGGTCGCGACCAAGCCGAGCGAGATTCTGCAGGTGATCTCCGGTCAGATGAAAGCGTCGGAGTCGGATCTCTACCAGCGTTTCGACAGATTGCTCTCTTGGGCCGACCAATTCCGGCGCCTCGGGATTCGCGCCAACGCGGATCAGCCGGATCAGGCTGAAACCGCGTATCGCTTCGGCGCCCGCGGCATCGGGCTGTGCCGAACCGAGCACATGTTCTTCGGCGACGGCCGGATACCAATCGTCCAGCGGATGATTCTGGCCGA
Source organism: Vicinamibacterales bacterium (assembly GCA_049642465.1). Taxonomy (GTDB): domain Bacteria; phylum Acidobacteriota; class Vicinamibacteria; order Vicinamibacterales; family 2-12-FULL-66-21; genus CAWDPQ01. The sequence continues at coordinate 50,764 of JBAROV010000240.1, forward strand.
CAACGAGGCGGATCGCCGGAAGGCGCTCAACGAACTGCTTCCGCTTCAGCGCGGTGACTTTTACGGCGTGTTCAAGGCGATGCATGGCTCGCCGGTCACCATCCGGACGATCGACCCACCGCTGCATGAGTTCCTGCCAAAGCGTGAGGACCTCATGGTGGAAATCGCGAAGATGGAAGCGCAAGGCCGCACCGGCAAGGAACTCCAGGAGAAGCACACGCTGCTCCGCCGCGTCGAACAGCTGCACGAGTTCAACCCGATGCTCGGCCATCGCGGCGTCCGTCTCGGCATCACCTATCCGGAGATTACCGAGATGCAGGCGCGCGCGATTATCGAAGCCGCCTGTCAACTCGCCAAAGAAGGGGTGAAAGTTGTTCCCGAAATCATGATCCCGCTCGTCGGCCATGTCAAAGAGCTGCGCGATCAGAAAATTATTGTTGACCGCGTTGCGGCGGACGTGATGAAGGAGCAGGGCGTCAAGATCACGTATCTGGTCGGGACGATGATCGAGGTGCCGCGCGGTGCGGCGACGGCGGATGAAATTGCCACCGAGGCGCAGTTCTTCTCGTTCGGGACGAACGATCTCACGCAGTTGACCTTCGGTTTCTCGCGCGATGATATCGGCAAGTTCCTCGGTGCCTACCAGGACAAGAAGATCCTCGACAAAGATCCCTTCGCGACGATTGACACGGTGGGCGTGGGCAAACTCGTCGCGATGGGCGTCGAACTGGGACGATCGACACGGAGCGACCTCAAAGTGGGGATCTGCGGCGAGCACGGCGGCGATCCCTCGTCGATCCACTTCTTCGAAAAAGTCGGGCTCGACTACGTCAGCGCGTCGCCCTACCGCATTCCCGTGGCTCGGCTCGCCGCGGCGCAGGCGGCGCTTCAGGTCAAGGTCGGCGATTGATCAGCATTTACGTGCACCAGGACGGGACCACACGCGTAGCAGACGCCGTGGACCCGGCCTGGTTGCGTCCGGAAACGGCGGTGCCGTTTTGGGCCGATTTGAAGGATCCGACCCCCGACGAGAGCCGCGTGCTCACCGACCTTTTTCACTTCCACGAGCTGGCGGTCGAGGACGCAATCGCGGACATTCACCATCCGAAGGTCGAGGCCTATAACGGGTATCTCTACGTCATCCTGCACGGCATTGACTTCCGCGCGCGCGAACACCGATTTCGAACCCAGGATGTCGATTTTTTTCTCGGCCCCCATTATCTGGTGACGGTCCGAAAGCACGCGTCGAGGTCCGTCAGCAAGCTGCAGGACATCTGCACGCGGGACAGCCGGCTGCTTGGCGAAGGTCCCGCCGCGTTGATGCACCGCATCATCGATACCATGGTCGACAACTATCGGCCCGAGACGGACAAACTCCAGGATCGGCTCGACTCGCTCGAGCACGACGTGTTCAGCCGGCCCAAACCCGAGCTCGTCCGGCGAATCCTCGATTTCAAACGCGACGTGGCGTCGCTGCGCCGCGTCGTGCTGCCGCAGCGCGACGTCGTCGGTCGCCTCGCCCGTCGAGAGTTCCCACAAATCTCCGAACCGCTCGCGTATCGCTATCGGGACGTGCACGACCATCTCGTGCGCCTCGCGGACGAGGCCACCTACTTTCAGGATCGCATCACCAGCCTCCTCGAGGCCCACCTTTCAACCGTTTCGAACCAGTTGAACGGGGTGATGAAAGTTCTCACGGTCATTGCTACGATCTTCATGCCGCTGACGGTGCTCACCGGGATGTGGGGAATGAACGTTACGCTGCCGCACCTGCCCGGCGGTGAACGCATTCAATTCTGGTGGGTGTTTGCGCTGATGCTGGCTATTTCCGTGGCGATGCTCGTCATGTTCAGGAAGAAGCAATGGCTCTAACCCGTGTCCCGCATCCATCGTCTTCCACTTCATCTCGCTAACCAGATCGCCGCTGGAGAAGTCGTCGAGCGGCCCGCCTCCGTCGTCAAGGAGCTCGTCGAGAACGCGATTGATGCGGGCGCGACGCGGATCGGTGTGACGATCGAGTTTGGCGGGAAGAAGCTGATTCGGGTCGAGGATGACGGCGAGGGCATGGATCCGGAGGACGCGGAACTCGCCGTCGAGCGCCATGCCACGAGCAAGATCGCCGCGCCTGAAGATCTCAGTGCGATTCGAACCCTGGGTTTTCGAGGGGAAGCCCTGCCGAGTATCGCTTCCGTTTCCCGTTTCGTGCTCCGAACTCGTCCTCGACACCATGAATCGGGCACCGAGATCCGTATCAACGGAGGGACCGTTTCGTCCGTCCGCGAGGTTGGCGCACCGCCCGGGACGTGTATCGAGGTGGCGGATCTCTTCTACAACCTGCCAGCCAGGCGAAAGTTCCTCAAATCCGATGCCGCGGAGGCGAGCCAGGTCTCGCGTCTGCTGACGCAGATGGCGCTCGGTTATCCCGAGGTCGGCTTTACGCTGACGAGCGGCGGGGGAGCTGGTGGCGGGGGCCGGACCTTGCTCGAATGCCCGCCGGCAGCCACGCTGGCGGAACGTTTTTATCAACTATTCGGCGATCGTCCGGACCTCGTGCCGTTGCGCAAGGAGGCGGCTGGTCTGCGGATTGACGGATACGTCGCGGCACTCGGCGACCAGGGTCCTGTGCGGGGCGCGCAGAACGTATTCGTCAATCGCCGCATCGTCCGGGATCGAACAATCGCCCACGCCATCATCGACGCCTACAGCGTGGCCACCATCAAGGAGCGCAGTCCGGAAGTGCACCTCTTCATCGAGATTCCGCCGGACCGCGTCGACGTGAACGTACACCCGACCAAGGCAGAAGTCAGGTTTCTCGAACAGTCCCTCGTTCACGAAGTGCTGCGCCGGGCACTGAGCGATGCGCTCGGACAGGGGCGCGCGCCGGAACTGCAACTCACGCATGAAATCGCGCCGACCGACGATCCGCGTCCGATGGCAATCCCCGGCGTGCTCGCTGGTGCGGCCATTGGCAACCGTTGGAGCGGCGAACCCGCGGGGCTTGGCTCATCGGTCATCACCGGCTCCACCGCGGTGGCGACCGCCGCAGGAGTCGATCCGGCGAATCCCGCGAACCTGCGTCCGATGATCCCGCTCGGTCAGTTCCGCGACACCTTCATCATCGCGATTGATGATGAGGGTATCGCGATAGTCGATCAGCACGTCGCGCACGAACGCGTCCTGTTCGAACAGGCGATCGAACGGCTCACGACCGGTCGAATGGAGAGTCAGCGGTTGCTCGCGCCGATCGTGGTGGACCTGTCTCCGTCTCAACGTCAGGCGCTGATGCAGCATGCGGCGACGCTCGACCGGGTCGGCCTGGAGATTGAGGACTTCGGCGGCGCGAGTGTGCGGTTGTCCGCCGTTCCCGCGTTGCTCGATCCAGCCGATTGCGAAGCCGCCGTTCGCGCGCTGGCGGAGGACCTGGACGGGTTCGGCGGCGGCTCGCGCGTGGATGAGGCACTCCGTCGAATCGCCGCAACGATGGCCTGTCATGCAGCCGTGAAAGCCAATTACCCGCTCACGCTGGAGAAAATGCGATACATCCTCGAAGAGCTGCGCCGCACGGCGTATTCGAGCGTGTGCCCGCATGGCCGGCCCGTCGTTCTGCGAATTACCCGCCGGGAGATCGAAAAGAACTTTCAACGAATTTGAGGGTGATTGACAAAGGGCAGGCCTGGAACGCGGCAGTCGCGGACAGGATAGGCGCGGACTGACACCGGTGAGACGACCAGCGACTAGCGACTAGCGACCCCGACTGACGAGCGTCAGACGGACCAGCGACCAGCGACTGACGAGCGTCAGACGGACTAGCGACCAGCGACCAGCGACTGACAAGCGTAAGTCGCGACTAGCCTGTATAATCCCCCCGTTTTTGCACACCGTGATTCTTCTGGGGTGACTATGAACACCATGCCATGTGCCGCGCGCGTCGCATCCATCCTGTGTCTCGTGCTGCTGCCACTCTCCCTTATTGCCCAGAGCCCGCAGGCGGGGTCTTCGCGGAACGACGAGATTCTCAGCCAGGAAGGGTATGTCACACCGCCGCGTGAGATAGCCGACGCGGTGCTTGCGCCGCGTTACTTGAACGTGTCGCTGTCGAATCTCAGCCGCGACAAGAAGTGGTTTCTCCACGAAATGGGCGATGGCCCCGTTCCGATGAAGACGTTTGCCAAGCCGTTTCACGAGCTGGGAGGCGTATTCGTCGATTACAGGGCGAACCGTGCGCGATCGCTTACCGTCCGCAACAACGTCGGCATACAGATCGTTTCAGCTGTCGATGGTTCTCAGCGTCCCATTCAGCTGCCGGCGGGCGCCCGGGTGTCGAACACGACCTGGTCGCCAGACAGTTCGACCGTTGCATTTTTCGTTCACGGCGAAGAGGCCACGCACATCTGGGTGGCAGACGTGATCACGGGCAAGGCACGCCAGCTCACGAAGACACCGGTCCTGGCGACGCTGGTGTCCAGCTTCGAGTTCACCGAGGACGGCAACCAGATTGCGCTGGTGCAGATTCCTGACGGCCGATCGCCAGCGCCGCAGGCATCAACGGCCCCCCCGGGACCGACGGTCAAGATTGCCGACACTGAGAAGAATCGCCTGCGGACGTTCCCCAGCCTGATGTCGACCGTTCACGAGAAAGAACTGCTCGAATGGCACACCACGGGCCAGCTTGCGTTGATCGATGTGCAGAAGGGAACGGTGAAGAAGGTCGGCAATCCGTCGATGATTCGCTCCATCGATGCGTCTCCGGATGCGCGCTACGTCCGCGTGACGCGGATGGTGAAGCCGTTTTCCTACGATGTGCCGGTGAGCAACTTCGGGACGGTGGAAGAAGTGTGGGATGTGGACGGAAGAATGCTCGCCAAGGTGACCGAGCGTCCGATCGACCTCGGTGTGCAGGACGACACGCAGCCGGGCGATCCGCCGGCGCAAGGCGGCGGCGGGCGCGGACAGAATCAAACAGGGAAGCGTGAAATTGCGTGGCGCGCGGATAACCAGGGGCTCACCTATCTCGAGCAGGAACCACCGCCACCAGGAAGTTCAGCCACGTCCGGTGATCGCGGGCGAGGCCGCGGAGGCGCAGACCAGACGGCCGACGATCAGGACTCGGGCGGGCGTGCCGGGCGCGGGCCGTCGCGGAAGGATCGCCTGTATCAGTGGTCGCCGCCGTTTGACGAGACCAGCAGGAAGTTGATCTACGAGAACAGCACGCGCATGTCGAACCATCGCTTCTCGCCCGACATGAAGCTGTTGTTCGCCAGCGAGCGAAGCGGTCAGAACACCATCGAGTTTGCCGTCGATCTGTCGCAGCCTTCGTCCAGGTATGTGCTCGCGCGTTACCGCACCGAGGACGTGCACGCGAACCCGGGCACGTTGGTGTCGACGCGAGGGACCATCAGCGGCGGTGGCGGCCGCGGCGGCGCCCCGGCCGGCGGGCGTGGCGGGGGCGGCGGTGGCAGTGGTCCGGTCCTCGTCTCGGTGGACGGAGAGAGCGTCTTCTTCCACGGGACGGCTTACGATCGAAGTCCGCAGCAGGTCGGCCCCAAAACGTTCATCGACAAAGTTGTGGTCAAATCCGGCACTAAGGAGCGAATCTTCGAGAGCGATAACAACGGCGTTTTCGAGCGCGTCGCGACGGTCCTCGATATCGCTTCGGGCCGCTATATCGTCGAACGCGAAAGCCCGACCGATGTGCCTCAGTACTACCTGATCGAAGGGGGACGACGAACACAGCTCACTCGCAATCAGGACTATACGCCAGACATCACGCGGGCGCGGATCGAACGCTTTACCGTCGAACGTGCCGACGGTTTCAGATTCCGCGTGACCGTCACGTTGCCGCAGAACTTCCAGCCCGGATCGAAGCTGCCCGCGCTCTTCTGGTTCTATCCCCGCGAGTTCCAGGACCAGGAGTCCTACGACCGTCCGGATCGCACGTTCAACAAGAACGCATTCCAGACCTTTGGCACTCGCTCGGTCGAATACTTCGTTCGTCTGGGCTATGCCGTGGTGGAGCCGGACACGCCGATCGTGGGCGCGCAAGGGCAGATGAACAACAACTTCGTGCACGACCTTCGCAACAATCTCGCGGCGGTGATTGATGAACTCGATCGACGCGGCCTTGCCGATCGCACGCGTCTCGCGATTGGCGGCCACAGCTACGGGGCGTTCTCTGCGGTGAATGCGATGGTCCACACCCCGTTTTTCAAGGCTGGCATCGCGGGAGACGGCGCGTACAACCGCACGCTCACGCCGATCGGGTTCCAGAGCGAGCGGCGCGATCTGTGGGAGGCGCCAAACGTGTATCTCTCGATGTCGCCCTTCCTGTATGCGAACAACCTCACCGGTGCATTGCTGATGTACCACGGCCTGGCGGATCAGAACGTCGGGACGGACCCAACGAATTCCATCCGGCTCTATCACGCGCTCAACGGCTTGGGGAAAACGACGGCGCTCTACCTGTACCCGCTCGAGGACCATGGTCCGGCGTCGAAGGAAACGTTGTTGGACCTGTGGGCGCGGTGGGCCGCGTGGCTGGACAAGTACGTGAAGCACGCCGGGCCGTCTGAGTCGCGGAAGACCACGACCGAATCGGCATCGCGCTAATAAGCCGGCGCGTTGGCGGAGCTCGGCAAGGCGCTGCACGGATCTGCCGCTGGTTGCCGAGCTCAGCAGGACGATAAGTCATTACCGCGTAACAATTACGCTTGACTGAAGGCGCCGCGCGTTTTACAGTTTTCTCACCCCAGCAAGTTGTTTGTTTCCAAGCGAAAAAGGCAAGTCTTCCGACAGGACTGTTTGGAAGGCGCGCAAAGCCGGCCGTCTGTCAACCATACACGGGCCGGTTGCCGAACTTGGAGTTTGTCCAATGTCTAGTCGTCGCGCAGTTCCAGCAGTTATTGCCTCGGCCTTCGCCCTCTTGTTTTTCGGTCTCGGTAACTACCTTGCCGCCCGTCAGAGTGCCGAGAGCGATGGACGGATCGCGGCTCTCCGAGCCGAGATTGCTCTCCTCCGGCGTCAGCAGCCTCTTACAGCGACCGGGACGTCCGGAATGTCGGGCGGGAGTTTGTCGGCCGCCGCCATGGACAACGAGAGTCGCGCGTCTATCGTCGAGGACGTGAAGCGGCAACTGCAGTCGGAGATGGGTCTGTTTCCTCTGAACCTCCTGCGCGAGCGCCGAGACAGCTTCGTCGAGCTTTACTCGTACGACGACCGCGGATCGAGCAGTTACGGCACGGCCGGCTACCTCGGCAACGGATACTTCATCACCGTCAAACATGGCGTGGTCGCGCTTGGGCAGGACGGCCTCGTCGATGCGCGGCAGATCACGTCGGTCAAACTGATGCACAACGGCCGCGCGCTGCAGGCGCGCGTTGTTGATTCGGGCGATGCCAAGGTCGAAGTGGATCCGGGCGATTGGGCGATTCTGAAAGTCAAGGAACCGGTGGATCTTCCGTCGCTCGATCTCAATCTGGATTACGGGTTCGAGTTCGCGGATCCGATCTTCCGGCTGGGCAACGATTACTCCAAAGGGATCATCCTCTCGACGGGATACGTCGGGCAGCGGACGCCCAATCAGCTCGTCACCTGCCTCACGGACGGCCACCCGGGCGTCTCTGGTGGCGGCGTGCTGAACAAGGATGGACAGCTGGTCGGCATCCCCATCGGCCGGATGCAGGGCGACTATCGCTTCTCGTTCATCCTGCCGTTGCGCCCGGAGATGTTCCGGAAAGTCAGACTGAACTAGCGCTTTCTGAGCGCCTCCAGGCGCTTGCGGATCTCCGCCTCGAATCCGCGTTCGGTCGGTTCGTAGAACCGGCGATTCCGGTGCGCCGGCGGCAGACACTCCATGTCTGCCACGCCTCCCTCTTCGTCGTGCGCGTATTTGTAGCCCTTTCCGTATTCCAGGTGCTTCATCAATTTCGTCGGGGCATTTCGCAGGTGCAGCGGGACCGGTTCCGCAATTTCCTGGGTTGCCGCTTCGGCGGCATCCAGATAGGCACGATATACGGCATTGCTCTTCGGTGCCGTCGCCAGATAGATCGCTGCCTGAGCCAGCGCGGTGTTGCCTTCAGGCATACCGATGAAGTGCACAGCGTCCTTGGCTGCCACGGCAACTATCAGCGCCTGAGGATCGGCATTGCCAATGTCTTCTGAGGCGAACCTCACGAGCCGGCGCGCGACGTATAACGGATCTTCTCCAGACTCGAGCATCCTCGCCAGCCAATAGACTGACGCGTCAGGATCGCTATTCCGCATCGACTTATGAAGTGCCGAGATGAGGTTGTAGTGTTCCTCGCCGGTCTTGTCGTACAGAAGCGAGCGATTCTGGGCTAGATCGGCGATGAGGGCCGCATCGATTTGGCCGCCACTGCCGCGGGTTGCCGCCGCCAGCTCGACGAGGTTCAGCGCGACACGCGCGTCTCCGTTGGCGTAGCGCGCCATGGCGGCAAGCGCATCTGAATCGACGCGCAGCTCGAGGCCGCCTAGCCCGCGCTCGCGGTCGTCGATCGCTCGTTGCAGGATCGTGACGATCCCGTCGGTCCCGAGGGGTTTCAGCACGTACACCTTCGATCGGGACAACAGCGCGGAGTTCACCTCGAACGAAGGATTTTCGGTCGTCGCTCCAACGAGGACGATGTCGCCCGATTCGACGCGGGGGAGAAAGGCGTCCTGTTGGGCTTTATTGAAACGATGGATTTCGTCAACGAAGAGGATCGTGCGGCGTCCGCGGCGCCGGCGTGCCTCCTCCGCTTCGGTCATGACTGCGCGGATTTCCTTGATTCCGGACAGCACCGCGCTGAACGCGATGAAATGCGCGCGCGTGGCCGTCGCAATCAATCGCGCTAACGTAGTTTTGCCCGTGCCAGGTGGCCCCCACAGAATGATCGACTGCAGCCGATCCTCTTCGATGGCGCGACGCAGCGGCCGTCCCGATCCAATGAGGGCATCCTGCCCGACGAATTCGTCAAGGGTACGCGGCCGCATCTTTTCGGCCAGCGGCGCGGTGCGGTCGATCGGCTCCGCCGGGGAGGACGGTTCATCGAACAGGTTCATGGCCAACTCCCTCGCCCGCCTCCGCTAAAAGCTACGGCGTGGCAGGCCGTTGTCGCGACGCTTCGTATGCGATGAGCGCAGCCGCGATGCTCACGTTCAAGGACTCCACGGGTTTTCGCATGGGGACGGACAGCGTCCCGTCTGCGAGCGCCAGCAGTGCGTCGGGCAGGCCAGGACCCTCACCGCCGAGGAGAATCGCGACTGGTTGGCGAAGATCGACGGTTGGTAGCGGCTCGCCGCCGCGTGGCACTGCAGCGAGCACTCGGACGTTGTGCGCCTTGGCCGCGCGTGCGGCTTCCTCGAGCGGCACTTTGCGGGCCACCGGCACTCGAAAACTACTGCCCATCGATCCTCGGAGCGCTTTCCAGCCGTGTGGGTCTGCGCATCCTTCACCGGCGACGACCCCGGTGGCACCACACGCCTCGCTCGCGCGCACGATTGCGCCCACGTTGCCGGGATCCTGGACCCCATGAAGCAGAAAGATGAGTTGTGGTTGACGCTCCATCGCGGAGTGAAGCGTCGCGCCCGGAAAGGACGCAATCGCGACGATGCCCGATGGCTCACGGACGGGGCTCATCGCGTGCAACACGGCTGTGGTCACCTCGACGAGGCGTCCCCCGTCGGCGACAATGTCATCCGCGAGGGCATGGAGTGCAGGATCACCGGCATCCGCACGAACGGCGGCGACCTCGACGTGAACACGCGACGCGACGGCTTCCCGCACGAGATGTTCGCCATCGAGGAGGACGTCATTGGCATGGCCCGGAGCGCCGATGGACAGTTCGCGGAAGCGCCGCACCAGCGGATTGTGCCGGCTGGAAATGCGCTCCATCTGTGGTGATTGTATGCGCACTCTGCTACCATTCCCGGAAGTTCTGGTGAGTCGACGCCCGAATTGGAGCACCCCTGAAAGCACAATTCATCAAGAAGTTCGAAGATGAAATCCAGCAGCTCGAGAGAGAGCTGAAGAAAGAGCTGCCACAGGAGATCAAGCGCGCGCGGGAATTGGGCGACTTGCGCGAGAACGCCGAGTATCACGCGGCCAAAGAGCGCCAGCGCCTCGTCGAGGCGCGGCTCAGCCTGCTCAAGAAGCGGGTCAGCGACATTCATTTGATGAATCTCGACAAGGTGCCGCGCGACAGGGTTGGCTTCGGCTCGACCGTGCACCTCAAGGACAATCAGGGTTCAACGACGATCTATCAGCTCGTCATGCCCGAGGACGCCGACGTGGAGCATGGCCTCATTTCCACCGCGTCACCCATCGGCCGCGCGCTCCTCAACAAGGAAGAAGGCGATGAAGTCACGGTCGCCGCTCCAAATGGCAGCCGGACGTTCGAGATCGTCAAGCTGCTCACGATCCACGACGATGCGGAATCGTAGCACTCGACTTGCCGAGCCCCGGAGCCCGAGTCCCGGATCCTCGCCTTCGCGCGATAAGCTACGGCTCTTCGACAGGCTCAGGGCCGTCCCGAGCAACGTCGAAGGACGGCGGGCAGGCCGACGATGATCACCCCGGACAGCCCGGATCGTGTGTACTCCACACGGCTCCGGACTGCACTGGTCTTGACAGGTTCGGGGACGGCCGGGGCGTACCACGCGGGCGTACTGCGCGCGCTGCACGAAGCGGGGATAAAAATCGATCTGGTGGCAGGCCGCGGCATTGGCGCGGTGTCCGCGCTCTTCGCTGCGGTCGATGGCGGCGCGCGACTGTGGGACGCGGACGGCATCTGGAAGGGAGCGTCCGCCGCGACGTTTTACGGCTGGCGGGGACCGTTACGGACGGCCGCGTGGACGCTGCTGGCGGCCGCGGCGATCCTGGCCATTCCGCTTTTGTTGCTCGCCACGGCGGTTCTCGTCGGCATCGCCGGGCTGCTCGTCACGCTCATCGGATTCGAACAATTCGGCAGCACGCTCACGGCCGGTTACAGCCGCTGGATTGCGACGCTGTTTTCTCCCGACGTCCTCCCGACCGTCATTCCTCGCCTGGTGTTGTTTGCCGTATTGGTCGCGGCGACGTGGCTCGTCGGCGGGGCCCTCCTGGCCAGGTTTCGCGGCAGCGCCAGGCGTCGAACTCGTCAGGGGTTGGCCTGGACTCTCGCGGGCTCCCCCTTGTCGTCGACCGCGGTCTTTTCACGCTCGATCGTGGAACTCTGGAACCTGATTCGGGGCGCGGCGCCCCTTGCGCTGCCAGAATGGCCAGAACTTGGCCGCAAGTACGTGGAACTGCTCACCGAGAACCTCGGCCAACCCGGCTTCCGCGAATTGATGATCCTGTGCCACGACATGGATGCGCGGCGCGACCTGGTGTTTGCCGTCCTGCGAGAGTCGCATCGCTCGCGGTTTTTTGGACGGCCGAATGCCGACGACCGCGCCGCCCGTCAGATTGAGGCACTCGATCTCACCGGCGTCGCGCGGGAGCATACGCTCGACGGCCTGGCGTCGGCGCTGGCAGTGCCCATTGCGACCGAGCCGCATCTCGTCACGTTCTCGACCGAAGGACCGTGGCGCGGTGAAACCCATCGTCTCTGCGATCGTCCCGGCGCGCTTGCACGGTTGCTCGAGGAGGCGGCCGTTGCGGGTGCGGAACAGATCGTGTTGATTTCGGCATCTCCGCCCGCGGCGCGTCCGCACGAACTGAGCGCCGGCAGGGCGGACATCCGGGGCCGCGCCGGCGAACAGCTGTCGGCGTTCGAATCCGCGGGATTGCGGGACGTGCTCGAGCACTTTGGCGGGCGCTTTGCCGGGCTCTTTGTCGTCCGTCCGGCACACAACCCGCTCGGTCCGCTGGATTTCGGCGGCGTTTACGACGAGCGTTCCGATCGTCGGCACACGCTCGGCGAACTCGTCGATCGAGGCTATGAGGACGCCTATCGTCAGTTCATCGAGCCGATTGTCGGCGCGAGCGGTGAGCGGATTGAGGCAGCGAGATCGGTGGGATCTCCCGCCTGAAGGCGGCAGCCACGACCAGGATATACGTAGCCAATCCACAGTTGGCACGACCAGACCGGCCGCGCTCGCGCTACAACAGGCCATGCACACCTTCACCGCCATGAAACCAGCCACTGAGATCATCCACCGCGGCGACGGCATGAGCCGGAGTGCCGAACCCTTGACCACCCCGATCTACGAGACGACCACGTTCGTGTTCGATTCGGCGGAGGAGGTGCGGCAGTACAACGAGGGGAAATCGCCGAAGTTCCTGTATTCGCGCTACGCGAATCCCACCGTCATCGCCGTCGAGGAAAAGATGGCGCTCCTCGAAGCTACCGAGGCAGCCCTGGTCCTGTCGAGTGGCCAGGCCGCAACAACTACCGCGCTGCTCGCGCTGCTGAGCGGGGGAGACGAGGTCGTGTGCAGCGCGGCCATCTACGGCGGTACGTTGCACCTGCTCGCCGACCTGCTGCCGAAGTTCGGCGTGAAAACGAGGTTCGTGACGGTTGACGAATTGCGCGATCCTGACCGGGTCATTTCGGACCGCACCAAGCTGCTGTGGTTCGAATCTCCCATCAACCCGACACTTCGGTGCGTCGACATCGCTGCCGTCGCCCGCGCGTGCCGGAACCGACAGGTGATCTCCGTCATCGACAACACGTTTGCGAGCCCCTTCAACCAGCAGCCGATCCCGCTCGGCGTAGACCTCGTCATGCACAGCGCGACGAAGTACCTCAACGGTCATAGCGATGTGACAGCCGGTGTGCTTGCGGGGTCTCGTGCCGTGATCGATCCGATTCTCAAGGTCAAAAAACAGCTTGGAACGATCCTCGATCCGTACGCGGCGTATGCGCTCGGGCGCGGGCTGAAAACGCTGGCGGTACGCGTGGAGCGTCAAAACTCGACGGCACTGGCGCTCGCGCGCGTGCTGGCTGCCGACAAGCGCGTCGCGCAGGTCTATTACCCTGGCTTGGAGCGCCACCCCGATCACGGGATCGCCAAACGCCAGATGCGCGGCTTTGGCGGAATGGTGTGTATCGATCTTGGCGGTGGCTACGAACGTGCCGCCCGCTTCTTCGATCGTCTCCAGCTGTTCAAGCGCGCCGCCAGCTTCGGCGGCGTGGAAAGTCTCTGCAGCCTTCCGGTTCTGACCTCGCAGTGGGGACACTCCGAGGAGGAACTCGTGCGCGCCGGCGTGACGCACAGCATGGCCCGGCTATCCATCGGACTCGAAGACCCTGAGGATTTGCTGGCGGATCTCGATCACGCGCTGGGATAGGGGTCAGATCTTGTTTCTTGCACGTTTGTCCTCTTTCCTAGACCGAGGACAAACGTGCAAGAAACAAGATCTGACCCCCTCTACTTCATCGCGGGTTCTTTTTTCCGCTCGGTCGTCGCTTCGTGGAGGAACTGCTCGGCCATCTCGGCGATCCGGGCGGTAATGGCCGGACCGGTCAGGTCTCCGAACTTCTGCCGAAACCGTTCTATCGGGACCACGGCTTTGGCCATCGCGCGGTGGCCGCCGGCACTACCGACGTCTCCGAACCAGCGCTTGACGAACTCGCCGGCGTTGCGTGAATAGCCAAGATTTCGAACGCTCAGTATCAAGGAAGCACCGACCACCCCGGCGACGATCGTCCACTTGACGCCTTCGAGCTGCAGGAAGAAGTCCGCCGTGTACGGAATGAAGTCCTCCCGCGGGGCCTCGCCGATGAACGCGCTGAAGACCTGCTCCTTGAGGATGCCTCCCTGACTCGCACGGGTCACGTAGTCCAACCGTTCGAGCGTGATTTCTGCCCCTTCCATCTTCCGGATGAGCGCGGCATCCGACAGCGGATACAGGAACGTGAACGCGTCGAGATCGACGCGATTCGTGTGCCGTGCGAAAAACAGCGTGTCGGACTTGATGGCGTAGAGCATCGCCGTCGCCGTGCGCTCGGAGATATTCACATCGACCGCCCGGAGATGTTCGGTCAGGATCGTGGAGGTGGAGCCGTAGTCGGCGCGGATGTCCTTGAAGACCGCGCTGTACCCCGGCTGCTCGGGGTGGTGATCGATGACCAGGTCGGCTCGATCGAGCTGGCCGCCAAAATAGTGGGGCTGTACGTCCACCGTCGCGATCCGCTCGAATTCCTGGAACGACGCCGGTGTTACTTGCTCGACGTGAATGTCGAGCATGTTGGCCATCCGCAGGTTTTCCGGCCGGGTCACGCCCTGCATGGCGCCGATGATTGCCGTGGTTTTCGTGCGGCGCAGCAGGTTTCTCAGCGCCAGCCCGCTGGCGAGGGCATCGGGGTCGGGATCGTTGTGCAACAAAATGAGCACGCGATCTGCATCTGCGAAGTATCGCTGGTACTGTTGGACGCGGGCGCGCGTCATCGATCGGCTGAGCTCGGTGACCAACGTCGGCCGGATCAGCTCGGAGAGTTCGATGTCGGTGATGTCCGGAAAGTCCGCCTTCAATGTTTCCGCGGCCCTGGGATTTCGCGGGCCGGTATGAAGCACGTACACCAGCGTGCCGCCCGCATCCCGGATGGCGGCAAGCGTTTTCCGAACGCCGCGACGGCCGTTGTTCTGAACGACGAAGCAGGTGCTGGGGGAGAGGTCGGCTTTCAGGTAGGTGTCGATACGCCGGGGATCGCCGGCCGTGATGTGGATCCCCGCATCATGCAGGCGGCGCGCGAGTGGCCGGCTCTCCACCAGGAAATCCACTTCGAAGCTCGGCACCAACACGTCGTCCAGGGATCGTATGACGAGTTCGTCCTGGCAGATCGCGAAAACCCGCACGCTCAGCAGCCCATGCCCAAACGGCCATTATACGCCCCTCGCTGCGACCGCGCGTCGTTGCGCGTTGCGAAACGCCTGTGGCCGCGGCGAGCGAAGCGGGACGAGCCGCAGCGCTTCGAGACCTCAGCGAGCTGGGGTGGGGCCCGCGAGCAGTAAGAAATGCTCAGGCGAACGCGCGCGGGCGGCCCGAGAAAGATTCAGGGTTGACGGCTTCCTCGACACCGCGTACGTTCACGATCCAGGGTTGGGGGGCAAGACCTTCTCAGACGATACGGTGGTTTCCAAGGGGGCATCATGCGCGCGTCTCTGTGCAGACTGTTCGCGGTGACGGGGATCACTGTCGTGACCATGCACGCGCAGACGATTCGCGTTGGCGTCGACCTCGTCCACTTTGCCGTCATCGTCACCGACAAGCAGGGTCAGCCCATCACCGGGCTGACCGAGGACGACTTCGAAATCAAGGAACGCGGCAAACCGCAGCGCATCAAGTTCTTTGCGTCCGGCAATGAAGCGCTCGCCCCCCCGCTTCGCCTTGGCTTCCTGCTCGACAGTAGCGGCAGCATGGATGCCGACATGAAAGACGTTCGGACGGCCGCCATCAAGTTCCTGAACCAGAACGAGCATGCTGTTGATGTGACGCTGGTGGACTTCGACACCGAGGTCCGCGTGGGTCGATACGGTGCTGACGAGTACCCTCGGCTCATCGAGCGCATTCGGGGGCGGAAGCCGGACGGCTGGACCGCGCTCTACGACGCGCTCGGTGTGTACCTCGACGGCGCCTCGCGGCTTGACGGTCAAAAGGTGCTCGTGGCCTACACTGACGGCGGCGACACGCGAAGCGCCTTGAATGCAGGCGAGGTCACCGATCTCTTGAAGGCCTCCGACGTGACGATGTACGTGATCGGGTATCTCGAACACCAATCCAGTTCGGTCCGGAATACGGCTCGCATGGAGCTGATGCGCTTTTCCGGGCTTACTGGAGGTCAGGCGTTTTTTCCGACGAGCCTCAAAGAACTCGACGGCGTCTACGAGAAGATTCAGCGCGAGATCGCCGCGCGCTACACACTGGGTTACACATCAACCGACGAGCGCGCGGATGGAACCTGGCGTGAGGTTGAAGTGAGGCTCAAGCGCGGCGACCTGAAATCCGCCAAGCTTCGGACCCGTCCCGGGTACTTCGCTCCCTATCGCGCCGGCAAGTCCTAGCGTCACCGCCGAAGAAACCACGCCCTACCGTCCGGTTCTGGTGTGCCACGTGCGCCGAGCACACTCGGCAGTTATGGTACGATCGTGCGTTTAGCCCGGTGCCTGATTCGGCAACGGGGAGGCTTACAGGAGATCAGGAGATCAAGAGAGAATGATCCGGAGGTCAGGAGTTCAGGAAGGTCCGCGTCGGGACCGGTCCGCGTTGGGA
>JBAROV010000242.1:0-3258 GCA_049642465.1 Vicinamibacterales bacterium
CAACTGGCTGACGAGGCTCCACCACCCTCTATTCGCCGGCCGGATGACGATCTGTCTGGGGTGCCCGCCGGCTGGCCGCGCTTCCAGCACTGCCATAAAGGCATCTGATAGCAAGAAGGACTCCACCCCAGCGGCAGACTTCGCTCGTCTGACGACTAAGTCTTTCCTGGTTTATCTGCCGGCTGCTTCCTACGGCTGGGGTACGGAAAGAGGAGTACGAGCCTATAGATATGCCGGCCGTAGAAGTAGCCGGCGAGATCCCAGAGGCTCAATTCATCAGAAAACGACCGATCCCACTCCTCCCTCCGGAACGTTCGCCGAACAATGGCGACAGCGCCGCGACTCGCGCGGCCGTAGAGAAACCGAGGGATCCCAGCCAGGTAACGCACCGGCAGGGGGTGCACAGGATCCATCAGTCCGCGCGACACCCCCCGCCAGAAGCACCAGCGACGGTAATAGGCCTTCGTCAGTCGCTCTTCGAAAACGTGGTGGTAGACGATGAGGGCAGGGAGATACCGCCCTTTTGCCCCGGCTTTCAGCAGCCGGTGATACATCTCTTCGTCTTCGCACGACAGCAGGCGTCCGTTGCCGGATGGCCCGAGCCACTCGGCGTACGGTCCAACCCGTTCGAGTGCTGCCCGGCGGATGACCGCATTTCCGCCTTTCAAAATCCCGTCGAAATCGGTTCCGTAATCCCGTGGCTGCGGCCCGCTGTCTACGTCGCCAATCACCGCCAGGTAGTCGTAGGGCAACCAGGGTGGTGGCTGACGCGACCACTTCGGGATGTATGGACCGCCAATAAAGTCCACCGCCGGATCCCGAAAAGCTTGCGCGATCACGCGATACCACAGCCGGTCCACTTCCTCATCGTCATCAATCATCCCGACGAGGTCGCCTGTCGTGTGGGAGATCCCGGTGTTCAAAGCGCGAGATTTTCCGCGCCGGCGCTCCGAAACGTAACCGACGCGGCCGGGGTTGTCAGCGATGATCCCGTCCACGACGGCTTTCGTTTCGTCGCTCGAGCAGTTGTCCACGACGGTCACGAGGACCTGAAGTTCGTCAGGGACCTCTGCCTGCAGGAGGGAGCGAACGGTCCGATCGAGCGACCGCGCCCGGTTGAGCGTCGGGACGAGCACGTCAAGTCGCATGTATGTCGGTTGTTACCTATACTTCCTTCACAGTCCCTGGCGGTGCCCCCCGCAGCTTCTGGCTGCAATGCAAATACCGACCAGGTGCCCCCCTCGCTTATCGCTGGGCGGTTACAACGCTGAAATCTGCCGGTTTTTCCCGTATTTCGTTCCGGCTGTCAACGCCACAGTTTGCGGGTAACAGAGAGTTTGGCGCCGGTTTGGGCGAGCGCAATATTCAGGCAATGGGTTTGCAAAATGCCCCCACGTGATTACGACGGTCGCCACCGCCGCTCGTCACTATTCGCTGAATCGTTTCCGGCCGCCCTTGTCGGGAATTGCCTGGTCCATCGTCGGTTTGCTGATGATTTTCACGGCTGGCTGCGGTCGAGACGCGGGGGAAATCGACAGTCGTCTGGTTGCCACGGATTCGAGCACGATCACCGGGACTGTCCGTGGTCCCGAAGGACGCAGCCCAGCGGATGGCCGCGCCGTCGAGGTCGTCAACATCGAAAGTGGCGAGCGGCTCCGCGGCAGCACGAACACGACGGGAGGCTTCTCTTTCCGCGTCAAACGCGGGAAATATCGCATCGTCCTAGCGTTGCGAGATGGCGAGTCGCTTGTGCGTGAGCCGGGGATCATCGACTTGAATCGGAGCGACGCTGCGGTTCACGCGGACTTCGTGCTCGGAAACGTTCGTCTGACCCGCCCGCGAGGCCCCAGCTACCGCGCCGACGACGGCCTGGGATCCCCGATCGCGTAGGGCGTTCCAGCCAAGGTGCTAGGATGGGCCGCCATGTTCCGGCTCTTCCTGGTGGGTGTGGCCCTTTCGTTTCTGCCATTCCTTTCCCCCCAATCCGCACCGCAATATGACATCGCCATCGTTGGCGGCATGGTGATCGACGGAACCGGATCGCCGGCAAGACGCGCTGACGTGGGGATCAGAAGCGGACGCATTGCCGCAGTCGGCAGGCTCCGTCCCGGTGATGCGCAGGAGTCGATTCAAGCTGCCGGATTGACGGTGGCTCCGGGCTTCATCGACGTCCATACGCATGCCGACGACCTCGCGAAGCAGCCACGCGCGGAGAACTTCGTCCGCATGGGTGTCACCACGATCGTGGCGGGCAATTGTGGAACGTCCGCGCTCGACGTTGGCGAGGCACTCGCGGAAATCGAGCAGACCGGCGCGTCGGTGAACTTCGCCACCTTCATCGGCCACAACACGGTTCGAGGCGCCGTGATGGGCACCGCGAACCGGCTGCCGACGATTCCAGAGCTCGAGAAAATGCGGTCATTGGTCTGGCGTGGGATGACGGACGGGGCCGTGGGATTCTCGACGGGACTCCAGTACGTGCCCGGCACATACGCCGCAACGCCGGAACTGATCATTCTCGCAAGGGTCGCCGGCAATGCGGGCGGTGTGTACGCGTCGCATATGCGCAACGAAGGGACGGCCCTCGAAGAATCCGTCGACGAGACAATCCGCGTTGGAGAGGCCGCTGGCTGTCGCATTCAGGTGTCGCATCTCAAGGTGGATAGTCCCAATCGTTGGGGAGCGAGCGAAAAGGCGCTGGCCCGCATCGACGCGGCGCGCAAAAAGGGAACTGTCATTGCCGCGGATCAATATGCGTATACCGCGGCAAGCTCCACGCTCGGCATCCGATTTCCGGCCTGGGTCCTCGAAGGCGGCCGCGATCAGATGGCGGCGCGGCTGAACGATCCCCCGACGTGGGCCAACATCAAGGAGGAAATGCGCGGCTTGCTCGCGGAGCGCGGCCTGTCCGATCTGTCATTTGCAGTCGTGGCTTCACATCGGGCGGACCCGTCGCTTAACGGTCTATCCATGAAGCTGGTTGCGGCGAAGCTGGAAGGATCGGATTCTGTTGACGCGCAGTTCGAAGCTGCACGGCGCCTCATGTTGAATGGCGGGGCGGGCATGGTTTACCACTTCATGTCGGACTCCGACGTTGAGCGAATCATGCGGCACCCTCAGGTGGCTTTTGCATCCGACAGCGGAATCCTGTCTCCCGGGGAGGGAACGCCACATCCACGAGGCTACGGCAATGCGGCGCGGGTTCTCGGCGACTACGTCCGACGTCGCAGGGTGATCTCACTTGCGGAGGCGATTCGG
>JBAROV010000249.1:0-3233 GCA_049642465.1 Vicinamibacterales bacterium
TCGTTGGTCAGCTTGAACACCTGGCTCTTGCCGGCGTCGGCCTGACCGGCCGACTTGATGAATTGCGTCACGTACTGCTGATGCACTTTGCTGTCGGCGTTGACGTGCATCGAGCGGAACTTCAGCATCGTGAAAGGCTTCGCCTTTTGGCCGACGCGGACCTGGCGGAAAAAGATCGGGCCGGGAGACTTCAGCTTGATCAGAACGGCAATCAAGAAGAACACCGGCGAAAGGAGAAGCAACAACGCTCCGCTGCCGAGAATGTCCACGGCTCGCTTGAGCACATCGCGCAGCGAAGGAGCATCCTCTTCGGGCTTGAGCTTGAACAGGAGCGGGTCGGACGGCCACAGCACGTCGCCTGACGCGTTCTTGTCCGGCCGGACGTTGAAGTGCAGCCGGAGCGACAAGCCCGCAAGCGTCCGCGTATCGAGACGGTCGGTCAGTTCCCGGCGGATCCGCGCCTCGAAATCCCGGGCCATCGACTGGTCCGATGCGCCCATGTCGGTGAGGATCACACCCAGCGACTGCCCGCGGTTGACCCAACCCACCACGTCGGTTTCTCGAACGACTGCGGTCACGGCGGCGATTGTCTGGCTCCACACCGCGGCGGCGTAGGGTGAAGCCGGATCTTTCAACCCGAGAAGCAGAACCACGAACGGCTCACCGAAGCGTTCGGCGCGGTTCCGCTCACGAATCAGCACGTCCCTGAAGATCTCTTCGTTGATGACGATGCGCCGATCGGGCGACGTTGAAGTCGTCGGTACGGCAAGCGGAACCGGAGTGCGTCGCGCGGGCATTCGGACGGCGGATGACCGAGACGAGGCGTGGAGGATATTTCCGGCGTCCCATTCCAATCCACGGACCGCGGACCAGCGCCGGCTCGGTTCGCTGACGAAGCCGACGCCACCGAACAAGCCGTTGGACGAGAACGCGCTCATCCACCGCCGCCGGATGTTTTCGTAGCCAGCCATCGATTAGCTCTGCACCGTTTGCCGCGCCTGAAGCACTCGAACCTGCAGCCGCGCCGCCACTGGCGCCGGAAGACGCTTGCCCAGGAGGTCGGTGACCCGCTGAGCGATTTGTTCCGAAGCCTCGAGCGCGGGGGAATCAGCGCCCTGGGTCAGCACGGCGCCCGCCACGCGGGCGTGTCGATACCAGCCGATGAAGTCCACATCGCGAACGCAGAGGCTCAGGCCTGAGAAGAGCTTCGAGGAAATGATTGGCGGGATTGTCTGCCCGCCAGCCTCGTCAGTCGTGAGGTTCACGAGAAGCAGCAACAACGACCGGCCGGAGCGCTCGGCGCGTTTCCGCTCGAGCCCCAGAAAATACCGGAAGGCCTCTTCGCTATACGGCTGGTGCGGACAATCCGTAACGGCCGGGCCCGCCGGCCAGGCGTCTGAGGCGTCTCGAAGATCCGCGGCTGAAAATTCCCAGTTCAGAGTCGTCATCACGAGTGCTGTTCGCAGTTGGCTGTCCTCTCGAACAGCCTCGGCACAACGTTCGTTGAAAAGTTTAACGGCGACCCCGTCAGTGCAAAGGGACCGCCCATGACCCGAACTCACCGCGCCAGTGGATGCTGCGGCGTAAACCGAACGCAGTGAATGGGTTACACAGCAGGATCCGCCGTTATCGAGGCGTCGAATTCTTGATGGCACGGTCAACAGTCGCGGGATTGGCGATGAAAAGTCAGCCCTTCCGCGGAATTCCTCAAAACTCACGAAATCACCAGCGGTTACGGTCTTGTAATGCGTCAGGCGTGTGATTGTGGGCATTGGCCGCGAGCGCGCTCGCGCGAGACGGTTCAGGGCGTAGCTTCGCCCTCTCAGTTACAGAGAACCTTTCCGCAAGAAGCACTTCAGGCGGGGTTGCTATCTGCCAACCGGGGGCATTCAAGCTTCCGGGGACGCCCAACATAAGAGCAAGAGCCCTTCCGCTTCTTCCAGCCCCTCAGACAGGATCTAAATGGCGTGGTATCAATCAGTTGCGTCGTATGACCTATAGAGGAGTTCCCCATGGGATAGACAGAAGTCTGCGAATTAAATGACTTTTGTCTACGTAGGACGCCTGCCTTTTCAGAAGTCGGGGAATTAGAGGTTTCCGAGGCGGGAATTGCGCCGGTCGCAACCGCTTCTAACGTTCTGATTTTCCAGCGTAATAGTCGCGATAGTAACCAGTGGCGGGGATGTTCTGGTCCTCGATTCGATTGAGGACCGTTCCAACAATACAATCCCGGCCAAGTTCGGCGGTGGCGCGCTGGACGAGCTGATAAGGCGTAGAGCCGGCAGAAATCACGAAGAGGATGGCCCGCGTGATGCCGGCAAGCAGCCCCGCGTCAGGCATGAAGCCTACGGGAGGCGCATCCAGCAGCACCCAGTCGAAACGCGCAGCCGATTCCTCGAGCAGCCGCTGCATTCGCTCGGAAGTGAGGAGCGCCATCGGGTTGTCGTCGGCTTTCCCCGCCGTCAGCACCGTCAGCATCGGCGACACACGACGCAGCGGCAACTCGACGCGATCCGATCGAAGCGCCTCGCTCAGGCCGGTGGTGTTCGGTAGATTCAACACTTCATGCACCGACGGCCGTCGAAGGTCGGCGTCGATAAGGAGCACACGACGCGCGTATGAGTTGCTCAGCGTGAGAGCCAGGTTGGTGACCGTGAGCGTTTTTCCTTCCCGCGGAAGTGCGCTCGTCACCATCAAAGTCTTGAGATCACGCTCCTGCTGCAATTCGTGCATCGCCGCCGCAAGGCGCCGATACTGTTCGACGCACAACGGAGGCGCGGTTTCTCCAATCACCAACTTGCCCTCAAACGCGGCATCAGTTGGACCCAGTGTGTCGGTCGCCTGGTCCGGCTGAACAGGTCGAACGGAGTGCGATCTTCTGAGCCGCTCCCCCCTGGGGGGAACTGCCGCGACTTCAAAAGCGGGCGTGCGCTCGGCCGGATAATGATCCAGGGTTGCTTCGTCTGGGCGACGCGTCGAGCGGACGACTGCGCCAACACCGCCGCGTGCTTCCACGGCCGCTGCCTCGGCCACTCGCTTCAACGCCTCGTCGATTCGACTCATTCTTTAACCGGGGGGCTTCGCCCCGCCGGACCCCCCTGCGCCGTCGCTCGCGGGGACCCCGTGCCCCGCTCCGCTCCGGCGGGCGCGCCCGTGGCGCGCCTCGTCTCCTAACCGGGGGGCTTCGCCCCGCCGGACCCCCCTGCGCCGTCGCTCGCGGGGACCCCGTGCCC
>JBAROV010000256.1:0-4653 GCA_049642465.1 Vicinamibacterales bacterium
TTGCTGTCGGCCGTCGCCCTTCTCGCGGCGGCGATGCCTGCGGTTCGGGCGACGCGCATCGAAGGCGCGCGGGCACTGCGATGCTGAGGTCAGAAGCGCCCAACAGGAGATCGGGAGATCACGAGAAATCCACAGGAGATAACGAGATCAGGAATAGTCCGCGTCAGGATGGTCCCGCTTCTGGTTGACTCGCTCTGCGGGACCGTCCTGACGCGGACACCCTCTTGACCTCCTTACCTCCTGTTCATTTCCTCCTGATCTCCTGGTCTCCTGTAAACCGTCACGGGGTCTCGCCAATCAAACACACGAATTCACCGAGCACCATCGCTGTGGCTCCCCACACCTGATGACCGAGCAGATCGAAGTACGGGTATTCGACCGCTACTCCCTCCCGAACGCGGGTACCGACGCGAATGCGCGACGCATCGCGCAAGTCGTCGAGTGAGACTTCGAGGATTTCGTCCACCTCATTGGGCGCGGCCTGGAAGACCGGACGTGTGTGCGTGACCGCGACGATCGGGTGGAGTGTGAAACCGCTGACGATGACGTGAACAGGCGTCAACTGGCCGAGCACGCGGACGCTGGCCGGGTCCACGCCGATTTCTTCTGAAGCCTCGCGCAGCGCGGTTTCCGCCAGCGTTTCTCCCTCGTCTGCCGCGCCACCGGGCAGGCTGATCTGGCCGGCATGCCTCGCGAGGTTGCTCGCTCGAACCGTGAGCGGCACCGCGGCGCCACCACGTTCCGTTGGATAAAGAAGGAGCAACGCGGCCGCGATCCGGGCGTCGGATGGAAACTGTCCCGCCACCCAGCCCGGTCGGACGGGGTTCGGCGCAAAGCGCAGTTGTGCTTCGACGCCCGGCAGCGTACCGGCCAGACGCGCGCGCAATGCGGCTTCAATCTCGCGAAGAGGCATGTGTTGGTACCGATCCTACCGCTGTAGACTAGCGGTTTATGTCTGCGTTTCCGATCGTAGACGCGAGGATCGGCCACGCCGTGCTCGAGCTGGTGCGCGGCTGCACGTTCGACGATTTCATTTTTGCACCGCAACACAGTGTCCTCAGCCGACGAGATCCCACCGTCATCGATCTCTCGTGCCGGCTCTCGCGACGGATCACCCTCAAGCGGCCAATAGTTTCCGCCAACATGGACACGGTGACACGAGCGCCGATGGCGGTGGTGCAGGCGGAAGAAGGCGGCATCGGCATCATCGACCGCGGATTCCGGCCGGGAGAGATCGAGCCGCAGGTGCGTGAAGTTGAAAAGGTCAAACGCACCCAGCACGGCGTCATCGCCGATCCGTACAGCATCGGTCCGTCCGCTTCCATTTCCGAAGCCCAGGCGATCATGGCGCGCTCCCGCGTGGGCACACTCGTCGTCATCGACGAGCAGCGGCGACTCGTCGGTTTGCTCACCGAGCGCGACCTGCGGTTCGCAGACGATCCGCGACAAAAGGTGTCGGACCGCATGACGCCGCGGCCGTCGCTGGTGGTGCACGAGGGGACGCCGTCGGCCGAGGAAGCTCAACGCGTGATGGTCGAACGGAAGATCAAGAAGCTCCCGCTGGTGGATAAGAGCGGTGTGTTGAAAGGACTCATCACCGCAAGAGATCTGCTGCGTCAACGCCGGCTGCCTTTCGCCACGCGCGATGCGCAAGGGCGCCTGATGGTCGGCGCTGCGATTGGCGCCACGGGCGATTACCTGGAGCGTGCCGCCGAACTGATTCGCGCCGGCGTGGATGTGCTGGTCATCGACATCGCCCACGGGCACTCGATCGTCATGGACCGCGCGATCAACGAGTTTCGAAAACGCCACGGCGACTTCGAGATGATCGCCGGCAACGTCGCCACTTCAGAGGGCGTGCGCTTCCTGCTGGAACGCGGTGTTGACGGCATCAAGGTCGGCATTGGACCTGGCGGCGGCTGCACGACGCGAATGACGACGAGCTTTGGCGTGCCGCAGGCGCAGGCCTTGGTTGAGTGCCGCCTGGCCGTCGGCGAGCGCGACGTTCCGATCATTGCTGACGGCGGCATTCGGCGGCACGGCGCGCTCGCCGAGTCGCTGCTGTTCGGCGGGGATTGCGCGATGCTGGGCAGCGCATTTGCCGGGACCGAAGAGGCGCCCGGCGAAATCGTCCACAAGTCGGTGCTCTTGCCGGAGTCGCAGAAAACCGTCAAGGTCCCATTCAAGGTGCTGCGCGGGATGGCCTCGCTTGAAGCGATCCGGGATCGACTGGACGTCGAGGACGCGGACAAGGTCGAGCTCGAGGCGCTCGGCACGGAGGGGATGGAAGTGAGCGTGCCCGCGCGCGGATCCGCGCGCACCGTGCTCCGCGACATGATCAAACATCTCTGCTCGTCGATCAGCTACGGCGGCGCCGCGAGCTTGTCCGAGTTGCGCAACATCTTCTGGGCCAACCCCGACAACTACCTCATTAAGTTATCTGCGTCCGGCAGGCGGGAATCGTACGAACGATAGGTCAGCCTAGGTCGAGTGCGCAAACGAGATCCCAGGGATGATCGATCGTGATCTCGTCGCCACGAAGGTCCGTATCCTTCAACGTGAAGCCGAATCCGTAGCGCGCGAGGCAGATACTAACCCGGGCGCGCCGGGCGGTTTGCAGATCGATCGGTGAGTCTCCGACAAGGACAGTCGACACGGGCGCTGCCCCTGCGGCGTCCATCAGATGATGTAATCCGTCGGGATTCGGTTTGCGTCCATGCGGCGTGTCTCCGCCCACGACGCCATCGAAGTAGGCGTCAAGCCCCAGACCAGCAAGGATCCTGATCGTTGCTGCGGTCGGTTTGTTGGTGAGGACCGCGAGCGAGCACGCGGTCTTCAATGTCGCCAGCGCCTCGACCATGCCGTCGTACGGACGCGTATGAATCAGAAGCCGGTCGTCGTAGCAGGCAAGAAATCGATTCAAGGCATCCGGTGTTTCAGGATCGAGGCCGGCCGCGGTGAGCGCGCGACGAACGAGCATGGCGGCACCGTCGCCGACCATTGCTGCCACGGCATCCATCGTGATCGGCGCGGCGCCCAGCTCGACGAGCATCGCATTGGTCGCATCCGCCAGGTCTCGCCGCGAGTCGATCAGCGTGCCATCCAAATCGAAGACGACGAGATCAAGGCCCAATGCCAGACTCCCAAACTTTCAACTGAGCTCTTCCCCCATCTTTATTCGCCTTAGGATTGTGAGGTGATTCGCATCGATCCCGCCCCGCTGCTGGCCATAGCCGCTGCCCTCATCGGTCTGAAGTTGCTGGTCGTGTGGCTGGAGCCGCGCATGGCGTTTTACCCGATTGAGGGCGTGCAGGAGTCCCCGGCGCTCGCGGCCATTCCCTTCCAGGATGTCACCATTCCCACCCCCGACGGCGAGCGGCTCCACGGATGGTGGCTCGACGCTCCTGGGGCGCGTGCGCAGGTCGTGTTCTTTCATGGGAACGGCGGCAATCTGTCGTTATGGCTCGATGCCATCGTTGGAATTCGCCAGCACGGGTGCTCGGTGCTGGCAATCGATTATCGCGGCTATGGGTCGAGTACGGGTCGGCCCAGCGAAAACGGTTTGTATCGAGATGCGGAAGCCTCGATCCAGATCTTTCGCGACCGTCTGCACAAGCCGGGAGTGCCGGTCGTCTACTGGGGCCGGTCGATCGGGTCTCCCGTCGCGGCGCACGCCGCCGGGCGTGTTCCCCCTGACGCGCTGGTCCTCGAGAGCCCGATGCCCGACGTGCGGTCGCTTCTACGCACGAACCCTGTATTGTGGCTGCTCAGCTTCTTGTCGTCGTACCGCTTTCCAACCGCACGGCTGGTCAGACATTACAGCGGTCCTCTTCTCATCATTCACGGCGACGCTGACTCGATCGTGCCCCACGAAGCCGGCCGCCAGGTCTTCGATGCGGCCGGGACCTCTCGGAAAACCTTCGTGACAATCGCCGGTGCCGATCACAACGACCTGCACCTCGTGAACCCACGCCGGTATTGGGAGGCAATCGAGGCGTTCATTTCTGGCGTCCCGACAGCCGTGCGGTGAGATGCACACCTGGTCGCAGGCGTCGCTCCTCTTCTTCGGCTACATAAGCGTTCTCGCGTTGTCGTTGCCCGGGTTGGACCGCCGGAAGCGGCGGCTTGCGCTGGCCGGCGGTGCGATTGGAGCGCTTGTTACTGTCGTGTCGCAGGTGGCGGCCAACGCGATCCTGAACGATTGGGTCGTGCCGCCCGCGTTGCTCCTGATGGCGTACTGGACCAGCGGCCTCCTGTACCGCGCCCCGATGCCGGCTGCGGAGCGGACTCTGCGTCGAATCGACGAATTACTCCGGGTTCGATCGATTGCCGCAGCCACGCCGCATCCCGTTGCCGAACTGCTGGAACTCGCCTACCTCGCCGTCTATCCCGTGATTCCCCTCGCGTTGATCATTCACGTGGCCACCTCGGACGTGCCCGACCCGAGCCGGTTTTGGACGGTGATTCTCGTGACGGATTACCTCTGTTTCGGCATGCTCCCGTGGATCCAGACACGCCCGCCGCGAGCGCTCGAAACGGAACCGCCGTGGAGCGCGCGTTTTCGTGCGTTCAACCTTCGACTACTCGGAAAAACCAGCATTCAGGTGAATACCTTTCCCAGCGGTCACGCGGCCGAAGCGCTGGCGGCATGGC
>JBAROV010000258.1:0-67205 GCA_049642465.1 Vicinamibacterales bacterium
AAGTGCAAGCGAGGATTTTTGAGCCGCTCTTTACAACGAAACCCCAGGGCGAAGGAACCGGGTTCGGCCTGGCGACCGTGTACGGCATCGTCAAGCAGAGTGGTGGCTTCATTTCGGTATCGAGTGCCCCCGGGCGTGGCTCAGTCTTCGATATCCACTTGCCGACGCACGCGGCCAGATCTGAGATCGACACACGCCCCGAGCCGGTCCTGAAGGCGGCGACGTCGACCGCCGGTGAAACGGTCCTGGTTGTGGAGGACGACAACGCAGTCCGGCGGCTCGCCCGCGACGTACTAACCGCTGCTGGATATACCGTCATCGACGCCCGCGACGGCGACGAGGCGTTGGCTCGGACACGAGCCCATCCGTCCCTGGTGGATCTTGTCATCACCGATGTCGTAATGCCCGGCCCCACCGGGCGGGAATTGGCCGCGCGACTTGCTGATGCATTCCCGGGCATCCGCGTGTTGTATACGAGCGGCTACACGAAGGCGGCGACGATGACAGCCGGCATCGACGTGACCGCGCCGTTTCTACCGAAACCATTCCTACCGGCGGATTTGTTGACAAAAGTGCGTGAAGTCCTGAGTGGAGCGACGCGCGTCCGCATTTAACCTCGGGGTCCTCGAGTGATTCGCGCGGCGTGCGGGCGTGCCACGCCATGCGGCTCGTGCCGCGCACAATCGGCGCGAGCTCTGTAGAGCCTCTGCCCACGTCCGGCGGTGCGGAGCAGACTGTTTCAGCGCACCATTCGTCCAAGATCAAGCAAAGGAGGAATCGCCGAATGTTGAATCGATGGTCGCTCTTGATGCTCCTGTTGGGTGCGCTCGCGGGTTACGCCGTTGCCGGCTCGACTGTGCAGGCACAAAGTGATGCCGCACCGTTCGCAGTGGGCGACACCGTCACACTCTGGTTTGGAAAAGATGCAGCGCCGCCTGGATTTGGCAGCTCGATGCAGTGCACGGCGGATGAGATCCGCGGCAGCTACGTAAAATGCGGGCCGCGCAATCGGATAGGGGCAAGCGATCGAACGGAACGGTGGGTCACGCTGAAATACGTGGTCCAGATTACTAAGCGCGACGATTGAGACTCCGGGGAACATTCCCCGCGGCTGATCGTAAAAAAGCGGCGTGAGGTTCGGATACCTCCTCACCGCGGCTGCCATTCAGCTGTTCGTGTTGTTCCTCCCGCTCGCGGGCGGCCTGGTCGGCCTCATTTCCGGCGGGCTGGCCGGCCTCATCGCCGTTGTCGGCTGGTTCGCCGTCGGAATTCCGCTGTCCTACTCAGCCATCGACGCTCTTGCCACGCGCCAAGAGCACGCGGCGGAGCGGTCGAAAATGCCGTCGCCGGCTGCGAGGATCCCAAGCGCCACGACTTCCTGACTCAGAATCGCAGCGCGATCTGCACGCCCCGGCGATCGCCACTCACGAGCGGCGCAACCGAGACGGCCTTCAGGCCGGCTGCGCGATAGACCACGACTCGGCCTTCTACCAGCTTATCGACCACCGCTCCAGCCCCACCATAGATAATCGCCCCAGAGATTCCCAGCGCCGGATTCTGCGACGCAACGCCCGAACCGACACCGCCAATCAACGCCCCGACGAGGATGCCGTTCCAGAGCGGGTCCCCTCCGCGCCGTGTGACCTGGCGTAGGTCCGATAGCGCGAAGTCCCGCAGCTCGCCGTTCACCATCAACGTCATCGTGGAATCCGAGAGCTTGCCGAAGACGCCAGTAATTTCGCGGGAGGCGCCATCGAGCAAGTAGACGGTATCGCCGCTTTTGAGCTTGCCAGCGATGCTGTCGGCCGCCGAGGGCTGCGCGGCCGCGCTGAGGGGAAGCAATACGGTAACGAGAAAGGCGCCGAAGCCGATACGCATGTGAAACTCCGTGCAGGTCCGCCGGATCTGCGGACAGCGATTGTCCACAGCGTAGTAGCCTTCGCGGTTCCGGTCATGAGGAAACGATGAAAGAGGGTGAGAAGGGCGCGTTATGATAGCCGATGCTCTTCGTCCTCTTCGCCGCAGTTCTGATCTGCGTGCTCGTGCCCCAGGAGGCTGCCGCACTCCAGCAGAAAGCCTCGACCCAATTGAAAATCTTTCTGGATTGTCAGGGCTGCTTCTCGGACTTCATGCGGACCGAAATCACGTTCGTGGACTTCGTGCGGGATCGAACGGAAGCAGACGTCCACGTCCTGGTCACGAGCGCCGAGACCGGCGGCGGCGGACGCGAATACACAGTCGCGTTCATTGGAAACGGGACGCTCAAAGGCACCGATCACACGCTCAAGACCCTGACCACCCGCGCCGACCCGGAAGACATCGTCCGCCGCCAGCTGGCGACGACGTTGAGAATCGGGCTGCTGAACTACATCGCCAGGGATGATGTGCCGAAAGGTTTGGCGGTTTCGGTGCGACTCGGGTCCGAAGAGCAGCGGCCGGCAGTCGCCGGCGATCGCTGGAACAACTGGGTTTTCAGCGTGCGTGGTTCCGCATCGTTTGACGGCCAGGAGTCGAGCCGGGAAAAGCAAATTGGCGGAAGCATCAGTGCCGATCGCATCACACCAGACTGGAAGATCACGTTTGGCAGTGAGTTCGATCACGAAACGGAGGAATTCGACCTGGATGAGGACGAGCCTGTAAGAGTTCGGCGCCGGGAGCGCGATTTCGAGTGGCTGGCCGTCAAGGGGCTCGGCGAACACTGGTCGATCGGCGGAACCGGGGCGATCGAATCATCGACATTCAACAACACTGAGCTGCTCTTCAGCGTCGCCCCGGCAGTCGAGTACAACGTGTTCCCCTACTCCTCCTACACTCGTCGCCAACTCCGGGCGCAATATGCGGTGGGGGTTCGGCAGGTCAACTATTACGAAGAAACGCTGTTTGGGAAGATGCAGGAGACGCTGCCGCAGCACGAGCTCTCGCTGACATACGAACAGCGTG
Organism: Vicinamibacterales bacterium; assembly: GCA_049642465.1. Taxonomy (GTDB): domain Bacteria; phylum Acidobacteriota; class Vicinamibacteria; order Vicinamibacterales; family 2-12-FULL-66-21; genus CAWDPQ01. The sequence continues at coordinate 2,941 of JBAROV010000258.1, forward strand.
AGCAGTGGGGCTCCCTCGAGGCGCGCACCGAATGGTCGCAGTATCTCCACGAACTGGACAAGTCCCGCCTCGAACTCGACGGGGAACTTGCGGTGCGGCTCGCACGCGGGTTGTCGGTGGCGGCCGACCTGAACGCCTCCCGAATTCGAGACCAGCTGGGACTTCCGGCACGGGGAGCCACTCCCGAGGAAGTGCTTCTGCGCCTGCGACGGCTCCGCAGCAGCTACGAGTACCGCTTCTCGATGAGCCTCACTTACACGTTCGGCTCCATTTTCAGCAGTGTGGTGAATCCTCGATTTGGAGAGTAGGGTTGGTGGACTTTCGCCTTCGGGCGGAAGACCCGCTGAGAACAAACTCGGAAGTGCCGATACACGTCTAAAGCGCCGTGACTTCGCGGGGATTTCTGTCCGCTCTCGCCCTCGTTACCTGGGCAGCTGTGGGGCCCCCGGCCTTCGCGCAACCCCATGGTCCGGTGCCGACACTCCAGGCCGTTCGAGTCTCGACCCCGCTGCGAGTGGATGGTCATCTCGACGAGGAGGCGTGGCGCGCAGCCACCCCGGCCACCGGGTTCACGCAGCGCGATCCAGACGAGGGCAAGCCCGCGACGGAGCAAACCGAACTCCGGATCGTTTATGACGATGCGGCGGTCTATGTCGGCGTGAAGCTGCGCGACCGCGAACCGGCGAAGATCGTGCGCAGACTCTCGCGTCGCGACGATTTCCCCGACGCCGACCGCTTCACCATCTACTTCGACCCTCACCACGACCATCTGACGGGAGCGACGTTCACGGTCAGCGCCGCCGGCGGGCTGTCCGACGCCGTGATCTTCAACGACACCTGGGAAGACACGTCGTGGGATGCCGTGTGGGATGCGGCGGTCTCGGTCGATGCCGAAGGTTGGAACGCAGAAATGCGAATCCCGTTTTCGCAGCTTCGTTTTCCGCGAGCCGAGCGGGACGCCTGGGGAATCAACGCGGCACGTTTCATTCAGCGGCGCAATGAGAGCGATTGGTTGCAGCTCGTTCCGAAGAAGGAGAACGGGCTGGCTTCGCGGATGGCCCATTTGACGGGCGTGAGCGGCATCCGACCGCCACGGCAATTCGAGATTGCGCCGTACACCGTCGCGCGGGCCGAGTACATCGAGCCGGATGCACCCGGCAATCCGTTCAACGACGGCTCCCGTCTATTCGGCGGCACCGGCATCGATCTCAAGTACGGACTCACGAGCAATTTCACCGTCAACGCCGCCGTCAATCCTGATTTCGGCCAGGTCGAAGTGGATCCCGCCGTGGTAAACCTCACGGCGTTTGAAACGTTCTTCTCGGAAAAGCGCCCGTTCTTCATCGAAGGATCGCAGATTTTCGACAACTTCGGACGTAGCGGATCCAATTCGTTCTGGGGATTCAACAACGCAGAACCGGCGGTCTTCTACTCGCGTCGTATCGGACGTTCGCCCCAGGGAGATGCCAGCGCGACGTTCGTGGACAGGCCCAATGCATCGACAATCCTCGGCGCGGGAAAGATCACGGGGAAGACGGCCAGCGGCTGGAATCTCGGCCTGCTCGAAGCGATAACAGGACGCGAGTATGCACGGCTTGACGGCGCCGATCGCGGCCGTGCGGAAATCGAGCCGCTGACCAACTATCTCGTCGCACGCGTGCAGCGGGAGCTGAAGCGGGGCGCGTTCGGTCTCCTGACGACGGCCGTTCAACGCGATCTGCGGGAACCCTCGCTGCGAGCCATGCTGCCTGCCAGTTCGCTCGTGCTGGGCGGCGACGGCCATTTGTTCCTCGACTCCAAGCGGGACTGGGTCATCACCGGCGCCTTCTCGGGCAGTCATCTTTCGGGCTCGACCGAGGCAATCACCCGCATCCAGGAAGCGTCGCAACGATACTTTCAGCGGCCTGATGCCTTTCGGTTGAACCCGGACGCCACGTCGGTGTCGGGGTGGGCCGGACGCATCAATCTGAACCGAAACAGCGGATTGTGGCAGGTGAATGGCGCGCTCTGGGGTGTAAGCCCAGGTTTTGACAGCAGCGACGCTGGGTTCACGTGGCAAACCGGCATTCACGGCGCGCATGGTCTGATCCTCCTGCGCAAACCAACGCCCGATCGATTCACGCGCAACCGGAGTTTCTGGGTGGCAAAGTTCTGGGCGTGGGATTCCAATCGCGTGAAGCAAGCGGACGGGACGATGATGGCGGCCTTCGGGCAGTTGCGCAACTACTGGTCGTTCGGCGGCCACCTCGGGCTGCTCCGGCGCGCGCAGGACGGCTGGGCCACGCGCGGCGGCCCGCTCATGATGTCGCCAGGTGGCGGATTCATGGGCACCTTCATTTCCAGCGACGATCGCAAACGCATCGTGCTGGGGCTGAATGGCAATCGCGACTGGAACGAATTCGGTGGCTGGAACACCGGCGTGTCCGCATCTATCCAGGTGAAGCCCACCTCGTCCATCCGCGTGTCCGTGGAACCACAGGTCAACCGATCGCACGGACTCGCGCAGTACGTGCAGACAACGCCAGATGAGACAGCGGATGTCACGTACGGGTCGAGGTTCGTGTTTTCGGACATCGACCAGACGCAGTTTTCGATGGCGACACGCGCTACCTGGGTCATCAATCCGCGTATGTCCCTTCAGGTCTATTCGCAACCGCTGCTCGCGGTTGGAGATTACTGGAACTTCAAATCGCTGGCCGCGCCGCGCACGTTTGATTTCGACGCGTTCCGCGGTGATGTGGGCAGTCCGGATTTCAACTTCAAGTCTCTTCGCCTCAACGCCGTCTATCGCTGGGAGTGGCGCCTCGGTTCAACCCTGTACGTGGTGTGGACCGAGCAGCGCGAGGACAGCAGATATCCCGGCGTCTTCGGGTTCACCCGCGACGCGCGCGCGCTGTTTCGCGCTTCACCCGACGATGTGTTTCTCGTGAAGGTGTCGTACTGGCTGAGCCGGTGACCGTCAGCGCGATGGATCCCCTGACTCCTCGAGAAACAACGCCTGTCCCAGATTGACCCATCGGCGCCGGCCCTGCCGCTCGACCCGGATCCACCCATTCGCCCCAAGTTCGGCCACCTCCACCGATTCGGTGGCCCTATCCGGCCAGGTCACGATATAAACCCGGTTGACTCGCAGAAAGTCTGGATTGGTCACCGTCACGGATGGCGCGTTGGCAAGCATCACCTTCCAATTGCCGCTCTGGGCGGCATTCACAGTTGGTGTGTTCCCGACGGCTACAGTAGGCGTGTTGCCGACATTCACCGTCCCTTCGACCGTCACAATTCCGGTGCCTGGCCCCGGCACAGGTCGAACCGCCTGCCCTGAAGGCTTCACCACCCAGGCCAGCATCGCGACGACCAGCATCGTGCCGATTACGGCGCCTCTCGAGAGCGTCGATCGCTGCATTTCAACCTCCCACCCAATCTTCCGCTTTCCTTGGACGATCGAAAGGGTCATTTGGCTGCGCAGGGCCGCAGTCGGACCTCGAGCGCTGCCACATCTTCGCGCTTGCGGCGCTGTCCAAGAGGCACGCGTCTGACGCTCGAATTCGTGCTCGCCTTCTATTCGACGCACCGAGATCATTTCGGCGGACATGCAGAAATGTGCGCCGGGTGCGCGATTTGTAATGGCGTGCGGGTCCGAATCGAAGAGAAAGGACCCTTGTCGGCCGAAATCCGGTGGGAATCGAGTTTGCCCTGTGACGCCACGTGCGCGCGCGTCGGCTCGGCCAGACCCTTCTCATCTTCGTGCCCTTACTGATCTGCGGAATGCGTCTCCACGCCCGAATGGTGGGAACGCCCACCGGCGTGACGCAGGAGGTGGCGCGATGTCTCAACCTCGTTCGCATTGCTGCCGCCCGCCGCAACGGACGACACGCACCCGCCGGCCGAAGCGGCCAGGCCCGTGCGAAACAATCCACCAGCACAATCGGATAGGTCCATCAACGCGGCACCCGGTGTAGGATTGGTCCGATCGACCGATCGTGCCGATGAATTACGAGCGCCTGTTCGTCTTGGTCTGTATCAGCGTATTCACGCTCACCGGAACAGTTCTCTCTATCCTCCTGGCGTGGGCGTATCCGTGGTTACAGCGCATGCTGGCTCAACAACCACCGAGGAAACGGGCGCGGATCTGGATGGGCCTTCGTGTTTTGCCGTCGAGCGCCAGCGTGATCGCGAGCGGAGGCTTCGCGTTGGCGTTCGCGCGGTACGAACCGCGCCATACATCCGAACAGATCGGCTTCGGCCTGGTGCTCCTGGCGGCGTCCGCCGTTTTACTTTTGTTGGGCGCCGCGTGGCGAGTTGGCCGGGCGGCCTGGAATACTGCGCGCTGCCATCAGCTCGTCTCGCAATTGGGCGATCGGATCCAGACGCCGGAGTTTCCCGTCCCCACGTGGCGAGTGCCCATCGATTTTCCGCTTGCAGCGGTATCCGGGATCCTCCGGCCTCGCCTGATCCTGTCGACACGGATTCTCGAGGAATGCCCGCCGCACGAACTGGCTACCGTCCTTCGTCATGAAGCTGCGCACGCGCGTCATCACGACAATCTGACGCGAGCGTGCCTGCTCGGGTGTCCCGATGCGCTCGGTCTCTTCCCGGCCAGTCAGAAGCTCGTCGCCGAGTGGCATCATGCCGTGGAAGAAGCCGCGGATGAGGAGGCCGCTGGCTCGGATAGTGCCGCTCGCCTGACGCTTGCCGCCGCCCTCGTGCGGGTCGGGCGGATGTCAACCGGAGCCCGGCCGTCATGGATCCCCGCACTGGCGCTGTACGACGGGCACACGCTCGAAAGCCGCGTGAGACGACTGCTGCGGAGCGATTCGGGGCAAATCCCTCCGCGGCATGGGGTTGTGTTGAGGGTTGCAGGCGCATTGATGATTGCGGCCGCTTTGTGGGTCGCAACCGGACCGCGCCTGCTGCATGGTTTTATGGAATGGGGCGTGCGGAATCTTCCTTAACTCTGAGCTGGGACAGTAAAGGGGGTAGACACGCTCGTGGTGCCCCACTCCAGCCGTAACGTCGCGCCTTGCGGCGTGTCGTCAATCGAATAGGTCACTTGTTCGGCCGGCGTCTTCGCGGATCCAACCCTCATCGGAACTCGTCCAAGGTCCTGCCCTTCCGTGTAAGCCGTGCCCCACTGCCCCGTCTCCTTGCTGATCACCAACTGCCATTCCTTGTCCCCTGGCACCGTGAACAACGTGTAGGTGCCGGCTGGAACTGACAGATTCCCGAATTTCAGCGGCTTATCCGTTTTGAGCGTCGTCGCTTCGTCTGCGCCGGCGCGCCAGATTTTGCCGTTTGGCGCCACGTCCCCTATCGAGCGGCCTTTCAGGTACGGGCGCCCGTACTCAATCGATATGTTTGCCCCGTCGATCGTCCACTCCGTTCTCACGTGCGGACTGCCTCCCTTGCCCGGGTGGACGTTTGTGGTCTTTTGTGCGGCGACCGACGCGGTGCACAGGGCCACTATCGCGATCGGCGTTGCGTATCGGATCATTCGACCTCCTCTTTTCCGATCATAGTACCAAACTCCCTTTTCCCTTTTCCCTTTTCCCTTTTCCCTTCCTCATTCCGCGCCCACGCCCAGATAGGTGCGGAGCTTTTCCTCGTCGAACCTTGCCTCCGCCTCGGGCTCGCGGGTCATGAGCGACACAGCGATGGCGACGGCGAAGGCGGCGGGCATGGAAAGAATCGCTGGATTACGGAGTGAGACGATGGGCGCGGGGTAGTGGAACAAATCGACCCATACGGTCGGACTGAGCAGAATGAGGACGACCGAGAGCGTCGCGCCCGTGATCATCCCGGCGACGGCGCCGGCGGTGTTGAAACGGCGCCAGACGATCGAGAGGAGGAGCGGTGGAAAGTTGGCGCTGCAGGCGATCGCAAATGCGAGGCCGACCATGAAGGCGACGTTCTGCCCCTTGAAGACGATTCCCAGGAGCACCGCGAGTATTCCGAAGATGATGGTCGCGCCTCGAGCGACGCGCACCTGCTCCTGATCGGTGGCATGACCGCGGCGGACGACGTGCACGAAGATGTCGTGAGAGAGTGCGCTGGCGCCTGCCAGCGTCAGACCGGACACGACGGCGAGGATGGTGGCAAAGGCGACCGCGGCAATGAACCCGAGCAGTGCCGTGCCGCCGAGCAACTCGGCGACGAGCGGCGCGGCCATGTTGCCGCCGGGATCGACGCGCGCAATCACCGCGCGACCGACCATGGCCGATGCCCCGAATCCGACGATCGGGATAATCAAATAGAAGTACCCGATAAAGCCGGTGGCATACAGCACCGACGCTCGAGCGGCGCGTGCGTCGGGGACCGTGTAGAAGCGCATCAGGATGTGCGGCAGTCCGAGTAATCCAAACATCAGCGCGAGACCGAGCGATACGGCCTCGATCGGATCCGTGACGAGACCGCCGGGCTCGAGGGCCGCTTGACCGTAGCGCTCGGCAACGGCCGCGTAGAGAGCGCCTGGTGAAAACTGGAACTGCGCGAGAACGAGCACGGTGAGGAGCGTCACACCGCACAGCAGCAGCACCGCCTTGATGATCTGCACCCAGGTGGTCGCAATCATGCCGCCGAAGAGTACGTAGGCGAGCATCACGATGCCAACACCGCTGACCGCCCACTCATATCTGAGACCAAACATCAGCGAGATCAGATTCCCGGCGCCCACCATCTGCGCAATCGTGTAGAAGAGCACGGTCAGAATCCCGCCAAACGCAGCCGCGATTCGCACCGGCACCTGGCGCAGGCGAAACGCCACCACATCGGCAAATGTGAACTTGCCAAGGTTGCGCACCGGTTCCGCGATGAGGAACATCAGCGCTGGCCAGCCGACGAGCCATCCCGTCGCATAAATCATCCCGTCGTAGCCGCGCAGCGCGACGAGACCCGCGATCCCCAGAAACGACGCGGCGCTCATGTAATCACCGGCCAGCGCGAGCCCGTTTTGCAGGGCGCTCACGGATCGACCAGCGGCGTAGAACTCGCGCGTCGAACGCGTGCGCCGTGCCGACCACCACGTCACGGCAAGCGTCAGCGCGACGATGACGAGGAAAAACAGGACGGCGGATGCGGTGGGCGTCCCGAGCGTTGTCGTCAGGGGGTCGTTCATGAAGATCAGCTCCGGAATTCATCCCGCAGGCGTGACGCCTCGCGGTCGTAGACGCGGTTGGCCCAGGCAATATAGACCGCCGTCAACGCCCAGGAACCCACGATCACCGCCGCGCCCAATGGAATGCCGATTGGTGTCGCGCCACCGAACCTCGTCGAAACCAACGGTTTGTTCAAGGCGATCAGCAGGATGTAGCCGTAATAGAGAATGAACAACGCGGCCGTCAGAATCAGCGAAATCCGCCAGCGTCGCATGACGAGATGGTGGAACGCCGGGGAGTCGAGCAGGCGCCAGACGCCTTCCCTTGGCACACGGGCCTTTGTCGGATCCGTCATATCACTGGGTCCTCATCGAATAATCCGCAACGTGGTGGGAGTCGGCGGAGCGGCCACGAACCGGAGGATGCGGCCCCGATCGTAGCTGACGATGTAGAGTTCGCCGTCCGCGTCGGTGCCAAATGAACTGATGTTTCCCGTTTGGGACACGCCGCCGAGCGCCGCAGTGTGCTCCATCAACGTCGCCGCGGTTGCTTCTCCGCTGGACGTGTTGATCGTCAGTCCGATAGACCAGACACGCCCGGTGATGAAATCGGCGTAGAAGTATCGGCCGACGAATGCCGCACCGAGACGCCTGCCACGGTAGACGAAGCCACCGGTGATCGACTGCCCCAGACTGTGGCTGTACTCGTGGATCGGCTCTATCAGCGGCTGGTACGCCGGAGGGAGCGAGCCAACATTCGCGTGTGCGCCTTCCCGGTTTCGCCAGCCATAGTTGCGGGCCCCGCGGCTGCGCGGTTCGTAGTTGATCTCTTCCCACGCGCCCTGACCCACGTCCGCAATCACCAGCGCGCCGGTTCCGCCACGGCCGGGATCATCGAAGTTGTAGCGCCATGGATTGCGCAGCCCGAAACTCCAGATCTCCGGCCGCGCGGCAACCGGGACGCCGTCGAGAAACGGATTGTCCTGCGGCACGACGTATCCGTTCGGATGGCTGTCCGCGACGTTGACGTCGATGCGCAGCATCTTTCCCAGCAGCGTGTTTGGATTCTGCGCGTTGTGATCTGGATCGTTTCCGCTGCCGCCGTCCCCGAGACCGATGTAGAGATAACCGTCCGGCCCAAACGCGAGGTGACCGCCGTTGTGGTTGGCAAACGGTTGGCGGATGACAGGTTCCCGTGCGGAACCCCATCGCAGATCGAAGCGGCTCCCGGCGTCGGCCACCAGCGGGTTCGCGGACCGGCGGAACCGCGCGACAACCGTGTCGCCATTGCGATCGGTGAAATTGACGAAGAAGCGGCCGGAGGAGGCGTAGTCTGGAGAAAAGGCCAGCCCGAGCAGACCTCGCTCGCCGCCGGATCCGACCGACGGACGAATGTCGAGAAAATCGGTTGGTTCAATTGAGCGATTTCGCAGCGTTCGAATTCGACCGGCCTGCTCGACCACGAAGAACACCGTGGAATTGGTCGGGTCCTGGACCAGTGCGACCGGGGCTTGAAAGCCGGACGCGAACACGTCGAGCCGGATTTGCGCACCGGCGATCTGTGGCGCGAGAACGGTGATGAGGATGGCGGCGATTCGAAACGCGGAGCGTCGCATCGGGCGGAACGCCGACACTACGCTATGATTCCAAGACCGTCAATGGCAGCCCCTCTTCGCGGTCGTTTTGTCTCCACGCTCGCCGGTGTTGCTGCGTTCCTGGTCGCGGCCTGTGGAGGGTCATCCAATCCGCCCTCCCCAGGTACTCCCGGAGGCGGTGGAGAAACGATCACCGGTCGCGAACGGATCGGCTGGACCCAGCAGGCAGTCGACGCCGAGCAGCTCGCAACCTTCAGTTATGCAGCATACGTGGATGGCGTGCGCCGGGTGCTCGAAGGAGCAACCTGCCCGGGTTCGGGCGGTGGCGGGTTCGACTGCTCGGCGCCGCTACCCCCGATGACGCCGGGCCAGCACACGATCGAGCTTGTGTCATTCACGGTGTCCGAGGACACGACCCTCGAAAGCGAGCGCTCCGCCCCGCTGCGCGTCACCGTCTCGGCGATTTCCCCGTCGGCTGCAATCGCCGCCGACGCCACGTTCACCACACCCGAAGGTCATCGCCTCCGGTCCACGGTGATAGCCAAGGGGCTGGATGATCCAACCGACCTGGCGGTTTCACCGGACGGACGAGTGTTCGTTGTCGAACGCGCGGGACGCGTTCGGATCCTTGGAGGAGAAGATCGGGAGACGTCGGCACTCGAGCTCGTTGATGTCAGCGTCTCGGCTGAGTCTGGCCTGACTTCAATTGCGCTCGACCCGAGGTTCGACTCGAACGGGTTCGTGTATCTCGCCTACGCCAGTGAGACGCGTGACGCCGTGGCATTGAAGATTGCCCGGTTCCGTGAACGCAACGGTGTGCTGGCACAAGGAGCACTTGTCGTACGAGCACGCACCAACGCTGCCGAGCACGTCACCATCCGATTCGGAGTTGATGGAAAGCTGTACGCCGGAGTGGCCGCGGGAGACGACCCCGGCGCCGCGCAGAGTCTGTCCTCGCCACTCGGAAAGATCCTGCGATTGAATGCCGACGGGACAAGTCCGCGCGACAATCCTCGGAGCTCGCTCACATTCACGTCCGGGCATCGCGACCCTCGTGCATTGACCTGGCAGCCTGCAACGAGCGTGATGTGGGAAATCGATCGCGACGGCGATCGCGGCGACGAACTGAACAACGTGGTGGCAGGCGGAGACTATGGCTGGCCGATGACCATGTCGGGCGAGCCAAGCATTGCCCCGGCGCTGATCCTTCCTGCCGGCACGGACGTCGCCGGCGCCAGCTTTGTGCCTGCCTCGAGTCGTTCACCGCTTGCCGGGGAGCTCCTCATCGCGTCGAAAGGAGCCGAAGATTTGCTTCGAGTGCACGTCAGCTCCAAAGGCCAACCCACAGTGCTCGAAGGAATCGTGCAGCGCCGGTACGGCCGGCTCGCGGCCGTCGCCGTTGCCGCCGACGGGACCATCTACGTCGCGACCTCGAACCGCGAAACCTGGGGACCGGGAAACGATGTGGTGATCAAATTGATTAATGGAGCCCCGCTGACCCGCTGACTCCTTCGCCCCGTTGCCTCGTTGACCCGTTGATCGAGCCTCCTGCTGAGTTATCGGGCACGGCAGGTGAGTAATTCGTGCATCACCCCCAAGGCTGACCCGGGTGCGATTCCCCTCGCAAATAAGGGCCAAAGTCCGCTGAGCTCGCGTGGTACCTCGCTTGCTCAATTCAGGAGAGATGACCCTTAGGAGGAATTCACAATGAAGAGTTCTACCGCACGATGGACGACGGCGCTTGCCGTGACCGCGTGTCTCGCCACTCCCACTATTGGGTGGTCGCAGACTCCGCCGACGTCACAGCCGCCGACGACGCAACAGCAACCGGCAGCGCAACAACCGCCCTCCGCGAGCAAAGGCCAGGCATCTGGCGAGGCTCAGGAGCATCTGCATAAGGCACAGGCGGCACTGAAGGACATTCCGGCGACGATTCCGGCTAAAGCAAAATCACGCGTCGCAGAGCTCAAGCGTCACTTGACCACGCTTGAAAAGTTCGCGGGCCCAGCGAGCACCCCGGGTGGGGCGCCCGCGGAGGGAGCAAAGCCGACGGCACGTGGCAAGAGCAACTGGAGTACGGAAGTCGCAGCCATCGACAAGATCCTGACCGACCTGCTTGGCCCGGCTTCACCGAGCGGCGCCACCCAACCGACAGGCACGACGGGTGCTGCCGGCTCGAAATCCGGGTCGACAGCGATGACCCTGGACGAAACAACGAAGTCCAAGCTGATGGAAGTCCGCACGCATATAACGGCCTTCGCGGCGGCGATGTCCGGGACGAGCGGCGATGCAGCGAGCGCAGCAAGCGCTGAACCAGCGGCGGACCCTGGCGCAGCCGCAGCGACGCAGCCGACGACTCAATCGAGCCCGGCGACCAGCTCACCGACGCCTTCTCCGCAGTCAGCGGGGCAGCAGCCGGCCACGCAGAATCCGACGGGTGCGGAACAGGCCCAGCAGCCACCCGCGTCTGCGGGTCAGCCAGGCGATCCGGAAGCGTCCAAGCGGCATCTCACGGCGGCTCGTGAGAGCCTCAGTCAACTGACGCAGCTACCAGCCGCTGCGCAGCTCTCGGGAGAAGCGCGGACGCAGGTGTCGCAGCTCATCTCGAACTTCAACGAGCTGATTACGACGAAGGAAAACTGGCGAGAGTCGTACGGTAAGGTTGAAGCGAATCTGGCCGCCCTGGTCGGTCCAGAGACCGCCAGCGAGAGTGCGCCGGCTCCTGCCGCGCCGACCGGCGGCGCAGTCGGCACCAGCGGGTCAACGGCCGCTTCGCTCGACCCCGCAATCCGCGCAAAACTCGTCGAGTTCCGAAGCCACCTGAAGCAGTTCGAGCAGGCCGCCGGCGTTGCAGATCAGGCCAGCGCAGCCGCCTCGTCCAGCCCGAGCAGCACGGCGGGTCAACCCACATCGTCGTCATCCAGCAGCATGACGGGCGAGTCGGCCTCACCGACCACCAGCTCACCGACGACCAGCCCTGCTGGCCAGTCGACCGCTGGCACAACAGGCACGACGCCCCCGTCACCCGAGCAGCCGTCGGCGTCCGCGATGGGCCAGGACAGCGCGGTGCGACACATCGACGCGATCGAGGCCATTCTCAGCGGCCGCTCTTCCTCGAGCAGTTCGAGTGCTGGCGCGACGACCGGCAACGCGCCCGCGGGAACGACTGGCGCCACGACCGGAAACATCACGCTGAATCAATCGCAAGTCGAAGAGATCCGCATGCATCTCGCGGAACTCCGGAAAGCCGTGGACAAGAAATAACCACCAGCGGGGCAACGGGTCAACGGATAACCGTTGGCCCGTTGACCGGTTCACACGGCGTGCTATTCTCCGGCACGCTATGAAATGCCGGTTTCTCTCGTTTTCAGCTCTCGCCCTTTTCGCATTTGTTCCCCTTCACATCTCTGCCAATGACGCGGCCGTGTTGGAGGCGCAACTAGCCTGGGACCGCGGTGAGTACGTCGCGGCACTGACGGGATATCTGAAACTCCTCACCGACTCGCCCGACGATTCAACCTTCGAATCGATTGCTCTCCAGACCGGCGAGCTGTACAGCACAACGGAGCTGACTTCAGACGGGAGCGCGCCGCGGTTCTCTCCCGATGGTCGCACGATCACGTTCGAAACCGGCACTGGGCTGAAGAAGACCGTGCGGCTCGTGGCGGCCGAGAGTCCGCGCACGGTTCGAACGGAACTGCCGGGGTTTTCTGCGCGCTTTTCTCCGGAAGGAGCGCAGTTGGTCTACCTCCGCGTCACCCTGACGCGCGAGCTTGAACAGGAACAGGCGGCGATTGATGCCGCGCCCGCGTCGGAGCGATCGCAGAGACTCGGCGGACTCACGCAATCGCTGACCGCGGCATCGCAAATTGTCGTCCGCGACCTGGCGAGCGGACGTGAGCGAACCGTAGCCGCTGGGGAACTCCGCAAATCAGCACCGATGATGGCAGCCGAGGGCATGGTGCTCTTTGCCGGCGGCGCAGGATCGGAACCCACGCAAATCTACGGCGCGTCGCCGAGTGGCGCGCCGAAACCACTCACAACCGACCCTGGCGAGAAGGCGCTCATCGACGTGAACTCGAAAGGCACGGCCGCACTGGTCGGCGTTCGTACCGGTGGCGGTGGAAGAGGAGGACGCGGTGGCGGGTTTGGCGGCCCGCAGACGTTCGGTCTCCTGACGCTGCCGAGCGGATCCTGGACGCCAATCGAAGGGACCGCGCCGACGTTTTCCGCGGACGGCCGTTACTTCGCTTACGTGTCCCACGCCGGCGGCGAATTCCGTGTCATGGCGGCTGACGTCACGTCTCCTACCTCTGCAACCGTCGTCGTCAAGGGACCGGACCGCCTGGATGCTCCCGCGCTCTCGCGCGATGGAAGCCTCATCGCATTCCAGCGGATGCCACGGGAGGACTGGGAGTTGTTCGTGGTCAACCGCGAAGGGACCGGAGAACGGCGCGTCACTCGGGAAATACAGCATGACCTCCTGCCACGTTTCCTGACCAACGATCGGCTACTGGGCGTGATGGGAGAGCCGCGTCATCGGCGGTCCTACATTTACGACCTCCCGTCATCAGAATCCGCGCCCATCGCACGGAAGAGGCTTTTCCACAACAACACCGTTCGAACCATCGCCCCCGAATACCTATGGGTGCCCAGCGCGGATGGCACACGTGTTTTGATCAGCGCGGAGAGGGACGGCGATACGGTTTCCGCCGAACGCGGAGTCTATCTCGTCGATCTCTCTCGTCGTGTCACGCGAGATGAGCTGCGCGCGCGTGTGATCGCGAACCTGACGACTGAACAGGCACTCGTCCAGAAGGGCCAGCGTCTCTACTTGCCGATCGCCTCCTCCGTCCACAGCGTTGTCAACGACGCATCGCTGCAACGAGTGTTCGCTTACGAAAAAGCACTCTACGAATTCGATTCGAAGCACGTGTCGCAACCCGGAAACAAACTGGCGTCGCAGTACCTGTTCGACACCTACAAATCGTTCGGCTACGAGCCGCAGTTTCAGTGGTTCGAGGCGCGGGGCGCGCTCGACGGCCAGAGCGCCAACGTCATCGCTACGCTCAAAGGCACGGTCAACTCTGAACTCGTCTACGTCGTCAGCAGCCACTACGATTCGGTATCAGGGGGCCCTGGAGCAGACGATGATTCGTCTGGAACGGCGGCGCTGCTGGAGGCGGCCCGAATCCTGGCGAAACATCCGCAACCCGCGACGATCGTTTTTGCGTCGTTCACCGGTGAAGAATCAGGCTTGCTCGGAAGTCGCGAATTCGTTCGACGGGCTGTTGCCGGCAAGCTGAATATCGTCGGGGCGCTCAACAACGACATGATCGGCTGGGCGAACGATCATCGGCTCGACAACACGATTCGATATTCGAATCCCGGCATTCGGGATATTCAGCATGCCGCCGCGATGCAGTTCACGAAACTGATTACCTATGATGCGCTCTACTACAAAGGCACCGACGCGGCCGCGTACTACGACGCCTACGGCGACATCGTCGGCGGCATTGGTTCGTACCCGGTGCTTGGTAACCCGCATTACCACCAGCCTCATGATGTGCTCGAGACCATCAATCATCAGCTCGTCACCGAGGTGGCGAAGACGACCGCTGCCACTCTCATGCTGCTGGCATCGAGTCCCTCGCGGCTGACGAATCTCAAAATCGAGAGTTATCTGAAGGGTACGGCTCGTGTCTCGTGGCGCCCGGCTCCTGAGAGTGGAGTCACCGGCTACTTGGTTGCCTACGGTCCCCCGGACAAACCGGAGGCGCAACAGTTCACTATGAAGAGCCCGTCGGCGACCGTCCAGGGACCTCCAGGCACCGTCGTGTCTGTCAAAGCCGTTAATGCTCGAGGACTCGAGGGGTGGGACTGGGCGCGGGTGACGATCCGCTAGGGCGCCGACTTTCTCACGCAGGCGAACCACGCCGATATTTGATCTAGAGACTCGGACGGCCGCCGCCAAAGTACTCCGCGACGTAGCGGACTCGACCGGGCGTCGCCTCAACCACGGAGTACCACTCCGTTTCCCAACTCGACGTCTGAAAGACCCAGTGCGTGCGGTTGTTCACCGTCATCCGGCCAAGAGGAAGCAGGTACGAGACGCCTTTCCGATCGCAGTACGTGATTCGTGCTGCCAGGTTGGTTTTGGGACGGGGCTCGCGCGAGTTGCTGTAGACCCAGCCGCTGATGAAAGTCTCGAGGCCGCACCCCTCGTCTTCTTCACCTGGCGGGTACTTCTTGACTGCCTCGATGTAGGAGACGCCGAAACCGGGCTGCACGAGCGACGAAGTGTACCAGGCTTCCAGTTCTGCCACGATCGCCTCGCGCTGTGCGCGCGCAATCGGGTGCACCCATCTCGAGCTCGATTTCGTCTTGTTGATCGCGCGCTCTTCGGCCGTGTCGATATCGTCTTTCAAAGCCGTCGTCAGGTCGCGCCACGCAGTGGCCCGCTTGCTCACGGTCGAGATACTCTCGATCTTGATATCGGCTGAGACCGCAATCCCTTCTTTCGGGTACGGCACCGTGAAAGGCATCGGCGCTGGTTCGTTCGAGACAAAGCCAGTGCGCAGACCGATGCGTTTTTCAACCCCGACCAGGATCGCAATCGGCGCGGAAGAGGAAAGCTTCATGGGCGCGCTGCCGTCGGCCGGCCACAGCGTCCACGAGCGCGGCATGCTCCCTCCCCACCATTTCCTGGGCACTGCTTCGAGCGTGATCGGCAGCTCCAGGTTCTGCACCGAGCCTGGCCACGACACCTCCCACTTGCCGTCGTACGACGCAAACGGCAGCAGCACACCGTCACGACGCATGACCCCCACGACAAAGCTCTCGCGGGGTTGCGCGTCGAGACCCGGCATCAGTGCGCCGAGCATCGTGCATCCGATCAGAAACAGTCGACGAAGGTTCATCCAATCCGCCAGGCGAACATCACCACATCTTCGTCAGGATGGCAACCGCTAGCGCCGATCGAGGACTTCGCGGACCTTGGCGAGCAGATCTTCCCGAGAGAACGGCTTGGCTAGAAAGTCGGCATCCAGCTCGTGCTCGGTGGGCCCCGCGTAGCCGGAGATGGCAATGAGCTTGAGCGATTTGCGTCGCGCGCGCAGGTGCTGCGCCAGCTCCGCGCCACCCATATAGGGCATCCGCAGGTCGGTGAGCAGCAAATCGATCGAGTCGCCGTGCTCGTCGAACATCTTCAGCGCTTCCTGCCCGTTTCGCGCTTCGAACACGCGGTACCCGGCTCGCGTCAGCGCCAGCATGAACAACTGGCGAACGGCCGGCTCGTCTTCGACAAGCAGAATCGTTTCACGCGTATCGGCCGCAGGTCCCTCGTCTGCGACGGCCACCGGGGCGGGACGTTTAGGATAGGTACCGAACATTTCACCTCGCCTGCGAATCCCTCGGGTATCTGCAACCCCTGGGCCGCGGCGAGTGACAGATTTGCCGCGCGTTGCACGGGGTTTGTGTGCCCGAGGCGCGCGCGTGTGCGACTTCGCGGCGCTCGCTGTGCGACGGCTGCGCGTTTTGGTTGGTTTAGCCTTCTTTTTGGTATTGCCGTTGCTCACGCTTCATCCCCGCCCGGCGCTCCAGCACCCGTTCGATCATCCAACACATGAGCGCCCACGACAACCCAATGAGCCATCCCGCCAGCACATCGGTCGGATAGTGGACGCCGAGGAACACCCGCGTTGCGCCAACGAGCAGCGTAGCGAGCATTGCAACGGCAATGCAATAAAACTTTGCGAGACGCCCCGTTGCGAGCCGCATCAGGAGGGTACCGAGCGTCAAGTACACGGCTGCCGAGGTCATCGCATGGCCGCTTGGAAAGCTGGAGGACGAGACCTCGCGGAGATGCGGCACGAGCGACGGTCGCGGCCGGTCGAACGCAAGCTTGAGCGCAAAGTTCAGGAACCAGCCGCCGCAGCTGGCGACGAATACGAAGGCGCCCGTCCGGTACAACCCATGGAGGAAAAGGTAGCCGGTGACGACGAGCACGACCAGGCCGAGAACAGTCGGACTGCCGAGCGCCGTGAGATCGAGCGCTCCGTCACGCAGCCATGTGGGGCCGATCGGTTGGCTCGGGTCGTCTGCTTTTCTCAGCGCCCGGATGACCTGCTCGTCAAAGTCCCGGGTATCCCCCTCGGTGACATTGTCGGCGATGTAGACAAACCCGATCGCGAGCGCGAGGATCCCGAGGGTCACGAGGAGCACGCGCAGCTCCGTACGCTCGCGCCGCGCCACGTGCGCGAGGATACGATGCCAGGCGGCAACCAGAGCGTTCTGCACGGGATTGATCTTATGCGATGTCGTTCGTTCACCCGAGGCGATGGCTGCCCAGCGTGGACGGACCAGCGCCCAGCGACTGACGAGCGCAGACGGACTAGCGACGAGCGACCAGCGACTGACAAGCGTCAGCCGTGATTACACCGCCCGTACCATCAACACCGGCACGAGCACGTCATGCCTGACGCGATCGGCGGTGCTGCCGCGCAGGAGGTCGTTGAAAAATCGATGACCATGTGTGGACATCGCGATGAGATCGACCTGTTCGTCGCGCGCGACCTTGACGAGTTCCGAGGCGGGGTCGCCGAGGGCGAGGCGTGCCCGGCACTCGAAGCCGCGGGCAGCCAGCTCGGCGCGGCGCTCTTCGAGGTACTCGCGATCCGCACGCATCTCGTCGGACTCGCGCAGATTCAACTCGTTGAACGCGCGCGCCGCCCATCCGTCCGCCACGTGAACGAGAAGCAGCTTCGACCCGAGCAGCTTCGCGAGAGGCTCGATGTGAGCAAGAACTGCCCGATCCGCATCCGAGTTCTCGAGCGCAACAAGGATGTGCTGGTACATCGTCAACTCCCAATCACCAACACCCAACTACCACAATGCAGGTCGCGGGTTTTTGCACGTTGCACGTTGCATGTCGCACGTGGCACGTGTACTCATCCCATCAACGTCTGATACAACAACCACACGTTCAGCGCCGCGATGAAGACCGCAACCGGCCACGCGAGCCACATCATCCAACGCGGCGCGACGAGCGACCCCATCTTGCGCCGGTCGCCAACGAAGAGCACGAGCGGGAAGACGGCAAACGGCAGCTGAAGACTCAACACCACCTGGCTGAATATCAGCAACGCCCCCGTTCCCCGCTCGCCATAGAGAATGACCGTCGTCAGTGCCGGAATAATCGCAATCAGACGGGTAATGAGACGACGGAGCCATGGGCGCAGCCGGATGTTGAGAAAGCCTTCCATGACGATCTGGCCGGCAAGCGTGCCCGTGAGGGTGGCGTTCTGACCCGAAAAAAGCAGGGCGACCGCAAAGAGCGTACTGGCGAGTTGAGTGCCGAGCAGTGGCGCGAGCAGCAGGTACGCGTCCGAAATGTCGGCCACGTCCTCGTGCGGTGTGCCGTGAAATGTCGCCGCCGCCATGATGAGTATCGCGCCGTTCAGGAACAGCGCCGACATCAACGCCACGGTCGAATCAATGGTCGCAAAGCGGATCGCCTGGCGGCGGCTGTCGATCGCATCGCCGTACTTGCGCGTCTGAATGATCGACGAATGCAGGTAGAGGTTGTGCGGCATCACCGTCGCCCCGAGAATGCCGACGGCGATGTACAGCATGTCGGGGTTCTTCGCGATCTGCGGGCTCGGAATCAAGCCATAAAACACGCCGGTGACATCGGGGCGCGCGAGCCACAGTTCGACCGCAAACGAACCAGCGATGCCGAGAATCAGCAGCACCACGAGGGTTTCGACATATCGGAACCGATACTGCTGCAGGTACAAGACGATGAGGACGTCGAGGGCGGTGAGACACACGCCCCAGGTCAGCGGTATGCCGAAGAGAAGATTGAGCGCGATGGCAGAGCCGACGACCTCTGCAAGATCGCACGCAGCGATCGCGATTTCGCAGAGCAGCCACAGCACGAGCGTGACCGGACGCGAATAGTGATCGCGACAGGCCTGGGCGAGATCGCGGCCGCTGGCGATCCCCAGGCGCGCGGAAAGCGCCTGCAGCAGGACCGCCATCAGATTCGACAGCATGATCACGCTGAGGAGCGTGTAGCCGTATCGCGCGCCGCCCGCGAGATCGGTGGCCCAGTTGCCCGGATCCATATAGCCCACAGCCACCAGATATCCGGGGCCGGCAAACGCAAACAGCTTGCGCCAGAATCTACCGGTGGTGGGCACTGGAACAGTCCCGTGAACTTCCGGGAGACTCACCGTCGATGAGCGACGCCGCCAGCCGTCATTCGGCGGCGGCAGCACGGACTCTGGCGGACTATCGGGCTGTGTCATCGGTCTGCCTAACGTTACACGACCCGTAACCGCTTACTGAAACGGTAAGGATGTCGCGCGGCAAGTGATAGAAGTCGTTGACTTTCCGGCCATTCCCGCATCGAATTGGCGGACCACCGGGGGCACGCGGCTTGCCACTCTCGCTGCAGCTCTTATGACCACTCGTCTGCGCGCCGTTGGCGCGGCCATCATTCTCCTCCTGTTCGCCGCGCTGCCGTGCCAGGCGCAAACACCTGTGCCCGCCGGAGCTTCAGCGAAGGCGGAGGATCAGCCGCCGGCTGCACCAGCCGCACCGGCAGCGACGCCCGAGATCGAACTGAACATCACGAATCTCCCGACGACGCGATCGCTCAAGCGTCATCAGGGGTATTTCAGGCTCACCCACCGATTTGCGGCAGACCTGCGCCGAGGCAGCTTCGGGCAGCTCGCCGAAAACCTGTTCACGATCGATCAGGGCGCCATCATCGGTCTCGAGTACCGTTTCGGCATCACGTCGAATCTCCAGGCGGGCGTTCATCGCTCGATGCTCAGCAAGACGATCCAGTTTTTCGGCAAGTACGACGGGTGGCGTCAGGGAGATCGACTCCCGGTCTCCATCTCGCTGATTGCATCGATCGAAGGTCTCAACAATCTGCAGGACAACCACCAGCCCGCCATCGTCGCGAGCATCTCGCGTGTGGTGGGCAGTCGTCTCATGCTCTACGCGACGCCAGGTTTTGTGGCGAATACGCGCGCCGCAGACTTTCTGACCGGTCACGATCACGGCCTGCCCGGGGAGGAAGTGGACGAGCACGGGAACCACGAGCACACCGCGTTTCTCGGATTCGGTGGCCGCGCGCGCGTGCGTCCGACCTTCTACGTCACCGGCGAGTTCACGCCGCGCCTCGCCGGCCACGATCCTGGACGCGGCGCCTGGGGAGTGTCGCTGGAGAAAATGACCAGGGGCGGCGGCCACACGCTGCAGCTCAATTTTACGAACTCGTTCGGCACGACCTTCGGTCAGCTCGCACGCGGCGGCAGCGAACACGACATCTATCTCGGATTCAACATCACACGGAAGTTCTGACGACTCGGGGCAGGAGGATACGCATGAAACGGTTGATGATCGGTGCAGTGGGTCTGGCTGTCGCCATCACGGCAGTACGTTGCGGCGGAAGCAATAACAACAATCCAACCGGTCCGTCGACGACGGGACCGATCGTGTTCTCAGCCACATTGTCGCCCGCGAACGAAGTGCCGCCAATTACCAGCAACGAGGCTAACGCGCGTGGGACCGCAACCGTGACGATGAATGTACCGCGCGATGCATCGGGGAATCCGAACGGTGCCGGCACACTCAGCTTCGCCGTCCAAATGTCAGGGTTCCCTGCCGGGACGCCGATTGTTGCCGGCCATATTCACACCGGTGCCGCTGGCGCCAACGGCGGCGTGCTCATTAGTACTGGCCTCAGTGGTGCTGCGCCACTCTTGCTGACAGACGGCACGACAAATACTTCGTTCAACAATGTGACGGTCCCGGCCGACCAAGCCCTGGCCATCTACACCAACCCGGCCGGGTACTATGTGAACTTCCACAGCCAACAGCATCCTGGCGGCGTGATTCGCGGCCAGATGGTCCGCATGCAGTAAAGAAGGGAAAAGGGAGAAGGCTTGCTACTGGAGCCTTCCCCCTCCGCCCTTCCCCACTCTCGGCCCCTTGTTATCCCGGACCGGCACGTGTGTGAGGTTCGCGACCCGCTGACCCGTCGCATACACCAGCTGCGTGATGTGCGCGAGCTTGTCGAACTCGATCTTGTCCACTTCGTCAGTCACATAGTGATAGTCGCGGTGCAGTCCCGTCGTGTAGAAGATGATCGGAATGCCCTTGGACGCGTAGCTGTAGTGATCGCTGCGCGTGTAAATGGACTCGGGATCGGCCGGATCGTTCAACTCGTAATCGAGCGTCATCGGCTTCGCAAGCGACGCATTCGCATCTTCGCTGAGGTTGTGCAACTCGGTGCTGATCCGATCGGAACCCACAAGATAGACCGTGTTGGCTTCGGCCGGGTCGTCGCACCGGTTCCGTCCGACCATGTCGATGTTGAGCGTTGCAACAATCGAATCGAGGGGAACGACCGGGTAATCCGCGTTGTAGCGGGATCCGAGCAGGCCTCCTTCCTCAGCCGTGTGCCACACAAAGAGCAGCGACCGCTTCGGTCTCTGCCCGAGCGCAAACGCTCTCGCGAGTCCCATCAGCGCGACGGTTCCTGATCCGTCGTCATCTGCTCCGTTGTTGACGACGTCGTCTGGCCGTGGAGTCGGGCGCGTCTGACCGACGCAGCCACCGGCCGCAGTTCCGCCACCGCCCCTGCCCCCGCCTGCGCCGGGAGCCGCCTGCTGATAGCCGATGTGGTCGTAATGGGCTCCAAACGCGACGTATGTTCCGCGCAGTTTCGGATCCGTGCCTTCGACGACACCTACGACGTTGCGTGTCAGCCGCGTGTTCGCCACCGTGTAATCGGCATCAACGTCCACGGTCAGCTTCACGCCCTTCAAGGCAAACGTCGGCAGCGGCTCCTGCTTCGTGACCAGATCCTTGAGTTCGGAATACTTCATGTCGGAGGCGCTGAAGAGGAACTCGAAGAAATCGTCTTGCGCGCTGAGCGCGGGCGTGACGCGCGCGTCGTATCGCTGCGCGGTCGTGAAATCGACGTCCTGAGCGGCTGCGCCGCGTCCACCGCCTGGCGGCTGCCCACCGCGTCCCTGCCCTGAGCTTGGCGAAGGGCCGCCTTCCGCCGGTGGCGTCTGACCGCCACGGCCACGACCTCCGAAGAGCCCGAACGTCGGCGGACCGATCACCGCCGCCGCTCCCTTGTCGATCGCCAACCGGGGTCGGGCAAAGAGCAGCCGCCGCGATTCCGGTCCAACGTTTTTCGGTCCGGAGCTGCCCAGCCAGATCACCACTTTGCCTTTCGGATCGACGGTCGCGTAGTCGTCGATCTTCGCCGCCGGTATCTGAAGCCCATACCCTGCGAAGACAATGTCGTTGCTGGTGACAGTTTGTTTACCACCCATGCTGCGAGGGAACGTGATGCCTTCGCCATCCTTGAACGTGCGGCTTTGCCCGTTGACTTCGACCGTTACCGACGATCGGCTGGTCGTCTTGACGCCAACGACCTTCACGGTCTGAAAGTAAGAACCATCGTCTCCAACCGGCTTGAGGCCCCATTCTTTCAGATGGTCGGCGATGTAGGCGGCGGCGAGGCCAAGCCCTTCGGTATAGACCTGACGGCCCTGGAGTTCGTCGGATGCCAGGTAGGTGAGCCATTCCTTGAGCGCGCTCGCCTGGATAGCTTGCCCGCCGGAGCCTTGGCCAAGGCGGGCGCCGGGCCCCCTTCTTTCCGACTGCTCGGCCAGGAGCGCCGTGGTGAAGATTGCCGCAATAAGGGTGGCGACGCACGAGCGGCGAGCGAACATCTGTGAGGTCCTCTTGGATGCAGTAGCGAGTAGCAGTAACCGGGCTTCAGGAACCGAGTACCGAGTGATCATCATAGATTTACGCCGCCCAGGCCGGTTGTGCTTACGTTAGCTGATGCACACGCCGCGGTGGAACCCTGAACGAAACGCCGGGCGTCAAACGTCGTATTCTTGTCGGTTCGGGAATGGGGTCGAAAGGAGCGGTGATGAGGACAGTCCTGATGGTGCTCAGCGTTGTGGCGTTCGCGGCGGCCGCGTTTGCGCAGACGCCGCAGCCGGCCGCGGGCCCGGAGTTGAAGGTTGGGGATCCGGCGCCGGATTTCTCGCTGGAGGCGTCCGACGGCAAGACGTACAAACTTTCGGACTTCAAGGGGAAGCAGGCTGTGGTCATCGCCTGGTTCCCCAAGGCCTTTACCCAAGGCTGTACGATCGAGTGCAAGTCGCTGGCACAGAACGGCGACAAGATTCGGAAGTACAACGTCGCTTATTTCATGGCGAGCGTCGATCCGGTCTCCGAGAACAAGGGCTTTGCCGAGCAGGAAAAGGCTGACTTTCCGTTGCTGAGCGATCCCACAAAGAAGACGGCGGAGGCGTACGGGGTGCTGAATCCGAAGGGCATGGCGAGCCGATGGACGTTCTACATCGGCAAGGATGGGAACATTCTGGCGATCGACAAGAACGTCAAACCCGCGACATCAGCCGAAGACATGGTCGCCAAGCTCGCGGAACTGCACGTCGATCCAGCGCGGTAACGTCAGCGTTGGATGATTTGAATCTCGAACAATTTGGGCCAGAGCTTTCCGGTCACGAACAGCCGGTCCTTCGCGGCGTCGTAGGCGATCCCATTGAGCACGTCAACGCCTGCGGCGTCGCGAGGTGACAGCAATCCCCGCAAATCGATCCAACCGGTCACCTGACCGGTTTTCGGGGAGATGCGCACGAGTCGTTCGGTCTGATACACGTTGGCGAGGATCTCTCCCTTGACGACCTCGAGCTCGTTGAGGTCGTCCACCGGCATCCCTCGATCGCGCACGATCAGCCGGCTCGTCTCTTTCAGGGTTGCGGGATCCAGGAATCGCAGCGTGGGTGAACCATCGCTCATGATCAGGCGCTTGCCGTCGTAGGTCAGCCCCCACCCTTCGCCAGCATACCGGAACGTCCTTCGAGGGTTGAACGTGGCAAGGTCGTACACGAAGCCCACTTCCGTTTGCCAGGTCAGCTGTACCAGATCACTCCCGACGATGGCAATGCCTTCGCCGAAGTATTTCTGATCGAGCGGACGGATCTGGAGAACTTCGCCGGTTTCGAGCCGGACTTTACGGATGCTCGACTGGCCGTTGAGGCCCGTGCTTTCGTAGAGCACGCCGTCGTGGAAAATGAGGCCCTGGGTGTAGGCCTGCCGATCGTGCGGGTAGCTGCGGACGACGCGATAGGAGAGCGTTGGTGCGCCGGGTCGTTGGGTTTGTGGAAACGCCGCAGGCCCCGAGCTCAGTCCAGTCACGACAGCCACCCCCATTATGCCGAAGAGAGAAATTTGGTTCATGCGCTGTTCGTAGTATCGTTCATCAGCGCCAGTTCGCACGACAGCCACTGCTCAGCGAACGCTTGAAACGACAGCGCTGACGCGCTCCACGCCAGCCCGCGCGCGACCGTCGTTCAGCAGTTCAGCGACTTGTGTTCGGCCCATCACTCGGCGACAGCAGTAATCGCGGCGAGGAATCTGTCCCCGAGGTCCTCCGCTTTCCGCGCGCCGACGCCATAAATGTGCCGCAACGCGTCGAGCGACGCCGGTTTGACCCGCGCCATTTCCCGCAGCGTCGTGTCATGGAAGATGACGTAGGGTGGCACGCCTCGATTGCGCGCGATCTCCAGCCGCAGGGCGCGAAGCCGATCGAAGAGCGCCCGATCGACGTCCTGCCACGACTCGGTCTCGATGCGCGCCCGGCGCGGCACGCGATCGGCCACCGGCCGCCGTTGCCGCGCAAGCGTCAGTTCGGGCACCGCCCCTGCGTCCCTCAGCAACGCGACGCCGCTCTTCGTCAACGACAGTACCGGATACTCATCGTTTGTTTGACGCAGGAGTGCATGCGCAATCAGCTGCTCGATGTATCCACGGACTTCCGGCACGGTGCAATCCTTCAGCAGCCCGAAGGTTGTGAGCGCATCGTGGCCGCGAGCCGTCACCTGTTCGATTGCGCTGCCGCGCAGGACATTGGTGACGTGAAGGGCGCCGAAGCGCTGGCCGACGCGAGCGACACAGGACAGGATCTTCCGCGCGAGTACCGCGGGCTCGTCGATGGTCTCGAGTTCGTCCAGGCAGTAGTCGCAGGCGCCGCAGTCCTCGCGGGTGTAGGTCTCGCCGAAATAGCTCACGAGCCGGCGGTGCCGGCAGCCGACGCTTGCCGCGTATCGTTCCATGTCCCGCATGAGACTGCGGCGAGCTTCCGTGAATTCGCCGTTTCGCTCGAGCAGCACGCGCCACTTCAGAAAATCCGCTGTGGAATAGATCAGGATGCACTCGGCTTCGAGACCGTCACGCCCTGCGCGCCCGGACTCCTGCTGATAGTGTTCCAGCGACTGCGGCGCGCCGGCGTGGACCACGAAGCGAACGTCCGATCGGTCGATCCCCATACCGAACGCGACGGTGGCCACAATCACGTCCGCGTGCTCGTCCAGAAACGCATCCTGGTTGTCGGCTCGCGTGCGGTCATCGAGCCCTGCATGGTAGGCGCGCGCACGCACGCCCGTGCCGCCGAGCCACGCGGCCAGCGCGTCCACTTCGCGCCTGGTCGGGCAGTAGATGATGCCGGCTTCACCACGATGTCGCTCGAGAACGTCGGTAATCTGGCGTTTGAGATTGGCGCGGGCCAGAACCCGGTAGACGAGATTGGGACGGTCGAAGGAGCCGACGAGCTCAACTGGCGAGTTGAGCCCAAGCTGGGTGGCGATGTCGCGCCGGACACGCGTCGTCGCGGTGGCGGTAAACGCGTGCATGCTGACGCCAGGAAAGGTCTGTCGGAGCCGCGCAAGCTGGCGGTACTCCGGACGAAAATCGTGCCCCCACTGACTGATGCAATGGGCCTCGTCTATCGCGATGAAGCGCAGGCGGGATTCGGCCAGCAGCGACGCAAATGACTCGCTGCCTTCGCCCGCGACGCGTTCGGGCGCGGCGTACAAGAGCCGAAACTTCCCCTCGCGAATCCCGGAGATGACGAGCGAACGCTGATCTGGCGTGAGCGAGCTGTTCAAGTAGGCTGCAGGAACGCCGTTCGAGACAAGCGTGTCCACCTGATCCTTCATCAGGGAGATGAGAGGGGACACAATCAGCGCGAGACCGTCTCGAACGAGCGCGGGTGCCTGAAAACACAGCGACTTGCCGCCACCGGTCGGCAGCACGACTATCGAATCGCGGCCGTCGAGGATGGCGCGGATCGCATCTTCCTGGAGCGGCCGAAAGGATTCGAATCCCCAGTATCGGGCGAGCACCTCCCGCAGTGCATCCACTTACACGCCCTCGAGGATCAGCAGGGTGCCGGTGGACGTCGCCTGTCGAAGCGCGCGCGCGTCGGCATATTCGGGCGAGTTCCACCAGCGGCGCGCGTGTTCGACGGATGGGAACTCGACGATCACCAGCCGCTCGGGGTGCCAGCTGCCCTCCAGTACTTCCACCTTCGTTCCGCGAGCAATAAACCGTCCGCCGAACGGCGTCAGCGTCGCCGGCACCATCCGCTTGTAGTCCTCGTATCGGACCGGGTCTTCGATGTTGACGTTTGCAATCACATACGCTGCCACATCTACCTCGTGCGGGGCCTCACGCCACGATCAGCGAACAACACGTCAGCGCGCCTTCGGCCTTGGCCAGTTCGGAAACATCGACGACGCGAACCTGCAGGCCGCGGTTCTCGAGGCGGGCGCGGGTGTTTGGCGCGGCCGCCGAGCACAGCACGCCGTCTCCAACTCGGACGACGTTGGCTCCCGACGGCTCTCGCGGGTCGATTTCAATGCGTTTCACCCCGACGAAGTGACGCGGATCCACCCACTCGGGGTTATAGACAATCAAGTCCTCCCCCGCAGATGTCACGGCGCTCTTCAGATGGAGACAGCCGCGTGTTTGGACGGTATGCACGCGGTACCGGTACGGAGAAATGAGTTCAGTGAGTTGAGTCACCCCGGCTGCGTTGGTGCGACCCGAGATGCCCACGTAGACGTCGCGATCGACGCGCAGCACGTCACCGCCATCGAGCGTCGCCGGCGAACAGATCGCGGCAAGTCGTCGATGGCGACCGAGCGCTGCGGCAACCGCATCGGTTTCACGGCGGCGCGAGGCCGCGCCCGGCCTGGCAATCACCGCGATTTCGTCCAACACGACCGCAGTGTCCTCGATGAAGACGGAATCCGGCATGTCCATCGCCGGGCCAACCGACTCCACGACACAGCCCATTTGCATCAGCGCATGCTCGTAGGCGACATGCTGCTTCCGCGCGCGCGCGAGGTCGATCGGCGCTCGCGGCAGGTAGGTCAGTTCGCAGTTGGCGAATGAATTCGGAACCGGTCGCGTCAAGGCCCGAGGCAGACGCGGGCCCGCGGCGATTCCGCTGGTCTTCTCGAACGCCACGAGGCCTCAGTGACCGCCCGCTTCTCCGGCGAGCGCCTTCACGATGTCCCCCAGCACGCCTTTCGCGTCACCGAACACCATCAGCGTATTGTCAGCCGAGTACAGCTCGTTGTCGATGCCCGCAAACCCGGGATTCATCGAACGCTTGATCGCAATACACGCTTTGGCTCGGTCCGCATCGATGATTGGCATGCCATAGATCGGGCTCGACTTGTCGTGCCGTGCCGCCGGATTGACGACGTCGTTGGCCCCGACCACGAGGACGACGTCGGTCTGGGGCAAGTCACGGTTGATGTCGTCCATCTCGATCAGCGCCTCGTAGGGTACCTCGGCTTCCGCGAGCAGGACGTTCATGTGCCCCGGCATTCGACCCGCAACCGGATGAATGGCAAACTTCACGTCGATACCGCGCTTGGAGAGCTGATCGTGGATTTCGCGCACCCGGTGCTGCGCCTGCGCAACGGCCATCCCATAGCCAGGAACGACGACAACGGTTGACGCGTTCTCGAGCAGGTCGGCCGCATCGCGTGCGGTGCCGCTCTTGACCGCCTTGGCCTCGGCGCCCGGCCCACCGGCCTGCACCTGACCGAACGCTCCAAACAGCACGTTCGTGAACGACCGATTCATCGCCCGGCACATGATGACGGAAAGGATGAAGCCCGACGAGCCGTCCAGCGCACCGGCCGTGATCAGCACCTTGTTTTCGAGCACGAACCCCATCGCGACCGCCGACAAACCCGCATAGGAGTTCAGCAGCGAAATCACCGTCGGCATATCGGCACCGCCGATCGGAATGATGAGCAGCACGCCGAACACCAGCGAGAGCGTAAGAATGATGATGAACAGCCACCACTGCTCGGGACGCGCCACCAGGTACACCGCTGCGACGACGGCAATAGCCAGAAGCGACAGATTGATGACGTTCTGCCCCTTGTAGGTGATCGGCCTGGTCGGAACGATTTCCTGAAGCTTTCCCGCGGCCATGAGGCTCCCGGTGAACGTCAGGCCGCCGAGGATCACTTCAATCGCAATCGCCGACGTTCGAAACGTCGTCAACTCCCCTTCGGGGAGCCACAGCGCGTACTTCGCCGTCCCGACGAGCGCCGCGGCAAGTCCACCGAACGCATGTGACAGCGCAGTCCGCTGCGGTACGGCGGTGAGTGGGACCTTGGAGAGCGGCACGCCGATGGCCGTCCCGACGATCATCGCGACGATGATCCACAAGTAGCCGACGATCTCCGGATGGAGGAGTGTGCCGACGATCGCGGCCGCCATGCCGGCCACGCCGGCGCCCACGCCGCGTCGCGCAGTGGACGGATGATTCAGCCATCGAAGCGAGAGGATGAACAGCGCTGCAGCGGCGAGGTAGCTCGCCTGCGTCAGGTGTTCAACGAGTGGCAGCGCGTCACCTTCCATTACTGCTTCCTCCGCTCACGGAACATGCGCAGCATGCGATCCGTGATCAGGAAGCCGCTGACGATGTTCGTCATCGAGGCGGCGACGGCGACGGCGCCAAGAATCGTGGTGAACGTGGTGTGCTGCTCGCCGGCAATGATGATGGAGCCAACGACGGCGATTGCGGAGATCGCGTTCGTCAGTGACATCAATGGCGTATGCAGCAGGCGCGAGACATTCTGAATGACCTGGAAGCCAACGAAGGTGGCTAACAGGAACACGAACGCCATCGACCACAGATCGAGCACATTCATCGAGGAACTCCAATCGGGAAAAGGTCGAGGGATTGTAGCAAAGTGCCAAGGTGCCAAGGTGCCAAGGTGCCA
Source organism: Vicinamibacterales bacterium (assembly GCA_049642465.1). Lineage (GTDB taxonomy): Bacteria > Acidobacteriota > Vicinamibacteria > Vicinamibacterales > 2-12-FULL-66-21 > CAWDPQ01. The sequence goes on from JBAROV010000258.1 coordinate 31,788, forward strand.
GGGTGCCAGGGTGCCAGGGTGCCAAGCTGCGATCTACCACCGCAGCTTGTTTAGACTGGTACGGTGTTGATCGAGCGCCCGGAAGGGCTGTTTTGTCCGGCTGGCGGGTTCTACATCGATCCCTGGCAGCCGGTCGCGCGCGCGCTCATTACCCACGCGCACGGCGACCACGCTCGCGCCGGCAGCGCGGCCTATCTCTGCGCCTCCCCCTGCGCACGGCTCTTGCGCCGTCGGTTCGGAAGCGAGGCCACGATCGAGCATCTTCCGTACGGAGAGGTGACCACGATCGGCGACGTGCGCGTCGGGTTTCACCCGGCGGGTCACGTCCTCGGCTCGGCGCAAATCAGACTCGAATCGGCCGCCGGCGTGTGGGTGGTTGCAGGCGACTACAAGCGCGTCGCAGACCCGACCTGCGATCCGCTCGAGATCGTGCAATGCGACACGTTTATTACCGAATCCACCTTCGGGCTGCCCATCTATCGATGGGATCCGACCGAGAGCGTCATCCGAGAGCTGCTCGAGTGGTGGCGGAGCAACGACGCGGAGGGCAAAACATCGGTTCTCTTTTGCTACACGATCGGGAAGACCCAGCGAATCCTTGCTGAGCTCGCTCGGCACATCGACCGGCGAGTGCTCGTGCACGGCATGATGCTGTCAACGATCGAAGCCTACCGCGAGGCGGGCATTTCGATGCTGCCTGTGGAACTGGCAACCGAACGTCCTCGTGGGACGTCCTTTGCCGGCGAACTCGTGCTGGCGCCGTTGTCGGCGCGCGGCACACCGTGGATGCGAAGGCTTGGCGACGTCTCTGATGCGTTTGCCTCGGGCTTGATGCGCGTCCGCGGTGTGCGCCGCCAGCGTGCGTTCGATCGCGGCTTTGTGCTCTCGGATCACGCCGACTGGCCGGCGCTGCTGCAAACCGTCACCGACACCGGCGCCTCACAGATCCTCGCGACGCACGGCCACGCCGAATCGCTCGCGCGCGAATTGGCCCGACGAGGTTGGACAACGGGTGTCATCAGGACAGCCTGGGAAGGGGAGTTCACTGGCGACTAGCGACTGACAAGACTCGATGACCAGCTTTACCAACTTGTACGACTCCATCGATCGCACGACCTCCACGAATGCCAAGGTGAAGGCGATGGCCGCATATTTTGCGACAGCGCCGCACGCCGACGCCGCGTGGGCCGTCTTCTTCCTCACCGGACGCCGGCTGAAGCGGCTCGTGCCGTCGGCCGCGATTCGGGACTGGGCGCTTGCCGCGACTGGGCTGGAACCGTGGCTGCTCGAAGAATGCTATTCGGTCGTCGGTGACGGCGCTGAAACCGTGGCGCTGGTGCTCGACCAGCTTCCGCCTGGCGAATCGCAGGCGCCAGTCTCGCTCGCTCAGTGGGTCGAAGAGCGACTGCTCGGGCTGCGCGATGTCGATCCGGCGACGCAGCAGACGCGCGTGACCGCCTGGCTGCAATCGCTCGATCGCCTGCAACGGTTCATCCTGCTCAAGCTCATCACCGGCGAATTCCGCGTCGGTGTCTCGCAAACACTCGTCGTCCGGGCGCTGGCGCAAGCCAGCAGTCTTCCACCAACCACGATTGCCGCGCGCCTGATGGGTGACTGGACGCCAACCGCGGACTGGTTCGAGTCGCTGCTCTCGCACGAACAAAGCGACGAGGACCGGTCCCGGCCGTATCCGTTCTACCTGGCCTCACCACTCGAAGGATCCCCTGACGTGCTCGGCGACGTCGCTGCTTGGATGATCGAGTGGAAGTGGGACGGCATTCGCGCGCAACTCGTCCGGCGCGGCGGTCAGCTGCATCTCTGGTCCCGGGGCGAGGAACTTATTACCCACCGGTTTCCGGAGATTGCCGCTGCTGCCACGCACTTGCCTGACGGCTCAGTCCTCGACGGCGAAGTGCTGGCGTTCCGCGACGGCGCTCCGCTCTTGTTTTCGGCACTGCAACAGCGCATCGGACGGCAGAAGCAGGTGGCGCAAATGGTCCGCGCCGTCCCTGTCGTGTTCATGACCTATGACGTGCTCGAAGATCGCGGCGTCGACATTCGTTCGCTGCCTCTCGAAGACAGGCGCTCACGCTTGAGTGCCCTCCTCCACCGAGAGTCAGAAGGAGTCATCCGAACCTCTCCGCTCATCGAGGCGGAGAGTTGGGAGGCACTCACCGAGCTGCGGACCGAATCCCGCACGCGAGGCGTTGAAGGCATGATGCTCAAGCGCCGCGCCTCTCCTTACGGCGTCGGTCGCAAGAAGGGCGACTGGTGGAAGTGGAAGATCGACCCGTACACCATTGATGCCGTTTTGATCTACGCGCAGCCAGGCAGCGGCAGGCGTGCCAGCCTGCTCACCGATTACACATTCGGCGTGTGGGATGGCGGCGAGCTGGTGCCGATCGCGAAGGCTTATTCAGGCCTCTCCAACGAGGAGATCGACGAAATGGACCGCTGGATTCGCCGTCACACGCGCGAGCGCTTTGGGCCCGTCCGTCATGTCGAGCCGACCCACGTCTTCGAGCTGGGGTTCGAAGGCATCGCACGGTCGCCGAGGCACCGCTCCGGGATCGCGGTCAGGTTTCCGCGTATGCTGCGGTGGCGGCGCGACAAGAAGCCAGACGAGGCGGATACCCTCGACAACGTGCAGCGACTGCTTGACACGGTCGAAGCCGGTCATCGTCTGCCATAATTTTGTCACTCGCCGCGCGCCTCACGGGAACGTGATAATTTCCGGACGTGCGCCGAATGCTGCTGGTGATCCTCGTGCTCGGGTTGCTGGGTACCGCGACCGAGCTGATCCTGCTCAAGCATTACGAGGACTGGAAGCAAATCGTGCCGCTCGTGTTGATCGGACTGGCCCTCGTCTCGGTGTTATGGCACACCGTTGTTCCGAGTGCGTCGAACGTGCGCGTTCTACAGGCACTCATGACGCTGTTCCTTGTCAGCGGGCCGGTGGGAATGGCGTTGCACTATGGGGCAAACTCGGAGTTCGAGCGCGAAATGGACCCCTCGTTGACGGGGTACCGGCTGTTTACGGAGTCCCTGTCGGGTGCGACGCCCCTGCTCGCACCCGGGACGATGGTGCAGCTGGGTTTGATTGGACTCGTATACACATACCGTCATCCCCGGCGTGCGTCCGCGGCGACTGACGGAAGGAGGCAGGAATGGGACGTCTGAAGATCGTCGTGGTACTCGCTGCCGCGATCGTTGCACTCGGTTCCGTGGCTTCGGCGCAGACAGCCGCCGGAACGTCGCCGACCACTCAGCCGCTCGTTGATCCAAACACGGCTACCGAGAAAGAGCTGACGAGCGTGCCCCACATTACACCCGCCATTGCCAAATCGATTGTCGCAAAGCGTCCGCTCGCCACGGTTGTCGACCTCGACAAGTTGTTGAAGGAGCAGAAACTGACGCCGGAACAGATCACCGAGGTTCATGGTCGGCTGTTCGTCCGGCTGAACCTGAACTCCGCGTCTGACGAAGAAATCCTGGCCATCCCGGGGATCGGTCCGCGCATGCTGCGCGAGTTCAAGGAATATCGTCCCTACAAAACGATCGAACAGTTCCGTCGCGAGATCGGGAAGTACATCGACAGGGACAAGCGCGAGGCGGAGATGGCCAGACTCGAGCGGTATGTGATGATTAAGTGATTCGCCGGAGGGAACACGCAATACGTTTCCGCTGACGCGCCATCACGAAGAGACATAGATACGAAGAACACGAAGCCAATTGTGTTTACGACCGAGGCCAAACTCGACGGCTTCGTGCCTTCGTACCGCCGTGTTCTTCGTGCCAGCGGCAGCGCCGCTGTGGCATCGTTCGCGATTGTCGCAACACTGAGTACTCAGGTTCCTCCACTCCGCTCCTTCGCGATCGAAGAAACTACCATCAGCCAGATACACTCCGCCATGAAAGCAGGTCAGCTGACCTGCCGTGAACTGGTGCAGCAGTACCTCCGTCGCATCGAGGCTTTCGACAAGAACGGACCCGCCATCAACGCCATCGTCCTCGTGAATCCTGACGTGGTGTCGCAGGCGGATGCACTCGATGCACGCTACAAGCGATCCGGGCCGGTTGGTCCACTCCACTGCATCCCGACGATCGTCAAGGACAACTTCGAAACGATTGGCCTGCAGACGGCTGCGGGTTCGCTCTCGCTCCAGGGATTCGTCTCGACGAAAGATGCATTCCAGGTGGCGCGAATCAAGGCAGCCGGCGCGCTAATGCTGGCAAAGTCGAACATGGCGGAGTGGGCGTTTACGCCCTACGAGACGGTCAGCTCGATCCTGCCTGGCTACACGCGGAATCCGTACGCGCTCGATCGAGTCACCGCGGGGTCGAGCGGCGGCACGGCGGCCGCGGTTGCGGCCAACCTCGGTGCAATCGGTCTCGGCAGCGACACCGGCAATTCGATCCGCGGCCCGGCCTCGCATCAAAGCCTCGCGGGCATTCGCTCCACGATGGGCCTGACGAGCCGGGCCGGCGTCGTGCCGCTCAACCTTTTGGCTGACATTGCGGGACCGATAACCCGAACCGTGGCTGATGCCGTCGCCGTGCTGAACGTGATCGCCGGCGAGGATCCAGCCGATCCCATCACAATCCGAGACTCCCCTCTCGCGAAGTTCAGGCCGGCAAACCTGCCCGGGTCGACACGCGATTACTCTGCCGCACTTGTCAGCGACGGTCTAAAGGGAACGCGCATCGGCATACTCCGTCAGGCGTACGAACGCGACACGACCGACAAGGAGATCGTCCGTGTCTTTGAGTTGGCTCTCGAGGACATGAAACGCGCCGGCGCGACGATCGTCGATTCGGTCGTGGTGCCACTGGAGAATGTCCGGCGCGCCCAGGGTGCGCCGCCGTGCGGGGGATTCAAGTACGACATCAATCGCTATCTCGCCTCACACGGCGATCGCATTCCCGTCAAGAGCCTGGAGGAGATCATCAAGTCGCGTCGCTTCCATCCGAGCGTCCAGCGACGGCTCGAGCAGTCTCAGGAAAGCGCGGAAAACGGCCCGGACACGGTTGGATGTGAGGCTGAAGCCCAGTACCGCGAAGCGGTCCGGGCAGCGGTAGTGAAGGTGATGGACGCGAACAAACTGGATGCCTTCGTCTACCCAACATGGAGTAATCCGCCTCGCCTGATCGGAGATCTCAACACGCCGCACGGCGACAACAGCCAGTTTTTCTCACCCACGACCGGCTTTCCGTCAATCCAGGTTCCAATGGGATACACGCGCGGCGGCGTGTTACCCGCTGGAATCACGTTCTTCGGGCGCGCGTGGGACGAGTTCCGCCTGATCTCGCTCGCCTACTCGTACGAACAGCAGACGAAGCACCGGCGACCGCCACCGACGACGCCGTCACTCGGGACTCGGGGTCCGGGGCTCGGGGCTCGGGGCCGACTCAAGCCCCGAGCCGTGCCTGTCGAACAATCTCCCTGAAGCTTGGCCTGGCGCCGGAGTTCAGCAGCCCGACGCGAAAGAGTCTGGCTCCGAGATGCAGCGCCAGCCAGGTGGACGCCGCCAGGATCAGCAGCGCCACAGCCACCTCCCACCACGCCAGCAAGTCCCCGTCGGTGCTTGCGCGGAGGACGACGACAGGTCCCGCCGTAAACGGCAGCCACGTCAACACGCGTGCGACGGTGCCATGCGGTTCCTTCATGAGCACTGCCATCAGCATCATCGGAAGCGCGGCGGTGAGCGACCAAATCATGGCGAGTTGTTGCGCTTCGCGCATGTTGGAACCAAGTGAGCCGGTTCCGAGCATCAAGCCGCCGAAAAACAAGAACGCCAGGACGAAGAATGGAATGGCCAGTGCGACGGTTGTCCACGGGAGAGCCACGCCCGACGTCAAGAGCAAGGGAACGATGCCGAGACCCGTTGTGAGGACCATTGCCAGCCATACGCCAATCTGCAGGAGACCGGCCGCACCAAGACCGAGCAGTTTCCCCGCGAGGATTTCGTCGGGATTCGCCGACGCGAGGAGTACCTCCACGACCTTGTTTTCCTTCTCCGTCGCGGTGCCCTGCATCAGATAGCCTGATGTCATCAGCACGGAGAGCAGGAACAGCACCATGAAGACCAGTGGCACGGCAAGGCGAAGCACCGCCGCTGCGGCGCCGCCGTCGCGGACTTCCCCCGTCCTCGTCAGTGCGTATCGTGCCGTGCGGTCGATCGGGTCCACGATGCGCGCGGCAAGGGGCGCATCCACATGTCCGGCCACCAGGCGGCCGCGGAGCAGCTCGGCCAGCGCATCACGCGAATCGCCGCTCGAAAAGCTGAACGTCTCAGGCGAATACATAGTGATGCGACCGGTGGCCAGGTAATCTTCCGGCACGATGTAGAAACCCTTGAGCTGCCGCGCGATGAGGGCGTCGCGCGCCTGCTGCTCATCGGTGTAGGGTCTGAACACGAAGTTGGCGAACGCCAGCGCATGGTCGAGCGCTTGCCCATGCCCCGCCGCTTCGAGCGCCTGCCGCATGTCGTCCGGGAGATGGGATGCGGTGTTCACCTCGGAGTCCATCCTCAGAACACCCGCCCGGTCGATGACGCCGTAGATGTTCGGCATCCGATCGCCCTTCTCGGCGTAGTACGCGGGGATCGCGACGATGCCGGCGTACGCGGCCATGAAGAGCGGCATGCCGAAGGTCGCGACGAGATAGCCGGTCCGTTTGACGGTGGCGAAGAACTCGAACGCCGCGACAGTCCGAACTTTGGTCCAGCGAATCATTGGAGTGAGGGAGCCGCCCTTTTCTGCACGACGCGCAGAAATATGTCTTCCATGGGCGCGAGCATCGGTTCGAACCGATCGATGACAGCCCCCGCGCGAACGAGCGACGCCAACACTTCCGAAGGCGGTGCGCCATCCGACAACATCAACCGCCACGTCTCCTCATCGTCTTGCACGACGCTGGCAACCTCGGGAATCCTCGGCAGCGGCGCTCGCGAATGGACGCGGATCTCCGGCAGCGAGTGACGCCTGCGCACTTCGTCGATGAGACCATAGACTACGAGGCGGCCTTCGTTGATGAGGGCCACGCGATCGCAAAGCGCCTCGACCTGGCTCATTTGGTGAGTCGAGAGGATGGTCGTGCGCCCCTGGCGACGCCGTTCGAGGAGCAAATCCTGCACGACACGGACGTTCACGGGATCGAGCCCCGTCGTTGGCTCATCCAGCACGCAGATCTCCGGATCGCTCAGGAGCGCGCAGGCGACCTGCACCTTCTGAGACATGCCTTTGCTCAAGCGATCCACTCGCCATGACGCGACGTGTCCCAGCTCCAGGCGCGCCAGCCAGGACAATGATCGTTGCCGCGCATCGTGTCTCGAGAGTCCCTTGAGTGCGCCGAAGTAGGTCATCACGTCGATAACGGGCAATCTGGTGTAGAGTCCGCGTTCCTCAGGGAGGTAGCCGAGCCGGTCGAGGTGCTCGCGGCGTCTCGGCACACCAAACAGGCTCACCTGACCGCGATCCGCGCGGACGATGTCCATGAGGATCCGAATGAGGGTGCTCTTGCCAGCGCCGTTTGGTCCCAGTAAACCAAAGATTTCGCCGCCGTGGACATCGAAGGAGACCCCGCGGAGCGCCGGCGTCCGGCCGTACGCCTTTTCGATCCCCTCGAAACTCAGGATGGTCATTGAGACTGGGCGGATTATATCGACCTGCGGACTTTGCCGGCCGATCAACTTGTGTGGGCGAAGAGCACGAAGACGCGACAGGACGGGGGGCTGGAACGAATGGCGGGCCGGCGGAGGTGGACCGGCCCGCCCTGCTGATTAGCGGCGCTCGCCGCCCGTGCAGCTGCTTGACACCTGGCGAACCGATGTCACTTGCAGCGTCTGCATGTTGCCGCCGCCAGCCATCGATCCCGAACTGCCGGTGCCCGCTCCCGCGCCTGCTCCGGTGCCCGTGCCCGCTCCAGTGCCCGCCCCGGTGCCCGCCCCGGTGCTGCCCGTGCCCGCCGCGGATCCGGTTCCACTCGTGCCACGGCGATCGTCCTGCGACACCAGCCTGCCGGTCACCTCGACCTGGCTGTTCACGTACTGCTGCAGCTGGTCACTCTGACCGCCCGTCAACCGGTACGTCTTGCTCGAATCGGGCGATGAGCTTTTCGGCGTGCTCGCTCCAGCGCCCGTCGCGGCGCCAGTACCGGCCCCCGTGGCCGCGCCAGCGGCCGTCCCCGTCGTACCCGTTCCGGCCGCAGCCCCGGTGCTGGCACTCCCGCTCATGCTGGCATCGGTCAGGATGTACTGTGCCGAGCTGCTTCCTGCCTGACCCTGACGAGATGTGGTGTCTCCGGTCGTCGCGCCGGCGCTACCTGGACGGCTCGCGGGCTGCAAACAACCGGTCACGGTCACGGTGCGATCGCTCTGGCTCTGACCGCTGCGCGCACGGTCCTGGTCCGGTTGCTGCGCACTCACGCCCATCGCGAGCGCGGCGCTCAGCATCGTTCCAAAGATGAACTGTCTTTTCATCGAAACCTCCGTAGAGTGGTCGGACAGGGCTCCAGCCCTGCCATTTGGGTTGTTGACGTCCCCGGCCGGGATATAGCACTCACCGTGCCGCTCGTTCGGGTGCCGCGAAATGCAATTCGCGCCTGTTAATCGAGCGACGTCAGCTCACGTTGTATGGGATTGACACGCGCGTGGCGTTTTGACCGACGCGCGAGCATTCAAGTCATTCGTCACAAGTCTCTGCTGAGTAGCTCGACCGGGCTCGTATAATCCGGCGATGGCGTGGTGGCGTCGTCGCGAACAGCCCAGCTCTGAACGATCTGAAGTTCAGGATCTGCCGCTGGTGCGCCTCGAGGGGATCACGAAGATCTTCAAGGGTGAGGGTGTCGAGGAGGAAACGAGCGCGCTTGTGGATGTGACGCTCGATATCGATCGCGGCGAGTACGTGTCGATCTCAGGACCGTCGGGCTGCGGAAAATCGACCTTTCTGTCGATTCTCGCGCTGCTCGAAACGCCGACCTCCGGACGCTACTGGCTGAACGGCCGGGTGACCGGAGGATTCACGCCGGCGGAACGAGCCCGCGCGCGAAGCCTGGATGTCGGGCTGATCTTTCAGAGCTTCAACCTCATCGGCGACATGTCTGTCTATGAGAATGTCGAATATCCACTCACGTTGCGCGGCGCGGTCACGCCGGCCGAGCGTGAAGCGCGAGTGAAGGCCGCGCTGGAGCGTGTCGGTATGCTGGCTCGAGCCCGTCAGCGTCCTGGTCAACTCTCCGGCGGTCATCAGCAACTCGTGGCCGTCGCGCGCGCGATCGCCGGTCGCCCGCCGATCCTGCTTGCGGATGAGCCGACCGGGAATCTGGATTCAAAAACTGGAGAGGCGCTCATGCAGATGCTTTCGGAGCTGCACGCGGAAGGCGCCACCGTCTGTCTCGCGACTCACAACCCGAACTACATCGCCCGCGCGCAGCGCCACATTTATCTATTCGACGGGCGCGTCGAACCACGCCCGCGCGCGTAAACGTCAGCGTCCCTGCGCTCTCTGAATCCCCTGCTGCAGCGATTGAATCGTGGTCGGTGAGCCGACGAAGAGATCGTCAGGATATCGTGCGTAGCGCAGCATATCGGCGTAGATGACGTCGCTCTGATACAGATTCAAGCCGAGCCCCGCGAGGTACTGCAGCCGCAGATTGCGGTCGCGGTTGATCGCTGCGTCACGCAGCCAGGGATCGAGATCGGGGCGGCGGCCGGCATACGTCGAAAACAAGTCGACTGCTGAAAACATCCCGATCTCGGCAAACGACTGCGCGACGGGTGCGTAGTCCGATCGCCGGAGCTTGGCTTCGACCGCATCCACGTCGATCTTCGTGCGTTCCACTTGTCCGAGCAGCACGAGGTCGTAGCCGGCGCCGTTCTGCGTGTTCCCCCAGACGATTCCGTTGGGAAACGCTTCAAGGAAGGTCGCAATCTCACTCTTCACCGCCTCGGGATTGCTCTCGTAGAGCTGCACGAAGAGCGTCACGGCCCCACCCGGATTGAGATGCTCCTTGACGGTCTGAAAGAACTCGCGCGAGTAGAGCATCGCCGCACCCTTCACCCAGGGGTCGAGCGGGTCGGACGTTATCGCGTCGAACTTCTGATCGGTGGTGAGCAGAAAATGCCGAGCGTCGTCGAGCACGACGTGCGTCTTGGGATTCGCGACGACGTTGAAGTTGTGCTCGGCGAAATAGGTCGAGACCACTCTGGGGACGAGGGGTTCTATTTCGGCAATCGTCAGGCGTTCGACAGCGGGATCGATCGACACCGCACCGGCAGTGACACCAGCGCCGCAACCGATCACGAGCACCGATTTCGGGTTCGCCGGAATCAGCGTCGTCAAGTGGCCGAGCATCCGCTGAAGCCGCATGTCCTGCGGTTCGCTGGACGCTTGTACTTTGCCGGCGTTGTGGTAGTTGAGCACACCGTTCGAGAGCCGTGAGACGGCGACGGACGCGTTCCACCCCTCTCCCTTGTAGATGATGTCAGCCTGGCCGACCCGGCTCGCGGCGTAGCGACCGTACGCGATGAGAATGCCGGGCACTTCCTTCACGTTTCGGGCGAGCCACGCTGCCACCATCGCCGCAGCGACAATCAGCACCGTGCCGCCGAGCCGTACGCGGGCCCTGCCTTCGGGCGCTTCGCTTGCCGCGGAGTCGAGGGCGAGAAGAGCCGCCATCACGCAGAGCACGATCAAGAGCTGCTGCGCGTGTTGGCTGCCGATCCAGATCACCAGCAGGAGACTCGCGCCGAGCGATCCCACGATCGCGCCCACGGTATTTGCGGCATACACGGACCCCACGAGTCGCGCCGGATCCTGGCGTCCAGCGGCAACCGACGCGAGTGCGAGCGGAAAGCTGGCTCCCCAGAGAATCGCCCCCGGCAACATGGCCCAGAGCGAGCGCACCAGGTCGAGTTGAAACGTGTACCAGGGACTCTTCGACATCGACGGATCGATTGGCCAGTACGGTAGCGACTCGGTGAGCATGTACGACGCCCACGCAATTGCTCCCGCAAGCAGCATCTGACACCAGGCGAGCGCCACGCGCGGTCGAGCCAGCGAACGCGCGAGCGCTGAGCCGACACTGCTGCCGATTCCGAGGCCAAGGAGAAAGACGGCAAGAATCAACGCGAAGGTATAAACGGTGCCGCCATAGAGCAGTGAAAGGATCCGCGTCCAGATCACTTCGGCGGCCAGCGCAGTCGCGCCAGAGATTGCTATCGCCAGATAGATCGCCCACGCCCCTTTGGCGCGAACAGGCGCAGCCCCCGAAACGACGGCTGGCTGATACGGCGCGCTTCTCGAGATGACCAGCGCCATTACGGCAACCGCGACGTTGATGACCACGGCAGCCAATGTGGCCACCATCGTGTCGTGGACGCGCAACAGATAGAAGCCCGCGAGCAGGCTGCCGAGCACGGCTCCGGCGATGTTGCCGCCGTAGAAGAATCCAAGCCAGGAAACGCCCTCAGGTGTGGTCTCGACCCAGCGAGCAATCGCGGGCAGCGTCGCCCCCATCAGGAGAGTGGGCGGCAGGAGGCAAATCGCCGCGGCCACCGCCCGTACGAAAATACCGGCGAGACCAGACGGGGCCCAGGCGATGTACGCACCGCCGATGAGCGGCATCAACAGGAGAACGAGCACCCCAATCGCGCCGATTCCCAGCTCGAGGTACGCATAGACCCGCAGCGGATGGTGCCCCGCCGGAATACGCCGCGGCAGCAGCAGACTGCCGAGACACATGCCGCCCATGAACGTCCCAAGCAGCACACCGAGAGATACCGCCGACGACCCGATGACCAATTGAAGCAGCTGGAACCAGACGATCTCATAAATCAGCGCCGCGCAACCGCTGCCCACAAACAGCAGCAGCAGCGCGGGCAGGTAGCGACGCGCGGTCATGCACGCACCTTTCTGGAATCAGTCGAAACGGCGAGGGAACGGGGATGCTAACACGGGTCAACCCGCTACTACGACGCTGGCGAACGCTCCGTTACGTTATCATCACTGCTCCATGTCTCATCGATTCCTCATCGTGTGGATGGTCGTTTCGCTGCTCTGTGGCGTGCTTCTTCCCGTGGCGCCGGACATTCATGCACAGTCCGGGCCGCAACGCGTCGTCGCGATAGGCGACATCCATGGTGCGGAAGAAAACCTCGTCGCGCTCCTTCAGACCGCGGGACTCATCGACCAGCAACGGAAGTGGACCGGCGGACGGGCGCGCCTGGTTCAGACTGGCGACTTCACCGACCGCGGTGCGCCGGTGCGACACGTCATGGATCTGCTGATGCGTCTGGAGGATGAGGCCCGACGCGCGGGTGGACGCGTGGAGGTGTTGCTCGGCAACCACGAAGGCATGAACATCCTGCGCGACCTGCGCGACGTGTCGCCCGACGCGTTCGGCTCGTTCACGAACGCAGACTCAGAAGCGCGCCGCAACAAGGCCTTCATGGCGCACGCCACGATCGCGCGGCGATTCGGGGAGGAATTGAACAGGAACGAGTGGCTTCGCACGCATCCGGCAGGATACGTCGAGTACATCGAGGCGCTCGGTCCCAGCGGACGGTATGGCCGTTGGCTTCGATCGCGCAAGGTCGTCACCAAGGTGGACGATTCGCTCTTCATGCACGCCGGCCTCTCACCGCAGTCCAATGCGACGGTGGACGACGTCAACCGGATGGTGGAACGGGAAATACGGACGTACGATGAGGCGGTTTCGACGCTGCAACAGGCAGGCTTGATCGCACCTTCCTTTACCCTGCAGGAGATCGTCGCCGCGCTTTCTTCGGAGCTGAACCGCATCGCGGCGATGCTCAAAGAGAAGAAGGAGCTTTCGCCGGAGATCACGCAGGAGTATGTCGGGCGGCTGCAGCGCGTCATCACCATCGACAAATGGGGAATGCTTGCCGCCGATGGCCCGCTCTGGTTTCGTGGCTACGCCACGCTTGGCGAGGACGCGCTACCTCAAATCGAGGCGCTCTTGAAACGGCTCGGAGCGGCGCGGTTCATCGTCGGTCACACACCGCAGATCCCGGGCAGCATCAGTGCCAGGTTCGGCAACCGCATCTTCCTCATCGATACGGGAATGCTCACGAGCCACTTCAAAGGCGGACGGCCGTCCGCGCTCGAGATCGCAGGCGGCAAGATCACGGCGATCTACCCCGACCAACGAATCCCGTTGGCCGACTGACGACTGCCAGCGTCGAGCCACAGGCGCCGGCGAACGTTGCGTCGCGGGCGTCTTCTCTTGTTGCCAACAAACGCCGACGCCTCGGTGGAGCCAGGGGGGCATGGGCTGCGGACGACTCCAGAATCCCCGCTGCGCGCGCCGTGCATCGGCTTCCGCGGCAGCCAGGTCGTTCTCCTTGGCGAACCTCGGGCAATGCCAGGCCATGCCGTTGCGGATGAGCAGCAGGCTGACGTCCGAGCCGTCAACTTCCACGCGCGCCAGACGTTCGAGCGTGCGTTTCAGGCGGACGGTGATGGTTTTTCCCGATACCAGCGCGGCGAGAAACGCCTTCGCCTCCGGACCACCCGACTGTGCCATCTCCGGTGCATCCACGCCGGCAATGTGAATCCTCAGCGAATCACCTGCCGCCACCGTTCGCACCACGAGCGAATCGCCGTCCTCGACCGACGTGACGTGCGCTTGCAGCACTTCTTCGGCGACAAGCGAGGGGTCCTGAAATCGGCCAGTCGGCGTGGCCTGCGCGAGCAAGCCGCTCAAGAGAAGACACAGCATGGGCGGGGCCTATCTTCCTCCTGCAATCTTCTCCAATTCGCCCTCGATGTCCTTCATCTCTGCGAGCAGGTCGTCCAATCGACGACGCGACTCGGCGCCAACTTTCTGATCGGCCCCGCCCTCAGCGCGTGCGATGTTGGCCAGCTGATCGATGATCATTCCCTGCTCGTACGTGCCTGGTGCCGTGACAACCCTTGCCAGCAACCGCTGGAGTGGGTGCGAGTACTTGATGTCCGCAACTCTCTCACCGGGACCCGGAGACGGCGGAAAAGGCACGGACACCTGCTCCATCGCGCGCTGAATCCGTGCCCTTAGTTCCGTGGCTTGGGATTGAGCGTCTCGCAGTCGCAACAGAAAGTCCTGCTGCGCCACAAGATCTGCGACGCTGATGCCATCCTCCAATACCGCTGGATCGACATTGACCTCGAATGACTTCGTCTGCGATCCAAGGCGCGCGGTGTACTTGCCGGGAGCCACGAGCGGGCCATTGTTTGACCAGCGATAGTCCCAGAGATACCGATGGTGTCCCGCTCTCGCTCCATCTCCTCCTCCCCGCGCGCGGCCTCCGCTCCCTGGCTGAACCGATCGCACGAGCCGGCCGGATGCATCGGTGATCTCCAGCGTGAGCGGCTCGCTCGAGCCGGAGGGCACTACGTAATCAATCGGCAGCGCCACTGCTGGGTATTGAGGATTGCCGCCGCGGCCGCCACCCGCCCGGCGGTAACGCACTCGCGTTGAAGGCTGCAGCAGCGTCAACGACGGACTCGCCGACATCTGCCGCAGCGGCGCAATGTCATCCATGATCCAGAAGGATCGTCCCATCGTCGCGATGACCAGATCTCCTCGGTGCACGCGAATGTCGGTCACCGGCGTCGCCGGCAGGTTCTGCTGCAACGATCGCCACTGCCGGCCATTATCGAATGACGCGAAGATGCCGAATTCGGTCCCGGCAAACAGCAGTCCGTCGCGTTCAGGATCTTCGCGTACCACCCTGGTGGGATGGTCGATGGGGATTCCATTCGCGCCGTCGCTCAGCCTGGCCCAGGTCGTTCCGTAGTCGTCGGTTCGATAGATGTACGGCTTGAGGTCGTGCTCGCGGAGATACCGATAGACCGCAATATACGCCGAGCCTTTTCGTCGGGGTGACGCGTCGATGTTCTGCACGCGCCCGCCGGGCGGCAGATCTTTGGGGGTAACGTTCGACCAACTCTTGCCGTTGTCGCGTGTCACATGGACAGGGCCATCGTTGGCACCGACCCAGATGACGCCCCGTTCGAGCGGCGATTCCGCCATCGAGTAAATCGACGAGTAGACCTCCTCACCAGTCACATCGCGCGTGATTGGATTGCCCGGAACAAGCTGAAATTCCTTTTCATGCGCCGTGAGATCCGGACTGATGACCTGCCAGGTGACGCCATCATCGGTCGATCGATGGAGCACGTGTGAAGCCTGGTAGATGGTTTTTGGATCGTGCGGCGACAGCATGATGACGGTCTGCCGCGGGAAGCGGAACTTGATGTCGTCGGGATGATGACCGTAGCGGTTCTGCGGGTAAATCCATCTACCTTGCGACTGGCCGGTTTCGACACTGAATCGTTCGACTTCCCCTTTGCACGCCCCCCAAATGATTTTGCCGTCCGGCCGCGGCCAGATGCCGCCTGTCTCACAGCCTGATGCCTGCGACCACGCCTGCGCCGGATGATCGAATCCGAAACCAACCGGCGGAACGCTCGGAACAACGACGGTGGAGTTGTCCTGCTGTGGGCCGTAGAGCAGATATGGATACTGCTCGTCGACGCTGACCATGTACAACTCCGCCGTCGGCTGATTCAGAATCGACGACCACGTGCGGCCTCCATCCGTGGTGACGTTCGCGCCGCCGTCGTTGCATTGGACGGCGTAGTTGGGATTATCGGGATTGAACCAGATGCCGTGATTGTCGCCGTGCGGCGTCGGCACCGTCGAGAACGTCCGCCCGCCGTTCGATGACTTGAACAGGGCGAGCGCATTCACCCATACCTCTTCCGCATTCTTCGGGTTGACGTCCACATAGTTGAAATAGAACGGTCGGGGACGCAGGTTCGTTGCGCTGTTGATCAATCGCCAACTTGCGCCGGAATCGTCGGATCGGTAGAGGCCGCCTTCATTACCCGGCGCTTCGATCATGGCGTACACCGTGCGTGGCGAGCTGCGCGCGACGTCGATGTCGATCTTGCCGATCAGGCGGTTCGGCAGGCCGTTCGTGAGCTTCGTCCAGGTCTCCCCACCATCGGTGGACTTGTAGATGCCTCCCTCGGTTGCCGGGCCGCCGCTGATGATGTCCCACCCTTTCCGAAAGCCGCGATACATGCCCGCGTACAACTCGTTGGGGCTTGCATAATTGATCGCGACGACACGGCCTCCCGTCGAGTTGTTGACGAACAGCGTTTTCTTCCACGAGCGGCCGCCATCAGTTGTTTTGAAGATGCCCCGCTCGTCGTTCGGGCCGAATGGCGATCCGAGCGCGGCCAGCCATACGATCTCGGGATTTGTCGGATGAACGATCACACTGCCAATTTGCCCGGCATCCTTCAGTCCCATGAACTGCCACGTCTTCCCCGCGTCGGACGACTTGTAGACACCGCGGCCAATGATCACGTTGCTGCGGATGGCGGCGCTGCCGGTACCGACCCACACAATCGTCGGATTGGACTCCGAGACATCAATCGAGCCGATTGAACCGGTGGTCATCTGCCCATCGCTGATGGGTATCCACTCTGCCCCGCAGTTCTCAGTCTTCCAGACGCCCCCGCCGGTGGCTCCCATGTAGTAGGTGCACGGCTGGCTGCGCACGCCAGCGATGGCCGTCACTCGGCCGCCGCGGGTAGGACCGACGCTGCGCCAGCGGAGATCCTGATAGAGCACGTTTGCCGCTACGTCCCTGGGCGCAAGCGTCTGCCCAGATTGCGCATGTCCGGTGTTCGTGGTGAGCGATGGAAGGGCGGCGGCGAGAGAAAGAACGGAAATTGCAATCCGGAAGTGTCGAACGAACATGTCGCCGAGTATAGCTGCTACACCGCGGCCTTGAAGCTTCGGACGGCGTCCTCCTCGCTGTCAAATGCTTCGAACACGGTGAGGAGCTTGGTGATGGTCATCACGCGGTTGCTGCGCGGCGTCAGGTGCAGCAGCTTCATGTCTCCGCCGGCGCGGCGCACGGTCAGGAACTTTGCGACCATCACGCCGACACCCGCACTGTCGATGTAGCTCACATCCTTGAGGTTCAGGACGATCTGGGTCTGCCCTCGTGCGAGTAGAACGTTGATGTGTTCCCGAAAGGTGGCGTCTCCCTCATCGAGCACGAGCCGGCCTGTCATGTCGAGGATAGCGATCCCGTCCACGACCCGTTCGACGATCCGGAGCGCCGGCCTGGTTTCACGCATAGTGAAGCTCGAAATCGGGCAGATAATCCCGCTCCGCCTGACGCATCGCGCGGTAACGGGCAAACGCGCGGCGCTCGCTTTCGAGGCCGAACAGAGATCGAATCGAACTCCCCCGGAATGTATGCGCCAGCATCTCCGGGCCGTGGCGCAAGACGAAGCGAGGATTGTGGGCGAGCGTCGGCCAGAAGTGCCGCAGCTTCATCCACCGCTCGGCGCGCCAGCGCAAGAACTCGATTTCGTCCGCCGTCAGGTGCTCGCTTCGCACCACGGCCGTCGTCCCATCGTATTCCTCGACACGCTCGTTCACAATCAGCTGACGCTCGATGAAATCCCGCGTCATCGGCGTACCGGGATACGGCGTCGGATGCTGAATGTAGGGCCAATCGACGTGGTGCCGCGCAAACTCCAGGTTTGCCTCGATTGACTCCCGGGTATCGCTGGGATTGCCGACAATCAGCCCACCCACCACGTACATACCGTGACGGTGCAGCATATCGACGGCCTGCAGCGTTGCGCTACCGGTGCGGCGTCCGTGCTCGCGCGTCGCATTCTTCGCCGACGCCTTGAGAAACTGAAGGTCCTCCTCGAGGATGTTCTCGATCCCAAGGAAGACGTATCGAAATCCGGCTTTCCGCATCGCCGCCGCAAGCGAATCCCCCGCCGAGGCAATCGACGAGGTCATCGCCTGAACGATGTAGTCGATGTCGTTGAGGCGGGCGTCGATGATGGCCTCGCAGAGCGACTGGAAGCGTTTCACGTTCAGCGTGATGTTGTCGTCGACGATGAAAATGGCACGAGCGCCGCGACGCCGGGCGTCCACGATGTCCTCGATCACGCGTTCGAGCGTCCAGACATGGAAGTTGCGACCGCGCATCTCGATGATCGAGCAGAAGCTGCAGTCGTAGGTGCAGCCGCGTGAGGTTTCCACGACATCGATGGGGCGCCCGATGAACGTGTACCCCTCGAGAACACGCGCCGAGCGATTCGGAAGTTTCACCTCCTCGCCGGCGAGAGTGCTCACCGGTCGATCCGGTGTCCGGACGAAGCCTGACGGCGATCGATAGGACAGACCACGCACATCTTCAGGCTCGACCCCAGCCTCGTAGCGGCGCACCAGCTCGCGGAAGGTGATGTCCCCTTCGCCACGGACGATGGCGTCCACGTCCCAGGGCTGGCGCTCGTAAACCTCCGTCGCCAGGCTCGGATCGTAGCCGCCCACGACAATCCGCGCCGCGGGTCGCAGCGCGCGGACCAGGGCAGCAATCTTTCTGGCGGTATGCCGCTGGAACGTCATGACCGACAAGCCGACGATGTCTGGAGCGACGTCGCGGAGCAGCTGCTCCACCGTTTCGCGCACGCGCCGCTGGACGAGGATCAGATCGGCCACGGCAACGCGATGGTGGGCGTCGACGTTGCCCGCGAGGGAGGCGAGCGCGCCGTTGGGCATGCGCATCGCGACCGTCGCGGTGTGCTCGAATGAATCGGGCATCGAGAGGAGGAGGATGTTCATAACGAGCCCCCGAGGACCAGCCATCATTTCTCAGTGCTCGCGGGGCCCCACCCCCGCGAGCTGCGGCTCGACTCGCTTGCTTCCGCCTTCGCTGAAGCTACGGCGGACCCGCCGTAGCCTTGGCGGAGGCTGGGGCGCTCGCCGCGGCCGATAGCGCCGTCGCAGATTCCCTCGCACGAGCGTCATGGGCCCAAACGTCGGAGTGCCGAGCCGTCCGGCATCGACTCCGATCGTTCCGTCGAGACGGTAATCGAGCGCCTCATTGTTGGCCGCGCGTCGAACGACATTCGCCAGTCCGGGCAGGTCCGCAAAGCTGATGGACAGATCGATGGGGACCACACTCTCCTGCCCCGGTCCCAGCGGAAGCCCCAATGGGAAGTCCGCGTTGGCGGCGCGGCTGCCCTCGACAAACAACGTCCCGGCGAGCGTCCCCAGCCGGACGCCAAACGAATTGGGATTCGAGACCTTGGTCCAGATCCGCACGCCCGCGCCACCAAGCGGACCTGCCGCGCCGGGCGGCAGCAACCGAATCTCAGCCGGCTGCCCCTCCGCTTCCTCGAACTTCGGCGCCTGAACGAGCGCCCGCAATCCTTCGAGGGCCGCGCAGCTCGACGCGGAGAGGCAAGCGGCGGTCAGTAGAAGTACCAACGCACATGAGCGCAAGTTCGAACTCCCCGTCCTCATCCTTCAGTGCTCGCGGGGCCCCACCCCCGCTCGCTCTCGCTCGGCGGCGGCGCTCCGCGCCGCTTCCCTCCGCCGCCTCGCTCGGGCCGCAGGCGCTTCTCAGTGCTCGCGGGGCCCTCCGCCTCCGCGCGCGAACGACTCATGCGCGCTACGGCGAGACCTCGCCGTAGCTGGTCGCTTGTCTCGTGTGCGACCAGCAGAGGCGGGCATCGCGCGGAGTTCTCGCGAAGGTTGCCCGCCGTAGCTTTAGCGAAGGCGGGCCCGCGCTACGGCTGGCGAGCCGGCGGCTCACTCGGGCCGCAGGCGCTCCCTCCGTCCCGCGATTATAGCGACGTTATAACATCCTGAGGAGCATGCCCGAGCTGCCAGACGTCGAGCTCTACCTGCACGCGCTGCAGCCACGCATCGTCAATTGCTACCTCGATCGCGTGAGGCTCGGCAACCCGTTCATCGTCCGCACGATCGAGCCTCCGGTCTCCGCGCTCGAAGGCCGGAAGATTGAAGATTTGCAGCGACTGGGCAAGCGCCTGGTGGTGCATTTCACCGACGATCTCTTCATGGTCATCCACCTGATGATTGCCGGCCGGCTCCGCTGGCGCGAGCGTGGCGCGACCATTCCCGCCAAGGTCGGACTCGCCGCCTTTGATTTCGAAGAAGGGACGCTGCTCCTGACAGAGGCAGGGGCACGGCGGCAGGCGTCCATCCACATCGTTCACGGAGCGGACGATCTACACGCGCACGATCCGGGCGGGATTGAAGTACTCGAGGCGGACGTTCAAACGTTCGCTCGACATCTGGCGCGCGAAAACCACACGTTGAAACGTGCCCTGACGGATCCGCGAATCTTCAGCGGCATCGGCAATGCGTATTCGGACGAGATTCTGCATTCCGCGCGGCTCTCGCCGATGAAACTGACCTCGACGCTGACGGACGCCGAAATCGAAACGCTCTATCACGCGACTATCGACACGCTCCGCTCATGGATCGAGCGCCTGCGGGAGGAAACCGGCGATCGCTTCCCGGAAAAGGTGACGGCCTTCCGGCCTGAAATGGCCGTCCATGGCAAATACGGCAAACCATGCCCCGTGTGCGGCAGCCCCATCCAGCGGATTGTTTACGCCAGGAACGAATCGAACTACTGCAGCCAGTGTCAGACCGGCGGGCGCCTCTTGTCCGACCGGGCGCTGTCGCGGCTCCTGCGGGAAGATTGGCCGAAAACACTCGAGGATCTCGAACAGCGCAAGCGAGCGGCACGTTGAGCCGTACGGGGCCCATTTTGCGCCTTCCTGATCGTGAACACAGTTTTGCAGCGGTGGATTGCATTCAATGGCGTCGGGGCGCTCGGGATCCTCGTACAACTGGGTATTCTGGCGATCCTGGTCCGTCATTTCGCCGTCCCGTACCTGCTGGCAACGGCCGTGGCGGTCGAGTTGACGGTGTTGCACAATTTTGTGTGGCATCAGCAGTGGACCTGGCGCGACCGCCCGAGCGACTCGAAGACACAGCTCGTGGTCAGGCTCTGGCGTTTCCACGTCCTCAACGGTTTCGTATCGCTCGCGGGCAATCTGGCAATCGCGCGGCTGCTGACGGGAGAGTTAGGCGCAGATCCGTTAGCCTCAAATATCGCGGCAATCATCGTCTGCTCTATGTTGAATTTCGCGGCAAGTGAACTGCTCGTGTTCCGACGGGTTGCAGCAGCCCTCGTTGTGCTCCTGATGCTCGCCTCGAGCGCAGCTGCGGAGACTCCAACAATGGCGGCGGTGCTTCGCCCTGCCACTCTCCAGGCCTGGACGGCATACGAGCGGCAGGTGGACGCCCGCCATCAAGGCGCCTCGGCTAGTTCCACTCCATTCTTTTCCCTCGACGCCTATGGCATCGGCGGATGGCGGGAGGCAACCATGAAGGGGGGCATCTCCATGCACCGCCTCGATCGCCCCCAGCCAGGCGGCGCGACCGTTTCGGTGCCGGATGGCAAGATTCATCACTGGGCCGGAGCGATTTTCGTGCCCGGCATGACAGTCGAAGCCGTCCTGCAGCACCTCTCGAAGTACGCGGGACGCGAGTCAGAACATTACGACGATGTGATTGGCTCGCGACTGATTGCTCGAGACGGCGACCGTTACCGCGTGTTCATGAAACTGCGTCGCACCAAAGTCGTGACCGTTACTTACAACTCGGAGCACGCCGTCGAATACCGTCGGCTGGGGGCACGGGCGACCGGCCGCAGCGTCTCGACACGAATCGCCGAACTCGAGAACGCTGGGACGGCCACTGAGCACGAAAAGCCCGATGGCCGCGACCAGGGATTTCTCTGGCGTCTCAACGCCTACTGGCGATACGAAGCTGTCAAGGGCGGGGTATTGATCGAGTGCGAGTCGATCAGCCTGAGCCGGGATGTTCCGGCGCTGCTCAAGTGGTTCATCGGCGGGATGGTCGAAGGCGTCGCTCGCGATTCGCTGGAGCGAACGCTCTCGAGCTTGAAGCGCGCGCTCGTTGAAACGAAAACTACTTGAATAAATCGTCGAACGCCTTGCGGGCGCTGGTCGGCGCGGCGGATTTCGTTTCGCGTTCGACCGTGGTGCGGGGCTCGAAGAGCGCGCAGGCATTGCGCGCGTCTTTCGGCGAGACTCGAGCCGGCACTGGCTTCTGACATTCGAACGCCGCCGCCGTATCGAAATGCACGCACTGCGCGCAGGTATGCAGATCCGCGCCGCACCGCAGGCACGTCCCTTCGGCATTCCACGCCGCTGCAACGGTGAGTTCGTAGCCGCATCTCGCGCAGCGAACCACCTCGCGGAACCCCGGCATGTTGAAGGTTTTCGGCGCGACCGGCGGCTGACCCCGGGGCGCATACTCCTTCTTTTCCGGCGGACGCTGGTCGCGCCGCGGCTCCCGCGGGTCGTCCTGATACCCACGCTGCTTGTATTTCCGATCTGACATCCCTTCCCGGGGATTCTACAGGAGATAAGGAGATCAGGAGGAATAAACAGGAGATCAGGAGATCAGGAAAGTCCGCGTCAGGACCGGCCCGCGTTCGACGGACTTCACGATGCGGACCGGTCCTGGCGCGGACTCCCTCTTGACCTCCTAATCTCTTGGTTGTTCCTCCTGATCTCCTAATCTCCTGTAAGGAACGCTCGGCCGGAAATGGGCGTATAAGAGACGAAGGAGATCCCTGCTATGCGAAGCCTCGCTCGCACCTATCGCCCCGGCGTCCTGGTGCTGCCGCTGGTGCTCGTGGCTGTATCCGGCTGCGATATTGTCACCGCCGACTTCAGGTCGCAGGAGACCGCCGAGTGGCGCAAAACCTACGACTTGCAGCCCGGCGGCCGCGTTGAAATCAGCAACGTGAACGGCAAGATCGACGTGACCCCTTCCACTGGCAACACCGTGGAAGTCGTTGCGGTCAAAGTCGCCAAGGCGGCAAGCCCTGAAGCCGCAAAAGAACGGCTCGGGCGCATCGACATCGTCGAAACCGTTACCGCCTCCACCGTCAAACTCGAGACGAAACTCGCGCGGGGCGGCGGTGGGTTGTTCAACATGGGCGGGACGGAAGTCCGCTACACGGTGAAGGTCCCCGCCTCGGCCGAAGTCCGGCTTTCCAATGTGAATGGCGGAATCGAAACGTCGGGCCTGTCCGGACGCGCCAGCCTGGAAACCACCAACGGTGGGATCCGGGCGCACGACGTCGCTGGACCGATTGAAGCGACGACAACCAATGGCGGTGTGGACGTGGACCTCGCGCGGGTCGCCGAACCTGGCGTGAAGCTCGAATGCACGAACGGCGGCATCAAGCTCCGATTGCCGGCTGACGCCAAGGGGACGGTTTTTGCCAGCGTCACGAACGGCGGCATTGGCCTGACGCCGATTGAAGGGATGACGGTAGATACAACGGAGTCCACTCGTCGGCGTCTCGAGGCGCGGTTGAACGGCGGCGGGCCGAGCATCCGACTGGAAGGCACCAACGGCGGAATTCAGATCGGACCTAAATAGCTTTTTTCATCTCGCGCGTGAGCCGCCGTTGCAGAAGTCCGAGCACGGCGGCCTCTGCGGCGGTGAGCGAGCCATTGCGGGCGCCTCGAGGCGCTCGCTGCGCCATACTCTTCCGCATCGAGCCATCGAGGTACGAATCGAGAATGGCCGGGTGGATATAGCACTTGCGACACACGGCCTTTGTGTTCCCCAGTTTTGCCGCCACTGATTCCACTGCCCGGACGATGTTCTTCTTCGCCTGACTGTCAGAGTCGAACTTGTCCAGTTCCTGCAACGTCTGCGCGGCGAGTACGGTTCCGGCCCACGTGCGGAAGTCTTTTGACGTGTAATCCTCGCCGGTAATCTCCTTCAAATAGGCGTTGACGTCTCCCGACCCGATCGGGTGGCGCTCGCCATCCTCGTCGTAGTACTGAAAGAGATCGTAGCCGGGGATGTCACGGCACTTTCGGACGATCTGCGCCAGACGTCGATCGTTGAGATCGACCTCGTGCTCGACGCCGCTCTTTCCGCGAAACGCAAAGCGAATGCGGCCGCCGCTGATTTCCACGTGACCATCACGCATCGTGGTGAGGCCGTAGGACTGATTGTCGCGTGCGTATTCGCCGTTGCCGACACGGATGAGCGTCTTCTCGAGCAGACGAACTACCGTCGCCAGCACTTTCTCACGCGACAGACCGGGCCGTCGGAGATCCGCTGCCGACCGACGTCGAAGCGCCGGCAATGCCTGGGCGAACCCGATCAAGCGGTGGTACTTCGTTTCGTCACGGACCGCCCGCCATCGGGGGTGATACCGATACTGCTTGCGGCCGCGCGCATCCCGACCGGTCGCCTGCAGGTGACCTCGTTCATCGGCGCAGATCCACACGTTCGTCCACGCGGGAGGAATCACGAGACCGCGTATGCGATTGAGAGCGTCCCGGGCGCGCAGGACCCTGCCTTCGGGACTGATGTAGCGAAATCCTTTGCCGGATCGAACTCGACGGATCCCAGGCCTGCGGTCGGTTGTGTATCTGAGGCCCGCCGAACGTGCTGCCCCCACTGGATCGGGCGCTGGTGTGAACGGAACAACACGCGAGCGACGCATTAGCGAAGACCTCGGCTGTGGTAAAATTGCCGAGCTTCCCCCGGGAGAATTTGAAATGAAATGTCCGTCGTGCGGTTCGGCGCGCGTTTACCCGTCGCGCCTGCGCAACGTCGTGGAACGCCTGCGACAGAATCTGACGGACAAGCAGCCGTTCCGCTGTCACGAGTGTGGCTGGAGACAATGGCGTGAGCTGGTCGTGCACGAAGCGGCGACGCCAGTGGAGCCAGACGACCTCCGCACCGGCCGGGCAGGCGCTCCACTGTCCTCAAAGGATCTCGAGCAACTGGACTCGACGCCGCGACGTCCCTAGTCGCCGTCTCGATTCGTAGGTCGCGATTCCCCACAGCACGCGACGTGCAAACCTCAGGCCCACACAACGTCAGCTGAATCGCTCGTCCGAGCGGGCACCCACGCGGGGCCTGTCGCCCGGCAGCCGTGCGCCGTGCGTCACCCGCGAGCCCGCCCGGCACAACGATTCAGCTGATGCGGTTTCGGCTACTGTCGCATCTGCGGAACCCAGCCGTTTTGAAAAGTCGTTCCGAGCATCAAGCGGAGCATCGCGCCGTAGCTGGCAATCCCTTCATCGACACCCTGCGAACGCAGGTACGAGTCGTACACGTTCCGTGCGAAACCGCTGACGGCCGGATCCACGCTCCCAAGCCGCTCGGCGATCGCTCGAAGATCCGCCACGACGGCAGGCGCCAATCGGCGGTCGAGCTCGCCGCGCGTCTCGCGCGGAAGCGCGGCGCGCGTGTACTGGTAGGCTTCGAGCCAGCCGCTGTATTGCGCGCGCTCATCAGCCGCGAGACACGTCAACCACGCCACGAAGTTTGCTTCGGATTCGTTGGCGTATCCCGCCAGGTGCGCCCACTCGTGCATCAGCGTGAACGGATATTCGACCGGCAGGATGTCGGGATTCACCAGAATCTCGAGGAACCAGGGAGCGACCATTCCATCTATCCCCGCCATCCGCAGATACCAGGAGAAGAGAGAGGTCTTTGGTGCCGCCGGTCGCGCCGTTCGCGTCGCACCAAGTCGGCGCTGGGTGTCTGCGAACGCTCGCGTCAGAGCCTCGTGAGAATAGGCCGTCGGCGCCTTCCTTGGTTCGAGCGAGTTCACGCGATCGACCACCAGCTCGGCGAATTGCATGGTGGCGTCGCGTGTCACCCGCGCGCGGTCGTACTCGAGTCTGGCTTCGAGCGGAACCCTTCGGTAGTTGAGACCCCAAAACGCTAGAAACACCAGAAACACGATTGAAGCCATCGTCACCAGTGTCGTCGCGCCAAGGCGAAGTGCTGCGGCTGGCCCTCGCGCGCGCCAATGCCGCACGACCGAGAGAATCCAGATCGCTGAGAGTGCAATCAGTGCAAGGTCGAGGAGGGCAAAGGGCACCAGACTCGACGCCCACGTCAGGCCGTTTTGCAGGACTGGATAGAACGCGCGGGAGTAGAAGCGTTCGACGGCGCCGGATGGCAGCGGAGTGAACGCCGCGACCGCTGCCACGATTGAGAGAGCTATCGTGCGTCGCACGATCTACTGCGAATCCTCTCCCGTGATCAATCTGATCCCCCGTTGATAGGTCATGTAAGCCCACGCCCACTGCACCATGACGACGAGGCGGTTCCGGAATCCGATCAGGTTGAGGATGTGCACGAACAACCAGGCAAGCCAGGCGGGCAGCCCCTTCATGGTGAATGATGGGAATTCCGCAACCGCTGATGCGCGACCGATCGTCGCCATGTTTCCCAGATTCTTGTATTGGAACGCCCGGTACGGCTGGCCCTCGAGTGCTCGCATGATGTTGTGAGCCGCATGCTTCCCCATCTGTATCGCCACTTGCGCCACTCCCGGTAGCGGCTTGCCGTCGTCGCCCGCCAGCACGGCGAGATCACCGATGACGAACACTTCCGGATGACCCTCGATAGTGAGATCCGGGTTGATAAATACCCGCCCCGCTCGATCGAGGCGGGCGCCGAGCGTCGCGGCGAGGGGTGAGGCCGCCACTCCTGCCGCCCACAGAATCGTCGCAGCCTCGATGCGCTGGCCTCCGACGACCACCGCGCCGTCCCGAACATCGGTCACGGCCGCTCCTGTGATCACTTCGACACCGAGGCGCTCGAGATCGCGTCGCGCGGCCTCGCGCAGGGGAAGCGGGAATGTGCTCAGCACTGTCGGGCCGGCCTCAATGAGGATGATGCGTGCCGAGCCCGGATCGAAGTGCCGGAAGTCGCGGGCGAGCGAGTGACGTGAAATTTCGGCGAGCGCGCCTGCGAGTTCCACACCGGTGGGACCCCCACCAACCAACACGAATGTCAGCAGCGCCCGCCTGCGCTCGGCGTTGGTCTCACGCTCGGCGCGCTCGAATGCCAGCAACACACGCCGCCGCATCTCCAGGGCATCGTCGAGCGTCTTGAGCCCCGGCGCGCGCCGAGGCCAGTCGTCGTGCCCGAAGTACGCGTGCGTGGCGCCGGCCGCGACAATCAGGAAATCGTATGAGAGTTCTCCGTCGGTCAGGATCACCCGCTTTGTGGAGACGTCAATCGCTCGCGCTTCAGCGAGCAGAACTTCGATGTTCTTCTGACGCCGCAGAATCCAGCGAATGGGCGACGCAATATCGCCAGGCGACAACGCGGCCATTGCGACCTGGTAGAGCAGCGGCTGAAAGACGTGATGGTTTCGGCGATCGATGAGGACGATCCGCGCCGGCGCCTGCTTCAGCGCCCGCGCCGCGTACAACCCGCCAAATCCTCCACCGATGATGACGATGTGCGACACTTCGCGCTCCTGCCCGCAAGTTTCCCAGCCCTAAGCTAACGCCGAATCGGCGCCCGCGCGACGCTTCAATCACGACGACGCGACGGCACGACGCCTGTCTCAACAGTACATGGAATGCGGTTTGCAGCGCCTTATGAAGCAGGAGGAAGCATGTCGAATCTGACCAATCGTGTGACCCGCTGGGGCGGCGCCCGGCTGTCGCGGCGGCTTTCGCGTTCCCTGCCGATCATCGGCGCGGCCATCGCCGTCGCTACCGTCATCGCCACAATGCGGCGCAAGGGCGTAATCGGTGGGGCCTTCGATACCGGCCTGAACGCAATGCCGGGAATTGGCGCGGCGAAAAACGCGATCGAACTGGCGCGCGGGCGTGATTTCTTCCCCGATCGCAAACGCGTGTAATTCACCGCCCGAGCCCCATCCACCCCGCCCAGAAGAACGGCGCCGCCCACTCCGGGCGCTTGCGGACTGCCGCTCGCGCCGCCTGCAGCGCCTCGGCCGCTTCTATTCCTTTCAGCAACTGACGATGAAACTCGGCGAGGAGCGCTTCTGACGCTTCTGGATCCGCGGACCACCGTGCGAGGATGACTGACGGAGCGCCGCCAGCCAGCCACGCCCACTGAACGACGTCAGCGCCCGCTGCTCCATCGCGCATGGACGTCGCGGCGCCGTCGGTCAAGAGCACCACGCGCGGCTGCATCGTCAGGTTCATCACCTCACGAAGCTCCAGACTCTCACTGTCACCAGACTCGGCGGATCCGTCGCCCGTCACCAATATCGGCGAGAACAGCGGGCTGGCGCCGTTGATGCGGAACGGCGATGCGATGTGAACCTCCGACACGTTCGACGCCCGGGATATCAGCGCAGCTTTGGTGGCCTCCCCCGACATGAGCACGGTGCCGCTGTCTCCGAAAATCGCGGAGACGGTTTGTGCCTCGTGCGCGGCCGTTTCGCCGGCGCGAATCGTCCATCCAGGGGCAGTCTGCTGCAATCGTTCCTTCATTGCCGCGCTGATATCGGGCGCCGCAACGGCAAACATTGTCTTGACGGGCTGAGCAGAACCGGCCACGGCCCGGACCAGTGCGGCGCGCGAACCCGAATAAACGACTTGCGCCCGATCGCCGAGATAGCCATCTCCGAGCGGCAGCGCCTCGAAGGGCACGCGCCACAGAATGTCGTGCGGCAGGACGACAACCTTCGTGGCCGTCTCGAGCGTCTTCCATAGCGCCGCTGGGAGCACTTGCGCGATCTCCTGCGCGGCTTTGCGCCACAGCGCCACGTCACGAACGGTCTGACCCTGCAGCAACGCGTTGACGCGTTCGGCGAGCGTGCGGCGGCGGATGGCGCTCGTATACGCGGCGATCGAGATCTCGGGATTCGCTGACACGACGACGACAGCGACGTCTTCGTCATCGACCACGAGATCGAGCAGGACGGTTCCCGGCGTCAGCACGGACGCGACTTCCTCGTCCGGTGGCGATGGAATCAACCCACGCCACACGCGAAGATCAGGGAGACGAGCGTACAGGGCGTCCATCCACTCGTTGCGTGCGGCTGTTGCCGCCGCAATTCGCCCTTCGAGAGCAGCGATTCGCTCCTTGTCCGGCTTTGGAAGCGCACGTTGTCTCGCGGCCTGGGCAAACAGCGACAGCAACTCCGACGCCATCGCCCGTTCCTTCTCGCGCTCCTCGTCCGTCATTCCCCGCGCAATCTCGCGTTCGTTGACCGCCAGCATCGTTCGCAAGTGCAGCGCCCGCATCCGCGTCGTTGACGACCAGGCGCCGGCGGAGTCCCCCGCTTCAGCCTGAAGCACGGCCAGCGTGGCAAACGCCGCCTCCGCATCCGACGGGATCGTCGTCGCTGGCTTGCGCAGCGCCGCCTCCTGCATGCGCTCGACTACGCCGACGGCCGCGCGCGCCGCAGCGAGTGCCTGGGCGCCTTCACCGCGTTTCCGTAAGGCCCGTGCATCGGCGGTCAGCGCCCGCCACAGCACGTCATCGTTGTTCAAGGCAATGGCGGCGTGGCGCGCGCGCTCCGACGCCGCCAACGCGGCTGCAAAGCTCTTGATGCCGGCAAACGCCTGCGACAA
This sequence comes from Vicinamibacterales bacterium, assembly GCA_049642465.1. GTDB lineage: Bacteria > Acidobacteriota > Vicinamibacteria > Vicinamibacterales > 2-12-FULL-66-21 > CAWDPQ01. The sequence continues at coordinate 61,080 of JBAROV010000258.1, forward strand.
GCCAATCTCACCGCGCGCCGCCGCCTCGCGGTTTCCCAGCGCGGCAAAGCCGTCAATACCTTTCTGATATGAGGCGACGGCATCCTGGTACTTCTCCTGCGCTGATTGAGCAAAGCCCAGACCGACCAACGCGTGCGCTACACATTCCGCATCGCTGACGCCGCCGCAGATCGCGGCACTGCGGGTGTACGCCTGCTCTGCGGTTTCGACGCGTCCGGCAATGAGCTCGGTCATGCCGAGCCCCTGCCACACGCGCCCGGCGCCCGACAGATCCTTCTGCGCCAGGTGATGGTCGCGGGACTCTTCGTAGAACTTGCGGGCGGCATCGGCGTTGCCGAGCCGCAAATGGATGTCGCCCAGACTCTGCGTCGCACTACCCTGCCGCGCGCGGTTGTTGCGGGCCCGGCCCTCGGCCAGCACGCCGCTATACGCCGTCACGGCCGCAGCGTAATCGCCTTGCGCCGCATACGTCCGCCCGAGTCCCTCGAGCGCGCGCGCTTCGCCGTCGGTGTAGGCAAACGAGCGATACAGGTCTCGGCTGCGCGTGTAATCACGAATCGCGCCGGAATAGTCCCCCTGCAGATACCGGACGTTTCCCGTGCTGATCAGTGCGGACGCAGTCGATGCGCGATCGTCCAGCCGTTCGTGGATCGCCAGCGCCAACCGGTACTGCTTCAGCGCCTCGGTATATTCGGCCAGCGAATAGCGGATCGTGGCCGCACCAGCCAGCGCCGCCGCCAGTGCCGCATCGTCGCCGCGCTCTCGCTCCAGAACCAGGCGCTCTTCGTACAAAGCCAGCGCTTCGGGAAACTTGCGCTGGAAATAGAACGTGTTCCCCAGGTTCTGCAGCGTCTCCCCTTCCTCCTTGCGGCTCTTGGTGCGCCTGGCGAGTTCGAGGACTCGTTCGAAGAGCACCTGCGCGCGCGCATGGTTCTGCTGCATGGCCGCCGCGCTGGCGATTCGCGCGAGGGCGACGACGAGCGATCGGCCGACGAGATCCGGTTCGGCCGCGAGCAGCGCTTCCCGCTCGTCGGCCGTGGACGCAGCCGCAAGCGCCGCTGCGAGATCTGCGGCCGGGCTCCCTTCACTGACGACCTTCCACTCGCCGCCTTCTTTGACAAACGTCAGCGCCGCATGGTCGGTCTCTGATTGAACGACCGGCTGTGCGCCAGCCACGAGCGCGGGCCGGCTGCGCTCCCGGCGCAGCGACAGCCTGACGCGAAGTCGATCGCCGGCAAGCGCTGTTCTGGTGATCTCGATGTCGAAGAAGCGATCGTCGAAAGCGCGAAAGAGGTACTCGAGGCTCTGCCGCTGGGGTTGTTCGACCGTCTTGCTCCAGAGCGCGAGGTAGGCGTCGATGTCTTCTGCCTCGATTGCTTGGTAATAGCGCTCAACAGCGGTTCGGATGGTGGGATCGTCGGCAAGCTGGACCGGCTGAATCCAAAAAGATCCAGCGAGAAGAGCCGCCCGGATGGCGATGGAGGCCAACACTATCGCCTTTTAGACACCACGCGGGGAATCCAGTTCCGCCGATCGGGCGCTCGACTAACCTAACACCGCGCGTGCCGTCAGCAGCGGGACGAAGACCAGCATGTTGATAATGAAATACACGAAGAACCCAATCAGGCAGACGATGACCGCGCGAGCCGTGCTGGTGTAATCGAGCACCGTACGCACTGCGACGACCATGACGACGAGCATCCAAATCCAGATGACAAACGAAATCAGCGGACCCAGGAATGGGATGATCGCGAGGATGTTCAGCACGCCGGGGGAAGCGGCGAATCCGATGACGCGAAAGCCCTCGGCAAAATCCGCCTTGGTCGCGGGCTCGGGCATCACCTTCGTGCCGACGAGCACGACGATCACGGTCCAGATGCCGTAGCCGACGAGCGTCGCCACCAACCCGATAATGCCGCTGCTCAAGCCGTGTCGAAAGATGTTGCCGATGAGCGCCGCCACCGCGGCAATCACGATGACCGTCACAGCCTGGCCGATGGCGTTGGGGTCGCGTTCGATCTCCTCAAACGTCTTCACGTCCGCCTTCATCGCACCGATCATCCGTTCGGGCAGCGTCGCCATGCGTCTCTCCTTGCGTCGTGGCTGAACCGTGTTTCGTCCGCGACAGTCTAGCCGCCTCCCGCTCGAATCGCCAGCCTCGACTGGCGACTGACGAGCGTCAGCCGGACTAGCGACTAGCGACCAGCGACAGACGATCGTAAGATGTGACTTAATGCGCCACACCCAACCGGAACGCTGGGGACACTCGACTGTTCGTACGGCCTGTCCACTCGACTGCCCGGACTCCTGCACCATTGACGTCACCGTCGAGAACGGCCGCATTCTCGAGATCGATGGCGGCGACGAAAACCCCGTCACCCGCAACTACATCTGTGCCAAGGTGCGACGGTTTGCGTCGCGCGTGTACGGCGAGGATCGGCTGCTCTATCCCGCCGTGCGCCAGGGCGCGCGGGGCAACGGGGTGTTCACGCGCGTGACCTGGGACGAGGCGCTCGATCAGATCGCCGACAAGATGCGGAGCATTCGGGACCGCTGGGGTGCCGAGGCGATTCTGCCCTTCTGTTACGGCGGGTCGAATGGCTTGCTGACGCAAGACACCAACGATGCGGCACTCTTCCGCGGATTCAAAACTTCGCGGCTCGATCGCACGGTTTGCGCGGCGCCGACCGGCGCGGCCAACCATGCGCTGTACGGAAAGATGCCGGGCGTCAGCTATCTCGACTATCCGCACGCGCGACTGCTGGTCCTCTGGGGCGTGAACCCGGCTGCGTCGGGCATTCATCTGGTTCCGTACGTCAAAGAAGCGCGGCGCGCGGGTGCGCAACTGGTCGTGATCGACCCTCGTGCGACGTCGCTCGCGCGGCAGGCTGACCTCCACCTCGCACCGCATCCAGGAACCGATTTGCCCGTTGCGCTCGCCATTCACCGCTACCTCTTCGACGAGGGGAATGCCGACCTCCAGTTCCTGGCGGAATACGCGACCGGGGCCGATCGTCTGCGCGCGCGGGCGGCGGAATGGACGATCGAACGCGCGGCCGGGGTCGCGGGAATCGACCCGAACGACCTCAGACGATTCGCGGAGCTGTACGCTTCGACGTCACCCGCGCTTATCCGATGCGGCTGGGGACTCGAGCGGAACCGTAACGGCGGCAGCGCCGCGGCGGCGATCATGGCCCTGCCGGCTGTCGGCGGAAAGTTCGGAGTTCGAGGCGGCGGATTCTCGATGAGCAACTCGACCGCCTTCGGCGTCAAGGCGGCGGCCTGGATGGACGACACGCCCAACCCTTCTACTCGCATCGTCAACATGAATCACCTGGGGCAGGCGCTGCTCGAGTACCAGGATCCGCCGATCAAGATGCTGGTCGTCTACAACTGCAACCCGTTGGCGACAATGCCCGATCAAAACCGGGTGCTGCGAGGCCTGCAGCGTGACGATCTCTTCACGGTCGTATTCGACCAGGTGTTCACCGACACGGCGCGCTATGCGGATGTCGTGCTGCCTTCGACGACGTTTCTGGAGAACTACGATATTGCGAAAGCCTACGGTCCGATTTCGCTGCAGCTCGTTCGCCCCGTGATCGAGCCCGTTGGAGAGTCGCGTCCCAACGCCGAGGTGTTCTCGGATTTGGCCGCGCGCCTCGGAGTGGGAGAGTTCGAGGAAGAAATCGACACGTTGATGCGAGTGGCGGGCCGTTTGCCCGGCACGATTGGTGCGGAGTTACTGGATCGCGGAGCGGTCACGCCACCGTTCGCCGGCGCCCCAATCCAGTTCGTGGACGTGTTCCCCCGGACGCCGGACCAGAAGGTTCACCTCTTCCCGCCCGAACTCGACACCCAGGCAGCCGCCGGGTTGTACGGATTCCAGCCGGATCCGGCGACCGATCGTTATCCCCTCGCGCTGATCTCGCCGGCCAGCGAGAAAACGGTCTCGTCCACGCTCGGCGAGCTGCGCGAACGCTCTGCCGTGCTGCAGATGCATCCGTCGGACGCCGAGGCCCGCGAACTCTCCCAGGACGACCCGGTCCGCGTGTTCAACGATCTGGGAGAAGTGCACGTTCCCGTCGCGTTGAATGCCGACGTCAAACCGGGAACCGTATCGCTGCCGAAAGGGCTCTGGAGAAAGAGCACCTATAACGGGTCGACGTCGAATGCACTCGTTCCCGACACGCTGACGGATATCGGCGGAGGAGCGTGTTTCAACGACGCTCGGGTGCAGGTGGCGCTGTTGGGGCGACATTAGGACGGGAGGACGGAGCGCCTGCGGCCCGAGCGAGGCGCCGGCTTGCCAGCCGGAGCGCGGGCCCGCCTTCGCTAAGGCTACGGCGGGCAACCTTCGCGAAAACTCCGCGCGAAGGTTGGAGGGCAGCGGCGCGGAGCGCCGCCGAGCGAGAGCGAGCGGGGGTGGGGCCCCGCGAGCACTGAAAAAAGACGGGAGGGTCGCTAATAGCTAAAGAAGAAGATCAGATCGATCCCCGCCCGCTCGATGCGTCGCTGGCCGATTCGATTGGCCGAACCGCTCGTCTCCGGCGCAGCAGTCGCCTCAACTCGCATGAACCTCGACAACTGGTAATCGATCAGGAACTCGGTGACGTTTCGTTCGCCGAACTGCTGGCGGAGCTTCACGAACGCGCGATCGCCAATCTGCTGCCCGACGGTCAGACCCGCCCCCAGATCTCCCTCATCGGTCGTCGTGGTGATTTCGAACAAGTCGAGATCCAGCGCGCGGCCGATCGATTCGCCGAGTGGCGCCGCGAGGAAGCCCGTCGCAATCCCGCCGGCCGTCGTCGCCAGTGACGCGCGTTCGCCAGTGCCGAGCTCGTTCACCGGACGATTGAACACGATGAGCGCGAGGATATCCGATTCCTCGAGAGGCGGATTGCTCGTGAGCGCAAGCTGCGGTGTCTTCGCAGTGCCGGTCACGCGCACCCGCGCTTCGACGCCGGTGTTGGGAATCAGACGCGTCGCAGTCACGTCCAGCATCGGGTTGATCTGCGTCTCGCCAACGAAGCGAAGCGCCCCGCCACGCACGAGATCGAACCGGCGACCCTGGAACTCGTAGGTCCCGCGGATCGTTTCGACCGTGCCGAGGAGCACCACGGGCGCGCCGGAATCCTTCCTGACTCGGAGATCGCCGCCGACCGTAATGTTCATGTCTCCGAGCGAAGCGCCGGTCGGCCCGCCCGGCCGCAGACTTTTGCCTCGTAACACGAGGTTGTCGGGAATGACCAGCCGAACGTCAAGGGCAACTGGATCGAACGCGCCGGCCGGTGCGGGCGCGGGCTCTCTCGTTGGAGGCTCGGCGGCAACTGGCGCGGCCGCGGCTTTCGATTTCTCGAGCGCCTCTTGGGCGGCCTGCTCCGCGCTCCCGGTCCCGGCGACGGTCTGTTCGGCAGAGACGACATCGGGCAATTCCTCGATCGAGTACGGGTCGTAGAAGAGCTGCAGGATCTGATCGACTTCGAGGCGCGCCGCTTCGAGTCTCACCTGCCCTTCAATCCGTGGACGCCGCACCTCGCCGGTGATCTTGAGCGCGGAGTCGATGCCAACATCTCCCAGCTCGTTGTCGATCACCTCGAAATTGTCCGACGTGATATTGATGTTCACGTCGCCAATTGACTTTTCGTGAACGGCCAACTCGCCCGAGACATGCAATGGCTGCTCGTGCTCGTCGAGGATCGTGAACTTCTGCAGCGTCAACCGGTCTGGCGTCAGCTCGATCCTCGTATCCAGCCCGCTGTAGGAGACGCCACCTGCGGGGACTCCAAAGGAGCCTCCCTTGATGTCGATGAATCCATTCACGTGCGGATCCTGTGCTGAGCCAGTGACGCGCACGTCAGCCTCGAGTGTGCCCGTGACGTTCGTGATTTGGTTTGTGAAGCCCTGCACGACACCCAGATTCAGTGCCGTGGACTTGATCTGCAGATCGACCTGCTCACCAGTGCCCGGCGGGACGTGGCCGCTCGCCGTGGTCCGCTTGAAGAGCGAGGTCGGCATGGTTCCCTTCGCCGTAATCGATTCCGTCGCCGACTGCTGCAGCGTCGCATCGAGCGCCACCTTCGTGCCGGCATAATCGACATCGGCGACGAGCGATTGATACTTATATGT
>JBAROV010000002.1:0-5849 GCA_049642465.1 Vicinamibacterales bacterium
CCCACAAGGCCTCCATCATGTAGTGCTCGTACTGGGGGTCCTTTTGATCGAGCCGATCGATCCAGGTCTGAAGCGCCGTGAGCACCTCTTTTGTGTCGCGTGCGCTCAGTTCGATCTTGGCGCGGTAACGAACGCGGTCTTCCGGCTCCTTCAAAAGGTCGAGCAGCTGTGGAATCGGCTGACCCGCGATTTTTGCCGGCGTCAGAAGCGGGCGTCCCGCATAGCTGACGCGATACACGCGTCCGTGCTCCTTGTCGCGCGACGTGTCCCGCAGGTTGTGCTGCATGTGCCCGATGATTGGGTTGTGCCAATCGACGAAGTAGAGCGCGCCATCCGGCCCCACCTCCGCGTCCACCGGCCGGAAGTTCTCGTCTGTTGATTGCAGGATGGGCTCCACCTCGGCCCATTTGAGCCCGGCGCCGTCTTCGCTCAGCTTGTAGTTCAGAATTCCGCGGAAGCCGATCACGTTCAGCACGACGATGTTGCCCTGCATCGAGTCGGGAAAGTGTCGCGTCGACAGGATGTCGGTCCCCCCCACGGGTCGGGTTTTCACGGCTCCAGGCCTCGGCGCGTTCCGGGTCTCCATCGCCGGGTAGTACTTCTTCGTGGAAAAAGACGGCCCGTAGTACGGCTGTCCACCGGTCGCGTCGAAGACGATGTCGCGTCCCCATCGATCGAACACGTGGCCGTGGGGATTCGGGAAGTTCATGGGGATATACACCTCGAACTTCCAGGCGCGCGGCTCGAACCTGTACACCCCGCCATCGGCCTGCCGCACGGTCGGGCCCCACGGCGTTTCAACCTGGGTCCGATGAAAGATCCCTTCCTGCATGTACAGGGCCCCACCTGGATCGAAGGTGAAGCTGTTGATCGCATGATGGGTGTCGGCCGAGTCCAGACCGTGAAGCAGGAATTGCTTTACGTCGTAGCGATCGTCTCCATTCGTGTCCTTGAGGAAGACGAGATTGGGAGGCTGCCCGACGATGACGCCGCCGTTCCAGAATTCAAACCCGGTTGGATTGTGCAGATCGCCGGCAAACACGGTCCTCTTGTCCGCCTTGCCGTCGCCGTCCGTGTCCTCGAGAATGAGGAGCTTGTCCTCCATCGCGGTCTTCGGTTGCCAGTGGGGGTAGCTCTTCCAGGCGGCCACCCACAAACGTCCCTTGGTGTCGAACGCCATCTGCACGGGGTTGACGAGCTCCGGGAACTCCTTCTCCGACGCAAACAAGTTGACTTTGAACCCCTGCGCGACGGTCATTTTCTGAATCGCATCCTCGCCGTCGATGAAGATGTGCCGGCCGCCGGGTCCCTTTCCTGGCTCGTTCGTCTGAGCGTCGATGAGGGGAGGCGTGTCGGTATCGTCGATCTTGACGTCCGCCCCCTTGCCGTCCTGCCCGCGCGCGATGGCCCAGATGCGCCGATCGCGATTGCTCGTCATCACGTCCAGCACCGAGATCTCGCGCTGCAACACCTCGTAGTTGCTCGGCAGCACGGCGTCCTTGCCAACCTTGGCCACTTCCTTCGCGTCCACGTTTCGCGGGTTGCCGCGAATAAACGTCAGGAACGCACGGTCTCCGTAAGTGGCAAACCCGTCAGTCGCGCGATACCGGTTGAACCAGTGAACGCTCTTGTCTACGACCGCTTCACGCAGCTTCGAAAGGTACGACTCGTTGTAAGTTGGTGAATCGCCGAAGAGCCCACGGTCGATCGCTTGTGCGATGCGGCGGTTGCCTTCGCTGTTCAGGTGCACGCCCTGGATCGTGAGCGGCGTTTTCACCGTGGCGTAGAGCTGGCGGCTCGGCGCGAACAGATCGACGAAGTAGACGTCGTTGGCCTTGGCCACCTCCGCCATCGCGCGGGTGTACATGCCAAGGCGCAGGTTGTTTTCCTTGCCGTCGGGCAGGTCCGGATTTCCCAGGTTCTCGTGAGCGATCGGCGAAAAGATCACCAGCTTCGGCGCTGACTTGCCGTTGTACTTCTGCGCGAGCGTGTGTTTGATCCAGTCGCCGAGCTGCTGCTTGAACGCGTCGAGGCCGGCCGCCCCCGCATACGATTCGTTGTAGCCGAAGAACGCAAAAATCACGTCCGCTTTCGTGTTTGCCGCCTCGAGCCGGTTTTCCTGATATCCGCCAATAGCTTCGGCTTTGCCGCTCAGCCATTCGTCCGGCGTGCCGAAGTTCTTTGAGCGCAAACGGGTGGCAACCTCGTCTCCGCTGAACCCGAGATTTCGAATCACCAGATCGTGCTTCGGAAACCGCGCATGGAGGTAGGTATCGAGCCACCCGTCATACTGCATGCGCTCAGCGAGGGTGTTGCCGACGATGCAAATGTGTTCGCCGGCCTGCAGCGTGAACGGCACGGCCACCTTGCCGCCCGCAGGAACGTTCGTCGCCATGACCAGCCCGCATGCCGCGATCCACGACCAACGCGCTCTCGACATCATCCAGCTCTCCAACGGTTACGGTTTGAACGACTTCAGAAACGTGAGGCTCTGCGGAATGTGACCCCAGGGATCTGCGCTTTCGTCTTCCAGGTAATAGAGGGCAGTCCCTGCCATCATTGCCGCGCGAAGCACGGCCCGCATGTCGATCTGCCCGGTGCCGACCGGAACGTCTTCGTCGGGCTCCCCCGTGGCCGTTCCCACCTTCACCACAACACCCTTCCTGAGATCTTTGAGATGCAGGCTCGTCACACGGGATTTGTGGCGTTCGATCAGCCGGACAGGATCCGCGCCGCCGTGATAGGTGTGAAACACATCGATTTGAAACCTCACGCGAGACGGTTCCGTGTTTGTCGCGATGGTCTCGAACAATGTGCCCTCGGGCGACGGAACGAAGTCGTACCCGTGGCAGTGATATCCAAATGTCAGGTCCGCCTTCGCCGCCTCCGAACCGAACCGGTTGAACGCCTCTGCCGCCTTCAGCGCATCGTCGCGAGTGAACGTTTTCTGGTGAGGGATCCACGGACAGACGACCGATCGGGCGCCAAGCGCCTTCGCTTCCGCCAAGGCGCCGCCAAGGTCGTCTCGCAGACGCTCGAATTGCATGTGCGCCGACTGACACCGCAGTCCGGCCGCATCGAGCGCGCGGCGCAATTCAGAGACGCTTTTGCCCCACAATCCCGCGCCCTCGACCTCGCGAAAACCCAGACCGCGAACCTTCGCGAGCGTTCCCGGCAGATCCTTCGGCAGATACTCACGCACGCTCCACAGCTGAAGGCCAACCGGACCGTTCAACGCGGTCTTGATTTCGTCCTGGGCCAACGCCCACCTCGGAGCGATGGCCGACCCAGCGATACCGGAGGTCAAAGTTGTCAGAAACGTTCGGCGGTGCACGGATTAACCCTCCCTGACGTCAAACCCGACGAACTCGGGCAGGTAACTATTGCCCTTGTACTCCATCTCCTGCTTGATGCCGATCTCCGACGTGTAGTAGGCATCGACCACTCGAGCCTTGAGCTGGAGGAAGAATACTTCCTCGGGGTTCTGCGGCTTCGCTTCGTTTCGCGCCATCCGCGTCACCACGGCGATCCGTTCGGCTGGAGCCGATTGCAGGAAGGCCTTGCCGCTCGTCTCGCGCGACACTTGCTCTACAACCTTCAAACCCTCGCGCCATGTCGTTTTCTCGGTGGCATCCCACGCCTCTGCGAGCCGCGTATCGATGTAGGCCGCGACTTTTGCGGCGCGGGCACCAGGGGAATGGTCGTCGGAGGGAATGATGATGTCGCTCAATTCGTCGACCAGCGCCAACTCCTCCGGCGTGAAAAACCTGGGCGCCTGTGCCAGCGACTCCGTTCCGCCAAGCGACACGGTCAGCGTCGCGGCAGCGCCAAGCTTGATGAGATCGCGCCGGCTCAATTCGTCCATCACAGGTTCCCTTTGCCAAATTCGGAGGCGAGGTAATCGCACGATCGCCAGGCGAGCGCCATAATCGTCCACGTCGGGTTCTGACACGACGCGCTCACGTGGCTGCTCCCATCAACCACAAACAAATTCTTCACGTCGTGCGACTGTTGGAACTGATTGAGAACGGACGTCTTCTTGTCCGTTCCCATGCGTGCCGTGCCAAGCTCGTGGATCGACCAGCCCTCGGTGAGCACCGTGCGATCCACGTTGAGGATCTCGAATCCCGCCTGTTCGAACATTTCCTGCGCGGTCGCGGCCATGTCTTCGCACATCTTCTTTTCGTTGTCGGCGAACTTGTAGTTGAAGCGGAGAACCGGAATACCCCACTTGTCCTTTACAACGGGATCCAGCGCGACCTGGTTTTCGTAGCGCGCCAGCACTTCGCCGAAGCCGCCCATGCTGATGAACGCCCCCGCATAGTCGCGCACTGTCTTCTTGTACTCGGCGCCGAATCCCAGCGTGTCGTGCGCGCGCGTGGGGAACATCTGCGTGCCCGAACTGCCCTCGAACCCGTAGGCGCGGATAAAGTGCGGATGCTTCTCAGAAAGGTTGCGAAACCGCGGCACGTAAAACCCGCCCGGCCGCCCATCGTCGATCGTCCTGGGCTTGCCGATGCGATCCTTGACGAGGCCGGTTACGCTGGGGCCCATCACGTGCTCGCAGAAGTTGTGGCCGACGTGGCCGCTCGAATTGCCGATCCCGTTCGGATGGGCGCTCGATTTCGAGAGCAGCATCAACCGCGCTGATTCGAGCGTGGAGGCCGCGAGCACCACTGTCTTCGCCAGCGCTTCATACGACCTGCCGTTCTCGGCATCGACGAACGCGACGCCGCGGGCCTTGCCGGTTCTACTGTCTACGAGGATCTCGCGAGCGATCGAGTTCGCCCTCAAGGTCAGATTCCCGGTGTCCTGTGCCGGGTAGATCAGCCCTGTCGGTGAATCGAACGCCGCGTGGATGTCACAGCCGCCCGAGCGCCGGTTGCAGGCGCCACGGCCGAAGCACCGGCTGCGATATTTGTTGTGCTTCAGGCCGTCGGTCGTGACGCCGGCACGATACGGCGTGAGGACGCGATTCATCTTCTTCAAGGCATTCCTCAGCGTCATTTCAGCGCTCGTCAGTCTCGTTGGCCGCTGAAAAACGCTGTCGGGCAGATGCGCCAGGTTCTCTTTCACACCCGAGATACCCAGATACCGATCGACTCGGTCGTAGTAGGGTTCGAGGTCCGTGTAAGAAATCGGCCAGTCTTCTCCAAAGCCGTCACGGGTTTTCGCCTTGAAGTCGTAATCCGACAGCCGGAGCGCCAGGCGACCCCAGATATTGGTCTTCCCACCCAGACAGCGGGCGCGGACCCACGCGTAATTCGTTCCCGTGTACGGATGTTCTTTCTCGTCGACGACGATGTTTCTGGAGTAGTCGGGCCCGCTCCAGCCCTGCACGTAGGAGTACACCTTGGTGTACCCGGAATCCGTCGCGTACGGAGGCTGGCGAATCGTGTACTCGTTCAGCGAGAGCGCGTGATGGCCCGGCGGCATCTCGCCGCGGCGGGGATGCTCGTAGGGCCACTCGGTGGACTTCAGTTCCTTGTCGATGTCGAGTTTCCTGCCAGCCTCGAGCATCAGCACCTTCATGCCGCGCGACGTCAGAACGTGAGCGGCCATGCCGCCGGCGGCGCCGGAGCCGATCACGATGGCATCGTAGGTTCGTTTGAGGTCGACCTCGGGTTGCACACTGCCCTGCAGCAGGCGGATCAGATTCATAGGACTCGGCCGCTCGTCATCATACCTTGGGGTCGCCCGAGATCGAGATCAGGAGGGGAGACAGGAGGTCAGGAGATCAAGAGGAATGGACAGGAGGTCAGGAGATCAAGAGGAATTTACAGGAGGTCAAGAGATCAGGAGAGAGTCCGCGTCAGGACGGTCCCGCTCTTTCTTCGACTGGTTAGGCG
>JBAROV010000004.1:0-7932 GCA_049642465.1 Vicinamibacterales bacterium
CAGGTCGAAACGCGTGCGGGGCGAGACCCCAACCAGCGTCGCAAATCGGAAGATGACCGGCGCGCAAGCAGAACTCCCAGCTCTCGCGAGTAGGAATTGCTCCGCCGCGATTTTAGTTTCAGCATAAAGGGACTGGGGCAGGAGCGGAGACTCTTCGGTGACCGGCTGACCATCCGTGCTCAGACCATAGTTGCTGTAGGTCGAGGAGAAAACGAAGCGCTCAGCACCGATCGCCTCCGCGAACTCGAAGACGCGCTCAACCGATTCGACGTTGTAGCGCCAGGCGACTTGTTTACCGACAGCCTGGCAGGCGGGGAATCCGACAATCGCGGCCAAATGCACGATCGCGTTGTATCGACCGTCACCCAAGCTGCCGTCGTGCCGTTTGAGGCTCTCGAGGACAGAAGGATCGCAGATATCACCTTTCACGAAATTGAAAAACGGATGCGAAAAGTACGCTAACAGCGATTCTCCCCCGAACAGCAGATCGTCGACCACGGTGACGCGATAACCCCGTTGAAGCAGGCGTCCGGTGAGCAGGGACCCGATGTACCCGGCGCCTCCGGTAATCAGAACGTGATCAGCGGCGGTCGACCTGTCGTGAGTCGAACCAAGCGATCTATCCACGTGCCAGCCCCCGCGCGGCGCGCCCGCCGCTGTGGTGCGCGAAAAGAGCCTCCCGCTCTGCCTCTTGCATGTCGTGCTGCATCATCATGCCGACCAGTGCGTTGAAGGTTACTTTGGGCTGCCAGCCAAGCACTCTGCGCGCTTTGGAACTGTCGCCGAGAAGGGCGTCGACTTCGGTGGGGCGGTAGTACCGTGGATCGATCTCGACATAACGTGTCCAGTCGATATCCGCAATAGTGCCTGCTACATCGAGGAACTCCCGAACCGTATGCGCTTCACCCGTGGCGATAACGTAGTCGTCCGGTTCATGATGTTGGAGCATGCGCCACATCGCCTCCACATAATCGCCCGCGTAGCCCCAGTCGCGGCGCGAATCCAGATTACCCAAATACAGTTTGTCCTGTAGACCCAACTTGATACGCGCCAGAGCTTTCGTGATCTTGCGAGTGACGAACGTTTCACCGCGTCGTGGCGATTCGTGGTTGAAGAGAATGCCGTTGACGATGAATAGCCCGTAGGCCTCCCTGTAGTTGGCGCAAAAGAAATGGGCGGCCACTTTACTCACCGCGTACGGACTTCGGGGAGCGAAACACGTCAGTTCGCTTTGAGGGGGTTTGGCGGCTCCGAACATCTCCGACGAGCCGGCCTGGTAGAACTTGACGGGTCCATTTTTCGTGCAGTAATCACGAACGGCTTCGAGCAGGTGGAGTGTGCCGGTGCCCACGACTTCCGACGTGTACTGAGGCTGGTCGAAGCTGACGCGTACGTGAGATTGCGCTGCAAGGTTGTAAACCTCGTCCGGAGCGACGCTTTCCAGGATTTTGCGAAGGCACCCAGCATCGGTCATGTCGCCGTAGTGAAGCCGGAGCTTGATGTCATCCGCATGCGGATCCGCGTACACCGCTTCAAGTCGCGAGGTGTTGAAGGTTGAGGCGCGCCGAATGACGCCGTGAACTTCGTAGCCGTGGGCGAGCAGGAATTCGGCCAAATACGAGCCATCCTGTCCAGTGATACCAGTGATCAACGCTTTCTTCATGAAACGTGCTCCTTGGACCGAGGCCGCGAGTGTGAGCTCTGCCGCCACCGTGAGCCGAATTCGAGGGTGTCGTAGGCGCGCAGCGTCATACCAGCGACGACATCCCACGAGTGACGTGCCGCGGCATATGCGCGGATGCTCTCCCGCCGGGCGTCGAGGTGCCTGAAGATGTCACTGTCGAAGTAGGTTGCGAGCACCTCGGCTAAGTGCTCGGAATCCCGGGGCCTGGTCAGGAGGCCAGTCTCGTACTCCACGATGTCATCCTTCAGCGAACCGACGTCCGCAGCGACGACTGGCAGTCCGAAGTTGTAGCCGAGAAACAGGACGCCGCTCTGAAAGACATCAGTGTACGGGAGCACCAAGACGTCCGCCGCCTTGAAATAATGTTCCGTGTGCTCGTCCGGAATGAACTCGATTCGACGAATAATTCGATCCCGTACCGTAACGGCCTCAATCTCGCGCTCGATGTCCGCAAAGTACGTGGCGTGTTCGGGAGCAACCTCCCCAGCGATGATTAGGCGATACCGATCGTCTCGTTGGGCCAGGCGGCGGAACGCTTCGACCAGAAGGTGAAGGCCCTTGTAGGGCCCGATGCGCCCGAAGAACAAGATCGTCTTCGCCCCGTCCTGAATTCCGAGACGGCGCTTCGCCTCGCCAGGCGTCAGCGAAGTGTTCGGGACAGAGCTGTTGAGGCCGAACGGAACCACCGTGACGCGGTCGGGCGGCACGCCGAACCCAGTCAGAAGATCGGCCTTCATCTTCTCGGTGTGCACGAAGATATGGTCCGCGAGCCGATACTGGGACCTCAGAGTCAAGCGATTGACGAGCGAATCCTTCGCATCTCGGACGGCGGCATTGACGTTGTGCGCGGTCAGCGCAACCTTCCGGCCGCATACCTTGTAATAGACCATCAGAAACGTGCGATCGAGGGTCTCGAACTTGTTGTTCCAGAGGATGTGGAACACTGGAGTCTCTGCAGCCCAGCCGTAGCGCAATAGACGCGCATAATAAGACAGCACGCGACGGATCTTCGTCGTGGCCGGCGCGCTGTATCTCTGATCTCCGCGAAGGTTGAGGAATCGAACTTCGGGAACCGATCGGATCTCCGGGCGATCGAGATCATCGCTGCCTATGAAATCCAACCGCAACCCCTTGGCGGCTAGAGCCATCGCGAGACCGAATGCATAAGGTCTGTCGACACCCCCCGTGAGTAGAGCGACCAACGGTCCAGCTGATTTCCCAGCTACCTCCTGAGAAGTCGCACGCTGCTCTTCGTGCACGCCCGCAGTCATCATGGAACCACCGATCGCCGTGCGGAGCGGCTGTGCGTTCCGCGGGGAGACCCGTCGGCGAGGCGTCGCTGTGGTCCCTTCCAGTGGTCGAACGACCTCACATGGGGCACCCCAGGCGGTTCCGTCGCGTCTCGGGTCGCTTCGATTTCGCCGGCAGGCCGCATCTCTGGTAGCGCTACCACACCCAGCAGGAACATGATCCAGATAGGATGCAGCATCCTGAACGCCGCCTCACTGAGCCCATAGGTCAGGCCGACAATGACGAACGCCAGCCGCAGGCCGCCAAGCTGTGGATCGCGGCGCAAATCACCGAGTGCGCCGGCGTAACCTCGAACCGCTACGAATGCCAGCAGGAAAATGCCCGTCCAACCCAGATTGAGGAAGACTTCTAAGTAGCCGTTGTGCGCCTCGTTTGGCCGCCACCAATGGCGCGCCCAGAGCGTCTCGAGCCTTGAGCCCAGCCAAAAACTCTCCCAGCCGACCCCAATCAGCGGGTTTCCACTCAGCTCAATCACTTCGCCCCAGAGTTCCGTTCGCCCGGTCAGTGTAGGGTCGCGTCCAACAGCGCTCAGAACAGCGCCGCCGGCATCGAGAAACAGCGGAAGCGCAGCCCCCGCCAAGGCCGTGGCAACGACCACATGGACGAGTGCCGGGCGCCTCGCGAACCACCGGAAGCTGGTAGCGACGATAAGCCCTGCACCAATGACGAAGCATGCCAGCGACGTCATCGAATTCGCTCTTCTGAACAGCCAGAAAACCATCAGAAGGATCACGCCCTGAACGATGAGTGGCCGCCCCCAGCTTCTGCGTGCGTCACTGCGCACGATGTGAAAGATACGCCACGCCGCGGCAAGCCCAAACACGAGGCACACGACTCCAAGCATGTTCTTGTCGCTCGTCACTCCGAGGAAGACTTGGCTGCCGTTCGCGACCCGGTTGCTGGTACCAATGCGCGGGTAGTACTTGATTAGCAGAATCGAGAGTGGAACCAGCAAATAGCCGATTCGTGCCAGGAATCGCTTCACGGCCGCCGTACCGTCCATTTCAGTAACGATCACGAGGACCATCACGAGATCGCCGACGGCCTTGGTCCACCGTTTGAACGCGACGAACGGAAAATCCGACCAGACGACACTTGCTGCGCCGTAACAGAAGAACAGCAAGATCGGCAGGTTCGCGCGCAGAACCGGTAGGGTCCTCTCGCGCCGATACACTAAAATGCCCACGCCCAGCAGGACCAGCATCAACTGGACGTTCCGATCGAGCGGATTTCCGTCGAGCGCCTGGGCCGCCGACACAGTGTGCGGGGCCATTCCCAACCACTGCGACGCCATTTTCGACGCCGCGAGCGCGGTCCAGATGATCGGAATCCACAGCGCGCCCGTGGTCACGCCTCGTCTATCGCGATCGAGGACGAAGAGCCCGACGATCCCGACGATGAAGAGTAGCGTTGCGAGTGCCGGCGGCGTAGGCGTCTCCCTGTCGTTTATCGGGTGAACTTGCTCACCGCTGGTCGAGAAACAGCCGGTGCACGAGCTCGAGCGACAGCACCTTGTGGAGCTCGCGGGTGTAGTTTCCGTGTCCGGCCAGGTGGCCAGTCACGATGGCTCTGACGCCGTCCGCCTCGAGGTAAGGGCGCGTCAGCGACCGCGAGTCGAGCAGCATGCTGCGGACGTACTCCGAGAGAGCCTCGCGGTACCAGATCCGATAGTGGGCCAGCTTGTGCCGGCCCAAGAACAGCCGTTCCAGATGGAGCGGTGAGCACACCCGGTCCAACCGCGCCAGCCAATGAGGCATCCCGTAGTCGTAGGCGTACTCGGCTCGGAACGTGAACTTCTGGAACGTCCGCGACACGAGAGACGTGAACGGGCCGGCGGTGCCACCGACACCCAGGTCCGTCGGGATCCGGTCGAGAGTGAACCTACCCTCGGCGATGAGCCGAGTGCGCACGTCGGTAGCGGCCGGCGTCTGCGGCGCGCGGTACGCGGTACGGATGAACTCATTGTCGAGAAATGGCGACCGCACCGTGAGCTGCGTCTCTTCCAGGGCCAACACGCCGTAATGCCACCACGGGGACTGTCGGAAGGCGGCAAAAGTGACCGGGTGCTCGTGACGGAGCCCGTCGTAGGTGACGCCCGCCTCCTGCACGTAAGGCAGCGCGCCGGCGGCGAGCAGCCCTCGGAAGAGCGGCCGCGGCTTCATCATGGTGACGCCGGTGAGCACTTCGCTCCCATAGGTGCCGACGATCTTGGTCGGCGCGATATCGCGAGCACGCTCGCTGACATACAGGTCGGATGTGCGGCTCAAATCGACGCAGCCGTCACTCAAGTACACACTGCGCTCCGCGTAGTCCGCGAACCGGGAAAGGAAGTCGCGGCCGACAGGGATCACCGAATGCGGCTGCTCGCAGGAGCGGCTCACCCGGCGCGCCACGCGCACGTCCTGGTTGTCGCGGAACATGCTGCCGAAGGTATAGCAGGGAAGCGATCCGGGCGCCGCGGGCAGCCAGGCCATGATCACTCGTGTGTCGAGGCCACCGGTCAACGAGATGCCGATGCGCTCCCTGCCGTTGAAGTACCGCGGCAGATTACGCGAAAGAGCATCCCGCAACGCCCGGTAGTACTCGTCCGGCGGCAGCGGCGCCTCCTGCTCCCATTCGCGCGGTGTGAAGTACGTCCGCTTATTCTCCAGCCGGTAGCCGCTGAAGGTCCAAGCGACCGCCGGCGGCATCACGCGGACGCCATCGAACAGCGTCCGGTCCTCCATCACACAGCCACACCCGAGGAATTCCCCGAGCGCGCGGTTCTCCAAGCGCCGGCAATTCGGATTGACGCTCAGGATGGCCTTGGCCTCGCCGGCGAAATAGAACGCGTCGGCCGACTGGTAATAATAGAGGCGATGCAGCGCGTAGCGGTCTGTGAAGAGCATCGCGGTGCCCCGGAGCTTGTCGATCGCCAGCCCGTGGAACGTGCCGTTCAACATTGCGGGGAACGTTGGGTCCTCTTCATAAAGGTGAACGAGATAAGCTGGGCCATCCAGCGGGAGGGAGTGGCCGCGTTCGTTGAGCCGCTGCGCGGTCCCAGGAGGCGGATAGTCTTCCCCCGAAAAGACGAGAACCGCATCACGGGTCTCGTTAAACAATGGCATGCCATCCGCGAACGAGCTCTTCCGCGCCGTCCATCCCACGTACACACCGAGCGACTCGTCGATCCACGTTCCCGTGACATAGAACGGTTCATGGTGCATCGACTCGACCATCTGCGCGAGCTCTTGCTCAGCGCGGGGGCGAGGCATGTCCGTAAGGAGTCCAACGATTCCCGGCACGTGATTCAGCTGAACGAAAGGTCGTCTTCTACCGGACGTGAGTGGAGCCGGCGGGAGGATTCGAACGCTCCGTCAACCGATTACAATTCGGTCGCTCTACCATTGAGCTACACCGGCACTTCCGGACGTTGTGAGACACCGTACCACTTGGCGCGGGCGCTCACGGCAAGCCGTATCACCCGATCGGGGAGAAAGTCGATCAGGCCACGATACAGCTTCAGTCGTGTACACACGGTGCCCCACGGACTTAGCGGTACGTAGTAGCGGGGGACGAGCACTTCTTCGAATCCGTTCCGCGCTTTGAACTGGCGCAGCGGGCTCTCGCGTCGATTTCCCTCCTGAAAGAGCCCGTACGTCAGGTACGCTGCGCCGCGCGCCTCGCACAGCTCGACGGCCTTGGACAGGAGCGCGTTGGCCGGCCGCTTATCCTGATGGCTCGCTTTGGGAAGAATCTGGACGATCGCGGCCACATCGCCGGTGTAGGCTACCTTCAGGAAGCCAATGAGCTCAGCGCCGGCGTAGGCACAGATGTAGTCGCTGCGATCGAGCAGGTGCGACTGATCCTTCCGCACCTCTTCGAATGTCTTTCCGTAGTGGGCGAACCGGCGGCCCTGCCGCATCGGCGAATCGTTGTTCAGCTCGCAGATGTCCCCGATCAACTGGTCGTCGAGCTGCTTCACCGTGATCGTCACGCCGCGTTTGGCGGCGCGTCTCACGTTCTTGCGGCTCTCTTGTGGCAGGGCGTCCCACCAGGCCTTGAAGCTCGACGTGCGCGCGGCCGCTACGCTCTCCCATTCGTACGCGTAGGAGAATCTCGGGTTGGCAGGTGGCAGCTTCTGCGCGAACGTGAAGATGTCCGCTCGGAACCCGTTGGCGGCTCTTTGCTTCAGGAACTGCACGTAGCGCTCGGGATCCACAATATCCGACTCGGTGTAGTCCTCTTCGCGGATGACCGCAATTCTGATCCAACGTCCCTTGACGGCCAGTATGTGGCCGTCAAATTCCGCGGCCGGCACGGTCATCCAGCGCCCGCGGGAGCTGATCTCGACGGTCTGAGTCATGTCAGCGGTCCTGTCGTGCCGCCGCCGGGTGCGCGGCAGTGCAAAGACTGGTCTCCTGACGATCATCGCGAGTTGAGTCGAACCGACTCGCCGCCGGTTCCCTGATGTCGCGCGGCGGGCGCCTGCAGACCTGGTCGAAGATGGTGTCCATGATGGTCGATGTGAGCACGATCTCACGGTACGGAATTGGCGGCGGCAGGTCCTGGTCCACGCTGCGGTAGAAGGTCTCGATCAGATGCTTCATGCCCGACTTCATGTGAAAGTCCGCGGCGGCGAAGCGCCGGAGATTGCCGAACGTCTCGCTCACGTATTGCCTCGCCAGCAGCATCGGTGGAACGAATTTGTCAGCGTAGCTCGTGAACCGGCGGCCGCGTAATTTCACGACCGTCTCGTGATCCGGATCGAGCACCAGCGCATTGCGCGACCCGTAGAGCCTGAGCTGATGGATGGCGGGCTGGATCTGCGTCGAAAACGTAAAGTAGGCGGTCGTGCCCCCCTCCTCGCTGATGATCACACGCAGCTCGTCGACGATCTCCGACTCTCCCATCTGCCTGAGAAACCTGCTCGTGAAACCGTAGGCGCTGACGTTCGG
>JBAROV010000008.1:0-51837 GCA_049642465.1 Vicinamibacterales bacterium
ACGTAGAGGCTGCCGTCCCAGAGATGTTCGTCCTCGTAGGCGACGCCGTGATAGCAGAGAATCAGGAGCCGTTCGCGGCGCCAGCGGCTGTTGGCGACCGCATGGTATCCGCCGGTGCGCTCGATGCCCTGCAGGGCCAGACGCTTCACGGCGCGAAGGCTCACCATTGCTGCTGGTCGGCGATTGTAACCCGTCTCTGGTATTCCGTCGTTTACACTTCCGCTGATGGGGACGGATGTGCGGAACTTACGGGGCCCGGGCTGGAGACGGGCCGGGCGGGCCGGCGGGGTCATTTCCATCGCCGCCCTGGTCCTGACCCTGGCGATCATCGGCGGCTGCCGACGCGGACCACGCGTGCCGGATGCCGTGTACCGCCAGGCCGTCACCGCTTTCTACGTATCCCTCGCGGCCATGCAAACGAGTCAGGATGTGCACGCGCGTCAGGAGTTGGAGCGACTCCTCCAGCTCGTGCCGGAGGAACCCGCAGGCTGGGCGAATCTCGGATTGCTCCTGCTTCGACAGCAGCAGATTGATGAAGCGACCGCGCGCCTCGTGAAGGCGTCCGCGCTGGCACCGCGCAACGCGCCCATCGAGCGGCTGTTGGCGTTGTCCGAGAGCCTGAAGGGAAATCTCGACGCATCCCTGCGGCATTGGCGTCGCGCGATGGAACTCGATCCGTCCGACCTCAAAGCGCCTTACGCGCTTGCCCAGGAACTCGAGCGTCTTGGCGGCGCCGCCAACGAAGCGGAAGCGCAGCGTCTGCTCGATGCCCTGGCCACCCGTTCCCGGAACCTGGCGGCGAAGCTGGAGTTCGCTCGCCTCGCGGCGAAGCGTGGCGATGCGCCTGCGCTGGCAAAGGCCCTGGACGCATTGGCGCAGGATGCGCCGTCGTGGCCGGCCGACGCGCAGGAACGGCTGACGACCGCGCGTCAGGCATCGCAGGCGGGCGCTGCTGCGGCGACAACGCCGGTGATTTTTCTCAAGAACGTGCTGATTCGCGAGCCCGAGTACCGATCGGCGAGTGCCGATGTCAGCACGCCTCGCAGTGAAGTTGGAGAGCCGCTCGTGCGGCTCGTGGTGCTGCCGAACCCGGAACCACGCCCGGCGCCGGCAGACGAGCAGCTGGTTTTTGCAGCGGATTCAACGCCGGCGGTGGCCACCGCCAACACTCGATGGGCGGGCGCAATCTGGCTGGCGGGGGACGCGCGCCCAACGGTTGTTGCCGCGGGGCCGCGTGACGTGCGCTTTGACAATCGGGTCATCGTTCCGCTGCCAGCAGGCGTTTCACTCGAAGCGATCGGACCGGACGGAGTGGTTGCCGCCGATCTGAACTATGACTTCCGAACAGACATCGTGCTCGCGACTGCGTCGGGCGTGCAGATCTTGAGGCAGACGGAGAAGGGGTCGTTCTCGGCGGTGACCGCTGATGCGAAGCTGCCGTCTACGGCCGGCCGCTTACCGCTGCACGGCGTCTGGGCAGCGGATCTCGATACAGACGGCGACCTCGATCTCGTGCTTGGTGCGCGTGAGGGTACGCCGGTTGTGCTGCGCAACAACGGCGACGGTAGCTTTGCTATACAGGCGCCATTCACGAACGTCCGGCGCCTGCGCGGGTTTGCCTGGGCAGATGTCGACGGAGAAGGGGTGCCGGATGCTGCGCTCCTGGACGGTGACGGCGTTGTGCGAGTGTTTCTCAATCTGCGGGGCGGCGAGTTCCGCGAGCGCCAGGTGCCGGCCCAATTTCCGCGTGTCGCGGCGATTGCAGCCGCCGACGTCACGGGAGATGGGATCTTCGACGTGATTGGCGTGGCCGCTAACGGTGATGTCGTGCGCCTTGCGCAGAGTGCCAGCGGCTCGAGCTTCGAAGCGGCGCGGATCACAGGAACCGATCCACCCGCGAGCTTGGCCCCCGGTAGCGCACGGTTACTGGTGGCTGATCTGGACAACAACGCAGCGGAAGATCTCGTCATCTCCAGTCCGACCGCATCGCGGGTCCTGCTCGGCGCGCCCGATGGCGCATTTCGAGCGCTCGCCGCGACGTCACTCCCTGGGGGCGTCACATCGGCAGCGGATCTCGATGCCGACGGCCGGCTGGAGCTGATCGCGCGCGGTGATGACGGGGCACGGGTCGTCCGCGTGAAGGGACAGAAGGGCTATCACTGGCAGGCCATCCGGCCCCGGGCTGTCACCGCCACGGGCGATCAGCGCATCAACTCCTTTGGGATCGGAGGGGAAATAGAAGTTCGGACCGGGCTGCACGCGCAGAAACGGATCATCGCCGCACCAGTAATTCATTTTGGACTTGGTGACGCGACAGTTGCTGAAGTCGCGCGAATCACCTGGCCAAACGGCATTCTCCAGTCTGAATTCGATCTCGGCGTGGATTCCACGATCGGGGCCAGCCAGCGGTTGAAGGGCTCATGTCCATGGCTGTTTGCCTGGAATGGAACCGAGATGCGCTTCGTGACTGACTTCATCTGGCGCTCCCCGCTCGGTCTGCGCATCAACGCGCAAGCGACAGCCGACGTGCAGATGACCGAGGACTGGGTCAGGATTCGCGGCGACCAGCTGTCACCGCGAAACGGCGAATACGACCTTCGCATCACCGCGGAGTTGTGGGAAAGTCACTTCTTCGATCTCGTCTCCCTCCTCGTCGTCGATCATCCCGAAGGCACCGAAGCGTTCGTTGACGAGCGGTTCGCGGTACCTCCACCGCAGCTCGGTGTCATCGCGACAGGCCCTGTGCGGGCCTTCCAGAGCGTTCGCGATGACCGCGGACGCGACGTGCTCAGCGACGTCGCAACACGCGACGATCGTCACCTGGATTTCGCCGGGCGCGGACGCTACCAGGGCGTCACGCGCGAACACCACGTCGACCTCGAGTTGCCCGCCGATGCGCCGCGCGCGGGTCCGCTCTGGTTGGTGGCGCAGGGTTGGGTCCATCCAACGGACAGTTCGATCAATGTCGCGCTCGGCCAGGGCAGTCACGACCCTCCCACCGGCCTGTCTTTGCATGTAGCCGATCGAAGCAGCCGCTTCAGACCGGTGCGGACCGGATTGGGATTTCCGGCAGGGAAGGACAAGACGATTCTGATCGACCTGACGGGCATCTTTCCGGCACGCGGACCACGCACGCTGCGCGTCAGTACGAATCTCGAGATCTTCTGGGACCGGCTCGGATGGGCGGTGGGGAGACCGGACGTGAAGCTCACACCACGCAAGCTGGACTTGAAGACGGCCGATTTGCGGTTCCGCGGCTACTCCGCAACCGAGCAGAAGAACGCGAGCACGCCAGAACGTCCGCGGTATGCCATTGAAGGCGTCGCGGCACGGTGGCGCGATCTCGAAGGCTTTCACACGCGTTTCGGTGACGTTCGGGAACTGCTGCAGGCCGTGGACGATCGCTATGTGATCATGAACGCCGGCGATGAGCTGCGAGTCGCATTTCCGGAAGTGCCGTCTCCGCCCCGGGGATTCGTGCGCGATTTCGTGCTCATCGGTGACGGGTGGGAAAAAGACGGCGACTACAACACGATTGCCTCGCGCACGGTATTGCCTCTGCCGACCCATCGCTCACCCAAATACGTTCGCGGGACGGGAAGGCTGGAGGACGATCCGGTCTACCAGCGGCACCGGGCTGACTTCGAGCACTACCATACGCGGTACGTCTCGCCCGACGCGGCGCGCGATGCGCTTCGCGTTAAAATCAATCCCGGCCATCCCTGAAATATTGGAATAAATGCAGCGTTACGCCCGACCCGCCCTCGCCGTTCTGTTTCTGGCGATGCTCGCGACGCCGGCCCTCATCCGGCGGTTCGCCGGCCGCGCGACGCCTTCCATCGTCGCTGCCGGAGATCCCGCATTGCGCTACGGATTTCATCTCAAAGAGGTGTCGCGGCCGTCTGGGATCGACTTCGTCCACGAAGCGCCAACGCTCGACCCCAAGCTGTCGCACATCATGCCGCAAGTGGCATCGATGGGCGCGGCAGTGGCTGTCAGTGACGTCGATCGTGACGGCCACCTCGATTTGTACGTCACGAACAGCAAAGAGGGATCGAAGAACCGCCTGTACCGAAACAAGGGGGATGGCACGTTCGAGGACATCGCCGAGCGCCTGGGGCTGGCGGATGTCAACCAGCGCGAGAACGGTGTGTCGATGGGAGCCGTGTTCGGCGACTACGACAATGACGGATTCGAAGATCTTTTTCTGTACAAGTGGGGCCGGCCGGAGCTGTTTCGCAACGACGAGGGGAGGCGCTTCACGCGCGTCACCGACGCGACGTCGCTTCCGGCCTGGGCCAATATCAACACCGCCGTGTGGCTCGACTACGATCGAGACGGCCGTCTCGATTTGTTTCTTGGCGGCTACTATCCCGAACGGTTGAACCTCTGGAACCTCGCCGACACGAAGATCATGCCGGAGAGCTTCGAGTACGCGAACAATGGAGGTCGCAAGTACCTCTACCGCAATCTCGGACAGGGACGATTCGAAGAGGTCAGCGGCAAGGTCGGACTCGTTTCGACGCGTTGGGCCCTGGCGGCTGTGGCCGCGGATCTGCGCGGGACCGGCTACCCGGATCTTTTCATCGCCAATGACTACGGCGTGTCGGAGTTGTTCATCAACGAAGGCGGGCACTTCCGGGAAGTGGGCCGTGAAGCAGGCGTGGGATACGCGCCCAAGAGCGGCATGAACGCGTCGGTCGGCGATGTTCTCAACCAGGGCAGGCTGGCCGTGTACGTTTCCAACATCTCCGAAGAAGGCATTCTGCTCCAGGGAAACAATTTGTGGGTGCCGACCGGCGGGACGAGCCAGTTGCCAAAGTACGAGAACATGGCGCGCGCGATGGGCGTGGACCTCGGCGGATGGAGCTTTGGCGCGCAGTTCGGGGACCTCAACAACGACGGGTTTCTCGACGTGTATCTCGTGAACGGCTACGTTTCGGCGTCACGCGACGAGAGTTATTGGTACGACTATTCGAAAGTGGCGGGAGGACACCAGGTCGTCATTGGCGATGCGGCGAACTGGCCGGCCATGGGTGCCCGCAGTCTCGCCGGTTATCAGCCGAAGAAGGTGTGGATCAACGACGGTTCCGGCAGGTTCGTTGACGTCGCGCAGATGGTGGGCGCCACGGATCGACATGACGGGCGATCGATTGCGCTCGCGGACTTGAGTGGCCGGGGAGCGCTCGATGTCGTGGTCGCCAACCAGCGAGGTCCGTTGCTCCTCTACAGGAATGAAGTCGCTCCCGATCGACAGTGGATTGCCTTCGACCTCGAGGGCGCCTGTCGCGGGGATGCCAACCTCCGGTCGTGCAGTAACCGGAGCGCTGTGGGCGCGCAGGTCGAGATCTTCTGGAACGGACATCGGCAACTTCAGGAGGTCTCGGGCGGTTCCGGTTTCTGCGCCCAGAATCAGCGCCGTCTCCACTTCGGTCTTGGCGGGGCGGCATCCGTCGATCGTGCCGTCATCCGCTGGCCGTCTGGAAAGACGCAGGAGTTGAAAGCTATCCAGGCCGGCCGGGTACATCGCGTGGAGGAGCCGGCATGACGACCCAGACCAACACGTGGCTTCCGCCTCTAGGCGGGCGGGCCCTCAGCCGTCTCGACAAGCGCTATCTCGCCCCAATCCTCGTCACGATCGTTCTGCTCGTCGGGCAACTGACGTTTGGCTTCCTCGAAAGCTGGTGGCGGACAGCCCTGGCGATTGGGACCGCGATGGGCGTGGAGGTCGTGCTTGCCCGGCTGTTCACCGGAAAGTGGCCGCACCTCGCGAGCGCTTACATCTCCGGAATCAGCGTGGGTATGCTCGTCCGCTCACCAGCCATCTGGCCGTACGCGCTGTGTTCAGCCATTTCAATTACGTCCAAGTACGTCCTGCGGGTCGATGGCCGGCATATCTGGAACCCGTCGAACTTTGGCATCGTGGCGATGCTGGTGCTGGCGTCGGACAGTGTGGCAGGCCTGAGCGTGCAGTGGGGCAACGCGCTGCTGCCAATGATCGTGGTCTGGTGCTTTGGCAGCGTCATCATCCACACTCTGGGCCGCTTTCACATCACCCTGACCTACGTGGTGTCGTTCGTTGCCCTGGCGGTGGTTCGCTCGCTCGTCACCGGGCATCCGTTCCTGAGTGAGGTCGCCCCCATCACGGGCCCGATGTATCAGCTGTACATCTTCTTCATGATCACCGATCCAAAAACCACCGTCCGGTCGTTCAAGGGTCAGTGCCTGGTCGCCTTCCTCATTGCCGTGGTCGAAGCGATTCTCCGGCTGATGCAATTCGTCCACGCGCCCTACTACTCGCTGTTTATCGTGGGTCCGGCCGCGAACCTGGTTGAAATCGCCCTGTCTCGCCGCAAGCGATTCGTGCCGGCCCCCGCCCCCGCTTCAGTGTCGTGAGCGCGATGAAACCGATGTTTCTTCCTGGAGTGGAGCAAAATCCGGAGCCAGGGCCATACAAGGCGCTCATCGAGCAGTTGCGTAGTCAGGGAGTGGAGTATCCGCAAATCTGGCACCTGTTCGCCTTTCTTCCTCGCGCCACCGACCATCTCGCCCGCTTCACGCAGGAGATTCTTCGCGGACCGGCGCCGCTCAGCCCGGGGCTTCGTGAACTGATCGCCGCCTACACTTCCCAGCGCAATCATTGTCCGTTTTGACTGAAGGCCCACGCCGCAGTTGCGGCGGAGCTGTTGGCGGATTCAACCCTGGTCGAGGCGGTCCTCGCCGACTACGAGTCGTCTGGGCTCGATGAACAACACAAAGCGCTGTTTCGATTCATCGACAAGGTGAACCACGATTCGCCCACCATTACCGGGGCGGATCTCGCGACCGCGCGCGGCGCGGGGTGGACAGACGAGGCGCTCTATTTCGCCATCACCGTCTGCGCCCTGTTCAATTTCTACAACCGCTGGATTGATGCGTCCGGCGTCCACGTGATGTCAGACGAGGCGCACCGTCAAGGCGCGAAGCGCTCGGCGGTTCACGGATACGTCCGGACTTGACGCCCTGTCAGTCGCTGGTCGCGAGTCGCTCGTCCGTCTGACGCTCGTCAGTCGCTGGTCGCGAGTCACGCCTCGCGCCGGTCAGTCGGGCTCCGACTCCCGCGGCGGAGCCATATCGGGGACGCGGCGCGATGCGGCCGAGGGCGCTCAGCGTCAGTGCGAAAAATGCGCCGGCGGCGTCTGAAGCCGCGGAGGCGCCGCATTCGTCACCGCCGATCGAATTACCCCGTTGCTCAAATGATTGTGCACCGGCGTGCGAATAACCCGAGCCGGAGCGGTCATCATGAGGTCAGCGCCAGAGGCGCATTTTTCCGACCGTGCGCCGCGGCGCCGCGAACCCGATAGGGCTCCGCCGCGTTCACCGTCTGTCGGCCGATAATCATCTAGCGAGTACCGACTGACGAGCGATAGCGCCGAATCAGCAATCGGCCCCACAGCAAGCCGATGACCAGGAACGGCGTCAGGTAGAGGAGCAGCATCGATCGTGGCGGGCGCAGGTTGTAGGTCGCGTCAACCACGGCATCGACGGCGGCTGGCCCGAGCGGACCCTCGATCCCAACGTGGACGGTGAATGGCCCTTCGTGATCCATCACCACCGCGGCAAACTGGTTCGTGACGTCGCCCCGCACCGGCGAAGCCGACGCGCGGCGCTCGGGTCCCATCCGAGCTGCCGGCTTGATACTGACCGTCGCGCGTGTCTCGGCCGGCACCGCGTCCGCCTTCCCCGCGAGGTGAAGTCTCACCCAGAATTGCCCGCCCGCCGATCCATCGTCGGTCGTATCCGGATCGGTCCAGATCGACACGACATACGGCCCGGCAATCAGGTCCGACAGAATTGGAAATGGGGGGCCGTCATGCGCGTGCAGGACCGCGGTGTACAGGATCAGTGCCATCGCGGAAGCAGAGGACCGCGAACGCCGATTCATCCGACTCCGCCCAGACCCCGCATGTCCATCGGTTGACTCAGGATCCACAGTGCTGCGATGGCAAGGGCCGAGACGGCAAACAACCACGGCGCTGCGGCGATCGCCGGACGGTCTGGATAGTCTCGTGACGAGGTCGCGTGCATGAGGCCCATTGAGCCGCACGCCCCGAGAATCACGAACCCGAGCTGGAGGACGTAGACGGAGCCGGGTTGCAGCCCGGCCCAACGCCAGAGGGGATCCCCCAGCACCGCCCAGCCGAAGAGATCGATTGCTGCACTCTGCGTGACCGGGACGACGGTGAGCATGCCGGTCAGCAGATGAAATCCGTAATGGGCCAGCCAGACGCCGAACCCGAATGGCACGAGCGCGAATGCGAACCGTTGCGCGGTCACCCGAACCGGGCGTCCCGATTCACGGGTAAGAACGCGTGTGATCGCGGCGGAAGCCAGCAGCAGCGCCGCCGGTATCACTACGAGAGCCAGGAAGAACAGGAAGGCAAGGATTGGAGCTTCCGATTGCACGTGCAGCAGGCTCGCGAGTGTGCGTTCCAAGGCAGACGCAGGCGCAGTCATCGCGAACGCATTGACGAGCGCGCCGAACGTGAACATCACCGTCAAAACCGCGAGATCGGGCCGCTGGAGCAGGCGGCCCACCCCAGATCGTCTTCGCGCATCGAGCAGCTCCACGCCAGGCACGCGGGTCGAAACCGCCACGTTATCGTGTGGGCACGCGTGAACGCAGTCGAGGCACAACGTGCAATCCAGGTTGCCCGCCTTGGCAGGGAGAAAGAGTCCCAACTCGCAGCCGCGCCGGGTCACGTGCAACGGCTGTAGCGCGCTTCGTTGTCCCTTGATGCAATCGGAGGTGCGGCAGCCGCGGCACACGTCCATACTGCGCACCCGGACTTCGAGAGGCGACATCGTCGAACTGATGAAGTTGAACTGTCCAATCGGACATACGTACTTGCAGAAAGATGCGCCCTTGAACACGAGATCGACGAGCATCGCGACGCTGAAGTAGCCGACGATCAGCCAGGCAGTTGCGGCGGGCAACGCCCAGATATCGAACAGCTCGTACGAGAAAAGGACCGCAACCAATAGCAGGATCCCGATCCATTTGCGTCGAAGTCGGCGCGGCCACGAGAAGCGCGGCCCGACGAGCCGCCGGCCTGCATCGCGCGCGAGGACCATCGGGCATGCGGTGCAGAACACATTGCCCACCATGAGCAGGCCGATGACAAGAAGCCCTCGCCAGTGGATCGACGTCAAAACGGTCGATAGATTGCGGGGAGCGATTTGCGGTCCGAACAAGCCGTGCAGCACGAGGCTTCCCGCGACCACCAGCATGACGAGCTGAAGCGACAGACGGATATGCCGCCAACGCAGTACCGCGCCGATGATTGGCAGGCGGAGAACATCCACGATTGGTTCCTTGATTGGATGGCTTTGACGCCGGACCTGATTAGCCCGGCGGCTGCACAGCCGTCACTTCAGTCTGCTTGACGATTCGGCGGCCGTCGGCCAGTTCGCCGCTCGCCACAAGCACCCAGGTCCCGGCCATCGAGAGATGCAGACGCGCCTCGTAGATTCCGCGGCTCCGCTCGGTCGCCTCGCCTATAAGCGGCGCCATCCCCGGATGAGTCATGTGCGCTTCGACACGGAGCTTGGCGCCGCCGCCGGGTTTCCCATCAGCATGCGTCAGTGCGACGCGGACGAGCGTGGCCGCCCCTGTGACGGGCGGCGTTGGCTCGATCGTCCAGGTGACCGCGAGGTCGCCCGCTCCGCGGCCGCATGCGAACGCGAAGCAGCAACACGCGACCAGACCGGCGATTACACGGACGCGGCGAGCCTCCGATGCCATGCGCACGTACACATCGCCCGTCCCGTTTCGGCCGCTGGGAACATGTGGTAATACATCGCCACGACCATCGGGATGAAAACGATGGTGTTGTAGAAGAGATGCAGTTCCACGCGCGGCACCCACATTTGCACGAGGCTCGTCGGCACCGGTCGATCGAAAAGATTGTGCCCGGTCAGATATTGCATCTGCAGCAGGAAATGTTCGATGTGATGGAAGAACTGAATCGAGAGCGCGATCGTCCACCAGCGCCGATCCTCCACGCCGGTGAAGCCCGGCCTCAGCATCCAGAGTCCGATCAGCATCACGAGCGCGTAGCCGTAATGCATGATCTCTGACGAGACCAGGAACGGGAAGAAGTACCCGAGCGCACCGCGCGCTGCCGGAACCGGCCAACCCAGCGCGTAGATCTGGAAAGCCTGCAGCAGATGTTCGGCCCAGTGTGCGAGAACGATCACGACGAACAGACGCAGCGCCGTCTCGTGCTGAGGACCGTTGATCCGTTCGAGAAAATTCCTCATCGCTCCTGCCATGTGATGTGAGGATTGCTACTGTACGCATCGGCACTCCACGACGCAATACCCCGCAAACGCATGCGTGCGGCCGTGTAGTGGTTTTCAATTAGTGCACCACCCGCCCGATGCACGTAGGATAGCCGCGCGAATGACGCGAAGAGTGTCGGCCAATATCAGCCGAGTGACCCGGTGGATCGCCTACGTATTCGTGGGACTGATCGCCGCGTACATCGCCCTCGGTGCCGTCGTCCTGTCCGCCATGCTGGCGCCACCGGAGCGATTCGGCCAGTTCATGAAGCACATGCCGGGCATGGTCGTCTGGGGTGCGCTGCCCGCCTCGCGAATGTGGCTTTGGGCCCGCAGCGGCGACCTCTCCGCCGGCGATCTGGCGCCTGATTTCACGCTGCGGCGGCAAGGCCAGGACGGGCGAGTCACGCTTTCCACGTTCCGCGGTCAGCGTCCGGTCGTGCTCGTCTTCGGCAGCTACACTTGACCGCCATTCCGCCGGGCGGTGCCCGCGCTCAACAAGCTCTATCGGGAATACCGCGATCGCGCGGAGTTCTTCGTCGTGTACATCCAGGAAGCGCATGCAATCGACGCCTGGCAGCTCGACGTCAATCTCGAGGACGATGTACTGGTGGCGACGACGAAGACGGCAGAAGAGCGTGACGATGTGGCGGGCATCTGCCTGACGAAGCTCGGAATCGAACTACCGGCCGTCGTGGACGAGCCCGATAACCGGGTCGAGCGCGCGTACACCGGATGGCCGGACCGTCTCTATGTGATCGATCGACAGGGTCGCGTCGCGTACAAAAGCGCCGCCGGACCATTCGGCTTCAAGCCCGCCGAAGTTGAAGCCTCGCTGAAGCGACTTTTTCCGAATAATTGACTGCACAACCGGGTTCACCGAGCACTCCGTCTGCCTTTTTCAGGGCTCGCGGGGCCCCACCCCCGCTCGCTCTCGCTCGGCGGCGGTGCTCCGCACCGCTTCCCTCCGGCGCCTCGCTCGGGCCGCAGGCGCTGTCGGCCGTTTCGTGCGCCAGAGCGCGCTGAGCCCAACGATCCCCGCCACAACACACAGACCGAGCACGACGCGGCTGGCAGCTGACTGCGACGCCGTCTGGTGCGCTCCCGTCCAGAACCAGCCCGTGACCGCGAGTGCCATGACGACGAGGATGAAACACGAAATAGCGAGCCGAATGACGTTCATGGCAACCATGTTGATACCTGTTCGCCGCGCGCGTGCGACTTCACGAAGATGCCGTATGCCGGAATGCCGAGCAACACCAGCGTCAAGCCGGCAACGGCCTGAAGCGGGCGGTTGATCGCGATAAGAGCGACGATGGCGACGACGAGCAGGATGAAGAGTATCGGCGTGACCGGGTAACCCGGGGATTGGAATGGCGCTCTGTCGGATGGGAGCCGTCGCCGAATCGCGATGAGCGCGCCCGCCGCGAGCGCGATGAAGCACAGCGTTGTGCACATGAAAAAGGCCACGATGGCCTGAAACGTACCGACGAGCACGAAGAGGCTGGCGAGGGCTGCAAGCAGGGCCGTGGGACGTGCGGGCGCCTGTGTCGCCTGGTTGATTGACGCGATTGATGCGGGAAACAGTCGATCCAGACTCATCGCTACATACAGACGCGGCGCCATGATCAGCAGCGCCAGCAGGCTCGCAACCACAGACAGTACGACGATCGACGCGAGAAGGGACGGCCCCCTCGAACCGAGCATCGCTTCACCCGCACGCCGCGCGAAGTCGGGCGCGCTCGTCACCTCCTGGAGGGGGACGATGTACATGAACGCGATGGTCAGCGCGACGTAGACCGCAGTCACGCACGTGACACCAACGGCAAGCGCGACCGCCAGCGTTTGCCGCGGATTCCGGACTTCGTTGGCTATCCGGCTGGCCTCCCAGAACCCACCGAAGGAAAAGAAGACGCTGACAAAGCCGAGCGCAAGGGCCTCACCCAGCGGCACTGTGGCAGAGTGCCTCGTCACGAACGGTTCGAAATGCGACCAGCTGCCGCTGGCAGCCGCGAATGCGAGCAGCACGACCGCGAGAAACGCGAGCAACTTGAACATCGTCATGACGGTGAGGACACGCGCGCTCAACATCAGGCCACCCATGCTCAGGGCGGCGAGCACCCAGATCACGCCAATCGCGATCCATCGTTCCCCGCCCGCTGCTGCCGGCCACAGGAGAATGAGGTAGGCCGCCGCCCCAGTCGCGAGTGCGGCCGTAATGCCGGGATCGAGAATGAGAAGGGACTGCCATCCATACAGGAAGGCGATTCGCTCCCCCCATCCTTCCTTCAAGTAGATGTATGGTCCGCCCGCCAGCGGATAGCGTGAGGCGAGCTCGCCGAATGTCAGTGCGCCGCAAAACACGAGCGCTCCGCAGATGACCCATAGACCCAGCGTGAGAACTGGGGACGCGACTGCGCCGATGACCTGTGCAGGGGTCAGAAAGATGCCCACACCAATGGTGTGACCCACGACGAGGGCGATGGCCGGCCAGAGACCGAGCCCCGCTCCCGCTGATCGGCTCTGTTGACGCATTTGTCTCCAGCTTTGCGACTCGCCAGAGTCCTGTCAGAAACTTACGCGAGCGCCAAGCTGAAGCGCGAACGGACCTCCGGGGCCGAACACGCCTCCAGCCGTTCGCACTGGGGTCCCGAACTGCGACGATCGAAGGTAACCCGGGCTGCCAGGATCGTTTGAATCGCGGACAAGTGCATTCGCAAAGCCGGAGTAATTGACTGGCGACGTGCCCAGGATGTTCGTCACATTGAACACGTTGAACAGCTCCACCAGACCGTCGATGTGCACGCGACCCACTGGAAAGGACCGCGAAATGCGGAGGTCCAGCGAGTTGAAGGTGTCGTTGAAGCGTGCGCTACTCGAAACTGCAGGCAGCTGTTCGTTGTTGATGCCGCCGCTCGCGTTGACCTGTTGGATGAACGCATTCAGCTCGTCCGCCGAGTGAAACAGGCGACCGCCAGCATTGCGCTGGATCGTGGGGATTCGTGTCTGCCCGCTCGGCATCAGAATGTCCATCGGGACTCCGGAGGCAAGCGTCCACAAGGCGGACACCTGGAATCTCCCGCCGAGACTCACCACTCCGGAGAGGGCGAGGCGGTGGCGCTGATCATTTGGCGTTGGGCCGTACTCCCGCCGAAGATCGTCCGGATCGATTGGGCCGCTACCAAACGGGATCTGATCGTCGTTCGCATAGTTGAATGCGGACGAAAGGGTATAGGCGATTCGGAATCCGTAGCGGCCGGAGAACCGGCGCTCCAACTCCACGAGCAGGGCGTCGTAATCTGTTTCGGCGCTTGATTCCAGGTTCACCACGCGATCCGGTCCACCGACGACCGGATTGAAGACGGTGCCGAGCGTCCGGCCGATGATGAAGTCGCTGCCGTGGTTGTGCACGACGTCAGCGCGCAGCACCTGCCGCGATCCGAGCTGGCGCTCCACCCCGAGCGAGAGTTGCTGCACTTTCGGATTCTGCAGCCGTGAGTCGATGATGTTGATCCCCGACGCGCCGGCACCCGGCAGGATGAAACCGGTAAATGGGTTCGAAACCGTCGGTGCGAAAGGCGGCACTCGACCGCTGGCCTGATCCATGAACAGAAGATTCCCCGCCCGCACTTCGATCGGGAGCGCCCGGCCATCGAGCCCTCGCTCCAGCGATTGAATCTCCAGGGTGACACGGTCGTAATAGATTCCGTAGCCGCCGCGAATGCTCGTGCGAGCGTCCGCGGTTGACCAGTTGAATCCGAGGCGTGGCGCCCAGTTGTTGGTGTCGCGCCGCCGTTCGCCTCTCACGAAGTCCGCGACGATCGGATTGAGCTCGTCCACGCGGCTCACGTTGTTCACATCGGTGTCGAGTTCGTATCGGATGCCAAGATTCAATGAGAGGCGAGGGTGGACTCGCCAATCGTCCTGGGCGAATCCCGCGAAGTGAATGTTGTCAGCATCGGGAATCACCAGATCGCGGTCGGGCCGACCGCTGCGAAGCGTCACCGCAAACAGCAGGTCATCGTCATTGACGCGGCCGTCGCCGTTGCGATCGAAGGCGGGAAAGTCCTCGACCAGTTCGATGCGGCCGTCGCGGAACACCCCCAGATCGAATCGGGCATCCACACGCTGTAGCTGGCTGCCAAATTTCCACTGATGCGTTCCTCGCGCGAGCGCCAGCGAATCAGCAAACTGCCAGCGGCGCTGCGTTGTTCCCTGAGGTACGCGGAACGACGATCCTGCCTGGATGCTGGGAAACGTGAGTTGGACGCCGGGTTCGACCGGGGCGATTTGATTGCGAAAATCGCTGAAGCTGACGCTGAGGGAGTTGACCGCACGCGCCGACAACACTCGCGTCCACGTCCCCAGCGCCGAGTGAAAACGATTCCGGGACTGCTGCCGCTGAGACGCTGTCCCGATTGCGCGCTCGACTGTGCTCGCGGCGATGTCGTCTTCGCGCTGTCCGGAGTAGCGGATCATCACGTCGTCGGTTGGACCGGCGCGCCAGTCAAGGCGAAATGTGGCAAGGAGATCGTCGAGCGGCGCTGGCGCGAACGAGCGGCGGATGGTGCGGGCGACGGTGTCACGGGAGCCGACCAGTGTTCCCCCGTCCTGGTTTCGCAATTCAACGGCGCCAAATCCGAAGACGCCGCCGGGGACGAGCGGTCCTCCCACCGTGAAAGGCACCTGCTGGCGGTCGAATGGCGGATCCCCGACTTCGTCGCGATCCAGCAGTTCGGGCAGCGCCTGCCAGCTCTGATCGCGGAGGAACAACGCGGCCGATCCACGGAGCGTATCTCCACCCGATCGCGTGATGACGTTGATCACCGAACTCGCCGAGCGGCCAAGCTCCGCGGCGAAGCGGTTCGTCGCGACCTGAAACTCCTGGACGGCATCCTGTGACATGTTCTGCAAGGGGCCGCCGACCACGTCGTCGTTGTTGTCCATGCCGTCGATGGTGACGTTGCCGCCGCGGCCGGCCTGGCCAGCCGACGACACGGTCACGGTTTGGGCCTTTGTTGGATCGAAGTTTGGCGCCGGTGCGCTGCCAGGGCTGAGGAAGGCCAGCTCGAGAAAGTTTCGCCCGTTGAGCGGCAGAGACTCGATCTCTCGCGCCGAGATCACCGACCCGACGGTGGATCCCAGCACATCGACCGAGCCGGCGCCCCCGGCGACGATTAACTCTTCCCGGATGGCAGAGATGCGCAGCGGCACCTCGACTTCCGCCGCTTGCCCCACTTCGAGGCGGAGACCCGCAATGCGTCGCTCGGCAAACCCCTGCGCCGACACGATGACGTCAACGTCTCCAGGAGGAATACTGCTGACGGCGAAATAGCCTTCGGCATCGGAACGGGTTTCACGCGTCAAGCCCGTCGCCGTCTGCACGACCTGCACCTTGGCCTCGACGCCTTTGCGCTGAGGATCGAGCACGCGCCCACGGATTGTGGCGCCGGCGCCCGCCGGCTGGCCGGCGACGGGCGAGGCAAGACTGGCGAGCAGCCAGCAGAGGCACACGTAGACCCTGAAACTCATGCCGTCTCCACCTTTCGACACGAACTGGCCTAGAACCTGCGGACTATACGTGCGGGTGGAGGGGGCGGCAATAATTGGAAGCTATTAGCGCAGCTTCGACAGAATCCTTTTCTGGTTCGCGAGAATCTTGTCGAGCTTTCCTTGATTGCGCAGCACTCGGTCCAGCTTGGACTGGTTTGCCTCAATCCGTCTCTGATTCGCGAGGATCCGTCGCTGGTTGGCGAGGATTTGCCTCTGATTCGCTACGGTCGCCGCACTGGCCATCCGATCCTCCTCATCGACCCGCAACGGTAGAACGGATCGGATCGAAGGTCAAATGCGCCAAAACCGGAAACCACCGAGTCAGTCCTGAAGCGGGTTCTACTCAGTGCGCAGTGTATCGGCCGGATCGATCCGCACGGCGCGGACGGCTGGCGAAATCGTGGCAACGGTCGCAGCCGCCGCGAGCGTCAGAATTGTGGCAACGAGCGTCGAAGGGTCGGTCGGCTTGACTTGAAAGAGCAGCGCTTCGACCGTGCGTCCAAAAGCCAGGCCAGCCGCGATTCCGATGGCCGCGCCCACGGCCACTGACGCCAACTTCGCTCTCGCCACCTGGCGTACGACGTGCGCCGCGCGTGCACCGAGAGCCATTCGAATGCCGATATCGCGCCGCTGCTGGACGACGGCGTAGTTGAGGACGCCGTAGAGGCCAATGGCGGCCAGAAGCACCGCGAGCGCTGCGAAGAAGAGTGAAAGCGTGGCAAGCAAGCGCTCACGGATCTGTTGACTTCGTACGAGTGCCCCCTGCGTGACGACGTTGCGTACGAGGAAGTCGGCCCGTGCGCGCGACACTTCCCCGCGCAGGGTGGCGGCCAGCGTGAGTGGATCGCCCACGCTGCGGACGAGCAGCGCGCCGTTTCCTCTAGCCAGGAACGGAACATAGATCGTCGGAGGAACGGGATCGCGCAGGTTCCGGTACACGGCGTCGCCTACGACGCCGACTATTTCCATGGAGACGTAAGTGTCTTGCCACTGGCGGACGTTCACCGACTGACCCGCCGGATTGCCTCCCTCGAAGTACGCGCGTGCGAACGCTTCGTTCACCATGCCAACGCCCGGGCGCGGTGGTCCCTGTTGTCCGATTGCGGGGGGCATGTCGTTTGGACGGAAGTCCCGTCCCGCGATCAAGCCGATGCCCATCGTCTCGAGGAATCCCGGAGAGATGCTGAGAACGTTGGCCCCTTTGGGTTCTCGCCAGCTTTCCCTGCGGACCGACGCGGCCCAGCCGTTCCCGCTCATCAGCGCCCAGCCGGAGAAAGCGGATGAAACAACGCCCGGGGTGCGTCGAAGATGCTCCGCCACTTGCGCCCACGTCGCTGCGGGTTGAGCTGTGCCGCGAATTTCGGTTTCCAGCACCAGGACGTCGTCTGCCGAAAATCCAAGTGGGCGAGTGGTGAGCCGCTCGAAGCTCGCGACGAAAAGCCACGCGACGAACAGCACGAAGACGCAGAAGGCCATCTGCGCGGCGATGAGCGAATTGGGGAGGCGTCGGGGAGTGCGAGGACCGTGAGCGCCTTTCAGTGCGCTCAGCGGATCGACCGCTGCCGCGCGCATCGCCGGCAGCAGACCATAGACCAGGGTGACAGCGGCACCCAGTGCGATCGCAAACGCCAGAGGCCTCAAGTCGAGCGGCAGGACGAGGCGTACAGGATCCTCGGGTGGGGCCAGCATGGAAACAACGAAGGGAGCGGCCCACCAGGCAAACAGCGCGCCCACGATCGATGCGGCCGCCGCCAGCAGGGCGGCCTCGACGAGCATCAGTTGAATCAGCCGCGAACGGCCGGCGCCGATCGAGACGCGAAGCGCCAGTTCCCGCGCGCGCGCCATGGCCTGGGCGCTGAGCAGATTCGCGACGTTCGTGCACGCGATCAGCAGGACGAGCCCGACCAGACCGGCCAGGATCAACAGCGGCGTCTTGAAGTTCTTCTGTAGTGTCGACGCGCCTGTTCCGGCCGGAAGCACGTGAATCTGCGGCCTGAATCCGTCAATAAACGCTTTTGGGGTATCGGCAGGGAGGCGGCTGAGGCGAGCCCTTTGTTCCTCGAGGAATACGGCCTGCAGCCGGTCGCGGATCTGCTCGGGAGACACACCCGGTTTGGGCCGCACCCACATCCAGAACCACGACCAGCCCGGGCTGTTGAGAGCCTGCACGTTCATCGTGGCGGGAATGAAGATGTCAGTCATACGTCCAGGTTCGGTACCTGTGAACCCCGCCGGTGCGACGCCGATGATTTCGTAGACCTGAGGGCCCAAGCGGAAAGTGCTGCCGATTGCGGCCGGGTTTCCGCCGAACCTTCGCGTCCAGTACTCATGGCTGATCACCGCGACGGGATGACCGCCCGGTTTCTCATCGTCTCCTGGTGCGATCAGCCGGCCGAGCGACGGCTGCAGGCCGAAACTGCCGAAGACATTCCCGGACACGTACTGCCGATAAATTCGCTCCGGCTCGCCGCTTGTGGCGAAGAGCACTTCCTGACGAGCGGTCACCCCGACGACCAGGACGTCCCCGGAAGCGCCGACGACCTGCGAGTACCGGCGATACGTGGGGTAGTCGAAGTCGTCGAGAACTTCCGGCTGACGCTGTGGATCGGGCATCACGGCTGACACGTAGAAGAGCCGTTCCGGTTGGGCGACGGGCAGCTGACGCAGCAGAACCGCATCCACGAGCCGGAAGGCACTGGTTGTCGCGCCGATGGTGAGGCCAAGGGAGAGAATGGCCGCGGCCGTCACCGTGCGCTGCTTGTTCAGGTGGCGCACCGCGAAGATTGCGTCGGACTTCAGCGCGTCGAGCCAGGGCAGCCCGCGTTGATCGCGCATGGCGTCCAGCGCCGTGGCAATCTGACCTGCCCGGAGCTGTGCCGTACGATCGGCTTCCTCCCGCGGCGCACCTCGCCGCTCGGCATCGGCGGCCGCCATTTCGAGGTGGCTCCGCAGCTCTTCGTCGAGATCGTCATCGCGTCGGCCCGAGCGGAGCGCGCCGCCAAGACGGTGAATCCATTCGCGAAGGATGCCCATGAATCTCCTCGGGATTTCAGGATTCGCCGCGGAGCAGCGTCTGGATGATGCCCGCCATACGATCCCAGGCGTCTTTCTCTTTGGCCAGCTGGCGACGGCCAGCGGCGGTGATCGCGTAGAAGCGCGCTTTCCGGTTGTTGTCCGTGGTTCCCCATGTCCCGCGGAGAAAGCCACGCTGTTCGAGACGCATCAACGCCGGATAGAGCGTGCCCATGTTCAATTGCAGCGCGCCGCTCGAGACCTGCTCGAGCCGAGCGGCAATGGCGTAGCCGTGAAGGGGACCCAGGGAATCGACCGTCTGGAGCACCATGAGATCGAGCGTGCCCTGCAGGACGTCGGTCTTGGACGGTTCTCTATTAGACACACCAATGGAATACCATTGACTGGATTAGATTGTCAAATGGAGTCAGGGCCACGAGCGGCTACTTCTCAATCACCCGAAAGCCCGTCACTCGAAAGTACAGTTCGTCGTCGATGCTTTCGCGCTGCGGATCCAAGTCTGCGACCTGCGGAAACCCTAGTGCACCATCGTATTGCACCGTGCTCTCGGTCTCGCCGTACGGCGGCAAGGACCTATCGATAGCGGCAAAGAGCTTCTCGATCGTGTTGCGGGTTTTGTAGAAGTGCTGCCCTTCCGGGTCGAGTTCTCCGAGCGGCGATGGACTGCCGTCGACGACGCGAAACGACGGCGGCGTCTTCGAGATTCCCACGCAGAAGCATCTCACTTCAATCGTGAATTCGTACGAGCGCGGCTTGCTCGCCTCCCACGTCTTTTGTGCCTCGGCCAGACGGGCGCGTGGCTCGCCGGCCTGCATCTGCGTGGGTCGGGCGCCGGGCAACGTGACCAATAACACGAGCAACACGAACCACCCGTTCATGCCGGCTTGCCTCCTCGATCCTCTCTCGAAACCGATCGCTCCGGTGAGAGAGGGCCATTGCTGCAATACGCGCAACCCAGGAGTCTACGAACATTAACGACGCAAAGACTTCGGGCTAGCTGCAGAAACATCCCACGCTCCCTCGCGGCGGTCTAATGTCGCGCTCGTCAGCCGGCGGCACTGCAGGGCACTCGGTCCAGACCGGGTCCGTCGAAACCCACACTTGCTTCTCGGGCAAACAGCGTCCCGTCCCAGCGTCCGGCCTCGTACACATTATGGGCCCGACATCGGAGCTCGAGATTCTCAACAACGCTCTCTCCGCCATCCGCATACGG
This sequence comes from Vicinamibacterales bacterium, assembly GCA_049642465.1. GTDB lineage: Bacteria > Acidobacteriota > Vicinamibacteria > Vicinamibacterales > 2-12-FULL-66-21 > CAWDPQ01. The sequence continues at coordinate 20,123 of JBAROV010000008.1, forward strand.
GACGACGTGATGAAATTCCAGCAACCCGCGCTCCGCGCAGCGCCCCTCCGTTCCCATGAACGCGCATCGCCCTCCATCCCGCTGCCACACGCGGCGACGGACGCCAGCGGGGATGTGACGCGACCGTGTGTTGATCGCGCGAACCATAACCGGTCGAGCGGTCGCAGCGAATTTCGTCTTCTCGAGCTCGCGAACGAGCAGCGTCAGGGCGCGTTCGACGATCGTGCCAAGATCGCCGCTCGGGATCGAATGCCGCAACAGATCCTGAGCACGACGGAGGTGGTTGTGGCCCTCGGCTGACAGAGTGACCTGCAGCTTGTAGCGCTCGGGCGCAAGCGGTGTCACGGCGGCAGCTGGTCTCGACGCTTCTCCGGATCGCGGCGTGGACTCATTCGCATCGAACAGATCCTGGCCGGTGTTTACAGCCGAACTCGACTCGACAGATGTTCGAGTTGGCACCTGACGGATCGTTGCCGACACAGGCGGCAGCGGTCGCAGTGTAGCCACCAGGAGCTCAACCTCTCGCTTGCTTTTGTGCTGCGCTGCCGCAAGCACGTCGGCGTAATTGTCGCCGGTGAGATGTGGTGACAGCAGGCAAATCGTCGTCAAGTTGATCGCGCCACAGGCCAGCTGGTCCAGGACCACCGGGATTCGTCGCGCCGCACGCGCCGCCTCGATGCGGCCGTACGCTGCATGTTCGGACAAGTGGAGCACCTGCGTGCAGTACGTGAACAGCGAGGAGCAACCCAGGCGCAGATACAGCTTGCGTGCGTCGAACTCCACGAGCGAGGCAATGAGAGCGACCATCGCGCGACGTTCGTCGCCCACATGCGTCGGCACGCACGCGATGAGTTGTTCGTCTGAGAAATGGTTGAACGAATCGATTGTCGTCATGTTCCTTTCTAACACGACGATCTGTGGCGCGTGAGAATGCGCGGAGAGACGCGATTGGCTGAGAGATGAACCGCAACGGGAGTGAGTGGAAAAGTCTCCGCTGCACCCATTTTGGATGGACGACGCGGTATTCAGCGCGCGCGCCGGAGGCAGAAACGAATCACCACCTAAAACCTGTCAAGTACTTTTTTTGTTCGGACCGGCGACATAGGTAAATAGATCAGACCGGGATCATGGGAACATATTTTCAGGCATGCTGACGCATGCTATGGAACGAAAAGGAAACCAGCTGCGCCGACGGCAAGAGAAAGGGTTGAAGAGCCCATAACCACCTTGACCGGCCTTGGGCGCTTCAGTGTTTTCGAACGTCGTTGCACCTGAACAGTCGAGCGCATGTCCACGCGGAGAGGTAGATACTGTGCGACTAGAACGAAGCCGCTGGCGCGGCGGCCGACCGGCAACCAGGTCACTCGTTGCAGGATAGGGTGCGTGGTCAGGTGACGGCGGTCGGCGACCCTCCAGCTAGGGAGGGTACCAGGGCCCGACCAGCGAACGAGTGGTCGTTCTCTCCACGGGCTAACGACGCTCAGTCCGATCAACGAGCCACCGTCCGAGTGGAAGCCGGTCTCACGTCGCGGCCGTCGCGGCCCGACGATGCCTTAGAAAGAGAATCCCGGCCACGAGCGGCGGCCCGCCAAAAACGACGGTCGTGATGACATAACTGGCGAGCGGCAGCCCGGGCGGCGCCCAAATCGCATACGCGAGTCCAACAATCAGCCCGGTTACCACAAGCAGAAGACCTCCGGATCCTTCCATGCGCCAAGGCAGCAGCGCGAGCATCACGAACAGCACACCCAAGCCCGCCCAAGACAACATGACCGGCGCCGGCGTGCGCCACACCAACGACTCCACAACGAAGAAGAAGAGCCAGAACACGGCCCAAGCCCCCGCCAACACGCGAGCGACAATCACCATGTTTAGGGTCACGGTGAGCCTCCGGCCCAGTATGCATCCTTCCAACGGTTCAGAAACAAACGATCCTTACGGTTGCTGACGTTCAACATTTCGATCGCAACATCACACGTTGCTTGGCGACTTGAACGAAGGGGCTGGCGCGGCGGCCGACGGGCAGCCGGATGACTCGTAGCAGGATAGGGTGCGTGGTCACAGGAGGTGTCTGTGACCAAGTTACTTCAATGCCTGCGCGACGAGCTGGTGCGTCGCGATTGCGCCGCCACGACCATCCGCAGCTACATCCAGATCGTTGATGCGTTTCGCCAGCAGACCGGCGCGCGTCTCGACCGGATCACGCCCGCCCAGCTCCGACGCTACCACCTGTTCCTCCTCGAGGAGCGCCGCTTGGCCATTGGGACGGTGGTCACCCAGATCTGCGCGCTGCGGTTCTTTTGCCGGCACGTCTTGAAACGACGTGACGTGCGTGAGGAACTGCCGTATCCGAAGGAGCGGCATCGCTTGCGATCGTGCTCAGCCCCGACGAGGTCCAGCGCTTGATTGCCGGCGCCAAGAATCTCTATCACTGCACGCTCCTGCTGACGCTCTACGGTGCCGGGCTACGCCGCAGCGAAGCCTGCCAGCTGAAAGTGCGCGACATCGATAGCCAGCGGATGGTGCTCCGTATCGAGCAGGGCAAGGGCGGCCGCGATCGCGAGATCCCCCTCAGTCCCACGCTCCTGGCGCCCTGCGTGAGTACTACCGCTGGATGCGGCCGCGCACCTATCTCTTTCCCGGGACGCTCAACGGCTGGCGTGCCGATGCGCCGATCACCACGAAGGTGATCTGGGAGGCCGTACGCCTGGCCGCACGCAAGGCCGGCATCGACAAGCGCGTCACGCCGCACACGTTGCGGCACTCGTATGCGACCCATCTGCTGGAAGCAGGGACCGACCTGCGGACGATTCAGCTCCTGCTGGGCCACGCCGACCTGTCGCACACGACGCTGTATCTCCACCTGTCGCGACGGCACCTCCACGCGGCGCCCATTCCGCTCGAGTAATTGCACGTGACAGCGCCCCCGGTGGTGCCGCGCTCCCGCCTCCTGCGAAAGCCCCCGCAGTCGTGAGCCGGCCCGCCGTGGAGGTGACCGATATTTTCCACGCGCAGGGTGACACCTTCGTCGAGCAGCATCCGTGGCTGAGTGTCAGCAGCGGTCGGTCCTTCGGGCGATCGCACGCTGTCGCACGGCCGCGCTGGGCGGGCATCTCGATCGGTGCGACGCCTGCGGGCATCAGGCCATCTCTTATAACTCGTGCAGAAACCGGCATTGTCCGAAGTGTCAGGCGCAGGCACGGGAGCGCTGGCTGCACGCGCGCGAGCGGGAGCTGCTCGACGTGCCGTACGTGCACGTCGTCTTCACGCTCCCGCATGGACTCCTGCCGCTGGCCCATCGGAACAGCACCCGTCTGTACACGTGGTCGTTTCACGCGAGTGCGGCGACACTGCGCGAGGTCGCGCCTGATTCGCACCACCTCGGGCCGAGATCGGCGTGCTGAGTATCCTCCACACGTGGGGCCAGACCCTCGTCCGCCATCCGCACGTCCACTGCGTGGTCCCGGCAGGTGGGCTCTCGCCCGATCACGACCGGTGGATTCACCCGACGCACGCCGGCTTCTTCTTGCCTGTGAAAGTCCTCAGTCGGATCTTCCGCGGTAAGTTTGTCGAGGCGTTACGCCGCGCGTACGATCGGAACGAACTCGACCTGTCGGGCGGCAGCGAGCCATCTGCGCGCCCCCGCGGCGTGCCGAGCCTTCGTCGACGCGCTCTTCGAGACCGACTGGGTCGTCTACGCCAAGCCGGCCTTCGGCGGCGCGACCGCCGTCCTCCGGTATCTCGGGCGCTACACCCATCGCGTGGCGATCAGCAATCACCGGCTGCTCGCCTTCGACGGCAAGCACGTGACCTTCTCCTACAAAGACTACTCCCGGGCAACCAGTGCCGCACGATGACGCTCACGGCCATGGAGTTTCTCCGGCGTTTCGTGCAACACATTCTCCCGCGTGGCTTCGTGCGGATCCGCCAGTTAGGATTCCTCGCGAATACCTGCCGCGGCGCCCGCGTAGCCCTTGCGCGGACCGTCCTCGCCACACCCTCGCCGGTCATCGACACGACCGTCCCTACCACCACCGACACGCCAGCCCACGCGATGTGGGCGTGTCCGCGGTGCGGCGCCGCGATGATCGTCGGGCCAATCCTCTCGGCCCTTCACCTCGCGACTGTCACATGGAGTTTCGATAGCTCATGAGCACCTACTCCGGTCAGAGCCGGCGTTTTCGACAACGTGATCGCCCACGTCTCGGGAGAGGTGCGTATCGACCCGCCGATCGACCAGCGCGCAGCGGCACTCACTGGCGCACGCGCCACCAGCCGGGTGGGCGCCGCCGTCGCTCGCACGCCGCCCGCCTCTCGATCCACATCGGTCCACGCTCGGGGATCCTGATTCCAACTCCATAGCCGGCCGCCACGCCAGCGGCTTCCTTCAAGTCTCGTTATCGAAGGTGTCTCGGCATCTGCATCGCGGTGCTCGTCCAGCCTCAAGCGCCGAGACACCTCCGATGAACGCTAACGACTTCTCGCGACGGAACGGTGGAGAATGGTCCAGTGGAGAACGCGGCGTTTATGCTGCCGGACTTGGAGGATTTTAGATGGACCGCGGTGTGACAACAAAGGGGCAGAAGGCAGTTGGAAAGCATAGCTGCGACTCGCTACGGTGAGCTCTTTGGTGATCGCGGTGGCTGAGTTGGGACTCTGGAGAAAAGAGCGTGTACCGCGATTCGATGTGTCGTCGCGTTGAGTCTCTTTGAACCAAGGCTACTTTTGAGGCGGCTTCCGAAACAGGACGGCGAACACCCCTTGTTGACCCTGCCATGGATCATGGAGACCAGCCCTCGTGAATCCGACTTCAGCCATCTGCGCTTCGAGAACGGCTGGAGTGGGACCCGCCCAGTATCCCCCAGGAAAATCGATAACCAGGACGTGGCCGCCGAGGCGCAACGCACGAGCCAATGACTCGCGCATTGCTTTTGGATTGCGGAAGGCGTGATACACCATTCGCAACAGCACCGCATCGCAGCACTGTGGCGGAAGCTCCGTGCTGTCCTGCGTTCCTAAGACGACCGTCACGTTGGGAAATCTCGCCGTCGTCTGCCGAATCTGTGAGACAAACTCGGGCCGAACGTCCGTCGCAAAGACGTGACCCGTAGGGCCGACGCTATCCGCGAGCAGGATTGTCCAGCTGCCACTCCCGGCTCCGACATCCGCCACGATCGATCCTGACTTCAAGTGGAGGAGGTCCGCGATCTGGTGGAACTCGGTCTCCGGAGGTGTCTGTGCCGCGAGAGCTGGGGTGATCAGGCAGGTGAGGGCGACAACGTAAAAACGCCGTAGCAATCCGCAATCCCGGTCGATCGAAATCACCCGCCTCCTGAGACTGAGCCAGAGCGTCCTGTTTTAATGCCGACCAGGAGCAAACGCACCAAAATGTCGATCCGCATCAACGCGCCCATCTCGCGAAATCAGCTGCAGCAGCCGATAAACGGCCATTATGGGTCCCGAAACAGCCTCCGGTTACACCTGGTCGTGTCCGTCCTGCAGCCGCCGCGTTCCACGCTCGGTCAACGCGTGCCGATGTGGCTACCGGCTGCCGACGGCCACCGTGGCGGTCGAAACCGAAACACCGCCGCCGCAATCGACCTCGCGCTACGGTTCGGTGACGATTACCTGGGACGATCTCGAAGCTGCGGTCGCGGCCGAGATCGTAACGGATGCGCAGGCGGATCGGTTGTGGCAGTCATTTGCTGCGAGAGCTTCGTCGCGCCCCAGGTTTGATGTTGCCCATGTCGCCTACTACGGTGGCGCCGTCCTGGTGCTGGCCGCGATGGGGTGGCTGCTGACGAATGCATGGGACGCGCTCGATGGAGTCGCCGTCGCGTTGATTGCCGCCGCGTACGGCGTCGCGTTCTGGCGGGCGGGCGAAACGCTGTGGCAGAAAGGCCTGAGCACGCCCGGCGGCCTGCTCTTCACGCTGGCAGTGTGGATGGTCCCTCTCGCGATTCATGGACTCGAACGTGCCACGGGATTGTGGCCGCAGGGAGATCCCGGCGGCTATCAGGACTACTACCGTTACGTGAAGGGCAGTTGGGCAGCGATGGAGGTCGGCACGGTTGCCGCCGGCGCGCTCGCAATCTGGTGGAGGCCGTTTCCGTTTCTGACGTTCCCAATCGCCTTCGCGCTGTGGTTCATGTCCATGGACCTGACGCCAATCATCTTTGGGAAGTACGAGTACACATGGAAGGAGCGTGAGTGGGTTTCGGTGTGGTTCGGATTGGCGATGATGCTCGGCGCGTACTGGGGCGATCTCCGGGCTCGACTGCGGCAGGACTTCGCATTTTGGGGTTACCTGTTCGGTCTGCTCGCGTTCTGGGGCAGTCTCTCGATAATGAATAGCAACAGCGAGGCATCAAAGTTCATCTACGCCCTCATCAACATTGGATTGATCGCTCTCTCATTGTTGCTCCGGCAGCGCTCCTTCATCGTCTTTGGAGCGCTTGGAGTGCTTGGCTATCTCGCACACCTGTCGTACCGCGTATTCAGCGACTCGCTCCTCTTCCCGGTCGTATTGACGATGGGGGGGATCGGAATCATCTATCTGGGCGTCGTGTATCAACGTCGCAGTGCGGCTATCGCCGCGTATGTACAGGCTAATGTGCCGGAAGGCGTGCGCGGTCTCATCCCGCCACGCGCGCGTCTTCACTGACCCGCTGATCGGTTGTTTGGTTGATCGGTTGTGTGTCATTCCGTGCGTAAGGCAACCACCGGGTCGATGCGCGACGCGCGGTGAGCGGGGAGGAAACCGGCGCACATCGCAACCAGCATCAGGAGGATGCTCGCAGCAAGCATGGTTGTGGCATCGGTTGGTCTCAGCTCGAAGAGCAGGCCCGCCAGCTGCCGGGATGCGAGCCGGCCTGCAATCCATGCCGCAAGCAGACCAACCGCCAGCCCTGCACAGACGATGGTCAAGGCCTGACGGGCGATCATCCAGCGCACGTCGGACCGCGTCGCGCCCAAGGCGACGCGAACGCCGATCTCCGGCGTTCTCCGGCAGACGGTGAACGCAAGCAATCCGTACAGCCCGACGCAGACGAGCGTCAGCGCCACAAGCCCGAAGACGCTCGACAACGTCGCGACGAGACGTTCTCGCACCAACGCCGCGTCGATCTCCTCCGCGAGCGAGTGGATGTCGAACATCGGGACCACGCTGTCGAGCGACTGAACGGTTTCCCGGACCTGGCGCGTGATCTCCGGGTCTGGACGCGTCACCCGGACGTGCAGGACCATCTGCGCGAACCCGGTGTTCGCTTGCATGAACGTCTGGTAGACGGTCGGGGGTGTCGCGTCGCGCAGTGATGGGAAGCGCGTGTCCTTCACGACACCAATGATGTTGAGCGGTACTCCCTGAGTCCAGGACGACCGTCCGCGCCTGGCGGCCTGTCTGACGTCATGCTGCGTGCCAAGCGGCTCGCGGCCATTCATGAACATCCGCACGAACGTTTCGTTCACGAGCACGGTCAATGGCGTACCGGGACGCAAGTCATCCTCGTTGAAATCACGCCCCCGGACGATCGGAATTCCCACCGTCGCGAAGTAGCCCGGATACACGATCAGCGCCGGCATCATGCGAGGCTCGTCGGCAGCGGGCGGCGAGATCGGGAATCCAAATGAACTCGGTGCAAGTGGAGATGTCCGCGCGAGGCTCGCCGACTGGACGCCGGGGATGCGCTCGATTTGTAGGATCAACTCCCGGTACATCCGATCGAATCGCTCGGCCGCACCGGGCTGATTGCGGTTGCCGCTGCCGCGAGTCTCGACCCGCACGATCAGTACACGCGTGGGGTCGCCGTCGATCTCGTGCGGACTGAGATGCTGGAGGCTGCGGACGAAGAGACCGGCGGCAACGAGCAGTACGAGCGACAGCGCGACTTGCGTGACGACGAGCACCCTGCCTGGTCCGCTGCCGGGCGCGGTGGTGCGGGCGTGCGCGAGATCGCCCCGCATCCCGGACGACAGTTCGGCGCGCGACGCACGAAACGCGGGCACGCTGCCGAAGATGATCCCGGCGAACATCGACAGCGCGGCGGTGAACGCGAGAACGCGCAGGTCGGGCGAGAGATCCATGATGATTGTCCCGCGTCCCGCCGACGCATAGGCGACCAGTGCCTGCGTGGCCCAGAACGCCAGGGCCACCCCGGCGAGACCGCCGAAGGTCGCGAGCACGAGCCCTTCGACGAGCACCTGACGAAATAGTCTCGAGGACCTGGCGCCGAGCGCCAAACGCAGGGCGAACTCGGTCCGGCGTGTCGCGGAGCGCGCGAGCATCAGGTTACCCACGTTCGCGCACGCCACCAGGAGCACGATGCCGGTAACCCCGAGCAGGACGAACAAGGGCTGGGAGAACTGGCGTCTCAGTTCCGATATCCCTGTTGCAGCGGACGACACCACGAGGCGGACGTCCTCGGGCTGTCCGGTGAACTTGTTGCGCGGCCGCCAGTCTGTTTCGGGCACCCGCGCGAGCGCATCGAGTTGACCGGCTGCCTGTTCCAGCGACACCCCCGGCTCGAGCCGTCCCAGGATCCGCAGCCATGTCGAGTACACGTTCGGCCGATCGAGCAGGTTGACCGTCATCGGCATCACGGTTGGCTGCATCATCACCGGTGCGAACAGGCTCGGCGCGGTGCCAACTTCTGTTCCAAAGAAGTCCCGCGGTGCCACGCCGACAATCGTGAAGGGCACTCCACTCAACGAGATCGAACGGCCAACGACCGTGGGGTCGCTGTCGAACCGGCGTTCAAAATACGTGTGCGCGAGTACGGCGACCGGATGTCCCATTGGCACGCGGTGGTCATCCGGTCCAAGCAGCCTGCCCAGGAAAGGTTCTATTCCGAGGAGCGAAAAGTAATCGCCCGTGACGAGTTGACCGTCGAGGGTCGGTTCCATCGCGCCATCGATGCTGACGTTCAACCGCACGCGCGAGTACGCCGCGAAATCGAAGGCCTTGGTGGAATCGCGAAAGAGTTCGTACTGCTGGTAGGTGAATCCATTCGAGACCGACGCGCGGCTCTGCTGCCCGAGAACGAGCAGATGCTCCGGATCACGCACCGGGAGAAGCTTCCACATCGCGGTGTTGATCAAGGTGAAGAGCGCCGTGTTTGCGCCGATGCCGATGGCCAGCGACATCACGGCAGCAGCGGTGAACGTCGGGGCTTTGCGCAGAGTGCGAAGCGCGTACTGCAGGTCCTGCACGGTTTGCTCGAGCCGTGTCCAGCCCCATTCCGCGCGGGCATCCTCGGCGGCGAGCGTGAGGTTTCCCAGTTCGCCGGGGGCAGCCATGGCCCGGATCGCGCGCAGCTCTTCCTGCATGTCGAGCTCGGCCGCCCGGCGCCGCCACGGCAGTAAGTACCCCAGCCGCTTCCAGAGCATCATCAGTCCACCTCCCCGGCGGGCGGTTTCATGATCATCGCGACCGCGTTCACGAACTTCGCCCAGTCGGATTTTTCTTCGCGCAGCCGTTTCCGCCCGGCGGGCGTCAGGCGGTACACCTTCGCCCGGCGGTTGTGCTCCGATACTTCCCATTTCGCCGAAATCCAGCCCTTGAGTTCGAGGCGTTTGAGCGCGGGGTAGAGGGACCCGAACTCGATGTTCAGCGCGCTTCCGGAGCTGTCTCGGATCGCCGCCGCGATGGCGTAGCCGTGACGCGGGCCAAAGAGGAGCGTGCGCAGGACGATCATGTCCAGCACGCCATAGAGAGGTTCCATATAGAGACAGCTTATATATTAAGACTGTCTCCAGTTCAAAGCGGTTGATCGAGAATGGACGCGACAGCCTGGAGGGGGAGAGCGAGATGCGTGAAGTCGAGCGGTTTCTCAACGCTCAGGACGCCAACGATGAGTTCGAGGCGGCGCTGTCCGAGATCCGATCCGGGCGGAAACAAAGCCACTGGATCTGGTACGTATTTCCCCAGCTGTCGGGCCTGGGCGCCTCCCGGATGTCGCGTATCTACGGCATCCGAAATCGAGACGAGGCCGTCGACTATCTCCGCCACCGAACGCTCTATCCGCGCCTGCAAGCCATCACCTCTGCCGTTTTCGAACACGTCAGCAAGGGCGCTCGCCTCGATCAGGTGATGGGGTCCGCCATCGATGCTCAGAAGCTCGTTTCCTCCATGACGCTGTTCGGCGCTGTTGCCAAAAGTCTGGATGCGAAGGGGGAATCGGGGTTCGGCACGTTCGCGGCGCAGGCAGAAGGCATCCTGGCGGCGGGGGAGGCGCAGGGTTATCCGCGATGCCGATTCACGCACGAGCAACTCGGCGACTGATGGAAATCGGGGCTCGGGGTTCGGGGCTCGGGACTCGGAGATTGCGGATTGGGTGGCGGGACGTGAGGCGGAAATGGACAGCAGGATCAAGCGCTCCGGTGAGGTCAGGATGGCCGGGAAGTCGTCCCGGGTGTCTAATGACTTATGGCCGACCTACGAGACTACGACCTGCTGAAGATTTCCGACGACCAGTCCTATGCGCCGCCACCGAGACGTCCGATCGGTTCCTGGATTGTTCTCTCCGTGCTGGTGGTCGCGGCTGCGATCGCGGGATACGTGGTGTTTGGCGGACGAAAACCTGCGGCGCCTGCGACGGCACAAACCGAAGCGGGCAAAACGCCGCCGGTCGCCTCTGCACCACTAGGGAGCGACGCCGCGGCGATCGACGTGCCTCCGCTCAGTGAGAGCGATCCGGTCGTGCGCGAGCTGATGAAACAGCTGACCTCGCACCCGCGAGTGGCCGCCTGGCTCACAACTGACAACCTCATCCGCAACTTCGTGGTGGTGACGTCGATGGCGGCCGACGGTAAGACACCATCCCGGCAACTCGGTGTCCTCCGGCCTTCGTCCGCGTTCGCGGTCGTCGAGCGGGGCAACGCTTTTTATGTCGATCCCAAAAGCTACGCGCGATACGACGGGATGGCCGGCGCAGTGGCCTCCATCGATCCAGCCGGCGCCGCTCGGCTGTATGCGACGCTCAAGCCGCGAATCGAAGAGGCGTACAGCGAGCTTGGCGTCCAGGTCTCGTTCGATCGGACGCTCGAGCGGGCAATCGTGGAGTTGCTCAAGACGCCGGCGATCGAAGACCCGGTGCGGCTCGAGCCGCTTGGCGGGACGGCGTACGCGTTTGCAAATCCGCAGCTGGAGAAGCTGACCGCGGCGCAGAAACATCTTCTGCGCGCCGGCCCTCGCAACGCGCGAACGATTCAATCCTCACTTCGAGCGATCGCGCGTGCCCTGGGTATTCCGGCCGAGCGTTTGCCCGCGGAGCACGTCGCCCGCGATTAAGACGGGCGTCCAGATACCAGTGGAGAAGGAATTCGAAGTCGTTGCGACCTCGGCGGCTGAGTACAACGAATCTGCCCGCGGTTCTGTTGAGTCTCCCGGATGGAGTACGGACAGAGCTGGAATTCCAGCTCGAGCGGCGCCACGAACCTCAGCTGCGTTCCACGTTTGATTGTGTCCTCCGAGGAGAAGGTGAATTGGCGGGAATACCAATGGCGCTCGACAACATCACGATGCTCCAGCGCCCACTTCACGTCGAGGAGATAGACGGTGGCGACGTGGCTCGTGAGGATCGCCAGCGTCTCGCCATCCCAGGACCAGATCATTTCGTCGCACCCCGAGGCATCGCCCAGGTAGTACAGCGTCCGAATCACTGTCCCGTCCGGGTGCTCCAGCCGAATGTCCTTCTCGGGGCCGTCGAACACCGGGACTTCCTGGCAGACCGCCACGACTTTCCCGTCTGGCGACGGCACACGTTGCAGCACCCGATCCGAGTACCCAAACCGCGCGCATCCAGCCAGGGCGGACGTGAGCAGGGTTGCAGACGCAACCGCAATGAGTCTCCGCATAGCCGTCGGGACGGATCGTTCTGATATCAATGAGGGGGGCGAGTCGGAAGAAGGGCCGTACAAACGCAACGCACGCCAGAGGTGACTTGCCGCTTGCTGGCCGAAGACGTTTGCACGTCTTCGATTTTTCAGGAATCTCCCATTCTCGTGCAGAAAAACGCCGCCCGTTTCACCTGCAAAAACGCTTACGCATCCTTACGGGCGCTTACGCTCAACACCTTCCTGCTCGAGAACCAGCGGTTCCCTTATCGGAATTTCGTGCGCTCTTTGCGTCCGCGATATCGCAGCGCCCTTCTTGCGAAGGTCACCGCGCATCACCGACGAAATCCGCTTCGCGATTCCGTCCAGCGAGCTGGCTCGTCTCCTTCCGGCGCGCGCAGCGTCGGAGAATGTAGTCGGCGATCGCAGTTCTGTCAAGAGACTTTGTGATGATCTGAAAAAAATTTTTGTGCGACTCTCTCGAGCGTCGGAGGTCACGTCCCCTAAACTGAATCTACTCCTCCCGCAACGCCTCGACGGGATTGATTCGCAAGCCATGCCGCGCAGCGGCTGAGGCTGCCAGCACTCCCGTGGCGCCGACGATCAGCACGACGCTCACCAGCACCAGAGGATCTTGCGGTCGAACTTGGAAAAGCACTCCCGCGACGACTGTTCCCATCGCCAGCGCGCCCAGGCCTCCGGCGGCAATTCCCACTGCGAGCGGCACGGCCGCCTGGCGCAGGATGAGCGCGAACACCGTGGCTATCGGCGCTCCCAGCGCCACTCTGATGTTCATCTCCCGCCGCCGCCGCGAGACGCCGTAGCTGGTGGTCGCATAAACGCCAATCGTCGCAATCATCAGCGCGACGCCACCGAACGCCACCAACAAGGACGTCTGGTACCGCCGCCCCTCCATAGCCTTGTCCACGATGCTCTGCAACGGCGCGGTGTCGCCAATCGCGACTTCCGGATCCACGGCGCGGATGACTGTACGCAGCTCACGAATCGCCGTCGCAGCATCGCCCGTTGTCTGCGCCACCAGAACCGACTTCCCCTCGTTGTTGTACCAGTAGGGCACGTAAACCATTAGCGGCGATTCAGTGTCGAGCGCGGTGGAATGTCCGTCGACGACAACGCCGACCACTTCGAAGCGGTCGTTGCGGTTTCCGCGCGTGAACGGCTTGCCAATCGGATCCTCGCCTGGCCACAGTGTCCGAGCGGCCCGCGCCGAAATCACCGCCGGCGTCAGTGCCTGTGTTCGATCGCGTTCCTGAATACTGCGACCCATCAGGATCGGCATCGACAAGGCGCGGAAGTAGTCTGGCCCGACAAAGCGATAGTTCGCGTGCGGCTTCTCGCCCGGCTGCGCAGCGTCCAGCCGGACGATGCCATCGACCCATGTTTCGCCGGTCAGGGGAAGCGCGGACGTCCACGCGACCGATTTGATGTCCGGGAGCTGCCGGGCGCGATCGGCAATGCGATCGTAGAGCGCGGCGCGTGCGTTCGTGTCAGGGTAGCGCGCGGCAATCGGCGCGATCTCGATGGTGACGACGCGATCGGTCGAGAAGCCGGGATCGATGCCGAGCAGGCGCACGAAACTGGTGGCAAAGAGTCCGGTGACCACCAGCAGTGTGACCGACAGTGCCACTTGGACCGCGAGCAGCGTCGCGCGCATCGTGACGCCGCCGCGGTCGCTGCTGCCGTGTCCCCCGCCACGGAGCGTCGATTGCAGGTCGCCTCCGGCGATGCGCCATGCGGGCAGCACCGCGACGGCGAGACCGGCGAGAATCGCGATCGCCGCCGCGAATCCGAGCACGCGTGCGTCGATCACGACATCGTTGGCGCGGGGCAAGTCGATCGGAGCCGTCCTGACGAACAGATCCAGCGCCGCACGAGCCAAGAGGAGGCCGAGTGTTCCGCCGACCGCGGCGAGCACGAGCTGTTCGAGGACGACCGCCTGCGCCAGGCTGGCGCGGTTGGCGCCGAGCGCGCTGCGAACGGCCGCGTCGCGCAGCCGTCCAAGCGTTCGCGTCAAGGACAGGTTCGCCAGGTTGGCGCAGGCGATGAGCACGACGCCGATGATGGCCCCGAGCAGCAGCAGAAGCCCGCTCCGCGCCCGCCCCACAATCGCATCGTCCAGCGGCGTGATGCGGCCGCGCAGATCGGCGGGTTGGTGCGTTTCACGCCGCGCGATCGCGGCCACGGACTCCTGGAGCACGTCGAATTCCGCCCGCGCCTGCTGGATCGTCACGCCGGGCTTCATCCGCGCAATGACAGGGTAATTAAAGGTGCCTATCCATCCGATGTTGGCCAGGTTCGTCCGAAACGGCACGATCGCGGCAAACTTCGAGCGCAGCGTTGACGAGTCTCCGAGCACATCGAAGGCGGGAATGTCGAAGCGAGGCGGCAACACACCGACGATGGTGTACGGCGTGCCTCCAAGCGTGAGTGAGCGTCCGAGGATTGCAGGGTCGCGCGCAAGCCGGTCGCGCCACAACTCATCGCTGATGACGACCACGGGCGGACGATCCGGTCCTTCGTCGCTGCGCGCGAGCGGGCGGCCAAGCGCGACCGGCGTTTGAAGGACATCGAACAGCGTGCCCGACGCGCGGAGGATCGACGCTTGAAATGGCTCCCCGGCGCCCATCGCATTCGTCGTTCGCCAGTCCAGTGCGGCCATTGATGCAAACGACGTCCCATTGTTGCGCCACTCCTCGAAATGCCGAAGGTTCGCCGGCAGGGTCGGATACTTGTCGGCCCACTGCGGCACGACTTCGCGGATCGAGACGAGTTGTGCGGGATCTGGGTAGCGAAGCGGTCGCAGCAGCACGCCGTTGACGATGGAAAAGACCGCTGTTGACGAGCCGAGCGTCAGCGCCAGGGTGCCGATGACGGCGGCCGCGTAAAGCGGGTCGCGGCGCAAGCCGCGGAGGGCGAGTTTGAGGTCGTCGCGAATCATGGTGGATCCTTGGACGGATCCGTGTGCGGTCGCGTTGTCCCGCTTCAGCCTGCGGGAGGTGGTGTGCGAAGAGACCGTTTGTCCAGGTCCTCCCCGCACCCCCGTCCGAGTGTTTACTGAGGGCAGCCGTCGGGCGCCGGGCTGACGTCGATGCGTCGAGTCGCGCCGGCCGGGATCAGCTGAACGGCGACGGTGCGCGCGACGACTGAGCCTTCATTCCGCAGCAGGTGGACATGGTCTCCACCCGGATCAACGAACCCTGCATTCGGGCTTCCAGGGCTCCCCGCGGAATAGACCGTCGGGGCGCACGACTCGTCGTACGCGGTCACCTCGCCGGCGGTGACGATGATGAGGCTGTGGCCTGGATGAGTGTGCCAGCCGGTGCTTCCCCCCACCGCCCATTCGTTGCTCTGGACAAAAAGATCGGAGGGTCCTTTGGTTTTCTGCAGGGACAGCCACAAATCCTTTCGAGGCGTCAGATCTGCAAACTCTCGAAGCACCTGGTTGGCAACATCGATGTCTCCGAACCGTCCCGTGGCGATGGTACTGGCCGTGAATCCAGACTGCGGCGTCGCGTCCACGGTCTCCAGAAAGGTCGCTGCGAGCATGACGCCGCCGGCAAGAACGATCACCGCAATCAGCTTTGGGTTCATCTGTTTTCCTCCTGTGCACACGGACTCGTGTCGAACCACCCCAAAATCGCCGAACGCTGCGGTTCGGGCAAGCTGCAGGACGCGGCGTGGCAGGGGATCCGGCGTCGTGCCGTGAAATGCCGTCGATTGCCGCTCGCTCCGGACGGAGGATAAGATCGCCTCCTTGCCGTTGGAGCCTTCGTCCGAGGATCGGCTGGATTCATGGAAGGAAATCGCGGCCTACCTCAAGAGGGACGTCACCACCGTCCAGCGTTGGGAAAGGCGCGAGGGAATGCCCGTGCACCGTCACGTGCACGACAAGGTGGGATCCGTCTATGCCTTTCGGTCCGAACTCGATTCCTGGTGGCGGACGAGGAAGGTTACGAGCGCCGAGTCGGCGGCACGCAGCGCGAACGATTCGGACGTACCAGTGGCCGCGGAGTCTTCGCCCTTCGTCACCCCACGCCGGCGGCTGAGCGTCTGGTGGGTTGTGGCGACGGCAACCGTGCTTGCGCTTGGCTTAGCCGCCTGGCAACTTACCCGAGATAGCGGCTCCACAGGAACTCCTTTCGCGGGTGCCCGCTTTCAGCAACTGACCGACTTCGGGGGCAATGAGCAAACCGCCGCGCTTTCTCGCGATGGAAGATTCGTGAGCTTTCTGTCGGATCGCGACGGGCGGATGGACGTGTGGGTAACCCAAATCGGAACCGGACAGTTTCATAACCTGACACGCGGATCTGCGCCCGAGCTCGTCAATCCTTCGGTTCGCACGCTTGGCTTTTCGCCAGACGGCGCGTTCGTGACGTTCTGGGCACGCAAGTCGGGCGGGTCGGGGCAATCTGACATTGGCATCTGGGCGGCCCCGATTCTTGGCGGATCGGCCCGACCCTACCTCGAGGGTGTCGCGGAATTCGACTGGTCGCGGGACGGCACGCGTCTCGTGTATCACACGCCCGGAGCGGGCGATCCAATGTTTGTCCGCGATAGCGGTCAGGCGCCGCGGCAGATCTTCTCGGCGCCGCCTGGACTGCACGCGCATTTCCCCGTCTGGTCGCCCGACGAGTCATTTATCTACTTTGTGCAGGGGACTCTTCCGGATCACATGGACGTCTGGCGCGTCAAACCGTCCGGAGGACCTCCCGAGCGAATGACCAACCACGACTCGCGCGTGAGCCATCTTGTGTTCCTGAACGCGCAGACGCTCGCGTACTTGGCCAGCGGCTCGGATGGTTCCGGCCCCGCGCTTTATAGCCACGACGTCATCCAGCGAACGACTCAGCGCTTGAGCTTTGGCGTCGAACGGTATACCTCACTTGCGGCGAGTTCGGACGGCCGCCGCCTCGTGGCGACCGTGTCGAGTCCGAAAGGAGCACTCTGGCGACTCCCTGGAGTGGATTCGCTCGCCAATGCCTCCGCACCGCAGCCTATCTTGCTGACGACCAGTAGCGGATTCGCTCCGCGGTTGGGTTCCGGTTTCCTGCTGTATGTCTCGTCAAAAGGCGAGAACGACAGCATCTGGAAGCTGCAGGGAGGAGTTTCCACCGAGCTATGGAGTGCCCCCGAGACGCGAATCACTGGAGCACCCGCCATCTCGCCCGCCGGCGATCTCGTCGCGTTTGTCGCCGAACGGAATCGGCAGAGTTCGCTACATGTCACGAATACCGACGGCACCAACGCCCGAATCGTCACATCAGCTTTGCAGCTGCGTGGCGCTCCGGCGTGGGCGCCAGACGGACAGTCCATTACCGTTGCAGTTGTTGCCGACGGAGTTCCACGTCTCTTCAGCGTGCCCCTCGACGGTAGCACGCCAACTTCCCTCGTGCCTGAGCACTCCATTGACCCAGTCTGGTCGCGCGACGGCAGGCTTCTGGTTTACTCCGGCCCGGATATTGGAACGACGTTTCAGGTAAAAGCGGTTGCCGCCGATGCCCCGACGAAACCCTTGGTGACCATGCCCTTGAGCCGGGGCGCGCGGCATCTGGCCTTCATGCCTGGAGGCCGATCTCTCATCGTTTTGCGCGGGGAGATCGTGCACAAGGATCTGTGGCTGATCGATCTGGAGACGGGAGCCGAGCGTCAGTTGACACATTTCAGTCCGGACTTCAACCTGCGCGACTTCGACGTCTCTCCGGATGGACGTGAAATTGTCCTGGACCAACAGCAAGAGCGCTTCAATATTGTGCTCATCGATCTGCCTCACCAATGAGCAGGAACCGCTCGACCGCTATTCGCTCCTTAGCACGTCCACCGGATTGACATCCATCGCGCGACGTACCGGCAGGTAACTCGCCGCGATCACTGCAGCTATCAGTACGGCAACGGCTCCGACCAGAACTCCGGGATCCACCGGACTGGTCTCATAAAGCGTCGCCCGCATGATTCGGCCTAACAGGAGCGCGCCGACGATCCCCGCAATCGCTCCAGGTAACGCGAAGCGGAGTGTCGGGCCCATGGCCGCCCGCGCGATCTGGCGCGAGTTGGCCCCGAGCGCGATGCGGACGCCGATCTCCCGGATACGGCTCGTCACGAGAAAGGACGTCACGGCGTAGACACCCGTGGCCGCGACCGACAACGCGATGACTGCGATGATCACGAACAGCCCCGTTTGAAAGCTCTGTTTCGACCAGGACAACTGCGCCCGCGCTTCCATCGTCTGCACATCGAAGAGCGCGAGGTCTGGATCGGCGCGGTTGACGGCGCGAGCCAGCTGTGGGACCAGCGCGAGAGGCTCGCCGGCGGTG
Source organism: Vicinamibacterales bacterium (assembly GCA_049642465.1). Taxonomy (GTDB): domain Bacteria; phylum Acidobacteriota; class Vicinamibacteria; order Vicinamibacterales; family 2-12-FULL-66-21; genus CAWDPQ01. The sequence goes on from JBAROV010000008.1 coordinate 38,287, forward strand.
GCGCGCACGAGCACCATCCGGTTCGGATACGTGAACTGCGCGTACGCCGTGAAGAAATCCGGCTGGATCGGGTTTTCGTTGAGCGGCTGGTAGGCCACGTTGCCGGCGATGCCGACGATCATAGCGCTTTGCTCGAGGCTGCCGAATGCCGCCGCACCCTCGAACCACACACGCTTTCCGATCGGATCTTCACCCGGCCAGAACCTCTGCGCCGCCGCTTCGTTGATGACGACGACGGCCGGACTCCCGGCTCGATCCCGCTCTTCGATGCCTCGGCCACGGAGGATTGGCACCCGCAGCGTCTTGAAGTGATCCGGTGACACGTAATGCCGGAGCACCGATGGCGGGTCGGTTGGAGTGGCCGGCCGGCCTGCGATTCGCAGCGACGCGTTCGCACATTGCGTCGACAACGGCGCGCACCCGTCCACCGTGGCGGACTCCACGCCCGGAACGCCTTGGATTTCCTCCAGCACGCGATCGAGCAGCGCCGGGGCCGCGGTCGTGTCGTACTTCACTTCCGACGGGCGAATCATGAAGGTGACCAACCCTTCGGGCTCGAACCCGAGCGGGGCGCGAAGGAGCCGGGCGTAGCTGCTGAGCAGCAGACCACAGGCAACCAGCAGCACGACCGCGAGGCACACCTGAAAGCCCACGATGGTTTCGCGAAGACCGAGCCTTGTCGTGCCGCCGGACACAGACGCCGCTCCTGCCTTCAGATCCGCAGCGATCGTCGTGCGGGTGGAACGGAGCGCAGGCAGCAGCGCAAACAGCAGAACGGTGATCGCGCAGACGGCAAGCGTGAAGAAGAAAAGGCGCCAGTCCACCGTTGGTGTGGCGAATTCACCGACGGCCCCGTAGAAGTTGCGGCCGCGGGCAAGGGTGGTTGGGATGCGCAAGAAAGGCATGACCCAGGCAGTTACGGCGAGGGTCAGAACACCAGCCGCCGCCGCAAGGACTCCGCCCTCGATGAGCATCTGGCGAACCAGGCGTGCGCGGCCCGATCCAATCGCCAGCCGGATCGCGATCTCTCGCCGTCGCGCTGCGGCCCGGCCGATGAGCAGGCCGGCGACGTTGGCACACGCGATCAGCAGGAGCATGGCGGCCGCGGCCGCGAGCAGCATCAAGGCGCGGCGGGTGACGACATCGAGCCGCGCGTCGTTCAGGGTCATCGCCGTGGCCGAGAATTCGTCCTGGGGCGTGTCGGCGTCGCTCGGTTGCTCGATGTGAATTCGACGGCCGACGACCGCCAGCTCCGCGCGTGCCGAGTCGATCGTGGCGTCGGGGCGCAGCCGTCCAACGGCCGTGATGAAATTCTGATTCGTTGTCAGGTAGTCGCGATAGGTGACGAGCGGTGCGGTCGCCGCAGGGATCCACGCCTGCGCCAGCCCGGACACGCCATTGAAGCCGCGCGCCGCGACGCCGACGATCGTAAACGTGACGCCGTTCAACGCCAGCGTCGTGCCCACGACGCGCTCGCTTCCAGCGAACCGGCGCCGCCAGACGTCGTAGCCGATGACAACCGAGTGCGAGGCAGTTCCGGCCGCGCCGTCTTCCTCGACAAAACCACGGCCCGAAAAGAGCGGCGCGCGCATTACCTGGAGGTAGGCGGGGGACACGACCTCGATCGCCAGAGGTTCCGGAGCGCTCGAGCCGGTCAGCGTCACGACGTTGTTCGAACTCGTCGCCACCCCCTCGAACGATCGAACGTATCGTTTCAACAACTGAAAGCGGGCCCAGGACCATCGGTGCCGCAACTCGCCCTCACGCGGCGTCCGCTGCGTGATATTCAGCACCGCCAGGCGATCCGCTTCGGCAAATGGCGGCGTCCGGAGCATAGCGGCGTCCACGAGGCTGAAGACCGCTGCGGAACTGGCAATACCGAGCGTGAGGGAGAAGAGCGCTGCCGCGGTGAACACCGGCATGCGCCGAAGCGTCCGTACGGCGTATCGGAGGTCGTGAAGTATCGTCATTGCAGATCCCCCGCGCAGGATCCTGGAATCTTAGGACGGAAAATGGGCCCGGGGTGTTATCAGCGGCAGAGGTGGCTATTCTGCTCGCAGGACGGACATCGGAGGAACCCGTACCGCCCTCAGGGTGGGGACGAGTGATCCGGCAAACGTCATCAGGAGTGTCAAGCCAACAGCGGCGGCAAATGTGGCGGGATCGCCCGGCGCCACGCCAAACAGCAGCGCGCGCATGCCTCGTGCCGCCAGGTAGCCGCCGAGCACGCCTGGCACGAGACCGAGCAGGGCGAGGCGCATTCCATCCGCGAAGATCATGCGCCCCACGCGCGATGGCTCAGCACCGAGGGCCAGGCGCACGCCGATTTCCTGGGAACGCTGCGAGACTGTGTACGCCAGCAGTCCGTAAATGCCGACGCCGGAGAGCACCACCGCCACGATCGCGAACACCCCAAGCACCTGAAGCTGGCCGCGGCGCGTGGCGGTATCGCGCGCGAGCACGGCCTCCATCGGTCTGACGTCGGAGATCGGCTGCTCGGGATCGACCGTACGGACGATCCGGCGAATCGCGGGCACCAGATTCTCACCAGAACTCGAATGTCGAACCACGAGATCCTTCGGGTCGAAGGTTCCGGGAAAAGGCTGGGGAGCCTGGGGCGCCGGCAGGTACAACTGAGGCTCGCTCGAACGCTCCAGTCCGCGGACCTTGATGTCGCCGACCACGCCCACCACGGTTCGAGGTCGGCCTCGGTGGCGAAACGTCTTCCCTATTGGATCCTGGCCGGGCCAGTAGCGTTCTGCGAACGACGCGCTCACCACGGCGACCCAGGCCCGATCGGTGCTGTCGCCATCCTCCACGTCGCGCCCTCGCAGTACAGGAATGCCCATCGTCCTGAAATATTGCGGCGTGATCCACCGATGGCTCACGCCTCCTGTTCGGGCGCTCCGCACTTCCTGCCCTGGTATCTCGACTCCGGTGATGAGCCCGGTCACGATCATCGGCAGGCCGCTGATAAAGGCCGCGCTCTGGACGCCCGGCAGTGCGCGTACTTCCGTGAGCACTCGCTCGAAAAACTCGTTGCGTCGGACCGGGCTGTCGTACTTGGGGCGCGGCAACGCCGTCCTCATCGTGAGCACGTTGCTGGCCGCAAATCCCGGATCGATGGCCTGCACGCGCCACACCGCGCGAATCAAGAGACCCGAGGTGATCAACAGGATCACGGACATCGTGACTTCAACGGTCACGAGCACCGCTCGGAGGCGCTGCCTGGCGCCGCCCCCGGCACGGTTCCCTTCGCGGAGCGCGGTGAACTCCAGTCGGCGGCCGGCGCGGACGGCAGGAAACAGGCCGAACCCCAAGGCCGTGAGCGCTGTGAACAGGGCCGCGAAGCCGAGCACGCGCACGTCCACGCTGGGGGCACCCTCGACCGGCAGCGTGGGCGGCACGAGGGTGGAAAACAGGGGAACTCCCGCGGCGGCCAGCGCCACACCGGCCGCGCCGCCGAGCATCGTGATGATGATGCTTTCCGTGATCAACTGCCGCATCAAGCGCTCCCTGCCGGCGCCGAGCGCGGCGCGCACGGCGAGCTCGCGCTCTCGCGCCGCCGCGCGCGCCAGCAACAAGTTCGCGAGATTGGCGCAGGTGAGGAGCAGCAAGCACAGGCTCGCACCCCCGAGCGCGATCAGCATGAGACGGAAACGCGGAGACATGTTGTCCCGCATGCGGTAAAAGCTGATGCCGGTTTCGGCATTCGTCTCCGGGTAATCTCGGGCCAGACGCGCCGCGATCAATTCGAGTTCCGTCCGTGCCTGCTCAAAGGTCACGCCGTGCTTGAGGCGAGCCACACCCTCGATGTACGAGTTCGCGCGGCTCTCGAAATCGTCCGCCTCGAACGTCAGCGGCGTCCACATCTCCGTCTGTTGCGTAGGGAAGTAGAACGCCCGGGGCATCACGCCGATGATCGTGTAGGCCGATCCATTCAGTGTCACGCTGCGCCCCAGCACCGTCGGATCGCCGGCAAACTGGGATTGCCACAAGCCATAACTGATGACGACCGCCGTGCGGTCGGCTTCGCCCGGCTCGAACACACGTCCCAACGTGGGTGTGACGCCGAGAACGGGAAGCACTTCAGGCGTCACGGGCGTGATCGCGAGACGCCGCGGCTCCCCCCCACCCACCAGGTTCACCGCATCGTCTGCGAACGCGCCCATGTCCTCGAACGACGAGTTCAGCGTCTTGAAGTCGCGATAATTGGCGGGGGAGAGCTGGTTCATGCAGCCCCAGCCGCCGCCGGTGCGCGGCCCCTCGCATAACCGCACGATGTTGTCCGGCTCGGGAAATGGCAACGGACGCAACAGCACGAAGTCCGCGACCGAGAACGCCGCAGTATTGGCGCCGACGCCAAGGGCGGTGACCAGGATGGCTGTGAGGGCAAAGCCGCGCGAGCGGTTCAACGTCCGGGCCGTGTAGCGGAGGTCCTGGATCAGCATGGCCCAGTGGAGCGCCATCGCGTTCGACACGTCGGCCGCGGCGATCCGCAGAAAGAGCGCCACCTTGCCGAGAGGCGTCGCGCGCGCGCACTCATCCGCGAACACCTGCACCATTTCATCGCCGTACTCCATCCGGAACGATGAAGGATAAAGATGGAGCAACGCGCGGTAGAGGCGGGTCATGACGACTCTGCGGCGACACGCCAGGCGCTCCGCGCCAGCCGGACCAGTTCGGCGAGTCGTTCGGTTTCGGCGCGGGCCACGGCAGTGCCAAACGGCGTGATGCGGTAATAGCGCCGTCGCGGATCGGGACTCGATCGCAACGGCTTCCGCGGTTCTTCGATCAATCCCTCTTCCAGCAGACGCTGGATCGTGCGGTAGAGCGTCCCGGGGCTGAGGCGGAGAGCCCCGGCCGTGCGCGCCTGCACGTCCTGAATGATGCCGTAGCCGTGGCAATCACCCGCACTCAATGCCAACAGGATGTGGAACGCCGCCGCCTGGAGCGGGAGCAGTGCCTCGACTTCGGCCTGACTGTGGGACACTGGACGGGACGATAGTCCACGGTGGATATATTGTCAATGGATATAGATGGGGACGAAGGAGCGGAAGCCGGACCGAGTTCGAACGCTTCAAATAATCGCAAACGTCCCCTCGTCGGCTGCTCCGGCTTAGCCTGCGCGCACGTTCGTAACCGCGCATCCGCAACTGACCTCCCGCGTGCCGCCAGCTTCAGCCGGTTGTTAGACGGCGCTCACATGCGCTGCGGAGATACCGGTAGCCCAGGAAAGCCACGAGAACGATGACCACGAACGAAGGGAGGACAAAGGGCTGGCCCCCGGGGAAGACGAACGACAACGGGAACACCAGTAGTCCGATCGCCGCAAGGAAGATGGGAGCTGCGAAGCGAGAACGGCGCCACGTGAGGATGGCAGTGACGACGTAGGTACACCCCCACGTCAGAGCGAACAGTGCCGCGAGAGGGGAGGTACTCGAAGTCCTCGGCCAAGCCGCCCAGAATGCTGCGATCCCCGCAAGACCGGCTACAAGAAATAGGCCTGCAAGCAGAGTTGTTCCAAGGGTTCTCCCGAGCATCTCTCCCCTCCCTCCCTCTGCCTGACGGCCGCCGCTCTCCCCGAGGGACATTCCGACGGGTCCGAACCTCTCATTCGTTCTGACTAACGCTCCGGCTAAGCTGCGCGCGCGCATCAGCGCGCATCCGCAGCTGACCTCCCGCGCGCCGCCCAGCTTCCGCCGTTGTTAGACGGGGCGAAAGTTCTGGGAAGCGCACCGCGTCATGCGTGAGCGCGAGTACGACCACTCGAGAATCTCTGCCACCTGCACGGCTGTCTCGCGAAAAGAGAGCTCGAGCGACCTAACGGAATGGCAGGTAGCGTGCGCCGAGCCTCTCGAAGGCCTGACGATCGGCAGCCACGACATCGGCGTCGATTGATTGCGCTGTCGCCACGAGCCATGCGTCATTCTCGCCCATGCGGCGAGACGCGCGCCGCTGTAGGAGCGCGCACCGGCGGGCCTGCGCGAGATGCAATCCCTGAATAGCAAATCGCTGTAACGAGGCCAGGGCGAGCGCCTCGTCGGCCGCACCTTCAAGCATCTCTTCGAAGGTGACGACCGACACGACCAGCGAGCGACCGCGTAGCGAGGGAAGAAATCGCCGCGCAGGTCCTATTTCGCGCCTCGCTGTCTCTCGTTCCAGCGCGACGAGGTACGACGCATCGAGAAGAACAGGACGGCTCACGTTCGTTTCTGCGCCAACCCCAAGCCCTTACCGCTTGATTCTTCGACCCATTCGAGAAGATCGTCTCCGGTTTCAATGGGGCCGGCGCGATCGATGAGGGCGCGAATGACTTCCGACTTCGGCACTTTCCGGCGTCGCGCCCAGCGTGCGAGACGGGCGGCGCGCCGCTTATCCAGTTTGACCGTAATCGTAGGCATAGTAATACCAAGATATTACCACGGGCACGCTACAGAGGGCGCCACGCTTCGGTGCGACGTTTCGCACTGGCCGTGCGGCGAGCTTTTTTCGGTGCGGGCGAGCTCGACCCGACCATCCCGCATCGCCGGCGCGCGCACGGGCTGCCCGGGCCTCACGCCGTCCACCGTCCGGCCGTTCGCCACGACCGCGACGCCGTTGACGAGCACATAACGGATGCCGATCGGGGCGAGCGCCGGCTCCCGGTAGGTCGAGCGATCGATCACCGTCGCGGCGTCGACAATCGCGATGTCCGCGTCGGCGCCCGTGCGCAAACGTCCCTTTGTTTTCATCGCCGGCACCCGCGCCTCGAGGCGCCGCGCCGGCATCAGCGTCATCTTCCTGATGGCGTCCATCAGCGTGAGCGCCTGCTGCTCGCGCACGAAGCGGCCGAGCACCTTCGAATAGGTTCCCGTCGTCCGCGGGTGACCGATCCCGTTCTCCCAATAGGCGTCGCTCGCAATCATCGTCAGCGGACTCGTCACCGCCGCCTTGACCATCTCCTCGGTGTTGGTATGCAGGACGACCGGGCCGCCGATCTTGCGATACTTCTCGAACAATTGCTGGTTGAGTCGCTCGCCCGTGCGCGGCCACTCGAGCAGCGCAAGCCGCTCGGCGGGTGCGCCGACGTACTCGTCCAGGTTCGCCGACTGAATCTCGGTCATGCCAGCCGTGTACGGATACGCCTCGGTGGTGACGTCCATCCCCTGGTTGCGCGCCCGGTCGATCACGGCGAGCACTTCGCGCGTGGCGCCCACGCTCGTGCTGTTCACGTGCACGATGTGGAGCGGCGCCTTCGTCTCAGCGGCGAGGCCGATGGCTTCCTCGACGCCGGGCAGGCCGCGCCGGGTATGCGCGTGAACCGCCGCGCGCCGCCGGCCGGCGACACCGAACACGGCGAGCAGCTCATCACGACTCGCCGCCGGCGTGTACACGAACCCTGCGCCAATGCTGACCGCGCCGCGATCGAGTCCCTGCTCGATGCGTCTCACGATCTCGGCGATCTCGCCTGTGGACGCAGCCTGGTGCGCGCCCGCACCCGTCGGCAGGAACGCGCCCGGGTCGCGGAGCACCGCCATGCGCACCGGAATGTGGCCGACGCTGACACCGTAGTTGATCACCTGACCGCCCTCCCGCTGGCGGTACCACCCGTCGATGTCGGCAGCGCCGACCTCGAGCTCGAGCGCCGTCGTCACGCCGTCAGACGCACGAAGCTTGTAGACGTCGGCGGCCTGGCCGTGCGCGTGCAGATCGATGAATCCGGGAACGACGATGGCGCCGGTGGCGTCGATGGTGGTGCGTCCCGTCAATCGTTCTGTGGAGACGGCGGCAATCGTCCGGCCCGTGATGCCGACGGATCGAACGGCATCCAGGTTCGATTCGGGATCGAGCACACGGCCGTTCACGATGACGACGTCGTAGGTCTGGGCCCGCAGCAACACGACGGGGACTGCAGCCAGGAGCGCGCCGAGGCAGAGCCAGCGTCGTTGCTTCCGGGCGAGGTCGCGCACGGCCGAGAGCGATGAGGACGTGTGAGCTGGCATGGCTGGAAGTCCTTTTGAAACAGGCCCAATGATACGGTCCGCCGGCTCCGTTCCGGGTGGAGAATAGCGAACGTGCCGTCCGGAGCGCGGCTTCGCCGGTGGCCCGCTCGCGCGTGGACTCGGCCTCCGTCGAGATATAGCATGCGTATCTGACATGCCTCCGTCCTGGACTTCTGACGAAGAGCTCTTCGCGCGGGCCCGTCGCGAGCTGTTCTCCGCCGTGATTGGCGACACGCTCGACCTGCTCGGCCACCGACACCAGCTCCTGCCGCCGGAGATCCAGCCCTTGCGGGATGACATGGTCGTCGTCGGGCGCGCGATGCCGGTGCTCGAGGCCGAAGACGATGTTGGTAAGGCTCAGACACGCGCCGGCGAGGTGCCCAACAACCCGTTCGGATTGATGCTGCGTGCGCTGGACGATCTAAAGCCGGGCGAAGTGTACCTTTGCACCGGTCCGTCGCGCGCCTATGCGTCGTGGGGCGAGCTCATGACCATGAGCGCGCGCAACCGCGGCGCCACCGGAGTGGTGATCGACGGCTGGTCGCGCGACACGCCGGGCATCCTCGCCGTCGGATTTCCGTGCTTCTCGCGCGGGCGGTATGCGCAGGATCAACGAACGCGCGGCACCGTGGTCGATTTCCGCTGCCCCGTCCGAATCGGGAGCGTCGACATCCGTCCCGGCGATGCCATCTTCGGCGACCTGGAGGGCGTCGTCGTGATTCCCCGCGAGATCGAAGCGGAGGTTTTCGAGGGCGCGTGGTCGAAGGCCCATGGAGAGAAGCGAGTGTTCGAGGCCATCAAGGGCGGCCTGAGCGCACAGGAGGCGTGGGACCGCTACGGGATCTTCTAATGGTGCGGCCGCCATCAAGGCCTTCTATTGACCAACGTATACGAAGAGCTCGGCGGACACGAGTTGCGCGTAACGCACTGACTTCGAGAGGATTTTGTGAAACTCAAAGGCAAAATCGCGCTGGTAACAGGAGCCGGCCGGGGCATCGGCCGGGGCATCGCCGAAGTGTTCGCCGCGGAGGGCGCCGATGTCGCGGTGAACGATCTGAACGAAGCCGAGGACGTCGCGCAGGCGCTTCGCGCGACGGGTCGCCGCGCCGTAGCGGTCAAGGGGGACGTCGCCAGACGCGCCGACGTCGAGCCGATGATCGACAGGGTCTGGCGGGAGCTCGGGCCGATCGACATCCTGGTGAACAATGCCGGCATCGAGACAATCGTGCCGTTTCTCGAGCTGACCGACGAGCAGTGGACCCGCCTCGTCGACGTGAACCTGCGCGGCGCCTGGCTCTGCTCGCAGGTCTTCTGCCGCCGAGCGGTGGCCGAGGGGCGCAAAGGCAGCATCGTCAACATCGGTTCGATCCAGGCGGCGAAGGTCCTGCCGGGACGTACCCACTACGCGCCGACGAAACTCGGCCTCGAGGCATTGACCCGCAACATGTCCGCCGAAGTGACGCCACTCGGTATCCGGGTCAACTGCATCCATCCGGGCCTGATCGATACGCCCATGACGTCGTGGGTGATGAAGGACCCGGTCGTGCTGCCACAGGTCCTGGCCCAGATCTCGCTCGGGCGTGCCGGCGAACCGCGCGAGATCGGCGCGGTCGCGGCGTTCTTCGCGTCCGACGAAGCCAGTTATCTGACCGGGCAGTCGATCTTCGTCGACGGCGGGTGGCAGGGCAAATGAAACGCAGGCTCATCGACCTCAGCATGGAGGTCTATCAAGGGATGATGACCTACCCCAACGTCGCCAAACCGGTCATCGTCGAGATGGAGACCTACCGCGAGATGGCGCGCAGCGTCGGCACCGACCAGTACGGCGTCGACGAGATCACCAATCACTGCATGATCGTCACCGGCGATCACATCGGCACACATATCGATTCGTGGGGACACGTGAAGCCGGATGCGCCGCGCGCGGAGGGCATTCCGATCGACTACTGCTACGGCGACGGCGTAGTCCTCGATCTGACCCATAAACGGGCGGGGGAGGAGATCACGCCGGGAGACATCGACGAGGCCGAGCGCAGGCTCGATGGCTACCGGATCAAGCCGCTGGACATCGTGCTGCTTCGGACCGACGCGGCGAAGCAGCGGACGGAGAAGAGCTACCTCACGAATCACCCGGGCATGACGAAGGAAGCCGTCCACGGCGTGCTCGATCGCGGCGTCAAGGTCATGGGCATCGATGCGATTGGCTTCGACCCTCCGGTGGCGCAGATGTTCGAGCGGCGAAAGTTCTGGGAAGCGCACCGCGTCATGCGCGAGCGGGAGTACTACCACCTCGAGAATCTCTGCAACCTGCACGAGATCCCGGCGCCGTACCATTCCTTTATCGTGAGCGTGCTGCCCGTGAAATGGCGCGGCGCATCCGCTGCTCCGGTGCGGGCTGTAGCGATCATCGACGATCCCGATCGGTGAAGCCGATCGGGATTCAGATAACCCGATTTCTCAAGATACCGAGGCGTTCGACCTCGAGCTCGACGACGTCGCCGCGGCCGAGAAACGTGCCGCGCTCGGCGCCCGATCCGCCGCCAACCGTTCCGGAGCCGAGGATCTCGCCCGGGCGCAGCAATTCATCGGTCGAGGCGTGGGCGATCATCTGCTCGAACTTCCAATGGATCGTGCCGGAGTTGCTCTCACACCACACGTTGCCGTTCACGCGAGCGACCATCCGGAGATTGTAGACGTCTGGTATTTCGTCTGCGGTCACCAGGTACGGTCCGAGCACGTGGCCGCGCACGAAGTCTTTTCCCTTGGCCGGACCGAGGCCGACCGACATTTCGCGCGCCTGAATCGTCCGCTCGCTGAAGTCGTTGTAAATCATGTAGCCGAACACGTGCTCGAGCGCACGATCTGCCGGGATGTTGATGCCGCCCCGGCCGATGACCATTGCGAGCTCGAACTCGATGTCGAGCGCCGTGGCGTACGAGGGAATGGGAATGTCATCGCCGTGCGTCCCGAGGCTGCCGGGATTTCCCTTGTAGTAGACCGGAATCTTGTACCACTCAGGGGGGATCTCGCGCCCGAGCTTCGGGTAGATGTTGCGGAGATGAGTTTCGAACCCCATGAAATCGCGCAGCAGCGGCGGCCTCGGCACGGGCGGCAGGAATTGCAGTTCCTCCGCCGGATGAACGATACGCACGCCGCCGGCGTCCGGTCCCTCGTCGGCCGCCCATTGCAGCGCGCGGCGCGCGGCGTCGAGCGAACGTTCGCCTCCCTCGATCAAGGCCACCATGTCGCCAGGCAGCAATGCCTCGCCGAGCCGCGCGGCCGCAGCGTGCGTGAGCCCTTCGCTGATGAGCGACGCCCGGCACGCCCCGGCGAGATCGACGACGCGGCCGGCGGCGTCGAGGGCACCGGTCCGGACCTGCGGTCCCATCGGCGACGGCAGGGAAAACGAAACCAGCTTCATGTCCGGGCGGCTACGTGATCACCGACTGATACAGCTCGCGCTCGCGCTTGTCGAGGAGCGGCGCGATGGCGCCCTCGATGATCTCCTTGAAGTGCGGCGTGTTGCGGTGCGCGTCGAGAGCGGCCTGATCGACGTAATGCTCGTAGAGCAGGAAGATATCGGCGTTATCGGCGGATCGATTGGCGTGATAGATCTTGCAGCCGGGTTCGCTGGCCTTGACGAGGGGCGCCATCCGGCGCAGCGCCGCCTCGACCTCGTCGCCGCGGCCAGCCTTCACGAAGTACTTCGCGGTCAGCACAATCATTCGATCCTCCTGCAGAGTTATCGCTTCGAGGCAATCTCCTCGAACCGGGGTGTCGCGCGCTCCGAAAACCCCTCGTCCGTGCGCTCGATGAACAGGGCGGCCAGGTTCAACTTCGTCGCCACCGCCATCCCCTCGTTGGTTCCCAGCACCATCAGCGCCGTGTCGAAGGCGTCGGCGCGGACTGCCAGCGTGTCGATGACCGTGACAGACGCCAGCCGGTGCGTCAGGGGACGGCCGGTTCGCGGATCGAGAATGTGCGTGACCCGCTGGCCATCCACTTCACGATACTTCCGGTAATCCCCAGCTGTCGTGATCGCCAGATCGGAGATCGGCACGAGGCGCTGGATCGCATCGCTGTTCGGCTCGGGCCGCTCGATCGCGACTTGCCACGCGGTTCCGGCCTCGTTCCGGCCGCGGGTCTTCACTTCGCCGCCGACATCCACGAGAAAATCCGTGAATCCGCGATTCGACAGTTCGGCCGAGAGGCGATCGGCGGCATAGCCGGGCACGACCGACGAGAGGTCACAACGCACCTTCGGCAAGGTCTTGCGCACGGTTCGCGCGGCAGGATTGAGCTCGATTCGATCGAGCCCCGTCGATTTCCGCAGCCGTGCGATCTCCTGGTTCGTCGGCAGCGGATTCCGCGGACCGCCCGGGCCAAAACCCCAGGCGTCCACCAGCGGCCCGATGGTCACGTCCAGCGCGCCACCAGTCAGCATCCCCACATCGATCGACCACTTGAACACTTCGAACGTCTCGGGCGAGACGGGAAAGGGCTGGAGACTCGTCGAGCGGTTGAACCGGGAGAGCTCGGAGTCAGAATCCCACGTCGACATGAGCCTGTTGATGCGATCGAGCGTGGCACGGAGGGCCCGATCGACATCGTGAAGACCGGGAGTCTCCAGCTCGTCTTTGGGAGTAACTATCTTCACTGAAAAGGTCCCACCCATCGTGAGACCGCGAAACTCGCTTAGGTGTCGCTCGCGTGCAGGCTGTTCCTGCGCCCAGGAGGCGGAATTCGGGAACAGAAGAGGCAGCAGGAAAAAGGCAAACCAGCAGAGGGACCACTTCCCGATTCTGGGCCTCTTCGCCATGTCGATGCCGCGCCGCTATGACTTGCGTGTCACAGCGGACAGCGTCCTTCTGGCAGCCCGTCGCACGTGCTCCGGCTGGGACGCGTCGGTCAAGCTTTCGAGCAATGTGATCGCCTGACTGCGCTGGCCCGTCGCCACGAGTCGATCGGCGCAAATCAGCGTGCCGTCCACAACGGCCTGCTGCACCCGCGCGGGTCCCTTCCCGCGAGCCGCCGCCAGCGCTTTGGCCGCCTCGGGCGTGCCGATCTCTCCCAACGCCTTGGCCGCTGCCGCCGCGGACTCGGGATCTTCGCCCAGGATCTTGATGAGGACTGGCGTGCTCGCCGCATCCCGCCGCGCGGCGACGGAATTGATCACACCTATCCTCGTGCGCCCCTTGGCCTGGCCGAGCGCATCGCGCAAGGCCTTCTCGGACTCTGGTCCCGGAATATGCTCGAGTGCATTCCGGGCATGGACGTTCAGCTCGTCGTCAAGGATCAGGGGCGTCACCGCCGACACAGACGCCGCGGATCCGATGAGGACCAATTGGCGGCAGACGAACGCGCGGGTCACTGAGGAATAGGACCTGCCAAGATACGCGACGAGCCGCTTTTCGAGCGCCGCCCGCGCCGTCTCATTCCCATGAACCTCCATGACCGCCCGCTCGACAGGGATCAGACCCGTCGAGTCGGTTCCGATCTTGAACTCTTTCAACAACTCAAAGGATTGCTCCAACGTGGGCAGCGGAGCAGGGGCTGGGGTCTGAGG
>JBAROV010000014.1:0-19515 GCA_049642465.1 Vicinamibacterales bacterium
AAACGAACAGAATGACCGCTTCGGTCAGCAGTTGCCGTACGACGCGACGCCTGGACGCGCCGAGCGCGGTTCGAATGGCGACTTCCCGCCGCCGCGCCGCCCCGCGAGCCGTCAGCATTCCCGCGACGTTCACGCAGGCGATCAGCAGCACGCCCGCCGCGGCTGCGGTGAGCATGATAAGCGCCGGTCTGAATGGACGCGCGATCTCGTCGCGCAAACCGACGAGGGCGACGCCAAGCTCTCGATCGCTGGGCCGCTCAGCCCCCAGCCGCGCCGCGATCGCGGTCATTTCTTGTTGCGCCTGTGCAAGAGACACACCGGGCTTGAGTCGCCCGACGGTCTGCAGCCAGAAGGCGCCGCTGCTCCGTTCCTCTGCGCTCGGTTGCAACGGAACCCACGCGTCCAGATCGCGTGCGGGGAACTGAAACGACGGCGGCAGCACACCGATGACGGTGTGCGGGATCGAATCCAGTCGCAGGATTTGACCGACCGCGCTAGCGTTCCCGCCGAATTTTCGTTGCCAGAGGCCGTATCCGAGCACGACGACTACGGCTTGTTCTTCGCTCGCGGCGAACAAACGCCCCGCGACCGGCTCGGTCTGAACGACGGCAAAGAACTCTGGTGTGGCTCTGACGACGAGGAGCTGTTCGGGGTCGCCGATGCCGGTCACGACCGCGCGCCGGAACGCATAGCCCGCAAACGCTTCGATCAGCCTTCCGTGCTCGCGCCAGGCAAGCAGGCGCGGATACGAGTTGACGTCGCGATCGTAACCCTGTCGCGGATTGGTTACCCACACCATCGTTGCCCGTTCGGCCTCGCGATACGGCAGCGCATCGACCAACAAGGATTTCCCGACGCTGAAGACCGCGGTCGACAGCGCAATTCCGATCGCAACGGTACCAATCGCCACGGTCGCGAACCATCTCTCGCGTCGGATCAGACGAAGCGCGAGTCGAAGATCCTGCGCCAGGACGATCACATGCTGTTTGGGAGCGTCCGCGAGGACCGAGGCGATAGCGCCAAGGAACGCGATGAATCGCGCGACCGCATTGTGTTCGCCGCGCAGCCGGTCTACCAGGACGAGCGTCATCTCCCTGCCGTACTCGTCACGGTACGAGGCCGGGTAGAGATGCAGTACGGCTCCGAACAACGCACGCGCCCGCCGTTCAACACGTGTGACGGGCATCGCTATCGCCTCCGGGGAACGAGGCCGCTCGCCCTCGCATCCGCAAGCAGACGTGTCAGCCTGGCGGCTTCCGATTCGGCCACACGCCGGCCCAACGGCGTCAGGCGATAGTAGCGGCGACGCTCGTCGTCGTGTGCCGGATCGGGGCGTTCGCTCAGCTCCTCGATAAGCTCCGATTCGAGCAGTCGCTTGACCACCGCATACAGCGTGCTCGGACTCAGCCGGATACGCCCGTCCGTCCGTTCGGCAATGTCTTGCAGGATGGCGTAGCCATGGCGATCTCGATCGGCCAGCGAGACGAGTACATCGAAGGTATCCCGCGGCAGCGGGAGAAAATCCTCCGGTTCCGGGCCTTCACGACGGGTTCGAGCCATTCCGTCACTCTACCTGTTTTTGCTATAGCAATCAATGGAATAGTCGTCTGACAATGTGATGGTTAGAATACGCGGCGTCCCATGAGCTCCAGATTTGTTCCGGGCTCACCTCAGGGAGATGCTTCGATGTCGAGCTGCTCATTCCGTCGCTGGCCGCCCGCCTGTCCCGTGCTGTGCGCCCTCTTGGTGCTGTCGTCCACCGCGGCCCAGACGCAGCGTGCCGGCGACTCCGCCGACGACCGGCTGCGTGCCCTCTATACCAAGGAATGGAACTGGCGGAGAAAGGAGCTGGGTCGAGACGCCGATCAACAGAGCGATGTGGCGCGCCTGCCCAGGGTCGACGCCGTGTCGCAGCAGGCTCGGCTCACATACTGGACGCGCACGCTGACGGCGCTGGACGCGGTGCCGTTCGACCGGCTCTCGCCAGAGGAGAAGGTGAACGCGCAGGTCTTCCGCGCCTCGATTCGCGCCCTCGCGAACGACGTGAAGTTCCGGACGTACGAGGCGCCGTTCAACAGCGACACGTTCTTCTGGACCCAGTTCACGCCACGTCAAGGCTTCGCGACGGCCGAAGCGTACCGCGCCTATCTCGCACGCCTCCGCGAGGTGCCGCGCTACTTCGACGAACAGATCGCCAACATGCGGGCCGGCCTCGCGCGCGGCTTCACCGTGCCGCGCGTGTCGGTCATCGGCCGCGACAAAACGATCGAGCCGTACGTGAAAGGGGACACGAGCAATCCGCTGCACACGCCTTTCACGCAGATGCCCTCGACCATCGACGCCAGCGACCAATCAGCGCTGCGCGCCGAAGCGGCGACCGTCATCCGTGACGTCGTCGCACCCGCGTACGCCAGGCTTCTCACGATGATTCGTTCCGAGTATCTCCCCAAGGCACGGACGACGCTCGCGGCAGCCGCGATGCCGGACGGCGACGCCTACTACCAGGCCATGATCGAGAAGTTCACGACGCTCGACCTCACGGCAAAGCAGATCCACGAGATCGGGTTGAAAGAAGTCGCGCGCATCGAGGCCGAAATGCAGGCAACCAAGGAGCGGGCGAACTTCAAAGGGACGATGGCGGAGTTCTTCCACTTCTTGCGAACCGATCCGCAGTTCTACGCCAAGACCCCCCGCGAGCTCCTCTCGTACTCGGCGTACGTCTCGAAGAAAGCCGACTGGAAGCTCGCCGAAACGATCGGGTTCCTCCCGCGGCGTCGGCACGGCATCCGGCCGGTGCCCGACGCCCTCGCACCGATCTACACAGGTGGTCGGGGTGGCCTCGAGGCATGCCTGATGAACACCTACAACCTGCCGGCGCGACCGCTGTACACGCTGGCCGCCCTGACCCTGCACGAGTGCACGCCGGGCCACAGCTTCCAGGCGGCCCTGGCGCTCGAGGGTCCAGAACGCCCCGCATTTCGCCGCGGCACGTCGTTCTCGGGGTACGGTGAAGGCTGGGGACTCTACACCGAGTGGTTGGGAACAATCATGGGAATCTACGAGACTCCCTACGAGGACTTCGGCCGGCTCACCTACGAGATGTGGCGTGCGTGCCGTCTGGTCATCGATACGGGAATCCACCAGTTCGGCTGGAGTCGTGAGCAGGCGATGGATTATCTGCGAACGCGCGCCGCGCTCTCCGAGCACGAGATCACGACCGAAGTCGAGCGTTACATCGCGTGGCCAGGCCAGGCGCTGGCGTACAAGCTTGGTGAGCTGCAGATCCGGCGGCACCGTCGTGAGGCGGAAGAGAAACTCGGAGCACGGTTCGACCAGCGTCACTTTCACGACGCCATCCTCGCCATCGGCTCGGTGCCACTGCCGGTGCTGGAACAGCGCATGACGCAGTTCATCGCCGACGGAGGCGTGAATCCGGCCGCCACGTCAACAAGGTAGGGACACTGTGGGAACACGTCGGGCGGTCGTCTTGTTGTCGCTGGCCGTTCTCGTCTCGGCCTGCACACGCAGTACGAATCTACCAGCAGCGTCGACGCCGTCAAGCCGACCTCCCGGCTCCGCGTCCGGCCCGTCTGAGTGGACTTCGAGCGGCGCCGGGCGCGACTGGCGTACTTACCTGGGAGACAAAGGCAGCACCCACTACTCCACGCTCGATCAAATCAACACCGGAAACGTGACACGGTTGCAGGTCGCGTGGACGTTCGAAACTGGCGACAAGGGCGAATTCCAAACCAACAACCTGATCATCGACGGCGTGCTTTACACCGCTTCGCCCTCCCGCAAGCTGATGGCGCTCGATGCGGGGACCGGCAAGGAAATCTGGAGGTTCGACCCGAAGTCAGAACGGGACGACCTGGTCGGCAACAGACAGCGCGGTCTGGCCTATTGGGAGAGCGGCGACGATCGCCGAATCTTCACGTCCGCGGGAACCTGGCTCTACGCCGTCAACGCGCGCACCGGTGCGCTGATTCGCAGCTTCGGTGACAACGGATCAATCCATCTCGGGCGCGGGCTCGGCCTCGGCGGTACTCCGACCGTCAGGCTGAACACGCCAGGAGTGATCTACAAGGATCTCTTGATCCTCGGGGGGCTGATCAGCGAGGAAACGGCGGGAGCGATACGAGCGTTTGACGTTCGCACGGGGGAGCTCAAGTGGGTCTTTCGTACCATCCCACGGCCGGGCGAGTACGGCTATGAGACCTGGCCGCCCGACGCCTGGAAGACTGCCGGGGGTGCATCCGACTGGTCGGGTCATTCCGTCGACGAACAGCGTGGCATCGTCTACGTGTCGACCGAAACGGCGGGACCTGATTTCTGGGGCGGCGATCGCTTCGGCGCCAACCTGTTCGCGAATTCGGTCATCGCGCTGGACGCCACGACGGGGAAACGTCTGTGGCATTTCCAGATTGTCCACCACGATTTGTGGGATCTGGATCTCCCAAGTCCACCCACGCTCCTCACGGTCACCCACAACGGTCGACGCATTGATGCTGTGGCGCAAGGGACGAAGCATGGACTGCTGTTCGTATTCGATCGGGTGACGGGGTCGCCGCTGTGGCCGGTTCGCGAGCGGACCGGTCACGAGTCGAGGATTCCCGGGGTGAAGACCTGGCCGACGCAGCCATTTCCCGAGAAGCCGGCCCCGTTGATGCGTCAGCTCTATACAGAGGCGGACGTCTCGGACATCTCACCAGAAGCGCGCGTGCTGACGTCGGAGCGATTCAAACGGGCCGGGTCGTTTGGCGCACTTCCTCCGCCCAGCCTGAAGGAAACGATCCTGTTTCCCGGCCCCGATGGGGGATTCGAATGGGGTGGCGCGGCAGCCGATCCGGACGGCATCCTCTACGCCAATCTCAACGAGATCCCCTGGTTCTATCAGATGATTCCGACGCGTGGTCCAACGGGCGCGCCGGTTTCGCGAGGGGAGCGTCAATACCTGGTCCATTGCGCGTCCTGTCACGGGATGGACCGGACCGGAGATGCCGCTGGAGGCATGCCCCCGCTGTTGAACATGCGGGATCGTCTCACGCGTGAGTACGTGACGAAGGTCGTCGATTCCGGCGGCGGTCGCATGCCGCCCTTCGGTCAGCTTCCCGAAACACAGCGTGGTGCAATCCTCGATTTTCTGTTCGGCACGGAGCGGCCGGCAGCGGTTGACGCGGCCGCCCCGGGGGCTGATGGACCGGCGCGCGAAGGACCGCCGTATGCGTTTGCTGGTTTCCGGCGGTGGTTCGATCGCGAGGGATATCCCGCTATCAAGCCGCCGTGGGGGACGCTGAACGCGGTCGATTTGAACACCGGAGAAATCAAGTGGAAGGTCCCGCTCGGCGAGTATCCTGAACTGACCAAACGAGGGATTCCCCCGACCGGCACGGAGAACTACGGCGGTCCGGTCGTCACGGCCGGCGGACTCATTTTCATAGGCGCGACGGCTGACGAAACGTTCCGCGCTTTCGACAAAGCGACCGGACAAGTCCTGTGGCAGGCGAAACTCCCGTTCAGCGGCAACGCCACGCCTAGCACCTACATGGTGAACGGCAAGCAATACGTCGTCATCTCGGCTGGCGGCGGGAAATCAGGTCGGCCGGCCGGCGGCACGATCGTCGCCTTCGCTCTTCCGAATTGACGAACGACTGTGGCTGGCTCTTCAGCGTCGTTCGACCGCGAGCTCGGCCCCACTACCCGGAGCGCGCCGTCCCTGCGTAGAGCAGATGACCGCCGCGGGGTCGAAACCCGAGCGTCTCGGCCAGCGCTTTAGGTATCTCCTCCGGGTGGACCTTGGGGAACCTGAAGGTCCTCGCCGGGAGTCGAGACAGCAGTTGCTTCAGGCGGGCCGCCCCGTCCTCGACGAACGTCCTGAGGGACACGATTTCGCCATCCTTTATATAAAGGATGCAGGCCTCGATTCGCTCGTCGGAGGCCACGGCGAGTCCCGCGATGTCGTCCTTCCTGGCCGCAAGCGTCGCCGCCGATCGCTCCCAGCAAACTGGCGGGTGGGTCTCCCCAAGAAGACCATTCGCTGCGAGATCGTCGACCGTGAGAGGGATCACGAATCGGCCCTCCACTCCGCGTGCATCAGTCTCCTCACCCTGCAGGACGTAATCGGTCAGTAGTGCTTCCTGTCCATAACCGCATGCGGTGAATAGGGCGCGGACAGGGTCGAGACTCTCGGGGATTTCGGCGATGATTCGCGGAGGACCGAGAATCGCCAGCTTCGACCCGAGCGACGTGAGCAGGTGACGGCCATGGCCCTGCCGCCGATGATCGGGATGCACGGCGATCTTGTGAACGAGCGTCGCGGAAGGCCGCTTGGCGCCGATCAGGACGCCGATCGGATCGGAGCCCGAAAACGCGACCATGCAGCTGCTGCACCAGACCTGGAGGTCGCGGATCGACCGCTTGAACGCGGCGGCCGTCATGGGCGGCTCGTCGGGAAAGTACGGCGCCCAGCAGCGATTCAGGGCGTCGACGAGCAGCCCGATGTCGTCAGTCCGGCAGAAGCGGTATGCCGACATAGGGGTCAGATCTTGTTTCTTGCACGAGTGTCCTCTGAAGAGGATAGAGACCGCCGACGTCTTGTGTCCACTTGAGCGGTCAATCGTGCAAGAAACAAGATCTGACCCCTATTCGCTGCTTCGCGCGGTCAGCGGGCTCACTTCGTTCAGGTTGTGCTTCGCGCTCGTCGAAGTGGGCGGAGAGTAGGTCGAGATCATCTCTGCCATCATCTTCTTGCCGATCTCGATCCCTTCTTCGACGAGCGCAAGATTGATCGTAGCGGCGGCGCGCTCGCGCGCAAGCTCCTCGATCCGCTCCTGCGTCTTGTTCCGCATGAACCCGGCCGGCACGCGCAGAATTCGCTGCGCGGCATCGTTCGTCCACTCGAACGTCGAGATCAGCGGGTTCTTCTTGTCGTCCCGCGCGACCAGCTTTGACTCCATCGCGGCGAGGACCGTGCTACCTTGAATATCCAGCGGCGCTCCGGTCTCCTCCTCGATCACCTGTCGTGCGAACTGGAGCGTGATCGCGTCGAGCTTCATCATGCGCGCGCGCTTTTCGACACGCGCTTTGACTCGCCGCCGCTGGTAGGCGTTCTTCATGGTCCAGAGACCCTTCCGGGCATCCTCCGACCAGCGGAGCTTGCGTCCGTCGTAGGTGGTCTCTTCCTGGAGACCTCCCTCCACCTCCGCAATCCGCTCGATCATCTCCTGGGAGATCACTTCGAAATCCGCAGCGCCGCAGACGGTGCACCGCACGGCGCCGCTCTGCGTGGCCGTGACGCCGCACGCCCGGCACATCGACACGGGGCCGGATTTCGCTCGCTCGAGAGCCACGGCCTCCGCCAGCGCCTTGGTTGCAGCCGAAGCGCTCCTCGGCATGAACCGATCCATTGCTTCGTCGATCACCGCGCTCGTGATCACCGAATGCCCCTTCTCGAGCGCGAGTCGAAGGACGCCGGTGCGGGCGATTCCCTTGACCTGTTCGGGCACGTGCTTCATCCGCTCATCGGCTTCCGGCGTCCATCGCACGGTCTCCTCGGCGCGGACATCGAGGCGTGGTACTTCGAGGCGAGTGGTCAGGAGAACGTCGCACGGCGCGGCGCGCAGGATGTTTTCTGCGTTGCTCCCAAGTCCCGTCTCGTCCTTCGGGCTGTGCACGCCGATCCGGCCCAGCACGATGAGCCAGGGATTGGTCTTGCGCGCGTGATCGAGGATCTTCTGGAAGGGCTTGCCGTCGAGCAGCGTTTTCTTGATCGCGATGTCCGCTTCGTTCCCCATCCGCTCGCTCACCTCGAGGTGAGACTGATAGATCTGCGCGAGCCCGGTGTCGATGATCTCCTCATGAAGCTGATTCTGTTCCTCGAAACGGAAGACCTTGGCCGCCTGCTCGGTGAGGACGTTGACGATCCCGTTGAAGACGGAGTAGTGCAGATAGGGGTCGTAGACAGCGATCGCTTCGACCTTCTTGCCGAACGTGCGTGCCAGGTCAACGGCAGTCATAAGCGCGCCGAAGGACTGAGGGCTGCCGTCGACACCGACCAGGATCGTGTCCCGCTCCGCCTCGCCCGGTTCCGGGACGTGCTTGACGACCCAGACATCGCGGTCGGATTGGCGGGCGACGCGTTCGCAGACCGAGCCGATCACGCTGTCCCGCGCGCGGCCGATCCCCAGAGCCCCGATTACGACCAGGTCGTGCTGTGAGCCGGCGAGATCTTTGAGGATCTCGATGTGATGCTTCCCGTCCATCATCCGCGGCTCGAACGCCAGCCCCGACTGCCCACAGAGGCGCGACATGCCATCAAGATAACTGTCGGAGATGAGCTTGAGGCCCATCGTGATGAGGCTGTCGTGGATCTTCCGCTGGCGCTCGAGCTCCACCTCGTCGATGTACTCCTCGGGCAGGGTGTACTCCATCTGCCTGAAGCGATAGTCGTGCAGTTTTGCCGCGTAGACATGGCAGCCGACCAGCTTCGCCGAGTACGCCTTGCCCAGGTCAACGGCGCAGGCGACGGCACGGTTGGAATGGTCTGAGTTATCGACGGGAACGTAGATGCTCTTGTACATGCGATCCTCCGAAGGCCCCGGGCAGCTCAAACGCTCGTGGCCGGCTGTTGTCTGCGCCCATCGCCAAGCTCGTTGCGTCCCCGAGACCAGCGTACCCAACCGATCACCACCAGCTCGATCACGAGAATGAAGAGCGCCGTCTTGATCATCGGGCCGGCGGCCGAGGGGACGTTTTCGGGCTCGACGTAGAGCGAATACCACAACGTCAGGCCGCGCCGATTGCCACGCTCACGAGAGAACCCGTCCCAGACCGAGAAGGCGATGGGCAGAAATTCTCCCGGCGAGAATGGGGCGCCCGACGACACGCGACGGGGCCGCTTGAAGATGACCGACCATTCGCCCTGGTCGTAATTCGCGACGCCGGTGAGATCCCCGGTGTCGTTGGCCGCGATATCCGCGCTGCCGCGACCGGTGAACTGAAGGGGATCGGGACGCGCCAGATCGAAGAACCAGAGATCCACCGAGTTCTGACCGTCGCCGAAGATGAAGTAGGGCTTGCGGGCACCCGTCGGCACCTGCGAAGGGATCTGGACCGCGACTGCGTCCGAGAACTCGGATGCCGTGGCGGCTGGCGCCGCCTCCGCCTCGGCAAAGGGGTCCGCTGCCGGCTGCTGGCCGGGCGGGGTCGGAGCGACTTCGTCTTCCCCAAAGACACTCCCCTTCGCGCCGCCACTCTCGCCTGCGGCGGCCGCCCGCGGCTCCTCCTCCTCCTCCGGCGGTACGGGAAGCGAGGGCCCGTTCTTCCCGGTTTTCTCCGCGCTCATGTCGTGCCATCGCACGAGGAGGGCGAATGAGTCCGCATCGTAAATCGCCTGAACGATGACGTTGGTCGCGGGCGGATGGAACGCGCGTCCCGGTTCCATGATCTGCCCGACGATTGGGAAACGTGCCGGAGGAGCGGAGGCGAAACTCGCGGCCCCCTTGGCAAGATCGATCGACTCCCCAACGTGCTTGGCGATGACGAGGTTGGAGTAGCCGGGCCCGTTGCTCCCCGACAGCGAGACGATGAAGTCTGCAATCGCCCATCGTTGCTCGGGCTGGAGAGCGTCGACGAACGACGGCATCGGAGTCCCGTTGAGTCCCGTACTGAGCGTTCTGAAGATGTCCTCGCGGGACGATCCTCCCCGGAAGGTCCAGCTCTGTGCGAGGTCCGCCGAGCGAATCGGATGACCCCAGTCGTCCTTCAGAGTTGGAGCCGAAGGTCCGTCCCCCCGACCGAGCGTGCCGTGGCACTTAATGCAACCGTTCTCTGCGTAGAGCTTCTTCCCGAGCTCGATCGATTCATTCGTCGCTCTCGGGGCGCTCGGGAGCGAAATGGGCTGGGGGACGTTTTCGGCGCTCGAGAAGTCAGGGGAGAAAGTCGTAATGAAGTACGCGAGATCCGACGCTTCCTGGTCGGTGAAGTTGGGCCAGGCGGGCATCGATGTGTACGGCATGCCGCGCCTGATGATGTTCACGAGGTCCTGGTGGGTCGGAAGCGCTCCGGTGGGAGTCGTGCGGACCTTGAACTTGCCCGTCGTGAAGTCGCGCGGCCTGGGGCGTAGATGCGGGGCTGCGTAGCCTTCGCCGTCTCCCTTGTCGCCGTGGCACTGCGAACAGTACTTGAGGTACAGCTGCTTCCCCGATTCACGCTGCGCCTCGGTCCCGAGGTCCTGCGCCGCCGCGCGAACGGATCCCGCCGGCGCGGCGTACAACGAGGCGATCAGGACAGCGAGACACGCGGCCGCGAGAGACGAGCGAGCACCAATCAGGCGAGAGAACATCAGTGCGCGGCCTCCTCCCTGGCGCGAGGCTTCTGGCCCGTGAAATCGTAGAGAAAGAGGATCGCATCCCAGATCTCGTCTTCCTTCAGGAACTTCTCCCAGGCCGGCATCGCCGTGTCCCAGGGGCCCCCTTCCTCAGGAAGCCCCGGGCCTCCCTTGGAAATCCGCCAGAAGAGGAACGTGTCACGCAACTGCGGGATCGTCTCTGGCAGGTTGGTCGGAACCGGGTCCAGCCCGTGCGCGAACATGCCGTTGCCGGCCAGGTTGTCGCCATGGCAGAAGACGCAGTTGCGATAGTAGACCTGGCGCCCGTTCTCGACGTGTTTGCGGAACTCTTCAGGATTCGACGTCTCGAGCCTCAGGAATGGGTTCTCTCCGGCGTCGAGATCGATCGTTTTGTCGTGAACCGTGATCTCGGTAGGCGACGCAGGATGCACGGTCCGCGAGAAGAGGGGAGGCTGGAGCGGGGCGTTCATCTTGACGTAGACATTCGCGGCGGCGAGAGCCGGGATGGCGACGACCGTTGCTCCGAGGAGCACGGTGTACCGCCTGTCGGTCATGAACCGGACGAGCGGGCCGGAGACTTCTTCGCGGCGCTCCTGGCTGGAGGACACGTACGCCAGGATCGCGATGGAGACGATTCCCATATAGAGCGCGACGACGGACGAGGGAATCGGAGCCGTGAATCCGAATCGGAGGAGGATGTAGATCCCGACCCACCACGCGCCGGCCCACAGCAGAAGGTTGGCCCGACGAAAGCGAAGGAGCGCGAACGCCGCGGCCACAGCGAGAACGACCAGGATGTTCATCGTGGGACCTCCTTCGCGGGAGTCGCGGACGGCTGCGCCGCGGCAGGTGCCGCCGCGGCACTGTTGTAGCGGTGCTTCGTCTGCAACGTGACGGTCGGCGTCCCGCCAAGAGTCTGGAGGTACGCGATCACGCAGAGGATCTCCTCGTCGGTGAGGCCGATCGGCGGTTGGTTGATGGGGGGCATCCCCGGCACGAATCCCTGCACGACGAAGGCGTTGGGTTCGTACATCGACTGCGCGAGGTACTCGACATCACTCAGGCCGGGGACACGGCTCTTGGCGCGAACATCGATTCCCTCGAGGTCGGGGAACCGCAGTGCGCCACTCTTGCCGATCGTGTGACAGGTGAGGCAGAGCCCCTTACCTTCCATGATCTGGCGTCCGACTTTGACCATGTCGGCCGTGCTCAGGTCGCCGCTCAGGGTGGTCTCCTCAGGAGGCTGAACCTCCTTCTGAGGCACCATCTGCCCGACATAGGTGTAAAAGCCCGTCGTCGCAAGGACGAGAGCGCCGATACGGACCATCAGTGGGACCCTCATGCTTGGTGCTCCGGCCTTCGGCCTCCGCCCAGACTTGCTTCTCCGTGCTCGCGCTTCGACGCGCGCTCCGTTCCGCTTGCTTCCTCGAAATCAGGCCGGTCGTGCAGGCTCGTGATCCAGAAGACGAAGCCTATCAGGAGGAAAAACAAGAGCACGGTCGCCGAGACCACCTGCGTCGCGAAGCCGAGGGTGGGCGTGAACGCGTCGGGGGAGCGGTCCCGAATGACGCCGTACACATGCCAATGCTGGCGGAGCCCGGAGCGAACGTAACCCATGAGTCCCATGAGCCAGGTGAAGGTGACCGCGATGAAGATCAGTACGTATTGGGAGATCGCGGGAATCCTGCCCCAGCGCACTTCACCCGTCTTCCGCGCTCCGCGGAAAAGAAAGATGTCGATGGCAGTGATTGCCACCATCGCGAAAAGAACCGAGAGGACCTGCGGCACCGAAAGACCAATCCGGACCGTGGCCTCGACAAAGTACCCGTAGACGCCGAGGAAGATGACGAATAACGCGACGCCGGCGAAGATCGTCAACTGCGCCGCATGCCCCATCTTTGCCCACACCACCGTTGCGATCTTGCCGGTGCGGCGGTAGAGGAGGAAGCTCATGAAAGTCGTGAGGATCAGGATGTTCACGGCGGTGTTTTTCGCGGACATGACGCCGAGGAAGCCCAGAATCGGGTGTGTCGACCCTCCCATGGCCCTGACCTCGGAGACAGTCGCGATGATCGATCGCGGCGTCGCCCAGACGATGAAGCAGAGCGCGATCGCCACGAGAAGGTACTTGATGAACTTCTGAAGCGGCTGTACCCCCTCGACTCGTCCCATCCCGAGCCACAAGTAGTAATTGGCGGCGAGGAAGAGGTTCCCGATCAAAACGGCCTGGATGATGAAGAGCCAAGAGAAGGCCCCCCCCATCATCGTGAGCCCGAGTGTCTGCGAGTACGCGTAAATCTCCTTCGCCAGCCAGTAGCCGGCAAAGGGGAGCGGCAGGAAGGCGATGATCGCGACGAAGTTTCCGATATAACCCATCCAGTCGTAGTGCGCGCGCTCCTCGTCGGATTTCGCCTGAAGGAATTTGAACGCCGCGTACGCGGCGGCGACCGATCCGCCGAACGCGACGTTCGCGATGACTCGATGGACGTTGATCGGCATCCAGGTGAAGTTGTAGACGGCATCCCAGACGGAGATGACCGCGCCTTTGCTCGAGACCCCGTTCGGCGACATCATGAACGTGAGCCAGGCGTTGGCGATGAGCATGATGGCCGTGCCGACGAGGTTGAGGCCGAGGCCCAGACCAAGATGCACCAGCGGACGGAACTTCCCCCAGCCGTAGTAGTAGGTGTACAGGAAGAAGGCTTCCGCGAAGAAGAGCAGGACGTACGGGAGGAAGGTGGGAGAGAACACGCTCATCAGGTAGTTCGTGAACTTCGGATACAGAATGATGAGCATGAAGGTCAGGAACGCTCCGAAGGTCGCGGTGAGCGAGAACGAGACTGAGAGGAGCTTGGTGAACTCGTACGCGAGCCGGTCGTATCGGCGATCTCCCGTCTTGTAACCAATCGCCTCAACGATGAACGCGAAGATTGGGACCGCCAGGACGAACGCGGCGAACAGCAGGTGGAGTTGCGCGACCGCCCAGATGGCCACGCGGCTGCCGACGACAGGAAAAGCCCGATACTCGGCCTCGACGTAGGGCTTCTCCTGGAGCTGTTTGGCCGCGGCGGATGCCTCGTCCGCCTGTCCCGCCGCGCGGGGCGTTTGGTCTACGGTCGTGGAAGCGGCTCGGTACGGCTCCCTGTACTCGCTGCGGCTCACGAAAACCGAGACCATCTTGATCGTCCCGGCGAATATCACGATGGCGGCGAGGGGACCGAGAAGGACCAGCGCTCGCTTCTGATTCGTTCGGAGTCGATCCATTACGCGACCTGCCTCATTGCGTGCCCGCGGGCGTGGCGGCCGTCGCCAGCCGCTTGCGCTCGAGATCTCTCACGTAGGCGATGATCGCCCACCTGTCCGCCGGCGGGATCGGCCAACGATACCCAGCCATCAGTCCCATCCCGTTGGTGATGACGTCGAAGATCTGCCCGTCCGGATACTTCACGATCTTTTCTTGATGGAAGGAAGCGGTGGGGACGTTGCCTCGTTGGAACAGGATGCCCTTTCCATCTCCCCGAGCGTCGTGGCACGGCTGACAATAGATTCCGTACCGCTGACGGCCCCGCTCGACAACGGCCTCGTTCACCGTCACGGGGTTCGTCGCGACGAACTGCCCGTCGGCTCCCTTGCCCGTGAAGAACGCCGCATCCTCTTTCAGCCCGCCGATTGGGACCGTTCCCGGAACGGGCTGTCGCATGGACGCGCCGTCGTAGAAAAACCTGCTGGCCGTCTGAGGGAGCGCCTTCGGCTGGTTGTCCATGCTCGGATTGAGATGGATCGGAGGCCGCCTCGACGTGCACCCGCGCGCGCATCCTGAGAGGCAAACGATCGAGGCGAGGATGAGAGCACCCAGCAGCACGCGGAAGCCGGAACGCCGAAGACGGGTCATGCGACGCCCTCCAGATCCGGATTCGGGTTGCGCACCTTGGAGAGATAGGTCGTCCTCGGCTTGGTATTCAGCTCGGCGAGGAGCGCATAGTTGCGTGGGTCCTCCTTGGCCTTGACGACCCGGCTCGATGAGTCTCGAAGATCCCCGAACTCGATTGCCGAGGCCGGGCAGGCCTGCTGGCAGGCCGTCTTGACGTCGCCGTCACGAAGCGCGCGCCCGGCGAGCTTCGCGTCGATCTTCGCCCGATTGATCCGCTGCGTACAGTAGGTGCACTTCTCCATGACGCCCCGCGCACGAACCGTGACGTCGGGATTCATCGCGAGTTGGAGAATGTTGGGGGTGTCCTTCGTGTAGTTGAAGAAATTGAACCGGCGGACCTTGTAGGGACAGTTGTTCGAGCAATACCGGGTCCCGATGCAGCGGTTGTAGACCATCACGTTGAGGCCCTGACCGTCGTGAACGGTCGCAGCGACGGGACAGACCTGCTCGCACGGGGCATCTTCGCAGTGCATGCATGGAACTGGCTGAAAGACGATCTCGGGGCTGCCGGAGGGCTCGCCGGAGAAGTAGCGGTCCACCCGCAGCCAGTGCATCTCGCGCCCTTTCGCCACCTGCGCCTTGCCAACGACGGGCACATTGTTCTCGCTCTGGCACGCTGTCATGCACGCGTTGCAGCCGATGCACGAGTTCAAATCAACCGTCATCCCCCACTGATGTCCCTGATCGTAGCCGTGCTCCTTCCACAGTGAGAAGTGATGAGGGTCCTCCTCGAAGACGCCGAGTGCGCCCGGCGCTTTCCCGTTTTCGGCGCTTCGTGGTGAGGACCCTGCGTGAGAGGCTTCCGAGGGTTCCGCTTCCACAGCGGATTTCGATCGAAGCGCGCTCAGCGTCGACTCGCGCACGACCGGGCGCCCCTCCATGCTGCCGTGCTCCTGAGTCGCCGACAGCGGGTAAGTACGGGCGAGCCTGGTGAGTTTGACCCCGCTGTCGAATCCAGGTGCTCCGGAGCTTCGAAGCGTGAATGCGTCGAACCCGACGCCCGAGCCGATCCGGCCCGCGTGCGAGCGGCCATAGCCGAGCGTCAAGGCGACCACGCCGTCCGCCATTCCCGGGAGGATCCAGACGGGAAGCTCGAGCGATCGTCCCCCGTACTCGAGGCGAACCAAATCCTCGTTTGCGATGCCGATCGATGCCGCCGTTTTCGGGCTGACGAGCGCCGGGTTGTCCCAGGTGAGCTTTGTGAGCGGGTCTGGAAGCTCCTGCAGCCATCCATCGTTTGCAAAGCGGCCGTCGTGAAGCGAGGGCGACGGCAGGAAGACGACCTCCAAATCACCCGCCGCCGACGAGGCTTGGCCCTGGCTCGCCGAAGCGCCTCCGGCGCGAAGGCGGCCTAGCTCCGCCAGCGGCCGCCCGGTCAGACCGGGAACCACTTCTGGAAGCTCGCTGCCGGAAAGCAATCCATCATGCAGGACACGGTTCCACTTCTTGTCGAACTCGGCCTCGCCCAGGATCGGCTGCCAGGTCTCCCGAACGATGTCGTAGCCGGGACGATCCTGCCCTCCGACCATCAGCCCCAGCACTTCGACCGGAGTGCGGCCGCCGAACAACGGAAGGATCAGCGGTTGGACGACGCTGAGTGTTCCTCCGACCGCGCGCGCGTCTCCCCACGATTCGAGGTAGTGAGCGCGGGGGATATGCCATTCCGCCTTGGACGATGTTTCGTCGACCGCGTGCCCGAGCGCGATCGAGTGAGGGACCTTCGCCATGGCCGACGCGAAATCGAGATCGGCGGGGGCGTCGAACACAGGATTGCCGCCCAGGATGACGAGTGTCTGTATCGTTCCCGACTTCATCGCGGAGACGAGTGAGGCGAGCGAGCCGACGCTCGGAAGCGCGGCATCCTTCGTTTCGAAGTAGCTGACCGTCTTGCCCGTGTTGCCAAGCTGCGTGTTCAGCGCGCAGACGGCAGCGTGGACGGCGGGGGGCTGTCGTTCTCCGGCGACGATCAATCCAGTGCCGCGGTTTGCCAGGAGATCCTTGGCAACGGCGTCGATCCACCGAGCGTCGACACCGGGGACGTTCGGCGCCGTCTGGCTCGCGGTTCCGGCCTCCGAAGGAGCAAGACGTGCCGCGAGCGCCGCGACGAAGGGAGCGATCTGCCGGCTCTCGAGACGGAGCCGATGATCCGCCATCGCTCCCGTCAGCGAATAGACCCCTTCAACCGCGTAGAGGCGGTTCATCGCCTGCCCTGAGCTTGTCGAAGGGGCGCCACCGGAGGCTCCCGCGCGCCTTCCGGCCCCGAAGCCTCGCGCGTGTCGGATCATTTCCGGGTCGGTCAGGAGCGGGTCGGCATCGAGGGCGAGAATGACCGACGCGCGATCGAGCCGGAGCATGAGATCGAGGTCCCGCCCCGTAGCCTGCCGCAGCCCCGAGAGCCGGTTTTCGTCGCTGACTGCGTCGTAGGTCGCCCACTGCAACCGGGGGTAGCGGGCACGGAGTTCGGAGACCAGGCGCGCCAATGTCGGAGAGGAAAAGGACTCGGAGAGGATTCCCAGACTGGCACCGCCATCGGCGGCATGACTCTCGGACAGCTGGGCCCAGGCCGTTACGAAATCGGCCCAGGGCTTCCGCGCACCCCGCAGCGTGACCGATTGCGAGCGGTCGGGATCGTAGAGGCCCAGCACCGACGCCTGGACCCGCGAGCTCGAGGCGCCGAGGGTCGAAGGGTGGGAAGGGTTTCCCTCGACCTTGGTTGGCCGCCCCTCGTGGCTCTCGACGATCAGGCCGTAGGCGCTCCGCCGGAACGGCATCGTCGTCGCGTAGTAGCGGGCGATCCCGGGGACAAACTCTTCGGGAGCGTTGACGTAAGGGACGATTTCTTCGACCGGGCGCCGGCATCCTGCAAGGCCCGCGAGCGACAGCGAGGCGCCCAGGAGCATGATCATGTCTCGCCGGCCGATGCCCTCGGGAAGCTCCGAGGCGCCCTCCGGGAACTCCCGCTCGAGAAAGGCGCGGGATTCGGGGCGTTCTTCGATCTGCGCGAGACTTCTCCAGTACGTCCGACTCACCGGTGGCACCCCGAACAGTCAGTCGGCGGGTTGACCGGTCGCTCGCGATCGAGCTGCGCGACGAGCGCCTGGACGTCCCGTGGAGGGGACCATTTCATGTTGGTGACCTCCGAGACGGGACGCCTGCTGGGACCTGGGTTGCGGTGGCAGTCGAGGCACCAGCTCATGCTGAGGGGGGTCATCTGCGTGACCGTTTCCATCTCGTCGATACGGCCGTGACAGGTGACACAACCGATGCCGGCCGCGACGTGCGCGTTGTGGGCGAAATAAGCGTAGTCGGGAAGCTTGTGGACGCGAATCCAGCGCATCGGCCGTCCGCTTGCGGCGCTTTCGCGAATCGGTGCGAGCAGTTCGCTGTCTTTCTTGATGAGCTGATGACAGTTCATGCACGTGCGGGTGGGCGGAACGTTCGCGACGGCAGAGATCTCCACCGAAGCGTGACAGTACCGGCAATCGAGACCGAGGTCCCCGACGTGGAGTTTGTGGCTGTACGGGACGGGCTGCTGAGGACGGTAGCCCACGTCCGTGTACCACGGAGAAAAGTAGTACCAGACGCCCGCGATCGCGAGAGTCGGACCGAGGCTGCCAGCGATGGCGGCCACGATCGGGAGCTTGTTCCACCAGGGGGGAAAGATCTGGCCCACTGGCTAGGATTCCGCGGCGCCGGAGGACAGGTCCACCCCACCGCGCAAACACCGCGCGGCGGGGACTCCGACTTCCACCCCACCGCGCAAACACCGCGCGGCGGGGACCCCGACTTCCACGAGCCGCGAGTCCGGACTGGAATGATTCCACATCCTCCGCACCGAAGAATTTTTCGCAGGGAACAACTCGATCGACGCCGCCCGCCTCCGCTTGGCGCTTCTTCCAGGCGCGCGTGATCTGATTGCGCGCGACGGCGGAAAAGGCCGTCGATCGAAGCCGGAATCTTATCCACGAACTCCGACCACGGTCAAGCAACTCCCAACCTTTGGGTGTTATCGAAGGCCCAGCAGGGCCGCCGCGTTCCCTCCCAGAATCTTCTCTTTTACGTCGCTCGTGAGGTCCAGCTTTTCAATCGTCTCGAGCATCAACGGGATGCTTCCGATCTGGTGCGGATAATCGCTGCCGGCGAGCAGACGATCGGGGCCGGCGAAATCGAGCGCCAGTCGAAGCGCCGCCGGATTGAAATTGACGGTGTCGTAGTAAAACGTGCGCAAATACTCACTTGGCGGCCGGTTGATGTGTTGTCGGCAGTCCGCAAACGCTCTCCAGCCTCGATCGAGGCGCTCCGCGAGGTACGGAATGGCGCCCCCCATGTGGGTAAGTACCCAACGAATTCGCGGATACCGTTCGACCACCCCGCTGAAAACGAGCCTCGCGGCCGCCAGCGTGGTGTCGAACAAAAAGCCCACGAGCGGCATCAGCCAGTAATCGAGCATGGCTTCCACGCCGGCCGGATCGGTTGGATGGATGTAAATCACCGCCCCGAGCTCATTCGCCCGTTTCCACAGCGGCTCGTACATCCCGTCGGCGAGCGCGACGTGGTTCACGTTACTGAATACCATCGCCCCGGGCATTCCGAGCCGCGTCATGGCGCGCTCCAGCTCCAGGGTCGCTTCCTTCGGATCGTTGAGCGGAAGCGTCGCCAGTGCGCGAAAACGCGTCCCCCGCGCCCGAACGATCGTCGCGAACGCGTCGTTCACCATTCGCGCCAGCTCGACCGCCACGCGCGGCTCTTCGACGTGGACGCCAGGCGTCGTGAAGGTCAGCACCTGCATGTCCACGCCGTGTTCGTCGAGCACGCGCTGCCGATAATCGATGTCACGGTGCCCAGGCACGAGGATGTTGTAGTCCCCCGGATAGTGGACGCAGGGATTCCCCTCGGGATCGTGCGTGATTTTTACGCGCGACACCGACGTCGATGACCTCAGCGCGTCAACGTACGCCGGCGGATAGAAGTGGTTATGGAAATCGACGACGCGCATGGAAGAGATAGTAAACCGGCGCTCCGATGGCCACGAGCCCCAGGCCGCCGAACGCCTCCGCCGGTTGCCGGTAGACCTGATTCACGACGATCGTAAGTGCTGCGCCGATGAAGAGGAGCGGGACGGCCGGATAGCCCCAGGTCCTGTACGGCGGTGCATATCCTCCACGCCGGCGCAACACGAAGAGGCCCGCCGCCATCAGCGCAAAGAACAGCCACTCGGTGTAGATCACGCGAGTAA
>JBAROV010000018.1:0-19257 GCA_049642465.1 Vicinamibacterales bacterium
CAGTCTGGACCGTGACGATGATCAAGATTGCCGCGGGCATGGACCAGAAGTACCTGGAATATCTCGACGGTCAGTTCAAGAAGGGAGAGGAAGCGCAGATCAAGGCGGGATTCCAGAAGTCGTACAAGATTCTTCGAACGATGGATGACGGCGGTGCGTGGAACATGCTGATCCTGCGGGAATACAGCAGTCTCGCGAGCATCGAAGCCAACGTAGAGAAGGCCGATGCACTGCTGCAGCAGACGGAAGGCCCTGACCAGGCCCAGATGAAGGGTTACGAGGATCGCAGCACGTACCGCGAGGTTGTCGGAACCAAATATGCCCGCGAACTGATGCTCAAATAGCAGAACGCGGTGCCGTTGACACACACATCGGGAGCGTTTCCTGTTTGGTCTCCTGACGGCTCGCGCATCGCGTCTGACGCACTAACCGAAGGCCAAGCTGAGATTTTCACCATCAGTGTGGAAGGCGGTCGGCCACACTCAGCGCCAGAACGCCCACCACGGCCGTAAATGCCTCCGAAGCGCTCGCTCGATCATGATCGGCAAATAGTGGTCGCCTTGGCCGAGGGTCGTGAAGGCTTCGCCGTAAAGGTATCCGTTTCGACGTCGCGCTTCTTTTCGAGCCCGCGGGCATCGGCTGCCCCTAGCTCTGAGGCTCTCCTTTCATCCAGTCCGGCCGTTTGAATGTTGAATCTGGCACCTCCTCCGGAAGCGCGAAACCTCGCTCTTGCATCTGCCTCACCCACTCGTCAACATCTGCCGAACTCCGACACGAGACGTGAATCGCGTTGTGGTGGTCCGTCTGAACGATGTAGCGGGCATGGTCAGGTACGATGTAGAGATCTTCGCCAACGGACCACCCGAAGACGGTCGTGGAGAACATCAGCGTCACAAGCTTGTCCAACTCGGCTCTCTCGAATTTCACGACGTCCGCAGTCCCTAGCGGCAGGCCGAGCCCCTTGAGGATTCGCCACTCGACCACGTCGTTGACACGCAACGGATCGGCAGACTCCGGCCAGCGGCCCAGGTGTCTCCAGGCGTAGCACTCCTGCCAGTCGCCCATGAGTTCCAGAAGCGATAGGATGAAGTACGGCCGACGTTCGGGTTCAGCCGGAATCTCCCAGAACCGGTCCTGATGCGGGTCGGGCCGAAGCACCAAGACCGCTGATGCAGGATACTGCGGATCGAGGCCCAAGCCTGCACCGTCGGCCCATGCCAAGAACGCTGCTTGGGTGAGTGTCTTCATCGTTGCGTGACTGACGCTCTGGACCGATGACAACTATCGAAACAGCCGCGGCGCGAATTCCTTGAAGCAGCGCCGCCACGTCAGCCACTCATGCGCCGTGCCCGGTGACTCGTAGTAGATGTTGTTGATGCCTGCCTGGGTCAGCTGCTCGCTGAACGTCTTCGTTCCAGGTCCTTCTGCCGAGCCGATTCCCAGGAACAGGACCTTGACTTTCCTGTTGAACGCGGCGGCATCGGCGAACACGCCGCCGTTCGAGGTCTTCGGATCGAATCCGCCGCGACCGCCGCCGCTCCCGCTGAAGCCGCCGATGTAGGCGAACTTGTCGAGATTCGCCAGCGCCGTGCCAAACGTTTGCGCACCGCCCATGGACAGGCCGGCCATCGCGCGGTTCTCGCGTCCAGGAGCCGCCCGGAACCGACGTTCCACCATCGGTATCAGGTCCGTCAGCAGCATCTCGGTGAACACGCTGCTGGCCAGCGAGCCTCGGCCGCCGCGCCCGGGACCTGCGGCCCGGCCTGCCGGCGGAGCGCCGGCCGGTGGCAGCGGCTGAGGGACTGCCTGCGTCAGCGATCCGCGAGCGAAGTACAACGCTGCGCTCTCGCCCGGCTTCACGGCGTTGAGATTGTCCATGACGATGATCATGGGTCTGGCCTTCTTCTGCGCGATCAGGTTGTCCATGATCACGTCGACGTGCCCTTGAACGTGCCAGCCTTGTTCGTTCTCTCCCCACCCGTGCAGCAGGTACAGAACGGGATATTTCGTTCTGGTATCGGAGTCGTATCCAGGCGGGGTATAGACGTAGCTACGGCGCCAGGTGCCTGTGACTTTTGAGAAGTACCATTGCTGACGGACCTGTCCGCGCGGCACGTCTTTCAGCGTGTAGTAGTCGCTCTCCGCCGCCGGTTCAGGCACCTCGATCGCGCTGTTGAAGAAACCCGAGCCGAAGAACGTCCGTGTTGCGGGATCCGCGACGACGGCGCCGTCTATCGCGAGCGTGTAGTAATGGAAGCCAACGACAAGCGGTGTCGTCGTGACGTACCACAACCCGTCCTGCCCCTTGCTCATATCGAAGCCAGGCCCCAGCCGCACCCGCACCCTCTGCGCCTCCGGCGCCGCGACCCGGAACGTCACCCGGCTGTCGGGATAGACGCAGGGATACGGTGCGCCGGGAATGTTGAGCGAATTCGGCTTACAGTCGTCCGCAGGCTGTTCCCGCGCGCTGGTGCTCGCGCACACGCAGACGCACGCGAAGACCGCCAGCAGTGTCGTCCTCTTCACGAGCTTCTCCTCTCGAACGGGTCCCGCTCCAGCGCGTGACCGTCGCTGTCACTTTTTCGGTGCAGGGTCGCCCCAGTTCGTCAGGGGCGGCCCGGGCCACCGATCCACGTTGGCACGTCGCGCCCACGCCTCCCACTCGGACGCGAGCTTTCTGACCACGTCGGGGTGCCGGGCTGCCAGATCGTTGCGCTCGACGCGGTCGGCGATCATGTCGTAAAGCTCCCATCCATCCGGGTACCGCGAGACGAGCTTCCACCTACCCGAGCGAATCGCGCGATTCCCTTCGTGCTCCCAGAAGATGGGCTGTGTTCGGCTGATGCGACCTCCCGCGAACGCGGCTCGCAGGCTGACGCCTTCCATCGGCTGAATAGCCCTGCCCTTGAACTCGCGCGGATACGACGCGCCGGTCACGTCGACGATCGTCGCCATCAGGTCCACTAGATGTCCGGGCTGATGGTCTATCCGGTTACCACCCCGGATGCCTCGTGGCCAGTGCGCGATGAACGGGGTGGCAATGCCTCCCTCGTGGGTGAAATGCTTGAATCGCCGGAAGGGCGTGGTCGTGAGCGTCGCCCAGTTCATTCCCAGATAGAGGTTCGAGTTCGGGCCGCCGGGAGGGTCGCCTTCGACTCGTCCGTCGGGACCTGATTCGGCGTTGCCGCCGTTGTCCGAGAGGAACAGGATCAGCGTGTCCTCGAGTGCCCCACGCGCCTGCAGTCCTGCGACCAGCGTGCCGACGCTCGTATCGATTGCCTCGATCATCGCGGCATACACCGCCATCACGTCATCGAATCGATCGCGCGCAGCGTCCGGCACCGAATCCCAGGCTGGAGTATCCACTTCACGCGGGCTGAGCGGCCAGCGGGCGTCGATAACCCGCATCTCGGTCTGCCTGCGGTAGCGCTCGGCGCGCAGCCTGTCCCAACCGGCCCTGTACTTGCCGCGGTTCTTCGCAATCAGCTCAGGCGGCGCCATCAGCGGGAAATGCGGCGCGTTGTGCGGGATGTACAGAAAGAAAGGCTTGTTGGCCTTCTTTGCCTCGTCGACGAACTTCAGCGCGAAATCCGTCCACAGAAATGTCGTGTACCAGTTCTGTCCGAGCTGCGGCGAGTCGCGCGGGATTGGCTGGCCGTCGAGGTACAGCGGCTCCTGCCCCCGTTTGGTCAGTTCATCGCCACCCTGAAAATTCTGGTTGGGAAAGAAGATGCCGCCGGCTCGAATGTTCAGGACGCGATCGAATCCGCGCTGCCACGGGGGGGAACCATTCTGCTGGCCCAGATGCCACTTGCCGGCCATAGCCGTGAAGTACCCAGCCTCGCGCAGTACCTCGGCGATGGTGACGCTCCGATCGCTGAGCCGGCCGGTCGTGCCCGACGAACCCTCGCGAACGACGGTGTCGAGATGCCCCATGCCGGCCTGGTGCGGATAGAGCCCGGTCAGCAGGCTGGCGCGCGACGGCGAACAGCGGGGGGTGGCGTAGAACTGGGTGAAGCGCAGTCCCCCGGCGGCAAGCGCGTCGAGATGAGGCGTCGGGATCTCGCCCCCATACGGCCCGATGTCAGACCAGCCCATGTCGTCGACCAGGATGATGACGACGTTGGGGCGAAGCGTTGCCTGGGCGCCAACTCCTGGAGCAGCAACCAAGGTTGCCGTCCACAGGAGGCACGCCAGCTTCAATGGATGGAGCATGCGTCGGGCCCCGCCCCTCGCTTTAGAAGTTGACCTTGAGGGCCAACTGTATGCTCCGGGCGCCCGGGCCGGTCAGGGTCCAATTTGGCCGTGGACAATAACATTGGAACCGGTTCCATACAATCCGAAAGATCGGTAGTCTATGCGCCTGTGGTTCGCGAACGAACAATACAGGAAGAACTCGACGATGACGACGCGTCAAAACGCCCGACTGAAGGAGCGGTCGTGGACGTGCTGAAGCGCGCACGGTAGGTGACGATCTCTCAGTGGCGAAGCGGAGGATCCGAACGTGTTGACGAAACTGTGGGGACTCCGCTGGTGGATGATGGGCCTGCTCATGCTCGGTTCGATCATCAACTACCTGACACGAGCCACGCTCGCGGTAGCCGCGCCAAGCGTCCTCAAAGATCTGGACATCACGACCCAGCAGTACTCGTGGATCCTCAGCGCATTTCAGTTCGCCATCATGCTGCAGCCCCTCTGCGGCTATGTCATGGACAGCATGGGACTGAAGGTCGGGTTCGCCATCTTCGCTGTTGCCTGGTCGTTCATCAGCATGGCGCACGGCCTCGCTGGCACGTGGCAGACACTCTTCGCCCTTCGCGCGCTGCTGGGATTTGCCGAAGGATCGGCAAATCCGGCCGGGATGAAGGCGACATCCGAATGGTTTCCCGCCGCCGAACGCGGGCTCGCCGGCGGCTTCTTCAATATGGGCGCATCCCTGGGCTCGATGCTCGCGGCGCCGCTCGTCGCTTGGGCGATTCTGACGCACAGCTGGCAGTTCGCCTTCGTGCTCACCGGCGTGATTGGGCTCGCCTGGGTCGCACTCTGGCTGATGTTCTATCAATCCCCCTCGAGGCACAAGGCGCTGTCGGCGCAGGAACGCGACTACATCCTCTCCGGCCAGGAGAGCCACCTCGCTGGAGAAGGCAAACCCTCGTTCCCCACGATTCTCGGCCAGCGGAACTTCTGGGGCATCGCCATCCCGAGATTTCTTGCCGATCCGACGTGGGGCACATTGACGTTCTGGCTGCCGCTCTATCTGACGACAGTACGTGGCTTCGATCTCAAACAAATCGCGATGTTCGCGTGGTTGCCCTTCCTCGCAGCCGATCTCGGATGCATGTTCGGCGGCACCATCAGCATCGCGCTGCAGAAGCGAGGTGTCGGCCTCATCAATGCCCGGCGCGCCGCTTTCACTGTCGGCGCACTGCTGATGACTGGCGTCGCATTCGTCGGCACGGTCGAGAGTCCGTACGTCGCCGTGGCGCTTTTGAGCCTGGCCGGTTTCGCGCACCAGACCCTCTCCGTCACCGTCATCACCATGGCCTCGGATCTGTTCAAGCGCAGCGAAGTCGCGACCGTCGCCGGCATGGCCGGCACCTGCGGCAACGCGGGCGTGCTGGTCTTCTCGCTGCTGATGGGCGCCCTGGTCACGCGCATCGGCTACACGCCGTTCTTCATCGGCCTCGCGGTGCTGGACCTCATCGGCGCCGGCGTCCTGTGGACGCTCGTACGCGAACGACGGCCCGACACTATCGCCGCAGCGGCGTGACGATGATGGCGCAGTCAATCTCGAATCCGATTCTTCGCGGGTTCAATCCGGATCCTTCGATCGTCCGCGTCGGCGACGACTACTACATTGCGACGTCCACGTTCGAGTGGTTCCCGGGCGTGCAGATTCACCACTCTCGCGACCTGGTCCACTGGCGGCTCATTGCACGGCCCCTCAACCGGGCGAGCCAACTCGACATGCGCGGCGATCCCGACTCCTGCGGCGTCTGGGCGCCATGCCTGACACACGCCGACGGCCTCTTCCATCTGATCTACACCGATGTGAAGCGCTACGGCCGCACGACGACCGCCGGCGCGTCGGGCGCGTCGCTGCGCGATTTCCACAACTCTCTGGTCACGAGCCAGCGCGTCGACGGTGACTGGTCGGATCCCATTTATCTGAACAGCAGCGGGTTCGATCCATCGCTCTTTCACGACGAAGACGGGCGCAAGTACCTGGTGAATATGCTGTGGGACCATCGCCCTGGACAGAACCGCTTTGCCGGTATCGTGCTGCAGGAATATTCGCCCGCGCAGCGGAAGCTGGTCGGCGCGCGGCACAACATATTCCGGGGTACTCCGCTCGGCCTGACGGAAGCGCCGCATCTCTACAAGCGAGACGGTTACTACTACTTGATCACTGCGGAAGGGGGGACGGCGTGGGGCCATGCCGTGACGATGGCTCGCTCGCGAGCGCTGCTGGGGCCGTACGAGCTGCACCCTGACGTCCACATCCTGAGCGCGCGTCATCGACCCGACGTCCCGCTGCAGCGTGCAGGCCATGCCGACCTGGTCGAGACGCAATCAGGGGAAACCTACATGGTCTACCTCTGCGGACGGCCGCTCCGCAATCGCGGGCGCTGCACGCTCGGACGCGAGACCGCGATTCAGCCGATGACATGGAACGCCGATGGCTGGCTGCGCACGACGACAGGCGAAGGCATTCCGGTGGTGGAGGTGCCGACACCGCGCGGGTTGCCCCCACAACCGCACCCGCCAACGTGCGTTCGCGAAGAGTTTGACGACGACACCCTGCCGATGGCGTTTCAGTGGCTGCGTTCGCCTTATCCTCACCAGCTGTTCAGCCTGCGCGAGCGGCCGGGCCATCTCCGTCTTTACGGTCGCGAGACAATCGGCAGCCTCTTCACCCAGGCGCTCGTCGCCAGGCGTCAACAGTCGTCTTGCTACAGCGCGTCGACCATCGTCGAGTTCGAGCCGGAGCACTTCCAGCAGATGGCCGGACTGGTGTGCTACTACAACAGCTCCAAGTTCCATTACCTCTACGTCTCGCGCGATGAGGAAAGCGGCAAGCACCTCCGCGTGATGTCGGCGCTCCCCGATCACGTGACCTCGGACGCGTTCACGCCGCCGATTGCCGTCCCCACGGGCGTGCCGATCGAGCTGCGCGTCGAAGTCGACTACGAGCGGCTGCGCTTCGCGCATCGCGTGAAGGACGGAGCGTGGCAGTGGCTGCCGCAGCAGTTCGACGCGAGCATCCTGTCGGATGAAGCCAGCGCGCCGGGGCTGCCGAACTTCACCGGGGCTTTCGTCGGCATGGCGTGCCAGGATCTCGCGGGCACGGCCATGCAGGCGGACTTCGACTGGTTCGAGTACCGCGAGCGGGACTACGTCAGCGATGTGTCACGCATGGAGAATCCATGAAACTTCGTCATCTCGCCGCAGTTCTGCTCGTAGCCGTTGCACCGGCGTTTGCGCTCGACGGTGATCCCCGCATGCACGACCCATCCACCGTCGTGCTGCACGGCGGCAGGTTCTACAGTTATGGCACCGGCAACGGTCTGCCCGTCTCCATATCCGATGACGGCTGGACGTGGCGCCGCGCCGGCACGTTGATGCAGGCGCTCCCGGCCGGGCGTCCCGGTCCGGACGTCGTCGCACGCGGAGGCAACAATACCTGGGCGCCGGACGTGATCCGTTCGGGCGACAAGTATTTCGTCTACTATTCAGCGCCTGGCACTCAGCCCAAGTCCGCGATCGGGCTGCTGGTCGGCAGGACGCTCGACCCGACTTCCCCGGACTACAGCTGGGAGGACGGCGGCCCAGTGGTCTGGTCCGACGGGGTGGAGGACAGCAATGCCATCGATCCGGGGGTGTTTCGCGATCCTACGAACGGTTCGCTGTGGCTGACATACGGCTCCTACTTCGGCTACATCCGGCTCGTGCAGCTCGATCCCAGGACCGGCAAACGCCTCCGGCCGGACACCAAACCGGTCAACGTCGCGATCAACTCCGAAGCGTCGATCATGATTTACCGGGACGGCTGGTACTACCTGCTGGTCACTCACGGGTCCTGCTGCGCCGGCGCGAACTCGACCTACAACATCCGGATGGGCCGCGCGAAGAAAGTGACTGGCCCGTTCCTCGACAACATGGGTGTCGACATGCTGCAGGGCGGCGGCAAGTTATTCCTCGGTTCGGCCGACCGCTACATCGGTCCCGGACATTTCGGCCTGCTCGATCTTGGCGATGGCGTACAGAAATTCTCGTGCCATTACGAGGCCGATCTCGACCGCGGTGGAGTCAGCGTCCTTGATATCCGTCCCCTGCTGTGGCGTGACGGTTGGCCCGTGGCCGGCGAGAACGTCAAAGAAGGCACGTATCAAATCGAATCCGTACGGACCGGCGGCGCGCTGGAACTTTCAGTGCAGGGTATGCCTGTCGGCGGATTGCGTGGAAGGGGTGGGCGCGGTGGCCGCGGCGATGCCGTCCCCGCCGAAGGGATTCCCGCACAAAACGTGGCGCAGGTGTCCGCGAACTGGCCTTCCGGCGCGATCAGCCTGCGCATGTCGCCGTATATGGTGCAGGCGCAACAGAAGTGGACGATCACGCCCGTCACGAACGCAGGCGGGTATCCAGGTTCTCCGTATTTCAAGATCACGATCGCCGGGACGGATCGCGCGCTGGCAGCAACGGAAGATCGCGAGCTCGTGACAGTCCCGGCGTTTACCGGCGGAGCGGAGCACCTGTGGCGCATCGACCAGCTCACCGACGGCACCTATCGCGTGATGCCGAAGTCAGTGCCGAACTCGAAGGAAGCGCTGGCCCTGTCCGCCGCCGGCAGCAGCATGCCGACGCTCGACAGATTCACCGCCGATAGCGATCGGCAGCGGTGGCTGTTGAAGACACCATGAACACGCCACACGGCATGCGGATGCTTGCGCTGGTCGTCGTGGCCGTCTTCGGCAGCGCAGCGTTGTTGTTCTCGACGGCCGGCGCCCAGAGCGGCACGGGGCGCCGGCCGGCGCCAAGCCTCACGGCACCCAGGTCGCCAACCAAAGCGCCTGGCGCCGACGGTTTCATTCAGCGCTGGCTCGTCCTCGAGCCTATTCCGGTGAAGGGCCAGCTGACCGACAGCGCCGTGCAGGCGGCCGTCAAGACCGAGTTCTTTCCCCATCAGCTCACAGTGATGCCGCAAGACGGGGAAAAGGTAACTGTTGGCGGGTCGGAATTGACGTGGCATGCAGTCGACACGACTGGATACAACGTCAACCTCTATCACTTCGCCTATGCGCTCGGAAGACCCACGTCGAACGTACTCTTCTGGGCCGTCAGCGTCGTGAACAGCCCGCGCGACATGTCAGACGTCCGCCTCGCGATCGGATCCAACGCGGCGTCGGTGTGGTGGGTCAACGGCAAGGAAGTAATCGGCATCTACAACGACCGGCAGACAGTGATCGACGATGGGGTGTCGAGGCGCCTGACTCTGCAAAAGGGCCCCAACGTCGTCCGCGCGGCCGTCATCAACGGTGGCGGCGCCACGGACTTCTGCGCACGGTTTCTCGACGGAGAGTACCGGCCGGTGAAAGACATCACGGTGACGCTGGCGGATCGGTAAGCGACCGGAGGTTATATGGACGTGAATCGGAGACGATTTGGAACCTTCCTTGCGGGTGCCGTCGGCTCGCTTGCAGCCGGTCCGAAAGCAGCCGCGCCCCGTCCGCAGACGCCCGCGCCGCTCGCCCGCGCCGCATCACGATTGCCGGCCGCGACGGTTACGAAGATCCGGGTGTTCTATCCGCCGAACTACAACCCGAATGGGCCACAAGCGTTCCCCCAAAGCAACATGATCGTGCTCGTCGATACCGACGCGGGGATCACCGGCATCGGTCAAGGCGGATCTCCGGACACCGTCCGCAACGTCGCGCGAAGCGTGATCGGGAAGAATGCGTTCGATACCGAGATGATCTGGCAGGCGGCATTCATGGACGGGTTCTACTCTCCCGGCAAGGAACGGTTGCACGCGCTCGGTGCGATCGATCTGGCACTCTGGGATATCAAGGGCAAGGCGCTGAACGCGCCACTCTATCAGCTGTTCGGCGGCAAGGCACGCGAGCACATTGAGCTTTACGCCACGTCGGGTCTGCCGCCGGGCATGGTCCCGCCGGAACAAGCGGCCGCGATGGGCTTGAAAGAGCGGGCAACGGCAACGAT
This sequence comes from Vicinamibacterales bacterium, assembly GCA_049642465.1. Classification (GTDB taxonomy): domain Bacteria; phylum Acidobacteriota; class Vicinamibacteria; order Vicinamibacterales; family 2-12-FULL-66-21; genus CAWDPQ01. The sequence goes on from JBAROV010000018.1 coordinate 10,222, forward strand.
GAAGGCCGGGTACCGCGTGTTCCGCGTGGATGGCGGGATTCTTCCGAGCATCGGCGGGCGTGCAGGAGGACCTGCCGCGACTCCACTCGGAGCAGCCGGACGAGGTGGCGGAGGACGCGGCGGTGGACGAGGCGGCACGACATTCGATTCGCGATCCCGAATCCGACTGATCATTCAGGCTGTCGAGCAGATCCGCGAGGGCGTCGGTCCGGATGGCAACTGGATGATCGACCTGCACCAGAAGTTCGATTTCCACGAGGCGGTAGAAGTCTGCCGGCTGATGGAGCCGTATCGCCCCTTCTGCGTCGAGGACCCGGTCCGCGAGGAGCAATTTCGAACGCAGATTCCGAAGCTGCGGATGCTCACGACCGTGCCGCTGGCCCCAGGCGAGGAGTGGGGGACGAGGGCCGAGTTCAGTCCGCTGGTCGAACAGCGCGACATCGACTTCGCGCGCGCGTCGCTGCCGAACGTCGGCGGCATCACCGAGATGCTCAAGATCATGGCCGTTTGCGACACGCACAAGGTCGGCATCGTGCCGCATTTCACAGGCCCGATCGCGACGGCCGGCCACATGCACACGATGATGGCGTTCCCCGGTCAGGTCCTGATGGAGTACAACCAGGGAGAGCGCCCGGTACCGTACATGCCCGAGTTCCTCGAGTGCAGGAACGGCAAGGTGTGGCCAAACGATCGCCCGGGGCTTGGCGTGAGCGTCGACGAAAAGCAGCTGACCTTGATCGAGGCGATGACCGAAGGCGCCCAGGGAATCACTCATCGGCGGCCGGACGGTTCGCTCACGCACTGGTAGCGACGGGGCACTATCGGAAATGCCGGATTGCGAACGCAGCGCCAGAACCCGACTTCAAATAGCGCTGAGCCGTGTTGAATCGAACCACTGCGACGCGGCGGCGGCGTCACCTCTTGCTGGTTTGTGAATCAGAAATCTGAACGCTTCCCCGCTTCGGTGTTCAGCTGCGTCACGTCGAGTCGTGCCTTCCGCGGATCGGGTCCGGCGCCAGCGGAGCCATCGGACCGGAAATCGAAGATGACATCCTTCTTCGGGTCGTGACGCGGCCAGGCTGGCAGGCCCGGACCGTTCGGGTCGCCCGTTCTGGCGAAATTGACCCAGTAGCGTTGCGCCATCCGGGAGACTGCCTGATCCTCGGGCGACAGCGTCGAGCCCGGCCCGGCCATCAGCGTACCGAAGACATACGAGATTTCCCCGCCGTGCGGAGCGCCGGCGCGCAACTTCTCCCGCAACCCGCTTGAGACGTACGAGAAACGATAAAGGTAGACTGGCGAACCGTTGGCAGCGAACGCGTTTGCGGCGAACCGCGCTGGCTCGGCCTGTCCGAAGTCGTCATTGGCTCGCGACACGAGGGTGGCCAGCTCGGTCGATCCGTCAGGATCGTAGGCCGCCCTCGCCTGGGCGCTCCACTTGCCGAACCGGGCGAACAACTCGTCCTTGGTCGTAGCCCTGATCCGGTTGCCTGCGGTATCGGCGCTGTTGCTTCCGAGCAGCAGCGGAACCCGCGGCTGCCGGCGCGCTTTATAGGCACTCTCAGCCGTCTCGGTAATCAGCTTACCGTCAAGGATCGGCGTCGTCTCGTAAGACGGCGCGTTGGTCCCTGGCTGGTCCGGAGCGCCGCGAAGCCAACTTCCGCATTGGTCCAAAGCCTGGTCAGTCCTATGCCGACACCCAGTTCCCCGTGACCGCCCTGGACGAGCTCTCGAAGCAGGGAGTGCCCGATGTCAGCTTCGGCGGCATCCCCACACCGAACCCGACGCACAAGGCCCTCGCGGATCTCGCCAGCCAGTTGAACGGCGCCGTGCTGATGGGACACTCGCAATTGGGCTCGTTTCCGCTGGCGGCGGCGCTGTTCAATCCGGCGGCGATGAGAGGCCTCGTGCTCGTCGAGCCCGGCACCTGCCCCGCCAACTACACCGACGAACAGATCGCCACGCTGGCGAAACTGCCGATCCTGGTCGTCTTCGGTGACTACCGCGACACGCCGACCGGGATTCCATCGCTCCCGTCGTGGCAGACGCGGTACGAAGCGTGTCAGGCGCTCATCGGCCGTCTCAGGACCGCTGCCGGTCAGGCGCAGATGATCAGCCCGACCGAGATCGGCGCCCGCGGCAACAGTCACATGATCATGCAGGACAAAAACCACCTGCAGGTCGCCGATCTGATTCTCAAGTGGATCGACGAGCGCGTCAGTAAACGCCGGGTCGAGAAGAAATGAAGCACGCCGGCGCGGCTCGCGCTGGAGCTGCAGGATTACGCGGCGCTGCCAATGACCGCCGACAACACGAACACCAACACGCGCGCGCGGGTTGTTCTTAACTCTGGCCCTCACCTTTCATCCAACCCGGCACTTTGAATGTGGAATCCGGCACCTCCACTGGAAGCGCGAAATCTCGCTCTTCCATCTGCCTCACCCACTCGTCAAGGTCGGCCGAAGTGCGACACGAGACGTGGATTACCTTGTGGTGGTCAGTCTGAAGGATGTAACGGGCATGGTCGGGAACGACGTAGAGATCTTCGCCAACGGACCACCCGAAGATGGTCGTTGAGAACATCAGCGTCACAAGCTTGTCCAACTCCGCTCGCTCGAACCTCACGACCTCCGCAGTACCCAGCGGCAGGCCGAGCCCCTTGAGGATTTGCCATTCGACGACGTCGTTGATAGGCAGCGGCTCGGCACACTCCGGCCAGCTTCCCAAGTGTCTCCAGGCGTAGCACTCCTGCCAATCACCCATGAGTTCCAGGAAAGACAGCAGGAAGTACGGACGTCGCTCGGGTTCAGCCGGAATCTCCCAGAACCGGTCCTGATGCGGGTCGGGCCGAAACACCAACACCGCTGATTCGGGATACTGCGGATCGAGGCACAAGCCTGCACGGTCGGCCCACGCCAAGAACGCAGCTTCGGTGAGTGTCTTCATCTTTGCGTGTCCGTCTGGCGTCCGACCTCTGGCCTGATCAACGTCACGGCGATCTGAGCCGCTACGCGGCGATCTGCTGTGCGCTCCGGTCACTCGTCGTCTGACGCGCACGAGCCACGTTGCGGCCGGCAGCGGCCTTCCTCAATCGGCGCGGAGTGCGGCAAACGGTTCGACGCCGGCCGCCCGCTGCGCCGGACCCAGCATGGCGGCCAGCGCTGTCACCGTCAGCAGCGTCGCCACACCTGCCAGTGCCAGCGGATCCGACCCCTGCACGGTCAACAGGAACACCGACGCGAAGCGTGATGTGAACAGCGAAAGGACGATGCCTGCCGGAACGCCGCACGCGATCAGCGCGACCCCCTCCCGGAAGACCATCCGGCGGATGCGACCGCGCGTCGCCCCCATCGCCAGGCGAATGCCGAACTCCCGCTGGCGCTGAGACACGAGATACGCCAGCGTCCCGTACAGGCCGACCAGGGTCAGCGTCAGGGCCAGTCCCGCGAACGAGCCAATCAGCAGCATCGCAAAACGCGGCTGCGCGATCGCATCCGCGAGCAGCGCGTCCATGCGCTCGGTGCGTCCCGGCGCCAGCACGGGATCGAGCGTCTGCAGCTGTCGGCGAATCGTCGACGCGACCTCGCCGGGCGGCACCGCCGCCTTGACGATGGCCTGCATGTAGGGGGCCGGGTGCTGACGCGCGTGGATGTACACCATCGGCGGCGTGTCGTGGGCCTGTCCGAAAATGTGCACGTCGCCAGCGACGCCAATCACCTCGGCGGTGATCGGCTCGCCGAGGTCGACGACCACCAGCTGGCCCACCGCGTCTTCGCTGCCGAAGTGTTCGCGCGCCATCCGCCGGCTGACGATCGCGACGTCACGCGCGCCCGCACGATCGGCGCGATCATCGAATGCCCTGCCGGCGACGATCGGGATGCCGAGCGTGGCGAAGTACTGCCCCTGGATCCGCCGAATCTGCGCGAACCGGCGATCGCTCGCCGTCGCGGGAGGCCGGCCCTGACGATAGACGACCGTATCGTTGCCGCCGGTCAGCGGCGGCGCGGTGGCCAGCGAGACCGCCTCGATGCCGGGACTCGCGGTCAGCCGCTCCAGCAGCGGGCCATAGAAGCCGTCAATGCTTCCGTCCGCCTCGTAGCGATCGTCGGGCAGCGGCAGCGGCGTCAGCGTCACGCCAGATGCGGTGAAGCCGGGATCGACCGCGACAAGGCGCAGGAACCCTCGCACGAGCAGTGCGGCCCCCGAGAGCAGCACCACCGAAACGGAGATCTGCGCGATCACCAGCGTGCGCTGGCCCAGGCGGCGCTGGCGGTCCTGCGTGACCGCGCGCACCGGGCGTATCGCGGCGGCGATATCTCCGCGGGCGGCATGGACCGCGGGAGCGAGCGCAAACATCACTGTCGTCACGCCGGCGGAGGCGAGGGCAAAGAGCACGACCGCTGGATCGAGCGAAATGCTTTCCAGGCGGGGGAATTGCGCGGGGCCGATCAGTTTGAGCGCCTGAATCGTCCATCGCATCAGAATCAGTCCACCGCCGGCGCCCGCAAGCGACAAGGTCAGTCCTTCGATGAGCAGCTGCCGCACGATGCTGCCGCGCGTGGCGCCGAGGGCGCCGCGAAGCGCCAGCTCGGACTCGCGCGCGCTGGCGCGGGCGAGCAGCAGACTCGCGACGTTCGCGCACGACACGAGCAGCAGCAGCGTCACCGCGGCCATCAGGATCTGGAGAACCGGCCTCACGCCGCCCACGATCCGCTCGCCCAGCGGCACCAGGCGCAGGCGCCACGTCTCGTTCTCCGCGTACGTCGCCTCGAGCTGACGTGCCACGACATCCATCTGCGACTGTGCCTGCTGCAGGGCGGCGCCGGCCTTCAGCCGGCCGATCAGCCGCAGCGAGTGGAAGCGCCGGATCTGCGCGTCGGCGTCGTCGAGCACGAGCGGCAGATAGAGATCGACGGGCTCGGTCAGACGGATGAAGCTGTCGTAGGGAAGCATGAAGCCCGCCGGCATGACGCCCGCAACGGTGTACGATCGGCCCTCGACAACGATCGACCGGCCGACGACATCGGCGGCGCCGTCGAACTGCTCCTGCCACACACGATGGCTGACGATGATGGCATCCGATCCCGTGGCTTCGTCCGCCCGCGAGAAGTCGCCGCCGAGCACCGGGACGGTTCCGAGCGTGGAGATGAGTTCGGCGCTCACCCGCGATGCGCGCATCCGGACCGGGGCACCCGATCCGGAGACCGTGACGCCCTCCGGGCTGATCGCCATGGCGCCCAACCGCTCGAACACTTCATTGCGGTCGCGATAGTCGACGAAATCCGGCGGAGAAACGGCCGCCGAATTGCCGCCGCGGAACGACCCGTACATCCAGACGAGCTTGGCCGGGTCGCTGTACGGCAGCGGCTTCAGCAGCACGCCGTTGACGACCGCGAACATGCTGGTGGAGGCGCCGATGCCCAGTGTCAGTGTCGCGATGACGAGGACGGCGAACATCGGCTGCCGCCGGATCAGGCGGAAGGCGTAGCGCAGGTCACGCATGCGACCTTTGACGGGCGCTCTCGACGATTGGTTGGAGGAAGTGATGAGCGGTGGGACGTCCGCCGCAGGTGCGGCGGATCCCCGAAGGAACGCGATCGAGAGCGTGAGACCCGTCGAGCTTCGTCGAATCCGGGCCTCTACATGCTGCGGTACTTCGTACTCACGTTACGCGATTGCACCGCCCTCATCTTCAAACGTTGGGACGAGAGACGCGCGGGAGATCAAGTTGCGGGGAAATCTGACCCCGATACTGCAGATGGCCGCCAGCCTTCGCGCCCTTGCATTCGGCGGCGGTGCGACGCGGTTGACCGCGGGCTTCGCTGACGGCCAAAACGCAACCAGGCCGTCTCGCCGAAGCTGCGAAGGATTGAAGGCAGGCGACCTCGATTGCCGATGTCGTTGGTTGCGGGGGCGTGCAACCCGCTGAATTTGGAGTTCTCCTGGACGGCCGCGTAGCCGAAGGGCCCTCCGTCAGGCTGACGCCGCCAGCGACTCCAGCCTCTTCAGAGTGTCCGGATACTTCCGCACCAGCCAGATCAAGGCAGCCGCCTGCTCGTTCGGCTTGCTGCGTCCCTGCTCCCATCGCTCCAGCGTCCTGGGGTTCACGCCAATCTTGAACGCGAACACGTGGCGCGACATGTTGAGCGCTTCCCGCGTCTCGCGGACCATGTCCGCATCGATCGGTGGAACCGTGATCGGCTGCACCTCTCTGGTCTTCAGGGTGAGCCGGCCTTCGCGGTGATCCCGCATAGCTTCCACACCCGACATGAGCTCACGGAAGAGGCTGCGCTTCTTTCGGTTCACGGGTCGCTTCTTTGCTGCCACAGTTCACTTCCTTCGAGGTCGGCGTCGCACCGCCCGCCGCGCCAGTTCCGTATCGAGGGCCGTCTTCAATAGTCGCTTCTCAGCTGCGCTCAGGTCCGCTATTTCTCCCTTGTCGTAGAGGGTCATCAGCCAGATCTGGGCATCGGTCAAGAGGTAGTAGTAGATCACCCTGAGGCCACCACGCTTGCCCTTGCCTCGGCGCCGATCAGCCCACCGCAGCTTCCGAAAACCACCAGTCCCTGGCATGACATCGCCGGCTTCTGGCTCGCCTGCCAGGAACGACTGCAACGCCCGGTATTCATCGTCCTCCATGTACTCCGCGATGAGCGCGGTGAACGTGGGGCCTCGATGAACTCCACAGCCACAAGTATACGCAAATTGCGTATACACGTCCAAGGCCAAATTGTGGGCGCTCCGTCTTGGCCATCAACTCACGATTGGCCTCCAGGGCGCCAGATCGTGCAAGATTGGCTCGTTCGGTCGTCTCTCTGACGGGATGTCACACCATGGAACCCGCATTGATCTCTCTCGACATTACGCCGAAGACGCCGGCAGATCGGGAGAAGCTCGCGCGCGCCCTGCAGGCGCTCGCAGCTGAGGACGACCAGCTCAAAGTTCGCCTGGGTGCCGAACCCGACTGCACAGTCATCGGCGCGACCAGCGAATCGCATCTCGAACAAATAATCGACCGCTTGAAGCGAGAATTCGAGGTCGAGGCAAGTGTGGGCAGGCCCACGGTCGCGTACTTGGAAACAGTGACGCGGTCGGCCGAGGGCAGCGCGAAGCATGTGAGGATGGCCCACGGCCACGGGGAGTACGCTCACGTTTCCCTTCGACTGCGTCCGGCAGAAGCAGGAAGCGGCTACACGTTCGAGGACACCACGATCGGAGGGGCGATTCCGAAGCGCTTCATGAGGTCGATAGAGGGCGGCATCAAGGAGTCGATGGCGAACGGCGTCCTGCGCGGGTATCCGATCGTGGACGTCCGAGTCGAAGTCCACGACGGCTCGTACCACGATACTGACTCGACAGATGCAGCGTTCACAACGGCTGCTGCGTTGGCTTTCCAAGAGGCGGCGAAGAAGGCCCAGCCACTGTTACTGGAGCCAGTCATGCAGGTCGTCGTAAGAGCGGACAACAGGCACGTCAAGACCGCCCTCGAGAGCCTTCTGATGCGAGGGGGCCAGATTCGAGCGCGGACGCACGAACCTGGCCAGGAGGTCATCACCGCGCACGTGCCGCTCTCGGAGCTGTTCGGGTTCGAAGGGCAGCTTCGAGCAGAGACGCACGGGCACGCGTCCTGCTCAATCCAGTTCGCTTACTACCAGCCTGTCGTCCATGGCCCTGCGGGTGACGATGACCGCATTTCTCGTGTTGGCGCGCCACGGGGGCCAGCGCCACACCTTCGCACCGATGCGGCGTCAGTTCCCGAACCAGACGACACCGATGCCTGAGCCTGAGCATCGTGGTCAAAGCATTGACGGCGCGCCGAGAGGACTGGGTAAGAGTGCTGCCTCTCAAGGGCTCGCAGGACCGTTCGTCGCTGCAATCCCGCACGCCTCCGCAGACCCTCGTTCCACCCCTGGTTGCGTCCGTTCGAATGCTCGACTAGCGAAGAAAAGGGGGAACACAGACGGGAGCAGTGTTCCCCCTCTCTGGCGTCATGCTCGCCGTCAACGCGCGATGGCGTCAACGTGGTTGTAGAGTCTCAAGACGCTGGTGACACTCCAGCTCGCGTTTTCGCGACCAGCTTCGCGTGTGAGGCGTTGTCGACCACGCAGGCGACGTTCGCGTTTGCCGTCTTCGAACGCGTCTTCAAAGAATTCGGGCTGCCGCTCGCGATTCGCACGGACAACGGGGTCCCCTTCGCTGGCCCGACCGCGCTCTACCGCCTCAGTAAGCTCGCCGTGTGGTGGTTGCGCCTCGGCATTCGCCTCGAGCGCATCGAGCCCGGCCATCCGCAGCAGAACGGACGCCATGAGCGGATGCATCGGACGCTCAAGAAGGCCACCACCAAACCCGCCGCCGCGAATGTGTTGCAGCAGCAGGCGCGGTTCGAGACGTTTGTCGAGGAGTACAACCAGGAGCGTCCGCATCAGGCGCTCGACATGCAAGTGCCCGCCGATTTCTACGAGCCCTCACCACGGGTCTATCGCGGCCTGGAGGAGCTCACCTATCCCTTCGACGACACGACGATGACGGTCACCAACTGCGGGCGAATTTGTTTCAACGGCCGGAAAGTCAATCTCAGTCACGCCCTGGCCGGGCAGAATGTGGGCGTCACCCAGGTCGGCGATCGCATCTGGCTCGTCAGCTTCATGCAATACGACCTGGGATACTTCGATCACGAGACCTGCAGGCTGGAACCGATCCAGAATTCCTTCGGGTCGAAAGTGTTACCTATGTCTCCGGAATGAACTGTTACCCATGTGACCGGAATAGACCAACAGGAGGTGGCTCGCCGCACTGGACGATTTCCGCAACTGGCTCATCCGAGAGGCTGCCTAAACTGGCCTTATTTCGAAAAGGTTCGCCAGGGTTTCGCAATCGAGCCGCGGAAGACGGCCCGCTGTTCTTCCAACGCGACGACCGCCATGCTGTAGGCGCGGCCCGAGGTCATCTCAACGCGGTAGTCCTGCTTCTCGATCACCCGCTGCGCACCTTCCACCAATCATGGACGCAGAATGTTGAGGCGATAGTGCCTTGGGT
>JBAROV010000026.1:0-1563 GCA_049642465.1 Vicinamibacterales bacterium
CGGCGAAGGTCTTTTTCGGAGGCGTTGCCGACGACTTCCAGGTCTGCCGAGACCAGCCGACGCCAGTCCCGACTCAGTCGTACCGCTGTGGGTTCCGCGCGATTCTGACGAGCAGGGACAACGGAGATGGCGGAAAGCACCAGGCAGAGACTGACAAAGACCGTTACGGCATGGCGCCGCGCTTTTTGAGCGCCTGGTTCTCCTCCGCCTCGAGGAGCTCCTGGTCGAGCAGCGGCTGTGACATCGGTACCACCGCCTGGTGGTTCGGCTCGATCATGCATGGGGCGCGATTATATGCAGTCATCACGACCAGGCGAAACGTCAATTCTCCTTCAGCAACTGCTGCAGATTCACCGTTCCGCCATGACAGCGGGGATCGCGGACGCGGGAACAAGCCCAAACAGCTGGCATCGGGAAGAGCAACTTGAGTCCCCGCGCGCGACTGCAGCTGAATGGAGCTGGTCGAGCGCTCGATCGTACGCGCGTGATCGCCTCGGGCTGATCTGACAGCCGGGCTTTCCTCCCGGGGTCATACTCGACCTTGTGCAAGATAGTCAGTTTCCGCGCAAAAATCGCGCCTGTTCCGAAACAAGTAGGCGGGCCATACTGTATTAACGGACCGTCGGATTAGCCGGCTGTAAGTTAGGGTTTGGCGAACTTGGAGGTTGGATGACCGTCGGCCCAAACTTTCCTGACTACTCGCGACCATCTATCGACGTCCAACGCCGAGCCGACACCGATTGGCAATGGGGCGTGACTCATACCGTCCGGCCCGAGAAGCTCGCGCCGATGCTACCGGATGTCGAATACAGCATCACCGTCAAGGTCCAGCGAACGGTGACGGAGCTCCATCCCGATACGACGTTTACAGGCTTGTACACGCGAGCCACCACAATCGCGGTCGCCCGATGCCATGACTTCGCTCGAGAAGACGAGGGCGTGCATCACTGGATCATGTGCCAGGCCTGGCGCACCGTGCCGGCAGGGAGCAGCTCACTTGTGTTCGCCATGGTCATGATGGGACTGACGCGGCCTACCGCGGGCCAGATGCCACCTCTCGGGGAGCCGGCGCCCACGACGCAGGAACTGACGACGAGCGGGGGCGCGACGATGGAAGAGATGCAGCACCGATCTCCGCAGCGCGCAACGGAGGTGTTCGTGGAATTCGACCATCGTCACCCAGCCGCGGGTGGCACGCCGCTGTTCACGTATTCATATGGCGAGCGGGTGGCGGTGAACACCGTCGATAGCTTTGAACCGTTCGTGCGGCGGGCCGAGAATCACGCTCGAGCGCACGAGGCGCTGTTCGACATGCCAGGGACGTCGGTCACACCGTCCTCAATCCGCCAGCGTGAGTGGTACATAGCCGACAACCTTGTTACGGTGGAACTGCACCTGAAAGCCTGAGCATGACCCGGGGGCTAGTCGGTCGCCCACGATTCTTGCCAGTGATATCGCCCACGAACTGGGCGTGCTCTAGGACTCTGGGAATTTCGAGCATCTGTCCTGCCCGGTGACGAATACCATCATGGATTCCCGGCTTGGTGCGCACGGACTTCACGG
>JBAROV010000028.1:0-2337 GCA_049642465.1 Vicinamibacterales bacterium
CCGGCTGGACGACGTCAGCATCGACGGAACCACTCGTGAATCCGGTCATCGTCGCGGTCAGCTGCGTCCTGCCGGTTTGTCCAGCGGCACCATGAACCACGAAAGCCGCGGATGAGCCTCCGATGGGTACCGGGACGTCGATGAATTCCTCGGCTGGGGAGTTGAGGTCCGCGGCTACTTTCAAGAGTGCCGGGTTCAAACTCCTGATCCGCATCGTTCCGCCGCCGTGGCCTGAAGCACCCAGTTGCCACACCAGGGTCCATCCATCAGCCGACGTGCTCGTCAGGAGCCCACTGCCGACTACGACTCCGCCTGGAGCGAACAACGAAATGCCGACATCGGTCACGGTCACGTTTGCCGATGTCCCGAGTGCTGTCGGGAAGTTCGTCGCGACGGCCGTCAGCGTTGTCTCCCCGTTCGCCAGCGGATCGAATGCGATGCCTCCCGACGCGAGCGTCCCTGGCGAATAAGAGGAGTTGGCGGCGATCGTCACGATGCCCGTCTGCGACGTCTGCGTCGACGTATGCAGTTGCCCGACCGCAGGCGTCGAGTTTGATATCGAGACCGTGACATCGCGCTGCGCAAGCTGCACGGAGGTCAAGAATGTATTGCCAGGATCGCGGATGCCGATTGCGACCTGGAACAGCGTCTCCTCCGACTGGGTCGTCGTGCTGGGCGGCACACCTGAAAGTCCAAGTGCCGGTTGAACGACTTCGGCCTGAACGGTACCCGGGTTGAAGCCGGTCATCGTTGCGGTCAAGTCGATCGTTCCCGTCTGACCCTCGACACCTCGAATTACGAAGGGCACCTGCGTGCTCCCTGCTGCGACCGGGATGTCGACACACTGTTGTCCTGACGAGGCGAAGTCGGCCGCCACCGTGAGTCGCAACGCATCCGAACTGCAAAGGTGCAGAGAGCCACCCGTATGGCCCGAGGCGCCAAGTTGCCACAGGAGCGTCCAACCGCTGGCAGACAGGTTGGTCATCAAGCCGCCGCCGACGCGGAGGCCGCCGGGTGCGAAGATCGTGATGTCAGCACCTGTCACCGTCACATCCGCAGATGTCGGAGCAACTGTCGTCCAATTCGTCGCTGCTGCCGTCACAGTGGTCTGGCCCGAGCTGATTGGATCGAACGCGACACCGCCGGCCGCGATTGTTCCCGGCGAGTACCCGGAAGAACTCGGGGTAATCGTGACGGTACCTGCTTGTCCGGTCTGCGCCAGCGTGTGCAGCTGTCCGACCGTGGCATTGCTGTTCGCCAGTGACACGGTGAGATCGCGCTGTGGCGGCTGCACCTGACGGAGGAACGTGCCGCTCGCATCGGGGATGCCGACTGCAACGAGGAACACGCTTTCAGGCGATTGAGCCGTAGTCGTTGGCGGGAGACTCACGACCTGCAGCGCTGGATTCACGACGTCGGCGGAAACCGTTCCGGAGTTGTATCCGGTCATGGTCGCGGTGATGTCGACAGTCCCGGTCTGGCCCTCCACCGCTTTCAATCCGAACGCCACCGTGGTCTGGGCCGCGTTCAACGTTACATCAATGAATTCCTGGCCCGGTGCGTTGCCATCACGGGCGACCAACAGCTTTGCTGGATCGAGACTGCGAATGCGCATCGTCCCGCCCGAGTGATTTCCGTCGCCCAGTTGCCACGAGAGTCCCCAGCCATCGGCGCTGAGACTCGTCGTCAGGCCACCACCGACGCGAATTCCGCCTGGAGCGAACAGCGTGATGTTCGACACTGCGTTCACGGTCACATCAACGACATGCGGGGTGAGACCGGGTGCGGTCAGCGTCAGCGTCGAAGTGCATGGCAGGGTCGCAGTTCCGCCGTAGGTCAGAACCGTCGACGTGCTTACCAGGCCAGTGCCGATTGTCGCCTCGGAAGCGACGGACAGGCACGTTGGATCGCTTGCGACCAGCGACACCAGGACGCCAGGCGACGGCGCGGCAACAGGAACACCGCCGCTCTCGAGTCGCAGCGTGACGTTCCTGGGCAGCTCGGGGTTCAGAATGAACGGCGCCGTAAGAATATTGATTGTGCCCGTTGTTGACGCGAGGGTCGTGCCGCTCGAATATCCGGGGCTGCTTGCCACGACATTCGCACTTCCAACCGAGATGCCGCGCAGCGTGCCGTTGACGCCAACAGCCCCGGGCGGAATGGTGACCGTGGCGGTGACGACCTGCACAACAGATGCATCACTGCTCAAAAGCGTCACCACGACGCCGCCGGCGGGCGCGGGGTGCGGAATCGTGATCGGGATCGACGCCGTCTGTCCAAACGGCACGTTCACGTTCGCAGGGACGGTCAAGACATTTGGCGTGACCGTGATTTCGA
>JBAROV010000030.1:0-15555 GCA_049642465.1 Vicinamibacterales bacterium
ACGCGATGCCTCGTGGAGGAGACGGCCCGGCCACGCACGTGGGTCGTCTCTACGACCAGTACGGGGCATCCCTTTACCGGTATGCGCTGATGCTGCTGGCCGATCATGCCGCCGCGGAGGATGCGATCCAGCAAGTGTTTGCCCGTCTCGTGGCGCGCCCGCGAGCGATCGATGAAGGCGAGCACTATCTGCGACGCGCCGTGAGAAACGAATGCTATTCCGCGCTCCGCTCGCGGGCCCCGCTGTCCGTCGATGCGCCCCTGCTCGAACCTGCGGCTCCGCATACGTCGCCGGAAGAGCGCATGAGCCTCGAAGTGGCGATTCGCGAACTGCCGATAGATCAGCGTGAGGTCATACACCTGCACGTGTTCGAAGGGCGCACATTTCAGGAAATTGCGACGCTTGCCGGCGAGTCGATCAACACGATCGCAAGCCGGTATCGATATGCGCTCCAGAAGTTGAGACAGGCGTTGACGCGATGACGGACCCTGAAATCGAAGATCTGCTGCGCAGATATCGGCCCGCCGGTCCGCCGCCAGACCTGCGCGCACGCGTCATGACGGAGGCCGCGCCGGTCGGTCGAACGTGGCCGTGGGCGGTTGCGGCTGCGGTGTTGTTGGCCACTGTGGTAGGTCTCAACTTGACGACAGCGCAGACGTACGACGATCTGCGGCAAGGTGTCCTGCAGACAGCAAACACAATCCCGCAGCTCTCTGCGCTCGACCCAGCGCTTGAAGACGACGAACTGTTCCGGCGCACGATGGAAATCTCGAGACGCGTAGAGCAGACAGTCAATCGCGAATCGCAAGCTGCGCAGGCACTTTCATGGCCGTAGCGAATCCGCCGAGAGTGCGTCCCGCCTTCCGGCGCCTCGCGATCGTGGCGATTGTCTTACTCGCCCCAATCGCGCTGCACAGTGCCTGGGACAACTACGAAGCCAGGCGACTTTCCCAGATCGTGGCAGAGATCCGCACTCGTAACGAGCCGATCACCTTGCTCGAAAAGATCAACGCAGACGCGGAGTCGCCGCTGAATGCAGCGCGCTACTACGAAGCCGCGGCTGCACTCATCGATGCAAGGGATCTCTATGGAATGACTGGACTACTGCATCGGGTGGATTACGCGACTGACGCTGCTCACCCACAACTCGTGCAAGACATCAGGTCATGGCTCGAGCGCAATCGAGAAGCCGAGGCATTGCTGATTCGCGCGACCGATTTGCGTTTTCAAGGGTACGCTCCGGGCACCGCGTACAACTACAGAGCGGATCGGCTGTCCAAACTGGCGAAACTCGCGTATTTGCGTACGTTTGAGCGGCTCGATGCGCGGAACGCAGAATTGGCATCGAGTGCCCTGGTTCAGCAGTTGCGCCTCAATCGCCCGATGACAGCGAGTGGGCCAACGGAACTGTCGATCATGGGAATCAGTTGGACAGTCACGCCAGCCTTGATCGATATCGCACGGTGGTTGGAGGGTCGTCCATCAGACAACGCACTCGTTGCAGTTCAGGAGGCAATCCGAGAAATCGACCACGAGAAAACTCTCGAAGGGTCCCTACTCGCCGAGCGCGCGTTCATGCTCCGCAATGTCTGGAATGAGTCTCAGAACTGGTACTCGAGCCCACGCGACGTGTCCAACCAGCCGTTCTGGTACGTGATGCGTCCATGGATGGCGCGGCGGTTCATCCAGACGATTGAGCTGATGAACGAGCTGCTGGAGCAATCGCGGCAGCCTTGGCCGGCCAGACTCCATGTAGACGCAGAAGACCGTCCCCCGGGATCCTCGCGAACAGGCCCACGGTCGCTGCTATCGGATTTCGGGGCCTTCTATCACAGCTTGGGGACGAGCTATCGGTCGCGTGCGAAGAATATCGCTACCGCCCTCGCACTCGCGCGAACCGCGAACGCGGCGATCGCGATCGAACGCTACCGCAGAGCAAACGCCGGGTCGCTGCCGACGTCGCTCGAGACGTTAGTGCCGGACTATCTGGACCGCGTTCCGACGGATCCCTTCTCTGGCGTTGCGATCCGGTACGTCAGAGAACCAAAGCGCGCGGTGGTTTACAGTCTCGGGGCAAATGAGAAAGACGATGGTGGAGCCAACGTGAATTACCCGGTCCGGCAGAGTGGCGCCTTTCAGGCGAGGTCGGCGCCTCCAGATCTGGGCGTGCGCCTCACAGTGTCCGCACCAAGGTAACTCGCTCGTGCTCGGTGAGTCCGAGCGCGGTCAGCACAGCGAGGATGGATTAACTCGTTCGGAACAGGCGCAATTCTTGCGCCATCGCACAAGACTTGCCGGCTTGAGCGACGCGCCGTGCATCGATCGCACCGAGGAGGACAGCATGAAATCGAAAGTCGCGGCTATGACTGTTGTGTTCACCGCATTGTTCTTCACTTCCGCCTACGCCCAGCAGTGCCTCCACGGCCCGAACGAAACGCCCGAACAGAAGGTACGCCGAACTGAGGCGCTACGCGCGACGCGGACGGTGAACAACCTGCAGGCAAACCAGCCAGGTGCGCGGACGAGTACGTTTCTTCGTCAGGTCGAATTGCCCACGTCCGCATTCGCGCAAGGACCAAACGGTCAGAATGCATTCTTCAAGAAGCTCAACTTCACACCGGGTGAGGAACTGATGCCGGGTTGGGAGCTGAAGCTTGACGTCACGCAGGACGGCTACTGGTTCATGATCAAAGACAAGACCGACCCGTGCGGGTTTGCGTTCATCAGCAACACAGCGGGAGTAATCTATACGGCTGAACCGATTCGATGATTCGATCCCGATTCACGCCTGCTGCCTCGATCATCGCCGTCCTCGACGCACCGGGCTAACGGCGACGTTTGGATACTCACTACATCGAGAGCCGCCACCTCGAGACCACGCGGCGTATCACGGTGCTCGGTCCGCGACGGCGGCACGGGGCGAAGAACGAATCGTTTCCCGTTCTGTATCTCAACGACGGCCAGAACCTGTTCGACAGCTCGCGCGCGTTTGGCGGCGTCTCCTGGAACGTCCAGGAGACCGTCAATAAACTCGTGCGCCGCCACGTCATTCCGCCAATCATCGTCGTCGGGATCGATCATGGCGATGGCCGGAGAAGCCGGGAATACCTGCCGGTGGAGGACGAGCGCAATCCGGACGCGCGCAACCCTCTCGGTCGAAGGTACGCGGATTTCCTGGTGAGCGAAGTGATGCCGTTCATCGAAGGGGCGTATCCCGCGGCACGAGGCGCCGCACACACCGCCGTCGGAGGCTCGTCCTACGGCGCCGTCGCGGCCCTGTTCACGTCACTCGTGAAACCAGGCGTGTTTGGCCGTCTCCTGCTGGAGAGTCCCTCGCTTTACGTCGGCAACCGGTTTCTCCTTCGCAAAGCGAGATCGGCTGCACGCTGGCCGTCACGGATCTACCTCGGCGTGGGAACTCGCGAGACGAGTCGAGGAGATTGGAACCAAGAGACAGTGGCAAACGTGCGAAAGCTCGAAGCCATTCTCCGCGGCCGGGGACTCGGACCGCGTCGGCTGAAGGTGGTGGTGGAAGAAGGAGCGACGCACTCCGAGCATGCATGGGCCGGACGCCTCGGCAACGCGATGGCCTTCTTGTTTGGCGCCGGTTAGATTCTCCCGTCCTCCCCCTACCGCTTACTCAACCACCGCCGGCCGTGAATGGCAAAATCCACGAGATCGTCCGGCGTCATGTCCTTGAATCCGGCCGCGCGCACGTCGCGGATGAATTTCGGCGTCACGTTGTGTATCCGGAACTTCACGAGCTGTTCCCTCCCCACATTCCCATAGCCCAGGTCCTTCAGCTCGCGAATGTATTGCGGGGTGACGCCGTGGATCCGCATCTTGACCAGATCTTCGGTGTCGAGATCCTTGTATCCGAGATCGCGCAGTTCCTTCACGAAACCCGCCGAGACCCCGTGAATGCGCATCTTCACGAGATCCTCGGTGTCGAGATTCTTGAACCCGAGATCGCGCATCTCTCGGATAAAGCCTGGCGACACTCCATGAATGCGCATCTTGACGAGCTGTTCGATCGAGAGCTTGTCGAAACCAGCGGCTTTCATCTCCTGGACGAATTCCGGCGTTGCGCCGTGGATGCGTGTTTTGACGAGATCCTCGACGCTCAACTTGTCATATCCGGCTTTTTTGAAAGCGGCGATGTAATCCGCGTCCACACCGTGGATGCGCATCTTGATCAGATCTTGGGTATCGAGGTTGGGATACTCCTGCGCCTCGATGGCTTGAATGAAACTGCGGCTCACGTCGTGAATGGCCAACCTCAACACATCGTCCGAGGTGATGGATTTGTCGCGGGCCTGCATGGCGCGGACGAATTCAGCGTTGGGCGTAAACGTGAAGTCGCCGGTGCCGCGGCCGTTGTCGAAGCTCCCCTTGAAGTCGATGGTGCCGGCATCGCGTTTCAGCGCGAATGTCACGTTCGAGCCGCTCCAGGCATCGCCGCGAATCCCGGCGGACTCGAGCTCGCTCATCGGGAGGGAGATGCCGAAGCTGCGATCGTTCTCGTTTCGCATCTGAATCGACACCCACCGTTCGCCGTTTCTTCGGTTCCCGGTCCAGTTGTCTTGCAGGCGAAGACGCCAGGTTCCGGAGACCGGTGCCGCCTGGACGGTTACCACGTTCAGCGGGTTCAACACGTCACCGGAGAGAAACGACAGCGCGAGAGCCAGAATCAGGGTGAACATCATGGCCCGTTGGACGGTGCGGCTTAGAGGAAGGTTGGAAGCCCCTGGAGATATCGCCTGAAGGCCCGAAAGGCCGAACCTCGGTGGCTCAGCGTGCTCTTCCGTTCGTCATCGAGTTCCCCAAGAGTTCGACCCAAAGGAGGGTAGAAAAAGATCGGGTCGTACCCGAAACCATTGCTGCCGCGCGGTTCGGGCGCAATCTCGCCTTCGACGGTTCCCTCGACTTCGTACTCGATCTGCTCGTTGACGGCGAGGGCGATCGCGCACACGAATCTGGCGCCGCTCGTTTGAGCACCGCGCTCACGCAGCAGTTGATAAATGCGGCGGAACTTGACGGAGTAGTTCGATCCTTCCCAACGAGCGGACTGGACGCCGGGGATGCCGCCGAGCGCCTCGATCTCCAGACCGGAGTCTTCCGCCACGGTCGGAAGACCGCACGCGGCGTTGTAATGCAGCGCCTTCAGCCGCGCGTTCTCGGCGAAGGTCGCGCCGGTCTCCTGTGGCTCTTCGACGGAAGGAAACTCCTCGAGGGTGACGATCTCAACCGGCGCACCAGCCAGAATGCCCCGGATTTCTCGAAGCTTACCCGGATTGGTTGACGCCACGAGGAGTCTCATTTCAGCACGTGACCCACAATCGTGCGCTGCAGGGCGACCAGCTCGCGAATGCCCGCGTCTGCGAGCTCCATGAGGTCGTCGAGCGCCCGTCGCTCGAACGGTGGGCCCTCTGCGGTGCCTTGTACCTCGATGAAGCGGCCGTCCCCGGTCTTCACGATGTTCATGTCGACTTCGGCCCGCGAGTCTTCGTCATACGCGAGATCGAGCAGCGGCATGCCGTCGACGACGCCAACGCTCGTGGCTGCCACGTAGTCCTGCACAGGGATCGCTTTGATGAGGCCGCTGTCTCGGAGCCGCTCGAGCGCCAGCAGGAGCGCGACGAAGCCGCCGGTGATCGACGCGGTGCGGGTGCCGCCGTCGGCCTGCAGCACATCGCAATCAATCCAGATGGTCCGCTCGCCAAGCTCCGCGAGCCGGGTCACCGATCGAAGGGAGCGGCCGATCAGTCGCTGGATTTCCTGCGTCCGTCCTCCGACTTTCCCGGCCGTAGCCTCACGCTGCGTCCGTGTCGTGGTGGCGCGCGGCAGCATGCCGTATTCGGCCGTCACCCATCCTTTGCCCGAGTTGCGGAGAAATGGCGGTACCCGATCCTCCACGCTGGCGGCGCAGACGACGCGTGTGCGTCCCGCCTCGATGAGGACTGAGCCTTCTGCGTGCATCAAGAAGCCCGGCGTCAGCCGCGTTGGCCGAAGCTTGCCAGCAGCCCTTCCGTCGGTCCGTGTCATGATCCGTCCTTGTCCTCAGTTCTCACCCACTTGAGGTTCTTCTGAAGTGGATGGCGCAGGTCCACGTGTCCAGCGAGCGTGTCCACTTCCTTGCCGTCCACGAGAATCTGCACTCGTGTGATCGCTGGCAGGTTGACCGTCAGCGCGTTCACGATGGCGTAGATGGTGAACAACTCGTCGAGCGCGCCTCCGGTGTGGCGGACCCGCGCATCCGCGCTCAAGTCAACAAAGGCATGCCCCTTGTCGTCCAGGAAGACCGATCTCAGCGTCGTCGATTCAGGGATTGCGGACGAGAGGGGTTCGGGGGCGCGGGCCAGCTGCGCTTCCAGAATTCGTTGTGCCTGTTGATCGATTGGTTCTCCAAACGGGATTTCGCGCTGGATGCCCACCAGCGCGAGACCATCCTGGGAAATGTAGTACAGCGTGGCCGTGATTTTCCGTTCAGCGACTGGCGCGTTTGTCGCGGCAGTCACCTCGGCGCGCGGCCGGCTGCCGTACCATTTGGGCAAAGCGATGAAGAGGAGCCATCCGGCAGCAATGGCGAGCGCGGCTATGGCCACGCCGGCTGCGACACGACGCGACATCAACGTTCCTCGTGGCTCCGGGGATTCCGAGCGGGTGCCGCGGCGCGATTTCCCGCGCGCGAGTCGCGAAACGCCACCACGCTGTCCACCAGTGCCAGGACGAGGTTGTTCTGGAACGCGTCGGACGCGAGCAGCTTTTCCTGCTCGGGGTTGGTGATGAATCCCATCTCAATGAGGACCGCCGGCATATTCGCCCCAACGAGCACACGGAAGGGGGCCTGCTGGATGGCGCGGGGACTCATCGGCACGCGCGAGCGAAGGCTTCCCTCGACCGTTCGCGCCAGCGCTGCCGACTGTTCTATGTAGCGCGCCTGCGCCATCTCCCAGAGGATCACTTCGATCTCGCGCGAACCGCCGCCAAAGACCGGGAGTGCCTCCCCTTCGCCTTGCGCCACGCGCTGGGCCTCATCGCCGTAATCATCGAGGCTCAGATAAAACACCTCCGCGCCAGCGGCCGACGGTCGCACGGACGCATTCGCGTGCAAGCTCAGAAACAAATCCGCCTTGTTGTTGTTGGCCACTGCAGCCCGCTCGTCGAGGCCAACTGCCTCATCGCGTTCTCTCGTGAGGATCACTCGCAGCCCGAGTCGTGCCTCGAGCGCGGACTTCAACCGCCGCGCCACGCTCAGCGTGATGTCTTTTTCAAGCGTGCCTTCGGGACCTTTCGCGCCTTCCTCCGATCCGCCATGCCCCGCGTCGATCACGATCGTCCTGAGGCCGCCTGCCGGCGCGAGGTCCAGGAGCGGTGGGGGGTCGAGAGGCGCCGCTGGCGTTGGTGTCGGCGTCTCGGTTGTCGTGGCCAGCACTTCGATCAGCACGCGCCCGCTGCCGCGATCGCCGGGCACGTCCGACGTCCTGAAGGAGGAAAACTTCGCGCCGAGGTCGACGATGATGGCAGAAGGTTGGTCGGACGGACGGACGCCTTGAATCATGTCCGGCACTGGCGAGGTGGGCAATGTCGCGTCGAGTCCATCTGCCTCGAATCGAACGATGATGCGGTTACCTTCTTGAGAAACGGTGTGGGAGGTGGCTGGCGCGACTTCGAGCGTTAGGCGTGCGAGTGCGCCAAGTGCCTCGATCCGACCCGCCAGCCGCGGCACACGAATCTCTCCCATCAGGAGCAGGCGCGACGCCTTCCGAAGCTCGAGCCGCGTGCCCAACGCTTCGGCGAGCGCCCGTGGAACGAAGTCAATGGGCACAAACCACGAGCGACCGTCGCGGGCAGGAGGCGCGGGCAGCGACACAAGCCGTCCGCCGATCGAGGCGAGGCCTTGCGCCGGCGACAACACGATCGTCTGGGTCTTGGTCGAGACCGTGATGCCGCCCGCGGCCGTGTCCTCACGCACCGCAAGCTCGAACAGCTTCGCGAGGTCGTCCAGGGCGAACATTTCCTGGCCGTTGATGACGCGAGCCGGCAGTTGCCGCCGCGCGTCGCGGGATAACACGGTATAGGGGGCGGGCGTCGGCCCCTGCGCGCCCGAAGGAACGGCAAGTGCCGCGACCGCGACGGTTAACACCAGTGCCACCGCACGCATTTGGGTCAAGAGTCAATGATAGCCGGGGAACGGGGCTCGGGGCTCGGGAGGTCGGGGCTCGGGAGGTCAGCCTTCGCCTGCATTCAGGAGCGAAGGCTGGCTTGCCAGCCGTAGCTCGTCGCTGACTGCGTCGGCCCCCCTTCGCCAAGGCTACGGCGGGCAGCCTTCGCCTGCATTCATGAGCGAAGGCTGGAGGCGGCGGGATTCGCACCCGCGTCCGAAAATACATCCCCGCAGGAATCTACGATGCGTATCCGCTTCTAAAATCTCGCTTCCGGCGTCAAGAAGCAGCGAAGAATCGCCCGAAACCAGCCCCGGAAATCTCGTCACCGGCGTCCGCGACCACGCGCCGGCAACCAGCCTGCTTAAATGACATCCAGTCCCGGCCCACAGGCTGACCGGGGTGGACGCTCACAGCGGTTTAGGCTGCGAGAGCGAGCTGCGTATCCGCAGTTATGGTTGTTTCCATCTGATTAACGAGGGTGATGGTCCTCGGCACGCATCCTGCGAAACCGTATCTCCGTCGAATCTAGGTCGCCCCCCAACGCTCCATTGTAGGGCAGCCGAGTGCTGCCGTCAAGTTGCTGGAGCGATTGAAGTTGCGCGGATTTACACGCTTGACTAGATTGATCCCGGCTCCCATAATTGCAGGGCCATGCCTCAAGAACAACTTCGTCAGATCGTAGACACTCTGCGTGCGCGTATGCAGCAGGAACTCGAGGCACAGCTGGCCTCTCTGAGCGAACAACAGGAACTTGCGCTCGAGACGGCTTGTCGCGCCGCGGCGTCGGAGGCAGACGAGCGCTGGGCGGCGAAGACGGACAGCCTCCGTACGGAGTGGGTGGCACGTCTCGAATCGGAAGTTGCCGGAGCCCGTGCCGAAGCCGAGCGACGGTTCCTGGCCGAATCGGCGCGAGTGCGTGCAGAGGCCGACCAGGCAACGGCCCGGGTGCGTGCCGAGGCTGAACAGGCGGCGGCTGAAATGGTTGCCCGCGTTCGGGCCGAGGCCGAACAAGCCACCACTCAAGCGATTGCGAAGCTCCGTGGTGAGGCCGAACAGGCTGCCGCCATGGCGGCGGTACGCGTCCGCGAAGAAGCCGACCAGGAACTTGAAACCGAACGTCAGCGCAGCCTCGCGGTGCTCGATGGCGAGCGCGAACGATGGTCGGCCGATCTGGATGCGGAGCGCCAGCGAGCCGCGGCGATGCTGGATGCGGAGCGTCAACGCCTTGATGTCGAGCGCCAGGCGGAGCGGCAACGGATGGAAGCGGACCGGGTGGCGGAGCGTCAACGGTTCGACGCCGAACGGCAACAATTCCGTAGCGAACGCCAGCGCTTCGAAGCCGAGCGGCAACAGTTTGCCGTCGAGCGAGAGCGCTTTCAGTCCACGGGTCAGGACGGGCACGCCGCCCTCCAGCGCGCCGAACAGCTCGATGCGGACTTACGGCGACTGGAATCCGAACTCACCGCCGAGCGTCAGCAGTTGCACCAGGTCAACGAGGCGCTGCAGCACGCCAATGCTTCCCTGCTGCGAGTGCAACAGGCCCTTGAAGAAGAGCGTCAGGCGCATGCGGCCGAGCGGCTCGCTCGCGCAGAAGCGGACGCTGCAGTCGTTCAACCGAGCGCAGCGAGCGTTACCGAGGCGCGTGCGGCGGAGCGTGACTCGCAGCTGGCAATCGTCGAACGGCTCTCCGGCGCCATGCGTCGAATGGATGGCGCGGGGGCATTGACGGAGATTTTGACGACCCTCGTCGAAGCTGCCGGCGAGGAAGCCCCTCGAGCGGCCTTGTTCATTGCAAACGGCGATCAAATGCAGGGGTTCAAGGCGCGTGGCTTTTCGAGCGACATCCGCCTCATCCGGATTGAAGGCGATCCATTGTTCGATGAAGCGTCTCGGCGGGCTGAGCCCGTCGCGACATTGCCGCAGGGAGAGTTCGCGGCGCCGCATTTTGCCTCACTGCCCCCGGATGGTGCCGCGCTCGCGGTCCCCATTTCCATGGGTGGCGAACCCGTCGCCATGTTGTATGCCGATGACGGGACCAACGCAGAGCGGACCAGCTCGCGCGCGTCGTGGCCTGAAGCCGTGCAGATCCTGACGAGCCACGCCGCCCTCTGTCTGGCGCATCTCACGGCGACACGTACCGCGCAGGCGATGCAACTCATGACGGGAGCACCTTCGTCTGACGAAGAAAGCAGCGCAAAGCGATACGCGCGGCTGCTCGTGTCGGAGATCAAGTTGTACAACGAGGCCGCGGTCCGTGCCGGGCGCGAGCAGCGCGACCTGATGACCAGGCTGCGACCGGAAATCGAACGCGCCCGGCAGCTCTACGAAGAGCGAGTGCCGGCCGGCGTCGGACAACATCATTCGTACTTCCAACAGGAACTGGTGCAGACGCTCGCCGAAGGCGACGCGGCACTGCTTGGCGAACCTGTGTGAAAAGGGCCCTGTTCGCCTTCGCTCTCCTTTGCCTCGTGGGCCTCGCCGGCCAACCGATGGCTCGCGGCGACCTGGGCCCGCAGACGGCGCCCACCGCCGGTCGATCCGAATCGGATGCCGGTCAACTTCGCGCGACGGACCATCCCACCCTCTCCCGCGACGCCGCGGCGCTCTGGTTCGTTCCTTCCGAGAAGGAACGCAGTCGGCAGCCAGCCAGCTACGTCGCGCTGGCCGATGCGGCACAGAAGTACGCGGCCGGCGACTACAAGGACGCGTTGACACTGGCGAACCGGGTGACGCCGTCCGGACCGCTGAAGGACTACGCATCGCTCTATGCCGGCCTGTCGCTGCTTCGACTCCAACAGACGAGCGAGGCCCGCCGCATGCTGGATCCACTTCGTGAGAACGGGCACGGATACGCGGCAGTCGCGGCCTCACTGGGAAGCGCTGAGGCTTCCGAAGCCCTGGGCGACAATGCTGCCGCGATTGCGATTTACGAGCAGCTTTCCGAGAACAAGGCGGCACTCAGTGACGACCTGCTGTTGCGGCTCGGCCGGGCGGCGCTTGCGGCGGGCGATCGAAAGAAGGCCGCCGATGCATTCACCCGGGTCTATTACGAGTTTCCGCTCAGCGACAATGCGGCGACGGCCGCGGAACAGCTCGAGACACTGCAGGATCAAGGCAACCGAACCAATTACAAGCTCGAACTCGGCCGGGCGTCGATCCTGTTTGGCGCCAGGCGCTACGCCGACGCCCGCGCGGCATATCAGAACCTCCTGGCGCAGGCGAGCGGCGACGATCGCGAGCTGACCGATCTCCGGATTGCGGAATGTGACTTCTTTCTCGAGCGGCACGAGGCGGCTCGCGAGGCGCTCAAGCCGTATCTCGACGAAGCGTCGCGAAAGGCGGAGGCGCGGTTCTTCTATCTCTCGACGTTCCGTGAACTGGGACAGCACGAGCAGTATGTGACGCTCACACGCGCGCTGGTCAGCGATTTTCCCGACAGCACATGGTCAGAAGAGGCGCTGAACAATCTCGGCACGCACTACATCCTCAACAATGAGGACGAACTGGCGGCCCAGGTCTTTGCGGAGCTGTATCAGAAGTTCCCCAGGGGATCGCGCGCGGAGCGTGCCGCGTGGAAGGCCGGCTGGTGGAGCTACAAGAACGCGGACTACGCGAATACCGTCAGCGTGTTCGAAAACGCGGCAGCCGCATTTCCGCGTTCGGACTATCGGCCCTCGTTCTTGTACTGGGCAGCCCGTGCCCATGCCAAGCTCGGTCACGGAGACGAGGCGTCGGCGCGTCTTCGGCTCGTGCATGCCGACTACGCCAACTCGTATTACGGGCGTCTTGCGGCACAGCATCTTGGTCGACGCGGAGATCCGATTGGGATGGATCGACCGGTTTCCGCTTCACGTCAGCCGGTTTCCAGTACTGCGCCTCGCCCTCCGACCGAATCGCGTATCCGCGCGCTGCTCGCGGCAGGTTTGTACGATGATGCGCTGAACGAGCTGAGGTACGCGCAGCGCACGTGGGGGGGGAGCCCGGAGCTCGACGCCACGATCGCGTGGACGTACCACCAGAAAGGTGAACTCCGACGAGCCATCACGGTGATGCGTCGCGTCTATCCCCAGTTCCTGACCTCGGGCGGCCAGGAGCTTCCCGTGGAAATCCTGCAGGTCATCTTTCCGCTGACCTATTGGAATTCCATCCGCAAGCACTCGGTCGCGCGTGGATTGGATCCCTATCTCGTGGCGGCGCTCATCGCCCAAGAGTCCACCTTCGATCCGAAAGCTCGCTCCTCTGCGAACGCCTGGGGGTTGATGCAGATCGTTCCATCGACGGGACGGCGGCTCGCCCGCGCGCTGAAAATTCGCCGTTTCACGACGGCAACATTGACCGAGCCCGATACGAACATCCGGATGGGGACGCTGCATTTCTCGCAGCTCGTCCGTCAGTACGGCGGCGCGCACTACGCCCTGGCGAGTTACAACGCCGGTGAAACGCGGGTTCTGCGATGGAAGGCCGAACGTCCGGGTCTGGACGAGGACGAGTTCATTGACGACATCCCCTTCCCGGAAACGCAGAATTACGTGAAGCGTATTCTCGGCACGGCCGAAGATTACCGGCGGTTGTATGGCGAAGGGGGAGGAAGACCGATTCCAGTCGCCGGTCAGGTGACGACCCCCTCGCGTACCGCCCCACCCGCCAAAAAGAAGCCAGCTCGCAAACGCTGACGCCTCTCTCGCTCACGGATAGAACACCACTTCGTACAACGTCATCGCTGGATCGGACGCCAACGGCCTCAGGTATTGCGCGTAGGGCCGAAGCCTTTCCTCGATTTCCGTCCGCCGGCTGCCCAACAAATCCCAATGGACGGCGATGTAGCGTACTCGCCGCCGCTTCAGCACGTTGAAGCCTTGGTCCGAGGGAAACGAATCGAGCACGAGGGCTGCCTCACGGAAATCGGACGGGATGTGGTCGCTGTATCCATTGACCAGCGGGAACCAGTGGAACGTCGAGAAGAGCATGTAACGCGTGTGCAGGTGAAAAGCCATGCGCTCGCCATAAAACGGAAACTCAGCGACCGGGCCTGGTGGAAGTTGCGCGAGCATGGCGTACGGCTTGGGCAGGGCAGGGGCTGGTTCCCAATGAAACGGGACCTGATTGAGATCGATGAATGCGAGGCCAAGCAGCGTGGCTGTGATCAACATCCGACCGCGGCGCAGACCGACGATCACCTGTCGGGCGCCGAATGCGGCAAAGATCGCGATCGACACCATGATGACCGGTCCGAACCGCGAAGGCGCACGGAGGAACGAAAAGGGAGGAATGGCGTAGTAGAGCACCGAGTACAGACCCGCCGACGGTCCGAAAGATGCCCAGAGGGCCAGCACGCCGATGGATCCAAACAGCAGCAGCGTCTCACGCGCGTTCGGACGATTGCCAGGGTGCAATCGCGCCTCGCGCAGGATCGAGACGATGCCGATCGGCGCGAGGAGGAGGGCGAGGAACCCAGGAAAAAGTACTTCGATGAAACGGGGCCAACCGCTGATCGCCGACAGGAGCCAACGATGCGCGCGTGCGCCTGATGCAAGGTAACTCGTCAGGTTGGCAGAGTAGGTGACGCTGTCCTGAAGTTGCCGGCGGAATCCTCCCTCCTGTAGTTCAATGAACGGCAGGAAGAAGGGGAGCACCAGAAGAATCGAAACCACCGCCGCCGTGGCCACTGAAATCCAGTACGAACCGTCACGGATACGCTTTCTCGTGACGGCAAAAAAAACGGCCGAGTAGCCAACCATGAGGCCCGCAAAGATGCCGTAGTAGGCGCACGCGAGCGCCTGCACTCCGAGCGCGACTCCGAGCGCGACACCGCGGGACAGCGACGAATCGTCGGCGATTCGATACATCAGCAGCATCGCGACGGGAATCCCGCCACCCATCAGCAGCTGAATGTGCGGCGTATGCGCGAAGAAGTACGGGCAGAACGCGTAGAGGACGGCGGCCACGAATGCCGCCGCGGCATTGCCGGTCAGACGCCTTGCCAGCAGCCACGCACCGATGGCCGATGTCGAGAAGGCAAAGAAGAGCGCAATGTTGTGTGCGACATACGGGTTCTTCGTCGCCGCCCATCCCGGTACGGCGACGAGCCCGCCGACCAGATTGATTTCGGAATAGGTCAGCGTCTTGGAATGCGGATGAAAGATGTTCGCGTCGAGCAGGTGAAGCGGATCGGTCGTCAACGCATGCGCGACCCAGGCCACGTTCCAGATGGCATACGGGCCATCACCGGGTGCCGTGCGGCCAAGGCGATCGAAGCCGAGCACGAGGGGCCACGTGAAGACGACGGTGACTGCAAGAGCTGCAGCACAGGCGAGCGCGACAGACCGAGTGTCGCGTCTGATGGAGTCCGACTCTGCGTCCATGTAGAATGCGGTCATTCTAAGCCAGCGCACTCCTGACAACGGTTCCTCGTCTTCGACCGGCGCTCGACGGCCGCGCGGAAGACCAGGCGTCGCGGAAGGTGTTCTTGCTCTCTGCGCCGGTATGGCTGCCTGGTTGTCGCTCGGTACGGTGAGCTTCGCCTCGACAGCCGGCGATCGCCTGGGGCTGCTCCCGCTCTCTTTCCCCGCGTTCGTTGTTGTCTTCGGTTCGGTTGTTGCCGTGGGCGCCGCACGCTGGTTGGGTGCTCCGCGCCGTCCGTTGTCGCTGCTGCTGCTGACCGTCCTCCCGTGGTTGCCCGGTCCCGTGCCCGCGGCGTTTCTCATTTGGTCGGGACCGATCCTGCTGGCTGTCTGGCTCGCGGTCGGGTTGTTGCTCGGACGCAGCGTCATCGCGTCATGGCGCGGCGCGCTCGTTGGGCGCTCGTGGTTGAGTGCGGAAGGGGCGCCGCTGCGCGCCGGACTGGTGGCACTGATCGTATTCGGCGCGGCGGCGTGGCGCGCCTCACCATCCATGCTCGAAGGCGACGAGCCGCACTATCTCGTCGTCACCCAAAGCCTCCTGCTCGACCGCGATCTGCGGATTGACAACAATCACCGGCGCGGTGATTACCGCGTGTACTACGGCGGTGAACTGGCGCCCCATTACCAACGCGTCGGACGCGGCGGCGCCATCTATTCCATTCACGCGCCGGGACTGCCCGCGATCGTCCTCCCTGCGTTTGCCGTCGCCGGTTACCGGGGGGTTGTGGCGTTCCTCGTCCTGCTGGCGGCCACGGGTTCGGCGCTTGCGTGGTGGGTGAGTTGGCTGGCAACGCGGAACGTGACGGCTGCATGGTTCGGTTGGGCTGCCGTGACGTTTTCGATCACCACCGTCTTCCATAGTTTCTCCGTTTATCCGGATAGCCTTGGCGGTGTGCTCACCCTGACGGGGGTCTGGGCATTGCTGCGCGCAGAAAAAGGGGACAGTCCCCCTTTTCCGTTCGATTCCGGGAAAAGGGGGACTGTCC
>JBAROV010000034.1:0-2790 GCA_049642465.1 Vicinamibacterales bacterium
ACCTGAACGCGGCGCAACTGCGGCCGTTGCCTTTAGCCGTGGAGGAAGCAGAAGCAGTTCGCACGGCTTTCGGCGCGGGTGCGACTCAGGTGCTCCTGCGGGACGCGGCGACGGAAGCGGCTGTCAAGGCGCAGCCATTGAGTGAGTACGGTGTCTTGCACCTGGCCGCCCACGGGGTCATGAGCACGAAGGTTCCGGCACGTTCAGCCATCGTGCTGCGACCGTCGGAAACGGAAGACGGCCTTCTCCAGGCGCGCGAGGTTCTGAACCTCAGATTGAACGCCTCGTTGGTAACGCTATCGGCGTGTGATACGAGCACCGGCGTTGCACAGGGACAGGATGGGGTCGCTAGTCTCGTTCGTCCCTTCGTGGCTGCCGGGGCGCGAGCGGTTGTGGCCAACCTCTGGGCTGCGGACGACACCTTCAGTGCCGCGATGATGCGGGAGTTCTACCGCGAGCTGGCGAGCGGTGCCGACATCGGCGAATCGCTGCGGCGGGCAAAGCTGCGAATGATCGAGACTTTCGGCCCTGAGGCGGTACCGCGTCTCTGGAGTGGGGTGCTCGTCCATGGCGACGCCGCCGCTGTCATCCCAGCTGGGACCAGTGCGCAGAGAGGGGGCTCGAAGTGACCTTTCTGACCGAACCGCAGCGACGCACCGTCTTGGACAAGGTGCTGAGGCTGGTGGACACGAAGTTCATGGGTGCAGATATCGACGTCAACCAGCTACGTGATGCCCACGAGTCAGGTGTGTTGAACGCCAATACGCCGGAGGATTTCGAGCAGGCGCTCGATAGTCTTTTGCGGGATCTCAAGACCAGTCATACAGGGTTGTTCCACGAGGCGCGGCCACGTTCTGCTGGCCGAATCGCGATGGCCGCAACGTTGACGAAGGCTCATACGGCGGCAGACGGTCAGCGCTGGGTGTTTCAGGATGTTCATCCCGGCGGGGTGGCCGCCACGGCCGGCATCGGGTCCGGTGACATCCTGCTTGCAGTCAACGATCAGGAGCTCATCCCGCCTGCCGCGACTCCCTTCCGCCTGGGCGAGTCTTACACCCTTATGGTGCGCAAGCCTGATGGCTCCACGATGCGGCCAACTCTGGCGATTCCAGGATCCCGCGAAAAGCAACGACCGATCGTCGTACCCGATCAGGTGGTGAGTGCGCGCAAGCTGGATACGGACATAGGCTACGTGCGCGTCAGCATGTTTCCCGGCGTGTTGGGAATCGACGTCGCGCGCGATATCAGCCGCGCAATCTCGGAGCTCGAATGCACACGCTTGGTCGTTGACCTGCGAGGCAACACGGGCGGCGGCATCGGTTGCCTGCGGCTCATGAGTCATCTCTGCGCGGACCGTCGCGGCGTAGGCTACAGCGTGGGACGGAAGCTTGCGCAGAAAGGGTACGACAAGGAGCGGCTGCCGCAGTTCGATCGCATTCCGTCATCGAAGCTTCAGGTTTTGCCACTCATCGTCAAGTTCGGCCTGGCCGGACGCTCGGTCGCGGTGTTCACTGAAGCTCTTGGCGCTCAGCGTCACCACGGCCACGTTGCGATGCTCGTGAACGAACACTCGGCCAGCGCTGCGGAAATGGTCGCGGCATTCGCGTCCGAATATCAGCTGGCGACGCTCGTTGGAACGACGACCGCTGGCCGGCTGGTCGCGACGAGCGCCTTCAAGGTGGGGTTTGGGTATCGCGTGGTGATGCCGGTCGCGACGTACTACACGTGGAATGGCACAAACCTCGAGGGCCGCGGACTCCGCCCCACAATCGAGGAACCATTCTCCTTCGAGGCGAGTGTTCAGGGCAGGGACAATCAACTAGAGCGGGCGGTGCAGGCTGTTCGCGGAACATCGACCACCGCCCGTGCGGCCTCGTAGACGTGGCTATCAGCGCATCCGCAAGGGAAACATCTGCCATTCGCCGCCCTCAAGCCGCAACGTGAGCTGGTAGTCGCCCACGTCCAGACCGCTCGTATCCAGCGTGGCTTCAAGCGTCGTGATGTAGTTGCGGATCTCCGCCGACCCAGTAGTGCTCGCTCGCACGCGCAGATCACGGTCGAGAACGCGGACCTCATAGACACCCGGGGACGAGCCGACCGGCAGCAGTATCGTCGCGTTGACGCGTCCGCGGGGCACCTCTAAGGGTCCTGCGCTCTTCTGCTCTTCAGATCTGGTAACGGCGAGCGGTCGCAGGTCGAGGCTTGCGATCTGAGGCACCGTCTCGTTCACAGTCGGTGCCGACACCGCCGCGCCGTTACCTCCCCTCAGCGCGAACCAGGAGCCCGCGACGGCAAGGGCCAGCACCGCTGCGGCGGCGTACGCCAACCGCTTCCGTCTAGCTGCGGACGCGCGGATCGCAGCATCCGCTTGCTGAAGCGCGCGGAACTCCTGATAGCACGGCGAGCACTTGGAGAGGTGCTCGTACGCCGGGTCGCCGATCGGCAGCTCGCGTCGTGAGAGGGAGACGAGCATCTCACGAGGTGGGCACCCCACGCGCTCCGGGTTCGGGTGAGCGCGCCCGAGGAGCAGGTCCATCTCGTTTTCAATCTGGAATGGCAAAGGGTCAGAGCGCTGACCGTCGTTCGTCATTCGGCTGTCTCAGAGTGTGTCGTCGCAGTCGACGAAAAGCGGATTAGGTGCCGGAGACGATCCCTACTTGCGGCTATTGTCTACTCCTTCACTCCAGTCAGCGAATGGATTTTTTGCTTCAAGCGGCTCATGACCTTGTCGACCGAATTGACCGAACTGCCCCGAAGCTTCGCGATC
This sequence comes from Vicinamibacterales bacterium, assembly GCA_049642465.1. Classification (GTDB taxonomy): domain Bacteria; phylum Acidobacteriota; class Vicinamibacteria; order Vicinamibacterales; family 2-12-FULL-66-21; genus CAWDPQ01. The sequence goes on from JBAROV010000034.1 coordinate 2,768, forward strand.
TCCTCGCTCGTATAGCCGAACGC
>JBAROV010000036.1:0-21278 GCA_049642465.1 Vicinamibacterales bacterium
GGACAGGCTGGCGTGAGTGCAGGGACGCGAAGCTCCGTAAATCGAAGAAGTTACGCTATAATGTGTAGTTTGCCGGGGGGAGGGACGCCCTTCAGGGCACAGGGCCCGGCTTTCGACTTCGAGAGAAACCATGGCCAAACGTTGCGAGATCTGCGGAAAAGGACCGGTCGTCGGCCGGAACATCAGCCACGCGCATAACGTCACCCCGCGCCGGTTCGAGCCGAACCTGCAGCGCGTGCGGGCGCTCGTCAATGGCGGCATCCGCCGGTTGCGCGTCTGCACCCGCTGCCTGCGGTCAAATAAGGTCGTAAAGGCCGCCTGAGGGCCGATCAGCGGCTGGCCCGTTCGACGTCTATCACCCCTTCGACTCCTCGCAGCGACTTGATCACCTTCTGCAGGTGCTTGACGTCGTTAATCTCCACGGTCATGTCGATCCGCCCCATCTGATCCGACGTCTTCGCTTCGACCTTCTGGATGTTCGTGTTGATGCCGGCGATCTTGGAACTGACGTCGGCCAGGATGCCCTTGCGGTCTTCCACCTGGATGCTCAACTGGACGACGTAGGGAGCGGCATCCGTCCCTTTGTCCCATTCCACGTCGATCCGGCGTTCGGGGTCGTACAGCAGATTGACGACGTTCGGGCACGCTGAGGAGTGCACCGACACGCCTTTTCCACGCGTAATATAACCAACGATCTGCTCTCCTCGAATTGGATTGCAGCAACGGGCGCGGAACACCATCAGATCGTCAACGCCGCGTACCTTGATCTTTTCGTCGCCCGTGCCGAGCACGCGGCGGACCACCGAAGCGATCCCGGTCTCGGGAACCGCTTCTTTCAGCTGCTCCTGCGGAACGAGCCGCGACAGTACCGTTTTGACGGGCAGCTTGCCGTAGCCGATTGCGGCGAAGACTTCGTCCGGCTTCTGCATGCCGTACTCGGCCACCAGTTTTGCGAAGGCCTCACCCTCGGTGAGCGCCCTGAGATTCAAACCGAACCGTCGGGCCTCCTTTTCAAACACCTTTCGACCGAGTTCCGTGCTGCGGACCTTCTCCTCGCCCTGGATGTAGTGACGGATCTTGTTGCGGGCGCGAGAGGTGACGACGAAGTTCAGCCAGTCGCGGCTTGGCTTATGACCGGGCGCCGTCACCGCCTCGACGATGTCGCCGTTTCGGAGACGAGTGCGGAGCGGCACCATCTTTCCATTCACGCGTGCGCCAACGCATTGGTGTCCGACGTCGGTGTGAATGCTGTACGCGAAATCGACCGGCGTGGCGCCCCGCGGGAGTGCCTTGACCTCTCCCTTCGGCGTGAAGATGTAGACCTCCTCCGGGTAGAGCTCGATCTTCAGGTTCTGCAGGAACTCCTGCGGATCCCGCACCTCCTGCTGCCACTCGAGAAGCTGTCGCAGCCACAGGAAATGCTGCTCGTCGCGGTCGGCGCCGAGGCGTCCTTCCTTGTACTTCCAGTGCGCAGCGATGCCTTCTTCCGCGATGCGATGCTGTTCCGCGGTGCGAATCTGCACTTCGAAGGGTGAACCGCGTTCGCTGACGACCGAGGTATGCAACGACTGATAGCCGTTTGGACGCGGCATCGCGATGAAGTCCTTGATTCGTCCCGGGACGGGCGACCAGGTTTGATGGATGATCCCGAGCGCCGCGTAACAGTCCTTGATCGACTCGGTGACGATCCGCAGGGCCACCAGGTCATAAACCTGATCGAGGTCGATCTTCTGGCGTTTGAGTTTTTGATGAATGCTGAAGAGACGCTTGATGCGGCCGTCGATGAGGATCACCGGGACTTGCGCTTCGGTGAGCTTGGCGGTGATGTTCTTCTTCAGCTCTTCGATCGTCGCTTCGGCCGCCCGGCGCTTGGCTTCGACTCTCGACCTCAGCGACTCGTAGGCACGCGGCTCGAGGTACTTGAAGGCCAGCTCCTCGAGCTCGTTCTTGATCTTGCTCATCCCGAGACGATTGGCGATGGGCGCGTAGATGTCGCGCGTTTCCTGCGCGATCTTCACTCGCCGCTCTTCGGGCAGATGATGAAGCGTCCGCATGTTGTGCAGCCGATCCGCCAGCTTCACCAGGATGACCCGAATGTCATCCACCATCGCGAGGAGCATCTTGCGAAAGTTCTCCGCCTGCCGCTCTTCGCTGGAGGAAAACGGGATCGCGCCGAGTTTGGTGACACCCTCGACGACGTGCGCAACGTCGGGCCCGAACAACTCGCGGATACGTTCGATCGGGGTTTGCGTATCTTCGACGATGTCGTGCAGAAGGCCAGCGGCTATCGCCACGACGTCGAGCCGCATGTCCGCGAGCTGGTCGGCGACTTCGAGCGGATGTACGAGATAGGGTTCGCCGGAATGCCGGACCTGTCCCTTGTGCTCGAAGGCGGAAAACACGTATGCCCGCCTGAGCAGCTCAGTGTCCGCATCGGGGTTGCTGGCGCGGACCTTTTCGACGAGGTCTTCGAACCGAATCATCGTTTGCGGTGTCTAAACGGAGAGACGAGGCGCCGCAACCTGAGGCGGCGCTTGGAGTTTGGCCGGGTTGACGGCGCGTTTTTCGGTTCACTATACTGACCCGGTTCCGAGCGCCGGCATCCTCCCGTTCAATGCCAGCACCATTTTAATACCCGGCATGACCGCGCGGGCGCCGGACCGAAGAATCGCCATCGCAGCTGCGGCGATCTCGGCCAGGGAGCCGAGCCGGGCCTCGCGAGACCAACAAAGAGAGCAGGAACGAGCATGAAAACGCGATTTCGAACGGCCCCCATCGTTGCCGCCGCCCTGGCTATCGGGCTTGGCGCCGCATCGGCCGGCTGCGGCAAGTACTCATACAACAATTTGAAAGCCATGAAGGCGTTCAAAGACGCCAATGTCGCCTACCAGGCGCAGGACTGGAAGAAGGCGGTCGACCGCTACGAAGCGTCGATCGCGGCCAATCCGGACCTGAACGCCGGCGGCGTCACTCCCTACTTCTTCCTCGCAAACAGCTACGACAATCTCTATAAGCCCGCCCGGGCCGGCGAACCGGAAAACGACGCCTTCATCCAGAAGGCCATCGAGAACTATAAGATCTCCGCCCAGAAGGACACCGGGCAGATGCGCACCCGTGCGATGGAGTATCTGGTTGCGGCGTACGGACCCGATAAGCTGAACGACCCGGCTCAGGCCGAGCCCATCGTTCAGCAAATGATTCAGATGGATCCCAACGAACCGGCCAACTACTTCTATCTCGCCAAGATTTACGAGGACGCCGGGCGTTACGAGGAGGCCGAGCAGACGTTGCTCAAGGCGAAGGAAGTGAAGCCGAACGACCCGGTGGTCTACACGACGCTGTCGGCCTTTTACAACAAGCAGGGAGATTTCCCGAAAACGATGGCCGCGCTGCACCAAGCCGCCGAACTCGAGCCCAATAATCCCGAGGGCTATCACCGGGTCGCCGTCTTCTATTGGGAGAAGGCCTTTAGAGACCATCGCCTCGGCAAAGCGGAGAAGATGGACTATCTGCAAAAGGGCGTGGACGCCGAGGACAAGGCGCTCAGCCTCAATGCGAACTACGCGGAGGCGATGACCTACAAGAACATCCTGCTTCGCCTCCAGGCCAACGAAACGAACGACCCGAAAGAACGGGAACGGCTGATCAAGGAGGCCGACCAGCTCCGCAACCGCGCCATCGAGCTCGGCAAGAAGAAGGCCTCGGGCGTTTCGTAGTCCCGTCTGAACGCGCTGGACCCGGTCCCGGGTTCAGCGCTGTCGCGTGCCCGGCGTGATGACGCCGACCTGTCCGACGCCCGCGCTCTTCGCCGCATCGATCACCGCCATCACCTCGCCATACCGCAACGACCCCGCGGCCGACAGCCACATCGTCTTGTCCCGGCGCCGCCGGTAGATTTGGTGGAGTCGGGTGCCCAGTTCCGAAGCGGGCACGACCTGTCGGTTCACGCTGATGAGGCGATCGGCGGAGTACTCGACAACGATCTGCGCATCGCCATCCCCGTGGTTGTTTTCGCCGGGCAGGAACACGTCGATGCCCTCCTGCGACAACTGAACGCTGCAGAGAAACATGATGAGCAGGACGAGCAGCACGTCAACGAGCGGGCTCATCTTCGACTGGGTGTGAAGGCGTGGAACGTCTGCCATGACCGCTCTGTCCTCTTAGACCCCGGAGACGGCCAGGAGGTTCAGAAAAAAAGGCGGCCGCGAGGCCGCCTTTTCCAATCTGACTTGTCCGCCGTAGCCTTGGCGAAGGCGGATGAACGGTCTGGACTAGTTGCCGGGGCTGACGCTCTCGCCGCGCCGCATTCCTTCGGTCACGATACCGACTTTCTCGACGCCCGCACCCTTTGCCGCATCGATGACGGCAACTATTTCGCCGTAGCGCAGCGACGGGTCGCCGACGATGAACATCGTCTTTTCCTTGCGGGTCTCGAAGATTTCACGCAGGCGGTTGTCGAGGTCCTGAAGCGAAACGGGCTGCTTGTTGATCGCCATCGACCGATCGGCGTTGTATTCGAAGACGATCTGGGTATTGGTCGGATCCACTTGCTCGGGCCGCTTCGACTCGAGCGGCAGGTTGACGTCCATGCCGACCTGCGTCAGCGGCAGGGCGGCCATGAAAATGATCAAGAGCACGAGCAGGACGTCGATGAGCGGAGTGACGTTCATGTCCGCACTTGCGTGCGGCACCTCTCCCTTGACGACCCGCTCGGCGCCAAAGTGCTTGTGGGCGTGGGCCATGACTACTTCCCTCCCGTGGTATCGCCCGGCTGGCGCTTCCGCTCGGTGATGAGCCCGATGTCTTCGATCTGCGCCTTCCGCAGGTCGTCCATGGCCGCCATGATGGCGCTGTAACTCGCGTCCTGGTCCCCCTTGATGAGGACCACGCGCTCTCGCTTGTCTTCGAGCACCGTCTTCACGCGCTCGGCCATCTCTTCTCTCTTCACCGCCAGGCCGTTGACGTAAAAGTTGTTGTGCGCGTCGATTGCGAGGACCGTCTGCTCCTGGTTATCGGGCTTCTGCACGACATTCTGGGCGGACGGCATCGTCACCGCCACGCCCTTCTGGAGCATCGGAGCGACGAGCATCATGATGATGAGCAGCACCAGCATGACGTCAACGAGCGGCGTCACGTTGATCTGGGAATTGAGTCCGCCTCTTGCGCCGCCAACATCCATTGCCATAAAGTCGTTCCTTCGCTGTCAGTCGCTAGTCGCTAGTCGCTAGTCGCGAGTCGCTGGTCGTTACGAAGTCTTCTTGATGAAATAGTCGACCAGTTCTGACGATGAGTTATCCATCTCTACGTTGAAGTACTCGATTCGCCCTGTCAGGTAATTGTAGAACCACACGGCCGGGATAGCCACCACGAGGCCGAGCGCCGTTTCGACGAGAGCTTCCGAAATACCGGCCGACACGGCGCCGAGACCGCCCGAGCCCGTTGCCGCGATGCCCTGGAACGCCGTGATGATGCCGACGACCGTGCCCAGCAGTCCGACGAAGGGTGCGGTTGCGCCGATCGTGGCGAGCGAGGCGACGCCTTTCTTGAGGTCGTTGGCCGTCAGCGCGGCGGCACGCTGAATCGCGCGGCGCACGGTGTCGACCAGGTCTTCACGGCTCAGATTGGAGCCGCTTTCCTGCTGGAACTGATATTCCTGCAACCCGGCCAGGACGACCTTGGCGAGATGACTGTAGCGATAGTTCTTTGAAGAGGAGATGGCAATGGCGTCCTTCAGCCGCCCTTCCTTCAAGTGCTTCGCCACCTGCGGCGCATAGAGCTTCGACTGTTTGCGAGCCTGGGTGAACGTATAAATGCGCTCGATCGCGACGCCGAACGAAATCATCGACATGATAATCAGGATGACTCCGATGGCCTTTGCGACCCAGCCCATCGAGTTCCACATTTCCATCAGATCCATTGGCACATCCTCCGGTGCAGGAAAAAGACGCGTGATTACCGAACGCGAGCGCCTACTGCAGCGTGAAGTTCACCGTCACCGTCATGATGACCGGCACCGGCACGTTGTTCAGCAGCGTCGGCGTAAACTGCCACTGTTTGACGGCATCGAGCGCCGCTTGGTCGAGGAGAGGAATTGAGCGCAGGACCTTGGCGTCCTTCACCCGTCCATCCGCGCCAATCGTCGCTTCAATGATCACCATGCCGGACACGCGGGCAGACTGCGCGATCGGCGGGTACACCGGCTTGACATCCCTGATCTTCGTCGGCTGTTTGATCGAGCCGCCGACGCGGATTGGAGCCTGAGGTGGTGGAGGTGGTGGCGCCTCCGGGAGACCTCCGACGACGCCGCCGATCGTCCCGCCTGGCACGCCCCCTTCCACACCGCCCGGAACGCCTTCGCTAATCCCGGTGGATGGAGCTTCGGGGATGATTTCCTTTGGCGCCTCAATCGGCGCAGCGTTCGGATTGGTGACGGGGACCGGCTGGACCTTCGGCTGCGACGCGGGTGCCGGTGGAGGTGGTGGTGGCGGCGGAGGCGGTGGGGGGGCACCCACGAACGCCATCATCGTCGGGGGGGTGGGCATATTGCCGGTGGCCATCAGCGGAATGATGATGACCGCCGCGAAAATCCCGACGTGCGCTGCAATCGAGAGGGGAACGGTATACCACTTCTGTGACCCGACCTTTATGGACGGATCGGTAACGTCGCCGAACATGTCACGCGGCACGGCTCAGCCCTCCCCTAGGCGCGGTGCAAGACCGCGAATTATAGTCAGACGCAAAAACCAGTGTCAACGAACGTCCCATGGTTCACTTAGACACCGGCTCGGGCCGAATGGCGCAGCCATTCGACCCAAAAAACTCTCGTTTTTGCCGGCCTTAAGCTCTGGCCTTCACGATCCGCATCCCGTAGAACGAACGGTATACGAACAAGGCTGACCCTGCCAGGAAAATGGCGGCCAGCACATGGCTCATCAACGACCCATACTGCCCAGCAAGTTGGACGCCGAGTTCGACCGCGAGTAGTCCGAAGAGTGTCGTGAACTTGATGACCGGGTTCATCGCCACCGATGACGTGTCCTTGAACGGATCACCGACCGTGTCACCCACGACCGTTGCCGCGTGAAGCGGCGTGCCCTTCTCCTTCAGCTCGACCTCGACGATCTTCTTTGCGTTGTCCCAGGCACCGCCGGCGTTGGCCATGAAGATGGCCTGGAAGAGGCCGAAGAGTGCAATCGATACCAGGTAGCCGATGAAGTAGTAGGGCTCGAGGAATGCAAACCCCAGCGTGCCGAAGAAGACAGCCAGGAAAATGTTGAACATGCCCTTCTGCGCGTATTGCGTGCAGATCTCGACGACCTTCTTGCTGTCAGCGACAGACGCTTTCTGAACGCCGTCGAGCCGGATGTTCGCCTTGATGAACTCGACGGCGCGGTACGCGCCGGTTGTCACCGCCTGAGTGGAGGCACCGGTAAACCAATAAATCATGCAGCCGCCGGTGATGAGGCCGAGCAGGAAGGGAGGATGCAACAGCGAGAGCTTGTCCAGATTTTCAGTGAGGCCGTGCGTCAGCACCACGATGATTGAAAAGATCATCGTGGTTGCGCCAACGACAGCTGTGCCGATCAGCACGGGCTTCGCGGTGGCTTTGAACGTGTTGCCGGCACCGTCGTTCTCCTCGAGCAGATGCTTGGCGCGTTCGAAATTGACATCGAAGCCGTAATGCTTCTTGATTTCCTGCTTGATGTTGGGAAGCGTCTCGATCACCGACAGTTCGTACACCGACTGCGCGTTGTCAGTCACCGGGCCGTACGAGTCGACCGCAATCGTGACCGGGCCCATGCCGAGGAAGCCAAAGGCGACCAGGCCAAATGCGAAGACGGCCGGGGCAATCATGATGCCGCTCGCCTGCAGACCGAGCGTGCTGACGCCGTAGGCTATCGACATCAGTGAGACGATCGCAATCCCAAGCCAGTAGGCGCTGAAATTCCCGGCGACAAAGCCTGAAAGGATGTTGAGCGATGCTCCGCCCTCTCGCGACGAGGTCACGACCTCGCGGACATGACTGGACTCGGTCGAGGTGAAGACCTTGACCAGTTCAGGGATGATCGCCCCGGCGAGGGTGCCGCAGGTAATGACGGTCGAGAGCTGCCACCAGAGGTCCGTGTAGCCGGCGATATTGGGAATCAGCCAGTAGGAGACCACGTAGGTGAGGCCGACCGACACAAACGAGGTCAGCCACACGAGACGCGTCAACGGCGACTCGAAGTTCATGGTTGCCGCGTTGCCGTAGCTCGCGCGCGCCCAGACGTCGTTGAGCAGGTAGGAGGCGCCGCTGGCCACGATCATCATCACGCGCATGACGAAAATCCAGACGAGCAGCTGGACCTGAACGGTCGGCTCGCCGACGGCGAGCAAAATGAAGGAAATGAGCGCGACGCCGGTGACGCCGTAGGTCTCGAAACCGTCCGCGCTCGGCCCCACCGAATCGCCGGCGTTGTCTCCGGTGCAATCGGCGATGACGCCCGGGTTTCTGGCATCGTCTTCCTTGATGTTGAAGACGATCTTCATCAGGTCCGAACCGATATCGGCAATCTTGGTGAAGATGCCGCCGGCAATTCGGAGGGCGGCAGCCCCGAGCGACTCCCCGATGGCAAACCCGATGAAACAGGAGCCGGCGTAATCGGCCGGCACGAAGAGCAGGATGCACAACATCAGGAACAGCTCGACGCTGATGAGCAGCATCCCGATGCTCATCCCGGCACGGAGGGGAATGGCGTAGATCGGAAACGGCCGGCCGGCGAGACCCGCGAACGCTGCGCGCGAATTCGCGAACGTATTCACTCGAATGCCGAACCACGCCACGCCGTAGCTGCCGCCAATGCCAATGAGACTGAAGAACAGGATGACCGCGACCTTGAACAGCGGAAAGCCGTGGACGATTTCACCCGTATCGGGATCGATCGTCGCGGCCAGCGCACCGAAGTAGATGGCGCTGATGATGCCGATGAAAATCCAGAGGATCAGGATGAACTTGCCCTGGGTAATGAGATACGTCTTGCACGTCTCGTAGATCAGCTCTGAAATCTCCCGCATCGATCGGTGGACGGGAAGATTACGGAGCTGCACGAAGATGACCATGCCAAAGGCCAGACCGAGCGCGCACACGAGAAGGCCCGACATCAACAGCGTCCGCCCGTTGATGCCGCCGAATTCGACAGACGCGAGATCGGGGAGGACAAGGTTGGCTTCGCCCCCCGCTTGCGACGCCGGGGCCGCTTGCGTTCCCGGCGCCGGCGGTTGAGCGGACGCCGGGGTCGCGCTCAGCAACAACACGAGGACCGTGACAAAAAACGCGGCGAAGCGGCTCATTCCTCTTACTTCCTCCCTTTATTTCTCGTCAAGGCCCGGGCCCAAATCGGGCATCGTACCACAGCTACACACGAAAATCGCCGACCCGGTCGTCGCCACGGCGCGCGCGAACCCGACTCGACAGCGACATGCCGCCGGTGAGAAACAGGCGAATTCCCTGCTCCACGGTGATGTCCGGGTAGGACGCTTTCTCACGCGGACACACGATGATGTCGCCCAGGTACAGATGGTTCGTGGGCACGTAGACGGCCACCATCGGCTCGGGCCCCTGGCCGCGGTCGACGGTGAACTCCTTCGTCAAGAATCCCAACTGGAAGCCGCGCGCCGCATCCTCCACCAGGACCACGCGCTTGAAGCCGTACTCGTTGTCAGGCGAAAACGCCACCACCAGCTGTTTCACGGGCGCGTAAATCGTGCGAAACACTGGCACTCGCAACAGATATCCCTCAGCCCGTTGCAGCAAACGCTTGCCGATCACGTTGGTCGCGACGGCCCCCACCACGAGAACCAGCAAGGCGGTCGTGAGAATGCCGAGCCCGGGGAGGTCCCGTTTCAGCCAGGCGGCGTAGAACGGACCGACGAAGCCATCGATTAAACGAAAAATCCACACGAAGGCCGCCACGCTGATCACGAGCGGAACCGTGACGAAGAAGCCGGCAATGAAGCTGCGCCGCAGCCACGAAGTCAGTACCGCCACAACCACACCGCAGTAGCCACCGCAAGGAGGATTCGATAGTACGCGAATACATCGAGGCGATGGCCGGCGAGGAACCGCAGAAAATACTTGATGGTGAGGTAACCAACCGCCCCGGAGACGCCGATGCCAATGACGAAGAGAAGCACGACCTGATCGTTCAGCGCGAGATGCCGAAGCTCCAGCGCTTCCTTGCCGGCAGCGGCGAGTGTGGCGGGAATCGCCAGCAGGAAAGTGAACCGGGCGGCGGCATCGCGCCGCATGCCGAGGAACATCCCGATCGCGATCGTCGATCCCGATCGGGACACGCCGGGCACGAGGGCTGCTGCCTGCGCACAACCTATCGCCAGCGCGTCAAACCATCCCATCGCCACTTCGCTTCGGCTCCGGCTCCCCACCCGCTCGGCGACCAGCATCGCGAGGGCGCCAACGGCCAACGCCGCGGCAGCAATTCCGGGCGTGCGCATCCGCTCCTCGATGATGTCCGTGAACAACAATCCGACGATCACCACAGGAATCGTCCCGATGGCGATGAGCCGCATCAACCGGCCTGATTCGCCGGGCTGGGCGGCGAACACCGCCGGAACCGCGCGGCACATCGCCAGAATTTCCATCCGAAAGAATGTGAGGATCGCGGCGAGCGTCCCGAGATGCAGGGCCACGTCGAAAGCGAGCCCCAAATCCGGGGGCGTCTCCCAGCCGAAAAACAACCGCGCGAGGATGAGGTGCGCGGAACTCGAAACCGGCAGAAACTCCGTCAGCCCCTGGATGATCCCAAGCAGGATGGCGGCGGGAATATTCAAGGGCGGAGCGACGAACTACGACGCTCGGCGGCGACCGGATTTTCGCGGAGCGTCAGCGCTTGGCGTCGCGACCTGCCCCTTCACGAGTTTGCGCCCCTGAAACATGATGGCAATGGCCGATGCAATGAAGACCGTCGAGTAGGTGCCGCTGATGATGCCGACGAGCATCGTGAACGCAAACCCTTTCAGCACTTCGCCGCCGAACAGATACAACGCCACCACGCTCAACAACGTCGTCCCGGCGGTGATGATCGTGCGACCGAGCGTCTGATTGACCGCCACGTTGACGATGTGTGCGAGATTGTCGCGGCGCATGGCCCGCATGTTTTCGCGCACGCGATCGAAGATGACGATCGTGTCGTTGACCGAGTAACCGGTGATGGTCAGCAAGCCCGCGATGACGTTGAGCGTGATGTCGTACTTGAAAAACGACAGGAATGCGAGACAGACGAGCAGGTCGTGCAGCGTCGCGGCGACCGCGCCGACCGCAAAACTGAATTGGAAGCGGATCGCGATATAGGCCAGGATCCCCGCCAGCGCGAGAACGGTGGCATAAATCCCCTGCCGCTTGAGTTGTTCGCCGACGACCGGGCCGACGATCTCGGTGCCCTCCGGCCGGTCCGAAAACTTGCCCAGGTTGCCTTTTCGAAGCGCGGCCATGACCGCTTCCGCCTCGCGGCTCAAATCCGAGCCGGTCTCCGCGCCGGTCCTCCGCACACGAATCAGAACGTCGCGGTTGGCCGGATCGCCGTACTGCTGGACGATGGCGTCACCACCGCCCGGCATGTTGGCGGCGAGCGTCTCGCGGATCCGTTCGAGTGGCGGGACCTGATCGAACTTCACGATGACGATGGTGCCGCCTTCGAAGTCGACGCCGAGCTGAAGCCCGTTCTTCCAGATGTTGAAGGCGCCGGCCAGAATGACGACCAGCGACAGCCCGATGGCATACCAGCGCCATCGGACGAAGTCATAGTTCGGGTTCTTGAAGATCTGCATGATGCCCTGAAAGTTAAATACTGAGCGTGCGTGCCGTGGGTGGCTGCCTCTGCAGCGCGATCTCGAACATCGTCTTCGACACGAAGATCGAGGTAAACAGGTTCGTCAGTAGACCGATCGTGAGCGTCAAGGCGAACCCGCGAATCGGACCCGTCCCGAACTGGAACAGAAACGCGGCGGCAATCAGCGCGGTAATGTGGGTATCGAGCAGCGTGAGAAACACCCGGGAAAAACCGGCATCAATCGCGGCCCGCACGCCGCGGCCCGCCGCAATCTCTTCTTTGATCCGTTCGAAGATCAGCACGTTCGAATCCACCCCCATACCCATCGTGAGGATGAATCCGGCAATTCCCGGCAGCGTCATGGTCGCGCCAAAGTACGCCATCAGCCCGATCAGGACGATCAGGTTGCAGACCATTGCGACGATGGCGTTGATGCCCGAGAGCTTGTAGTAAAGGAGCATGAAGAGGATCACGAGCGCGAGCCCGGCCAGTGACGCGGTGACTCCGGACCTGACGGAATCGGCCCCGAGCGTCGGTCCGATCACGCGCTCCTCGAGGTAACTCATCGACGCGGGGAGAGCGCCGGAGCGAAGCTTCAACGCCAGATCGTTCACTTCGTCGGTGGTGAAGCTGCCCTGGATACGACCCTCGCTGTCGATGCGGGTTTCAATCTGCGGCGCCGACTGCACGCGATTATCGAGAATAATCGCGAGATAGCGGCCGACATTTTCTCCCGTCACCTTGCCGAACTTGCGCGATCCCTCGTTGGTCAGCGAAAACATCACCGCCGGACGACCGTTCTCGTCGAGCGAGGCGCGCGCGTTGCGGAGATCCTGGCCGGTCACCGCGGCCACCTTGCGAACGAGGTAGTAGGACGTGCCGGACTCGCCCCGGCCCGCCGCCGGGCCGCTGACGACGTCCATGTCGTCCGGCACTTTGCCGGAATACGCCTGCAAGAGCGCCTCGCGGGAAGATGACGGCCCCGCTTCGACGAGCTTCAGGTCGAGGCGCGCGGTGGAGCGGATGATTTCCTTCGCCCGGTTCACGTCCGTCACGCCTGGAAGCTGCACGAGCAGCTGGTTGCCTTCGTTTCCGTACCTCGAGATGTTTGGTTCGGCGACACCGAGCTCGTTGACGCGGCGATCGATGGTCTCCTGCGCCTGCACGACCGTCTGCTCGCGCATGTCGCGTTCGATGTTCGGCCGCATCGTGAAGGTGTAGCTGTTGCCGACGCCGCTACTCCGTTCGTAGTTCGCCGACAGCAGGTCGTCGGCCACGCGTCGGAACTCCGCATCACGCTCCTGCGCAACAGCCTCCACGCGGATCACGGTCGGCGAGGGAACCGTGATCGCCGTGAAAGTGACGCCTGCCGCGCGAAGCGCCTCACGGAGCTGTTCCGAGGTCGTCGTACCGGAGATCTGCAGCGCCTCGTCCGTGTGCACGCGAAGTACGAGGTGGACGCCCCCTTTGAGGTCGAGCCCGAGCTTGAGCTGCTTCGCCATCAGCCAACCGGGCGCGGGCAGGTTGTATCGCTTGGCAAGAATGGGATACACGCCAACCGCAAAGAACAGCACGAACACCGAGATGACGGTGATGATTTTCCAACGAAGATTTTTCATGGCCTGGTCCTGCCTCAAAGGCTGCCGGAATCCGAAACGACGGGGTCCTGACCCTGATACCCGCCGATCGCGGCACGAGCGACTTCAATCCGCACCTTCTCGGCCACCTGTAACTGCACCGATTTGTCGTTCAGACGAGTGATCTGTCCGTAGATCCCGCTCGTCAGGACGACGTTGTCCCCGACTTTCAGCGCTTCCTGGAATTCCTGGACCTTCCGCTGCCGCCGCTTCATCGGCAGCAGGATCAGAAAGTAGAAAATTACCAGGATCAGCGCGAACGGCAGTAGCTGGAAAAGGCCACCAGGTTGTCCCGAACCGGCCATCGCGAACAGAACGGCTCCGATCGATTGCGACATGCGTTGCGGTTCGGCTCGCCTTTCCTGCTGCAAACGGCTCGACGCGCCCGCGTGGGCCGTCAGCCGGACTCGGTCAGTGATGAGGTCGGCGCGAGTAGGTTTGATGGAACTCCTGGCGGAGTTTTTCAAACGTGCCGAACAATATAGCCTCCCTAATCCTCCGCATGGTGTCAAGGTAAAAGAAGAGATTATGCACCGTATTCAGCGTCGATCCGGTCATTTCTCCGGCCATGAAGAGGTGCCTGAGATACGCGCGCGAAAAACGGCTGCACGTGTAGCAGCCGCAGCCAGGATCGGGCGGTCTCGTGTCTTCGGCGAAGCGCGCGTTCTTGATCGATAGCGGTCCCTCGCGGGTGAAGAGTTGACCGTTTCGCGCGTTGCGCGTCGGGAGCACGCAATCAAACAGATCGATGCCTCGCGCCACGCTCTCGAACAGGTCGTCGGGCATGCCGGTACCCATCAGATAGCGCGGCCGGTCAGCTGGAAGCTGGCGCGCGACGTGACCGGCGACGTCGTACATCACGTCGGCAGGTTCGCCGACGCTCAGTCCTCCTATCGCATACGCCTCGAAGCCGATTGCGAGCGTCGCTTGCACGCTCTCCGTCCTGAGATCGAGGTGCGTGCCGCCCTGAATGATCCCGAATTGCGCCTGTCCGTCATTGGTGACAATTACGTCGTCGGGGCGCGCGGTCGGATCCTGGAGCTGCAGGAACCTCGTACGCGCCCGCCGCGCCCAGCGGACGGAACGCTGCATGGCTTCGCGTACGGCGGCAACGGGCGCCGGCGTGGCAATGCATTCATCGAGCACCATCGCGATGTCGCTGCCAAGTTGCGCTTGAATATCCGTGGCTCGCTCCGGCGTGAGGTGGTGCAGCGATCCGTCGAGGTGCGAGCGGAACTCGGAGCCCTCTTCGCGAATGCGCCGCATCTCGGCGAGACTGAAAATCTGATATCCGCCGCTGTCGGTGAGGATCGGCCGGTCCCATCCAATGAACCGATGGAGCCCGCGGCAGCGAGCAATCAGTGAATCACCGGGTTTGAGATAGAGGTGATACGTATTTCCAAGAATGATCTCTGCCCCGACCTCCTCCAGTTGCCGCATCGTCACGCCCTTGACCGCGCCGCGCGTGCCGACCGGCATGAACGCCGGAGTCTGCACGGTGCCATGCACCGTCTGCATCTCGCCGCAGCGCGCCTCACCGTCCTGATGAGTGACGCGGAAGGAAAAGGGGGGCATCGTGGGTCTCCCGCTGTTATTCTGTCCCCGTGAAACGTCTTCGGATCGGCGTACTTTACGGCGGACGCTCGGGCGAACACGAGGTCTCCCTCGCCTCGGCCGCCGCCGTCTTCGCGAATCTCGATAAGAAGCGATACGAACCCGTTCCGATTCGAATCGACAAGGATGGCCGCTGGGCGCTCGTGGATCGCCCTCCCACCGCGCTCTCGGCGGCGGAAGTGATCGAGCAGGCACGCCTCGACGCTGCTCGTCCGCTGCGAAGCGGCCGGGAGGCACATTTCGTCGCGCGTCCTGGTGAAGAAACGATTCTCGCGATCGATCGCACGGCCGGAAGAGGCGATGAACTTGGCCGCGCCATCGTGACCGGGCTCAATCTCGATGTGATCTTCCCCGTGCTGCACGGCCCTTACGGCGAAGACGGCACGATTCAGGGCCTGCTCGAACTGGCCAACGTTCCCTACGTCGGCGCCGGGGTCCTTGCCTCCGCCGTGGGCATGGATAAAGGGATGATGAAGGTCGTCTTCCTTGCCGCAGGCCTCCCGGTCTGCCCGTATCGCGTCTTCCTGCGCCACGAGTGGGAGCGGGGGCGGCAGGGGATCGTACGCGACCTGGAAGCGGCGTTCGACTATCCCATGTTCGTCAAACCGGCGAACCTCGGGTCGAGCGTGGGTATCTCGAAGGCAAAGGATTCAGCCGGACTGTCGAACGGCATCGATCTCGCTGCGTCCTTCGATCGCAAGATCGTCGTGGAGGCCGCAGTGCCCTCTGCTCGGGAGATTGAATGCGCCGTGCTCGGCAACGATGAACCCGAAGCGTCCGTCCCCGGGGAGGTCATTCCGTCGCGCGAGTTCTACGACTACGAAGCCAAGTACCTGGACGAGGCATCCCAAACCATTATCCCGGCCGAACTGCCGGAATCGACCGCTGCCGAAATCCGGCGCCTCGCGGTCGCGGCATTTCGGGCGATAGACGGCGCGGGGATGGCGCGCGTGGACTTTCTGCTCGCACGCCAGTCCGGCCAGATTTTCGTCAACGAAGTGAACACCATTCCCGGGTTTACGACGATCAGCATGTATTCGAAGATGTGGGCGGCCTCAGGCGTTGAGTATCCGGTCCTGCTCGACCGCCTGATCGCGCTCGCGCTCGCGCGTCACGCCGAGAAGCAGCAGCTCCGGACCAGCCTCACATGAAGCAGGAGAACCATCCCGGCTGGCGGCATGGGATCGTTCTGACAATCTGGCTCTTCCTCGTGGCGCAGCCTGCCGCCTCCGTCATCGACACCAGGGGCGCTTCAGCGCCGACTCAGACCCGCCACTCGCAGCTGCGTGGCGAAAGCGGACTCGTGCGCGCCTACGACTTCATTCTCGAAGCGCGGTTCGATCAAGTCGATGCCGAGCTCCGGCGCGCCTGCGACCCGGATGTTTCCTCGGAGGGAACGCCCCTGCACGGCGGCACCGCACCTGCTGAAGCCTGCAACGTGCTCGAGGCCACGGCATTGTGGTGGCGCATTCAGCTCGATCCCGAGAGTCGCGATCTCGATCAGGCATTCAGCGCGTCTGTGGAACGCGCGATTCGCACCACCGAAGCCTGGACAGAACGCAGTCCGCAGCACGCCGAGGCGTGGTTCTACCTCGGCGGGGCATACGCCGCTCGCGTCCAGTGGCGTGTGCTGAGAAATGAGAAGGTCTCGGCAGCGCGCGACGGCAAGCGGATAAAGCAGGCCCTCGAACAGGCGCTGGAACTCGATCCGGGGCTGGACGACGCGTACTTTGGAATCGGGATGTACAAGTACTACGCAGACGTCGCACCGACGGTTGCGAAGATCCTCCGCTTCTTGCTGCTGCTGCCGGGTGGCGATCGGGAGGAAGGCATGGCCGAAATGCTCCGCGCCCGGTCGCGCGGCCATCTGCTGCAGGGAGAAGCCGACTACCAGCTCCACGTCATCTACCTGTGGTACGAACAGCAGCCAGCGCGAGCTCTCGAGCTCCTGCGCAGTCTGCAGGAACGCTACCCGGGCAATCCGCTCTTCCTTGCCCAGATTGCCCACGTCCAGGACGCTTACCTGCACG
Organism: Vicinamibacterales bacterium; assembly: GCA_049642465.1. Classification (GTDB taxonomy): domain Bacteria; phylum Acidobacteriota; class Vicinamibacteria; order Vicinamibacterales; family 2-12-FULL-66-21; genus CAWDPQ01. Next base: position 17,107 of record JBAROV010000036.1, read on the forward strand.
ATTCCATCGCCAGTCTGGATACCTGGCGAAACCTGCTGGCGGCGGCGCGCGAACAACGCGTCAACATGGCCGCCCTTGCCGAGGTGCAGGCGCGACTCGGGATGGCGCGGATGCTCGAGGAGGTCTACCAAACCGATCACGCCATCGAACAACTGAAGGCGATCGTCGCGCTGAAGCCGCAGGCGCCCTATTCATCGCTCGCGCTCGCCTGGTTGCGACTGGGCGAAGCGCACGACCGGATGGGCTCGCGGGCGGCGGCGAGCGCTGCGTATCGATCGGCGGCAGCCACCGCGCCGCCAGATGATCCGTTCGACGTCCGCGATGATGCCGCGGACCGGTTGCGACGGCGGGCCGACGCCCGCAGGGCTGAAGCGTATCGGCTGTCGCTCGAGGGATGGCGCCGGCTGGAGCAGCACGATCTCGTCGCGGCGAGTCGTGCGCTCGAACGATCGCTCGAACTCAATCCGCACGATCCGGTCGCTCACTATCGATATGGCCGAGTACTACAGGCACGCAAAGAGGACGAACCTGCTCTCGAGCAATTCGATCTGACGCTGCAGAACGCTCGAAACTGTCCGCCACCGATTCTGGGGAACGCGCACCTGGAAGCCGCACGACTCCACGAACGTGCGGGTCGTCGCGATGAAGCGATTGCTGCCTATCGAATCGCCGCAACACTCTTCGGCGCTGCGAGCGATACGCGATCGGCGGCGCAGCGAGCACTCGAGCGCGTGTCACGTTGAACCGCGACGCGCGTCGGGACGGTCGCGCGCTCGTTTCAGTCACCGATTTTTTGACATTTTGTGCACTTTGTGCTTGACACTTCATTTTTCTCATCCATAATCTACATCTTGTATGAGGGTGGACCGCTCAGCCCACCTGTTGTAATGCATGCGAAACGGTAACGAAGCTGAGCTGCCACATTCCAAGGAGGAATAATGGCGAAAAAGACTGCGAAGGGCGGCAAGAAAAAGGGCGGAAAGAAGCGCTAAGCGCCGCCTAACCGGTCCGGGGGTGTCGTGAGTGGACACCCCCTAGTTTTTTTCAGGCGCAAGAATTTTGAGCGATGCGGCCCTCCCGAACACGCCGGGAGTTGACCCAACGATGCGATGGGCGCCGAACAACAGGCTGACGTGCCAGGAGGCAGCAGCACTGGGACGGTGAGAGCCCTCGCAAGAACCCACGAGTGAAGGGAGGGATAAGCGCAATGGCGAAGAAGACGGCCAAGGGCGGGAAGAAGAAGGGCGGCAAGAAGCGGTAAGCTGCCTCACCCGCCGAAAAAGGGGGCGGCCGTCGCCCCCTTTTTTGCTGTACTACCAACTCCTCCCATCCCAAACCCGCACGCGCTGAATCGTATCGCCCACCTGGATGCGATCGACGACATCCATTCCATTGACGACGTGGCCAAAGACGGTGTACTTCGCATCGAGGTGCGGCTGCGGGGAGTGGGTGATGAAAAACTGACTGCCGCCCGTGTCGCGCCACGCGAGCGCCATGCCGACCGTGCCGCGCAGGTACGGGCGATCGTTCAGCTCGTCTCGGATCGTGTAACCCGGTCCGCCTTCGCCATCGCCGCGAGGATCACCATCCTGCATGACGAAGTTCGGGACGACGCGGTGCACCTGGAGGCCGTTGAAGAATCCCTTTCGCGCGAGCGCCATGAAGCTCCGCGAGGTCTGCGGAGCGTCCACGACGGCCAGCTCGAACTCGATCGTGCCGCGGACCGTTTCAATGAACGCGTGCGGGGAGAACTCGCGCGACGCAAGCTGCGGATCGGTGTACGGCGCCGGCGGCTCGCCTGGCGCCGGCCGAATGTCCATCCGGTGATCGACGCCGGGCTCGATCTTCGCGAGCAACTCCACGGCGTGAATTCGCACGGCCCAGTCTTTGTCGGCAAGCGCTGCGCGGATGCCCTCGGTCGCCTCCGGCGTGGCGTAGTTCGCCAGCGCATCGAGGATCGCCGCCCGGACACCATAGCTCGCATCCGCACTGGCCGCCGCGTAGGCGTCGCGCAGAGCCGCGAGACCCGCCGCGGGCTTGAGCTGACCGATGAGTCGAGCCGCGGTTTCCCGAATCACGACATCGGCGTCCTTCAGATGCGCGAGCGCAATCTGGTCGGCGTCGGGCACTCGCTGCCGCACGAGCGCGCGCAAAGCCGAGGGGACTACGCGCCTATCTTCGTCCTGAAGCATCGGACGCAGGCGTTCGGTTGACACTTCTGGAGGCAACGTCGCCAGAATGTCGGCGAGCGCCGCGCGAACGGTCCAGTGCCGATCGGCGTCAAGGCCGGAGAGCACGAGCGAAAAACTCTCGCGATCGACGAGCACGGCCGCTCGCAGCGCCGCCGCCCGCATCGCGGGCCAGTCGTCGGTCATCAAATCCTGAATGACGGCCAGATGCTCGGCGGCTTTCAGATTGCCAAGGGCAGTAACGGCTTCGAGCCTGAGATTCGATTCCATCCGCGAGTCGGACGCAATCGTGGCGAGTCGCTCGGCCGCACCGCGCACGCCGAGCTGACCGCCCGCCCGGATGGCCGCGGCGAGGACCTCTCGCGGCGTCTTCGCCGGATCCAGGAACGGCAATATCAGCGCGCCGGCGTTTTCGTCCTTGGCTGCCGCCAAGCCGCGGATGGCAAATGCAGGTGTGTAGCGGCCGGGGACCTCAACCAGGTGTCTCAGCGCCGGGACTGCACGCGGGTCCTCAATCCGTTGCAGCGCGTACGCGACCGGCCACCACGTGGAGACGGGACGACCGCTGCCGTCAAGGACCGCCGCTGCGAGCGCGTCGTACGCTCGCAGGCGTACCAGTGCGAAGAGTCCCAGCTTGAAGGCTTCTGCCTCCGGAGCCGCAGGCCATTGCTCGTCGTCAGGCTGCATGCCGGCGACGACCGCCGCCTTCGCGTATTCGGCGGTCATTCGGCCGAGTGCGGCGGCCGCGTCCTTCGCGTCGATCAGCCCCAGCGCCTCGGCAGCTCGTCCCCTCACCGCCGGGACCGCGTCGGTCAACAAAGGCACCAGAGAAGCGCTGACCGAGACGTCGCCAATGAGTCCCAACGCGAACGCCGCAGTCTGGCGGACTTCCGGATCCGCGTCCGCAAGAAGTTTGACGAGCACGGGACCGCCCTCTTTGAGACCAACACGGCCGATCGCCAGCGCTGCCCGGCGCCGAACACGAGCCTCAGGATCGGCCGCGAGCTTCGCGAGATCCGGGACGGCCGCGGGTGGTGGAGTGGGCTTGCCCCGCCTGGACTGCACGACGACCGGCGCAGGGGGCGGAGGCAGAGTCAGAATTCGTTGATCCTCCATCTGGAGAATCCACCCCATCTTCTGTTCGAAGCTCACCGCCGGCGCGGCTGGCGGAGGCGCGCTGGCGCAGCCGGCGAAAACGAGCGCCGCCGGGATCAGGAGGGTTCGCACAGGAGATAAGGAGATCGCGACTCGTTGCATCTCGTACTCGCTAGGCCCGTTGCTCAAGACGTTCGACTGTTGCGGCGTCGAGCCGCTCTTGAACGATGTTCACACCGATCCCGGGTGCGGTTGGGACCGTAACCGTGCCGTCAGGGCAGACGACGATTTCTGGATCGATGAGATCCGGAGCGTAGTACCGCCGGCTCGCCGCGATGTCCCCCGGGAGACGAAAGTTCGGCAGCGTCGAAAGGTGGATATTGTGCGCGCGTCCGATACCGCTCTCGAGCATTCCTCCGTGCCACACCGGGATGCCGTGGCGCGCTGCGAGATCGTGCAGCGCGATCGCCTGCTGGTGACCGCCAACGCGGCCCGGTTTGATGTTGATGACGCGGCAGGCATCGAGCTCTATTGCCTCGGCCGCACTGCGGAGCGAATGAATCGACTCGTCGAGGCAGATGGCCGTGCGCAGCTGTGCCTGCAGCTGCGCATGATCCCGAATGTCGTCGTAATCCAACGGCTGTTCGATCATCAGGAGGTCGAACTCGTCGAGCGCGCGCAGATGCCCGGCATCACTCAGCCGATAGGCACCGTTCGCGTCCACCATGAGCGGCACGTCGCCAAATCGTGTGCGGAGCATGCGCACGGCGTCCATGTCCCATCCCGGTTTGATTTTGATCTTGATTCGGCGGTAGCCTGCCGAACGTTCGATCGCCACGCGCTCGGCGAGCTGGTCCAGTGAGTCCTGAATTCCGATCGACACACCGG
>JBAROV010000045.1:0-2363 GCA_049642465.1 Vicinamibacterales bacterium
AGCTTGCGCAGGTGAATCCAGCGCAGCAACGCCATTTCGAGGTGATACCGCGGATACATCGAGGCGCGAATGTCGAACTCCGCCTTGGTCAGGACGTCGAACGCGCGCATCAAATCTTCCTGCGAGAACCGTCCAGCCAGCGACACGATGCGGTCGCGCTCCCCCTCCGCGGCGATTTCCGGATCGGTTACGCGTTTGCGATCCACGGTGACGACCAGAAGATCGCGCGTGAGACGCGCCAGCTCTCGTACGACGAGCCGCAGATCGTAGCCCGCTTCGACCGCCGTGCCGGCGAGCTGAAATGCCGCTGCTCCGTCTTCGTTGGCGACCGCGTCCGCCATGTCAAAGAGCACATCGCGCCGGACCAGCCCGAGGACAGTCGAGACGTCCTCGGCCGTGATGCGCTGGCCGGAGAACGCAAGCACCTGGTCGAGCGCGCTCTGCGCATCGCGCATGCTGCCATCGCCCGCCCGCGCCACCAGCATCAGTGCCGCGTCATCGATGACGATCCCTTCCGCCGTCACGATCTTCCGGAGCTGCTCGGCAATCTGCGGCAGTCCAATCGTCTTCAGCTCGAACACCTGCGATCGGGACTGAATCGTCGCCGGCACCTTCTCGATCTCCGTCGTCGCCATCATGAACACGACGTGCGGAGGAGGTTCTTCGATGGATTTGAGCAGCGCGTCGAAGGATTGCGCGGAGAGGCGATGGACTTCGTCGATGATGAAGATCTTGTAGCGGTTGCGCACCGGGGCCATGCCGAGCCCCGCGATGATGATGTCGCGGACCTTGTCCACCTGCGTGTGGGTCGCAGCGTCGATCTCGAGGACGTCCATGTCGCGCCCTTCCGCGATTTCGACGCAGGCGTCGCACGCGCCGCAGGGATCCGCCGTCGGGCCATGTTCGCAGTTCAATCCCCGGGCGAGAATGCGCGCCGTCGTCGTTTTGCCGATGCCGCGCGGGCCGGAGAAGACGAACGACTGCGCGATGCGCCCGGTCGCGATCGCGTTGCGCAGCGTTTGCGTGACGCCGCGCTGCCCGATGACGTCATCGAAGCGCTGCGGGCGCCACTTGCGGGCGAGAACTTTGTAGGTGGACACGAAAGACAGTGTGAAGTGAGGGCCCCACCGCGACCCGGAAGAGCCTGCGGCACATGTCAGTGACTGCTTAGCGCTGCTGCCTTCCGGCCCTGACGCGGTTCGCAGGCTGAGATTGCACAGGGTCCGGGCCGCGGCGCGACCACTCAGTCTGTGAGTGTACTCTGCCGTGTCGGACCGGGCAAGCGACTCCTGAGAGGACGCGCGGAGCCGTGACACGCCGTCGCGATTACCGCTCTTCGAACATGCTTTGCCGTTGTTGAGCAGTTCGAATGTGGCGAATGCCGCACCGCCTGCCAGGACTGCAGACGTTCAAGCCGAGCGCGGGGCATACCGTTTGCACAAAGAAGAGCTCGGGGGAAGCCTATGAGATGCTCGTGGTCGTCGCGGCTCAGCCTAGCCGTTCTCTGTCTCCTGGCGCCCGCGCGTGCGGAATCAGATCCCATCAACCTCGGCTGGGCGCAGCCCGGAGGGCCCGGTTCCCCGGTGATGGTGACCTACAGCTACAGCAACCTGTTTGACGGCGGGTTCAACACGACGCTTGCACCAGCCGAGCTGCGCCACGCGACGGAGCTCGCCCTCGCCGTGTGGACACGATACGCGCCGCTGCACTTCTTTGAAACCTCGGACTCAGGCCCAGCACCATCCGGCCACGAGTACAGCGGCGGGTATCCTGACATCCGCATTGGTTATCAGCCAACTCTCGACACGGGTTCCGCGGCGCTCGCGTACTTTCCGCGGGATCGATTCGGGTCAGAGGCAACCGGACTGGCGGGAGATATCCATTTCAGCAACGACCTCAGCGCGTTTCGCACGTTTACGTGGGGCCATGCCCTGGACGGTGCGACGGCACTCGACTTTTTCAGCGTGATGCTCCACGAGGTGGGACATGCGCTGGGCATCGAGCACATCTTCGACGAACCGGCGATCATGTCGGGCAACATCGTGGCCGTGTTCACGCGGTCCGAGAACGCCAACCTGCTGCCCGCAGACATTCGGGCGATTCGCGCACTTTATGGCGCCGGAATGGGGTCGGTGACGCCCCTCGTTCAGGCCGCCACGACGCCGGAACCCGGCACCATCATGTTATTGGCGACAGGCCTCGGCCTTGGCTTAAGTCGTCTCCGCCGGCAGCACGCCTAGAGCGCGGCTGCTCGCCAAGAGACAAACAGGAGAATGGGAGCCGTTTTGACACCAGTTCTAGGTATCCTGTGCACCAGGAGAACTGAGTGGAGCTTGCGGAGCTTGCCGAACGCGCTCGAACGT
>JBAROV010000051.1:0-19673 GCA_049642465.1 Vicinamibacterales bacterium
GTGCCGCCAGCTCCGGCAGACCCTGAACGTCTGCCGCGCGTTTGAGCAAGTCGGAGGCCGGCAGCGTGTCGTCAACCTGCAGGTTACCTCCCAGGTCGAACCAGTCCGTGACCTGGCGCGCGTCAGCGTTGGGGAAGTAGCCGCTGAAGACATTCGCCACCGCCGCTCGAATGACATCGCGCGCCACGTTGTCTGCGCCGCGCAGCTCCCCTTCGTATTCGAGCTCGAATTTCCCCGTGATCGCCGGAAGCGCGGCGTAGATGTCCGTGATGCGCGGAACGATTGGTGTTTCTCCCGCAAGAAGCGCCCGGCGCTCGGCGTTCGAGACGACGTTTTCGAGCAGCGAGATTGGCAGGCGCTGACTGACGCCCGATCGCTTGTCGATCTTTGGCTCCTGCCGCGCCTGAAAGGCGACCTCCTCGATCGCCTCGCGCACGAACGCCGGAACCTGTACCGATCCCCGATCCAGCCACGCCTCCTGCTCGGTGATCGCCATGGCGTGCGCGCGTGTCGCCGGATAGTGCGTTCGGATTTCGGACCCGATTCGATCTTTGAGCGGCGTAATGATCTTGCCACGCGCCGTGTAGTCTTCGGGGTTGGCGCTGAAGACCATGAACACATCCAGCGGCAGCCGTACCGGATATCCCTTGATCTGTACGTCGCCTTCCTGAAGGATGTTGAACAGTCCGACCTGTATCTTGCCCGCGAGGTCGGGCAGCTCGTTGATCGCGAAGATCCCTCGATGCGCCCGCGGCAGCAGTCCGTAGTGCATCGTCGTCTCATCGGCGAGGTCGAGACCCGCCCGGGCGGCCTTGATTGGATCGAGATCGCCAATCATGTCGGCAATGGTGACATCAGGCGTCGCGAGCTTCTCGACGTACCGCGCCTCGCGCGGCAGCCACGCGACAGACAACCGGGCCCCTTCCGCACGTGCACGGGCGCGGCAGATCGCGCATAACGGCGCGATCGGGTCGTCGTGAATCTCGCAGCCCGGGACGACGGGGATCTGCTCGTCGAGCAGACCAGTCAGTGCCCGGAGCAGCCGGCTTTTGGCCTGGCCTCGCAGACCAAGCAGAATAAAGTTGTGACGGGAAAGGATGGCGTTGACGACCTGTGGAATAACGGTTTCGTCGTAGCCGACGATGCCGGGGAATATCGGCGCATCACCTGCTCTCGCGCGCATGCGCGCAACCAGGTTCTCGCGGACCTCATCCTTCACCGATCGCCGTTTGATCCGTCCCGTTGCAATCGCTTCGCGGAGCTCGGCAACGGTGGAGGGAAGCATCTCTGAATCTTACCAGCACAACGGCTAAGATACCCATCTTGCCGATTTCTTCACGACCCCTGATCTACGCGCATCGGGGCGGTGCCGCCCTGCGGCCCGAAAATACGATCGCGGCGTTCGACCATGGTGTGTCCTGCGGCGCGGACGGTCTCGAGTGTGACGTACATCTCTCGCGTGATGGGGTCGTCGTGGTCCACCACGACGAAACGCTTGACCGGACGACCGGCTCCCCCGGGCGAATTGCAGACCAGACGGCGGACGAGCTCTCACAGCTCGATGCCGGCTACACGTTTCAATCTGACGGTGACGCGGTCTTCCCGTACCGGGGCGCCGGGCTCGGTATCCCCCGACTTAGCGAGGTGCTGCGACGATATCCGTCGATGCGGTTCATCATCGAACTCAAGGCGGGCGATCCCGAACTCGCGTATCGAACGATCGACGAGATACGCGCCGCGGCTGCCGTGGATCGAACAGCGCTCGGATCGTTTTACTGGCGTGTGCTGAACGCGGCCCGTACCTACGAGCCACGTATCCCGACGGGCGCCTCTCAAGAAGAAACCCGTTGGGCACTGTACCGATCGTGGGTGGGGTGGCCACTGGGACGGACGAAATATCGCGAGTTTCAGGTTCCCGAGCGTTACGGGATGACGACGATCGTCAGTCCACGCTTCGTGACGCACGCGCACCGCTCGGGCCTCCCCGTCAAGATTTGGACGGTGAATACCGAAGCTGACATGCGGCGTCTCATTACCTGGGGCGCCGACGCCCTGATCAGCGACCGCCCGGACCTGGCGGTCGCGGTATGCCGCTCCTCCCCGCAGTAACGCCCGAAATCGGCCGATCTGTGTCCTTTTGCTGAGGTGGAGCCGATAACCCCTCGCGGGGAGGGGTGTCCGACCGCGTGGCGACCACGGTTCTGAACGTCGATGACTACCAGGACAACCGCGACTTGCGCGGTGACATCCTGCGTTCCCGCGGCTACCAGGTCATCGATGCCGCGACTGGCGGCGACGCCGTGACCCTTGCGCTGGCTCATCGTCCCGAAGTCGTCCTCCTCGACGTCAACCTCCCCGACATCTCGGGGATAGAGGTGTGCCGCCGAATCAAAGCGCATCCCCCTTGCCAACACACCGTCGTCATCCTGGTTTCCGCGACCGAGCTCGAGACCACTGTTGTCCTTGAAGGTTTCGCGGCTGGCGCGGACATCTACCTGCGACATCACCTGGAAGCGGCGGTCCTTGCCGGCTTCATCGATGCTGCCGCGCGACGCCGGGCGTCGGTCGTCGAGTTGCAGCACGATCGTGCACATGCGCAGCTCGAACTCGGCGAGACCCTTCGCCGCTATCGGTCGATGTTCGACCACGCGCCGTACGGGATCTGCCACGCCCTCGAGGACGGGACGGTCATCGACGGCAACCGCGCCTTTCTCGATCTTCTCGGCAGCGCCTCGTTGGACGAGGCCCGCGGCGTGAACCTGTTCGACCTCTACGAAGAGGGGAGGCGAGGGGACGTCGTCGAGCGTTGGAAGAGCAAGGGGGCAGGGAAGGATGAAGTCGAGTGGCGCCTGTCGAACGGACAGCGCCTTCACGTTTCCGTGTCGGGCCGTGTCCTCGAGCGGCATGCAGAGGTCTTCGAAGTGTTTGTCGAGGACATCACCGAACGGAAGCGCCTCGAAGCCGAGTTCCATCACAAACGAAAGATGGAAGCGATCGGCCGTCTTGCGGGTGGAATCGCCCACGATCTGAACAACTGGCTGACGGTCATCATGGGCTATGCCGAGATGTTGCTCGAGGAGCCAGCGAGCACCGGCGTTCGAAAGGGACTGGAAGAAATCCTCTCGGCATCGAGATCGGCGACAGGCGTGACGCGCAACCTGCTGACCTTCAGCCGCAAGCAGGTCGTGCAGTTCCGAATCATCGATCTCAATCAAGTCGTCTCGGAATTCCACCATCTGGTTCAGCGGATCATTGGCGAGAACATCCAGGTCCGGGTGGAGGCCGGTCCGGGTCCGCTGCCGACGAAAGCGGATCCGACGCAGATCCAACAGGTCCTCATGAACCTGGCGGTGAACGCACGTGACGCGATGGCGAAGGGTGGCTGCCTGACCGTGCGAACGGGCCTCGTCCAACTCGACGAGACCACGTTGCCTGGAGCGAATGCGTCGGAGGGGGAGTATGCATTCGTGCTCGTGGCCGATACGGGCATCGGCATGTCTCCAGAGGTGCGGGAACGACTCTTCGAGCCCTTCTTCACGACAAAGGAGTCAGGCAAGGGCACGGGCCTCGGGATGGCCGTGGTCTACGGGATTCTGAAGCAACTCGGCGGCTACATCACCGTGGACAGCGAGCCCGGCAGGGGGACGAAGTTCACGATGTTCTTTCCGACCGCGGACGGTACGGCTTCGTCCGTTGAGGGGCGGCGCATCGCGGTTGCCACGCCTGCCGCTCACGGCGCACGGCGCCGCGTACTCCTCGTTGAGGACGAGGAGACCGTCCGCACGCTCACAAAACTGATTCTCGAGCGCGCCGGCTACGACGTCATGGCTGCCGCTACTGGCGAAGAAGCGCTCGAGATTTTCGAGACGGCCACCGAACCAATCGATCTCGTGCTCACAGACATCGTGATGCCGGGGATGTCGGGGCGGGAGATGCTGGTGCGCATGACGCGACTACGCACGGTGCCTGCCTTGTTGATGTCCGGTTACCCCGACCAGGGAGACATGCCGGGCCCCGGCGCGTCGATGCGCTTGATCCCTAAACCCTTCACCGCTGACGTGCTCACGAGCGCCGTACGGGAGACGCTCGAGGAGCGACTTGGAGGAGCAGTGTGACCGTGCAGATGCTCAGAGGACGAGGCTGCCAACCGAAAGATGCGCGCGCGCTGCTCGCGAGCGTCGCGCTGGCGCGAGCCGGCGTGGATCAACATCAACTCGACACCATCGCCGAAGCCTTCGCGGCCGTCATTGACGCAAAGTCTCCCTACACCCACGAGCACTCGCAGCGCGTCTCGCGGCTTGCCGTCTCGATCGGCGAACGATTGGGCGTGAAGGGTCAGGCGCTCGTCCGCCTTCGCCGTGCCGCCCTGCTGCATGACATCGGCAAGCTCGGCGTACCGAACCGGATCCTCGACAAGTGCGGCGCGCTCACGCCGGCGGAATGGAAAGTCATCCAGCGGCATCCACAGTTCACATTCGAGATCCTCGATCGGGTAGCGATGTTCCGGGAGTTTGCCTACGATGCGAGCTGCCACCACGAGCGGCTCGATGGATCCGGGTACTTCCGGCAGCTCTCGGGTCGTGCCATCAGCCAGAGCGCACGGATCCTCGCTGTGGCCGACATCGTTGATGCGCTCGCCGCGGCGCGGCCTTACCGGGCCGGGCTACCGACGCCGCAGATCGCCGAGCTGCTTCGCGCCGAACGTGGCCGCACGTTGTGTGGAGACTGCGTCGATGCGGCTGTCGCTGGTCTCGGTCATTCGTAGTAGCGGACGTCGCCACCAATCACTGCCTCGGGACGGCGATACGTAGCTCCCCGTCCCCAGCTTCGGCGGTCTCGATGCGCAGGAAGGCGAGCGCGCGCGGAGGCCACCACACCTTGAACCGGTGCATCTCCCCAGGTGCGAACGTGTGCGAATCGAGGGTCATGCCGGCGCCGCGGATTTCGACCTCGAGCGGTGCGGGTAGGCGGGGTGCCCACGTCAGTGAGAACTCCGCGACGGCGTTGAAGGCCGGGATGTTGATACCCGCACGATCGGTAAGACGACCGTAATCGCGGATCCAGAACGATGACCACTCGACACCGTAGTCGGGCCAACCGGCGAGACTGCGAGGCATCTGTGGCAGGACGGCGAAGGCGATCGCAGCGCTCAGTGGGAGAGCGGCGGCAATCCATCTTGGAGCGATTCGCCAACCACCCGAGAACACTACGGCGCCGAGCACGATCAGGAATGGTTCGAACGGCGCGCGGAGCCGCGCGCCGCTGAATCCTCCGACGCTCGCGATGCCGACATTGACCGCCGCCCAGAGCAGCCAGACGACGGCGACTCGCCGCTGACGGCAGAACGCCGCACCGAGCGGTGCGAGCGTGGCCGCACACAGCAGCAGGACGTCCGTTCCCAAATGTACGGCTGCCTTCCAGGCCAGGGCAGAGACGTAAGAATCCGCGACCACGTAGATCTGAAGAATCCGTCCTCCATTGATGTGCAGCAGCGACCGCGCGCGGTCGAGGCACTGCACGATGAACGTGCCCGGCGCCGCTGCGACACTGCTCCAGATGGCCGACGCCGTTTCGCTGATGCCCGGTGCGGACGCGCCAGGAGCGACAGCCTGATGGATGCTCCCGTGCGTGTCGATCACGGTCACTTCACCAAAGTGACGGGACAATGCGATCGAATACGGCGCCGTCGGCAGCACGAATCCCAGGACGAAGGCGATCGCCGCAAACGTGCCGCGCCGGCGGTTTGCCGCAAGCGCCACGAGCGCAAGCGCCACCGGCACGGCGAAAAAGAGCGGCATCGATCGCACGAGTGTGGCAAGACCGAAGGTGAGACCCACGATCACAAAGCGCCACGGCGGAGATTCCGCGATCATGGCGCGCGCGAGCAGGTTGAATGCGAGGAGAATGAGCGGCAGGTAGAGCCCTTCCTGAGAGGTGGACCACACGCCGATGATGTTGTGGACGGCCAGCGCCGCCGCGCCCGCTGCCATGAGTCCCGCCCGCGGTGAATGCACCAGCCGGCCGAGATCGAAGAGCAACGCGATTGATAGAAGCGCGAGCCCGATGAACGCCACTTGCGCGCTGAGCGGGAATCCGGGAAAGAGCAGAAAGAACGAGAGAAAGACCGAAAAGCCTGGGGGAAGCGCGTGACGGCGTTGGTTGATGCGGTAGGTCACGGCATCGAACGTCCACCTCCACTGTCCGTCGGCGGTGAGCCGGCGCGCCTGATCGATGTAGCCGTCAGGATCCCCCCATGTATAGTCGGGGGTCTGCATGGCGTAATGCAGGTAGCCGCCGCGCAACACGGCGCCAACCAGCAGAATGACGACCAGCCAGAGATAGTGGCGCCGTTCGACCATCAGCTACGACATGCGACTACTGCACCCCGAGCTTCGAGGCAGACACGAAACGCGGTTCGATATCCACCGGGACGTTCGTCAGCTTGTCGAGCACGTGCTGCACGGACGGACGGACAATCCCGAGGCGATCGATGAGGCCCTTGGCCTTCGCGTAGTTTCCTTCGGCCTGGAGCGTCATGATCTCGCGCGTCAGAGCCGCGGCGGCTTCCGGCATCTTCGCGTGATCCGCCTCGAATGTGCCGTCGGGCCGTACCTTGAACGCTCCGGCATCGAGCAGGTAATTCAACTGGATCGCGATGCCTCGTCCGTGCGCTTCGTTGACGCCGAATCGGATCGAGCGAAAAGCCGACGCCAGAAACGTCGTGTACATCGTCTCGGCAATCGCCGGCGCGATCCGACCCTTGTCGGCGAGCTGCTGCAGCGCCCACAGGCCGGAAACGTCCGCTTTCGCCTCTTCGATTGCGCTGTAGGTCTCCTTCAATTCCTGACGGACGGTCGTCGAGCGCCCGGCAACGGTGATGTTGTGCGGGCCAAGGCCGTGCATCAATTCGTGCATGAGAATGTGGGTGAAGAACGCGTCGAAGGAGACGTACTTCTGGTTGGCGGCCGGCAGCGCTACCTTCGAAATGGGCAGCAGGACCATCTTGAACTTGGCTTCCTGCACGTTCTTCAGCATGACGCGTTTGCTGCCCTTCTCCTTGACCACGCGCTCGTCGTTGGGCAGATTGAATGCAGCCGTCTGGACGCCGCGGTTGGCATCGCCCGCGGTGAAAACGACGTTGACCACGCGGATCGGGGCCATTGCGCCAAGTGCCGGATTCCGGTATTTCGCATCGATCGGCAGCGCGTTCTCGAGGTCCTGCAGACCCGCGGAGAAGGTCTGCAGTTTCTTGGTTTCCGCTTCGTCACGCAGCGTGATGAACGCTTCGAAGGCGGCTTTGTAGTTGAACCACTCGTCTTCGTAGACCTCGTACGGGCCGATGGTCGGCTCGATCGAAGCGTCAAGCTCCATCCACGCGACATCGCTGGCGTAGTAATCGTTCGAGATGAACGCCTCCGCCCGAGACGAGAGATAGTTTTTCAAGGTCGGCTGCGTGGTCAGCTGCGCAGCGTCGCGCAGGAGCGCCGCAGCTCGAGCGAGCTCGCCCTGATACTCGACCGAATAGGGCACGGCCGAGAAGGCATGGCTGGCCGGGCTACGGCGAATAGTCGTGAAAAAACCCGTGGCCTGAGCTTTGGCGTCGCCACTGAGCGAGTCCATCCACTTCTGCACCTCTTCCTTGGTTGCACCGGCCGGGTAGAAGTTCGCTTCAGCTGGTTTCGCCGGAGTCCCTGGGATGAACGGTCGATCGTGGTCGAGGCGCGACCAGGGGCCCTTGTTGATCAGGAAATAGTGCAGACGTTCGGAGGCGTTGGGCGAGTTCGACACGGCGTTGCGCGAGAGTTCCTGCAGCAGCGCATCGTTGCCAGCCCAGACCTGCCGGAGAAAGAGCGCATCCATGATTCTGGCGGCCTCGACCAGCTTGGCGAGCGCCCGCCGTTCGGTATCCGGCAGACGCGACAGGTCGGCGCCAATTTCGGCCGGCGCAAACCGCGCAGTCATCGTTCGCAGTTCCGCCGCTGTGGGAGACGTTTGAACGGGCTCCTGCAAGGTCGAGTCTCCGTGTGCGGCCACGAGCGCCGCGACGATAAGCATTGTGAGACGGTAGTGAGACATGGCGTTTCCCGGATCGCGTTGTAAGATTAGAAGATTGTAGTCGTCCAAGACACCCACGAGAAGGACCGAGGACGGTACCGTTATGAGGAACATTGCACCACGGGACGCCTCCGAGATCGAGGCACTCGAACAACGTGAATGGCTGGAGTCGCTCGACTATGTGATCCAGCAGGGCGATCGGAGCCGCGTCCAGCGGCTCCTGAGTGCACTCCGTCAGCACGCGCGGGTGGCAGGATTGGCGCTTCCGTTCAGCGCGGTCACCCCCTACGTCAATACGATTCGATCGCAAGAGGACACGCCGCTGCCTGGCAGTCAGGAGATCGAGCGACGCATCAAGAGTCTCGTGCGCTGGAATGCCATGGCCATGGTCGTCCGAGCCAATCGGCTGTCGGATGGCATCGGCGGTCACATTTCCACCTACGCCTCGGCCGCCACGTTGTATGAAGTCGGGTTCAATCATTTCTTTCGCGGTCCGGACAAGGATGGCGATGCCGACATCGTGTATTTCCAGGGGCACGCGTCGCCCGGTATCTATGCGCGTGCTTTTCTTGAAGGGCGCCTGCCGGCCGAACGGCTCCAGAACTTTCGCCGCGAGCTCGTTCCCGGCGGCGGCTTGTCGTCCTATCCACATCCATGGTTGATGCCCGACTTCTGGCAGTACCCGACAGTCTCGATGGGGCTCGGGCCGATCATGTCGATCTACCAGGCCCGATTCAATCGCTACCTCGAAGACCGCGGACTCAAGAAGCCTTCGTCCGCCAAGGTCTGGGCGTTCCTCGGGGACGGCGAAACGGACGAACCTGAATCGCTCGGCGCCATTGGCCTTGCCGCGCGCGAAAAGCTGGACAACCTGATCTTCGTGATCAACTGCAATCTGCAGCGGCTCGACGGTCCCGTGCGCGGTAACGGCAATATCGTGCAGGAGCTGGAAGCTATTTTCCGGGGCACTGGCTGGAACGTGATCAAGGTGCTGTGGGGCAGCGACTGGGATCCCCTGCTGGCCGCGGACCGCGACGGCCTGCTCGTGAAGCGCATGGGCGAAGTCGTCGACGGCCAGTACCAGAAATACGCCGTCGAATCAGGCGCCTACTTCCGCGAGCACTTCTTTGGTGTCGATCCTCGACTGCTCGAGATGGTCAACCATCTCTCGGACGATCAATTGAAACGGCTGCGGCTCGGCGGCCACGATCCGGTGAAGATCTACAACGCCTACAAGGCCGCTGTCGAGTTCAAAGGCCAGCCGACGGTCATCCTCGCCCGCACGATCAAGGGTTACGGCCTTGGCGAAGCGGGTGAAGGCAAGAACATCACGCACCAGCAGAAGAAGTTGAACGAGTCGGATCTCCGTTCATTCCGATCCCGCTTCGGCATTCCAATTTCAGACGACGACATTGCGGAGGCGCCGTTCTACCGACCGCCGGACGATAGCCCGGAGCTCCAGTACCTCCGCGAGCGTCGTACGTCGCTCGGGGGATTTGTCCCCGCCCGTAATGCCGGCGCGCCGCCGCTCAAGACCGAGCTCGAGCCGCTGTTCGAGGAGTTCTTCAAGGGCACGGAAGGACGCAAGGCGTCCACCACGATGGTGTTCGTCAGAATCCTGGCAAAGCTCCTGCGCGACAAGGATATCGGGGAGCTCATCGTCCCGATCGTGCCAGACGAGGCGCGCACGTTCGGGATGGAATCGCTCTTCCGGGCGGTGGGAATCTACTCGCACGTGGGCCAGAAATACGAGCCCGTGGACATGGACACGCTGCTCTATTACAAGGAAGCGCAGGACGGCCAGATCCTCGAAGAGGGCATCACGGAGGCTGGTTCGCTGTCCTCGTTCATTGCCGCGGGCACGGCCTATTCAACCCACGGCGTCAACGCGATTCCGTTCTTCATTTACTACTCGATGTTCGGCTTCCAGCGCGTTGGCGACTTGATCTGGGCAGCGGCCGACTCGCGCACGCGCGGATTCCTGCTCGGCGGCACCGCGGGCCGGACGACGCTCGCGGGCGAAGGACTGCAGCACCAGGACGGCAACAGCCACGTGTATTCGATCTGTTATCCGAACTGCGTATCGTACGACCCGGCCTACGCCTATGAGCTCGCCGTCATCATTCAGGACGGCATCCGCCGGATGTACACGGATCAGGAAAGCATCTTCTACTACATCACCGTGATGAACGAGCAGTACGCGATGCCGCCCATGCCCGACGGCGTTCGCGACGGAATCATCAAGGGTCTGTATCGATTGAAGGACGCCGAGAACGGCAAGGCGAAGCTGAAGGCCCAGCTCCTCGGCAGCGGTGCCATTTTGAACGAAGTGCTCGCGGCGCAGAAACTGCTGGAGAACTACGGCGTCGCGGCCGATGTCTGGAGCGTCACGAGCTACCAGGAGTTGTACCGCGAAGGTCATGCATGCGAGCGCTGGAACATGCTGCATCCTGGAGAACCGCAGAAGCTTCCCTACGTCACGCAATGCTTCAAGGACGCCCCCGGAGTCATCGTCGCGGCGTCAGACTATTTGAAAGTGCTTCCCGACGCGATCGATCGCTGGATGCCGCGAAAGATCCGCTCGCTTGGCACCGATGGTTTCGGCCGCAGCGAGGACCGGAAGAGTCTGCGAGACTTCTTCGAAGTTGACGCGAGATTTGTCGCGGTCGCGACCCTCGCCGAACTGGCGAAAGAAGGTCAGGTGGACGTCAAGGTTGTGGCGCAGGCGATCAAGGACTTCGCGATCGATCCGGAAAAGAAAAACCCGGCGAAGAGTTGAGCATGCCGACTGAATTCAAGATCCCTGAACTGGGCGAAAACGTCACCTCCGGCGATGTCGTGCGAGTGCTCGTCAAACCTGGCGACACGGTTGCGAAGGACCAGCCACTTCTCGAACTCGAGACCGATAAAGCCACGATCGAAGTGCCGTCGACGGTGGCGGGGACCGTCAAGGAGATCAAGGTCAAGCAAGGGGACAAGGTCACCGTTGGGCAACTCGTTCTGACGGTTGATGGGAATGGCGCATCGCCGGAGAAGGCGGCCTCGGACAAGGCTCCAGCCGAACGAGCGCAGCCGGCGCGGGAAACCCGCGACGGTGGAAGAGCCGCGGCGTCAGCGGCGTCCGACAAGCCCAAGGCCCAGCCTGCTGGCGCACCGGAGGAAGGCGGTCTGAGCCAGGAGGCGCCCGGTCAGTCGTCGGCGCCGCCAGCCCGAGAACAGGAATCCCCGGCGAAGCCAAAGCGGGGAGAGGTCGTGGACATCACGCGAGGCGCGCGATCGCCGCAACCGCCGCCCGCGCCGCCGCCCGCCGAACCGGCCGCATCCGAAGGACCTGCAGCACCTGCGGCTCCGTCGGTGCGACGGTTGGCTCGTGAGCTGGGCGTCGATATTCGGCGCGTCCCGGGCTCGGGACCCGAGGGGCGCATCAGCTCCGAGGACGTGCAGGCATTCGTGCGCAGCGCAATGAGCGCACCGCAGGGAACCAGCCGTGCAGCCCCTGCGGCGTTGCCGGATTTCACGAAGTGGAGTGAGGTCGAGCGGAAGCCGATGAGCAACATCCGGCGCAAGACGTCGGAACACCTCAGCCACGCGTGGAGCACGATCCCGCACGTCACCCAGCACGATCGCGCGGACATCACGTCGCTCGAAGCACTGCGCAAGCAGTACTCGCCGCAGGCCGAGAAAGCTGGCGGCAAACTGACGATGACAGCGATCGCGCTGAAGATCATCGCGTCCGGGCTGCGCAAGTTCCCGCAGTTCAACTCGTCGATTGATGTCGCGCGAAACGAGCTGGTCTACCGGAAGTCGGTGCACGTCGGCGTCGCCGTCGATACGGAACGCGGACTCCTGGTTCCAGTCATTCGCGACGCAGACACGCGAGGCATCTTCGAGTTGGCAGCGGACCTGGCGCAAGCGTCGGAGAAGGCACGCGCCGGCAAGCTGTCCCTGGACGACATGCAGGGCGGCGGCTTCACGATCACCAACCTGGGCGGCATCGGCGGCACCTCGTTCACACCGATTGTCAATTGGCCGGAAGTGGCGATTCTCGGCATCTCGCGCGCGAGTCACGAGCCGGTTTTCACCGGTTCGCAATTCGAACCCCGATTGATGCTGCCGCTCTCGCTCTCCTACGATCACCGCGTGATCGATGGCGCCGACGCCGCTCGGTTCCTGAGATGGGTGGCCGAGGCGTTCGAGCAGCCTTTCCTCCTCGCGTTGTGAGACATGGCTGACGTTTCCACGCAAGTCGCCGTCATCGGCGCAGGTCCGGGCGGGTACGCGGCAGCGTTCTATGCTGCCGATCGCGGCATGCAGGTCACGCTGATCGATCCGGGAGAGAACCCCGGCGGCGTCTGTCTCTACCGGGGCTGCATTCCGTCGAAGGCGCTGCTGCACGTGGCGGAGGTGATCAACGAAGCCAAGCATGCCGGCGACTGGGGGGTGACGTTTGCGTCCCCGTCGATCGATGTCGCGAAATTGCGCGCGTTCAAGGAGAAGGTCGTCAATCAGCTGACCGGCGGGCTGGGCCAACTCTCGAAGCAGCGTAAGGTCACCTATATTCGCGGCACGGCGAGTTTCCGCGACGCTCGTTCGCTCGAAATCCGCGCCGACAGCGGTGCGCCGACGAGCCTCCGGTTCGAGCACGCGATCGTCGCGACCGGCTCGAGACCGGCCGCGATCCCTGGCCTGTCGATCGACAGCCCGCGCGTGATGGACTCCACCGCGGCGCTCGATCTCCCGGAGGTGCCGAAGTCGCTGCTGGTCGTTGGCGGCGGATACATCGGCCTCGAGCTGGGCAGCGTGTATGCGGCACTTGGATCTCGCGTCACGATTGTTGAAATGACAGACGGCCTGCTGCCTGGCGCCGACCGCGATCTGGTGAACATTCTCGCCAAGCGCGTCGAGCAAACATCCGAAGCGGTCCTTCTCGATACCAAAGTCGTGGGGATGAAGGAGTCGAAAGGCGGGATCGCCGTCAGCTTCGAGGGGAAGGGCGTCGGCGAAGGGGCGCGCGAGAGAACGTTCGATCGTGTGCTCGTCTCGATCGGGAGGCGCCCGAATTCTGCGGTCCCCGGCCTCGATCGCACCCGCGTCAAAGTCAACCAGCGGGGATTCATAGAAGTCAACGAGCGCCGCGGCACCGCGGAGCCGACGATCTACGCGATTGGCGATGTCGTGGGAGAGCCGATGCTGGCCCACAAAGCCTCGCACGAGGCACGCGTTGCGGTGGACGCGATTGCGGGTGAGCGCGTCGCCTTCGAGCCCCAGGCGATTCCTGCGGTGGTCTTCACGGATCCGGAAATTGCGTGGTGCGGTCTCACCGAGATTGAGGCCAGGAATCAGAAGCGGCCTATCACCGTCGCGCGATTTCCCTGGGGGGCCTCAGGAAGGGCGCTGACATTGGACCGTTCCGACGGTGTCACGAAACTGATCCTCGACCCGAACAGCAGCCGCGTCCTCGGTGTCGGCATCGTCGGGCCGGGTGCCGGCGAACTGATTTCCGAAGGAGTGCTGGCGGTGGAGATGGGGGCGAACGCCGAGGATCTGAGACTCAGCATTCATCCGCATCCAACGCTGTCGGAAACCATTATGGAAGCGGCCGAAGTGTTCTTTGGCCAGGCTACCCACGTCTATCGGCCCAAGCGCGCCTAGCGTCCCCCGATATTCCTCCTCATCTCGGGCGAGTCGAAGGCCTCTCCTTGACCTGTCTCCCGGCTTGCGGGCCTCGGGCGACAGTCACGTCTGCGGCAACCGGTGCAATCTCAGACCGCGGTAGCCAGCTTCTGAGCTTTTCTGAAGACAGACGCGAGCATCGCGGGCGTGAGGACCCCGGTGTTGGTGTTCTGGCGGCTCGGATGGTACGACGCGACCACGGTCAGTGTCTCTGCGACACGGTACACAGCGCCATGACGGAACGGCGGCTTTGGCCTGATCACGACGCCGCGGTCGGCGAGGAGACGCCAAGTCGCAGCAAACCCGATTCGTCCAAGCGCGACGATGACCTTCACGTGCGGCAGCGCCGCCGCCTCGGCGACGAGGTGCGAGTGGCAGGCGAGGATTTCAGCAGGCGTGGGCTTGTTATCCGGAGGGGCACACCGCACGGCAGCCATGATGTACGCGTCGTGAAGCAACAGCCCATCCTCCGCATGACGTGACGTCGGCATGTTCGCGAAGCCCGCCGCGTGCATCGCGCGCATTAGGAAATCGCCGGAGCCGCCCGGCACATCGCCGGTGAAGACACGGCCGGTCCGATTGGCGCCGTGCGCGGCGGGCGCGAGCGCGATCACGAGGACGCGCGCGTGTCGATCGCCGAATCCAGGGACGGGTTTCGCCCAGTAGGTGTCGTCCCGGTACGGTCCCTTCTTGTCGCGCGCAATCCGCGCGCAATACTCGCGGAGGCGTTCGCACCGTGTGCAGGCGACGATATCGTGGCGGATCGCGTCGAGGGTGGCGATCAACGTGAAGCGCAGGCGTCGGCCTGCTCGTGCGCGTGGTACGAGCTTCGAACGAGCGGACCAGATTCGACGTGCCCGAATCCGAGCTCGAGGCCGATGCGTTTGAATTCGGCAAACTCGGACGGCGCGTAGTAGCGGACCATCGGCAGGTTCGCGAGCGAAGGACGGAGGTACTGACCGATGGTCACGATTCGGCAGCCAACTGAGCGGAGATCCCGCAGCGTGCCGATCACTTCATCCGGCGTTTCACCGAGCCCAACCATCAACCCGGATTTGGTCGGAATCGCTGGCGCGATCGTCGCGGAGCGATCCAGCAATTGAAGGGCGCGGTCGTACCGGCCGCCGGGACGCGCGGTACGGTACAGTCGCGGCACGGTTTCGATGTTGTGATTGAGGACATCGGGTCCCGCGTCGAGCACGGTGCGCAAGGCTGATTCGTGCCCCTGGAAATCAGGGATGAGCACCTCGATGCGACAGCCGGGGATCCGGGCGCGTGTTTCGCGAATCGTCTGCGCAAAATGTCCCGAGCCGAAATCCGGCAGGTCGTCGCGATCGACCGATGTGATGACGACGTAGTCGAGCGCCATCGCATGGATGGCGCTCGCAACGTTGGCCGGCTCCGCGGCATCCGGCGCGCCCGGCGTGCCGTGCGTCACGTTGCAGTAGCCGCACGATCGGGTGCACGTTCCGCCGAGAATCATGAACGTGGCCGTCCCGTGGTGCCAGCACTCGCCGATGTTCGGGCAATTGGCTTCCTCGCACACCGTGTGCAGCCCGAGCGTGCGCATCAAACCCTTCAAGCGGAGGTAGTTCTCCGACCCCGGCGCGCGGACTTTCAGCCACTCGGGCTTTGGCGTCCGAACCAGCTCGTCGCTGCGTTTCTTGCGACCACGGATGAACGTGACGGGCGCGAGCGTCATGCGTATCTATTTATTATACTGGCCGTCATGACTCGGCTTTCGATTACCTGGCTTGGTCATTCCACGTTCATCATCGTCACTCCGGGCGGCAAGCGGATCGTGACCGATCCGTGGCTCGAGTCGAACCCGAAGTGCCCGCCGGATCGCAAGCGCATCGATCGGGCGGATTTGATCCTGGTATCACATGGCCACTTCGATCACACCGGCGATGTCGTGTCCGTGTCTCGCGCGACGAATGCGCCCATCGTCGCCGTCTTCGAGTTGGCGCAGTGGTTCGAGCGCAAGGGGCTTCAGAACGTGCAGGGTATGGGGGTCGGAGGCACGATCTCCGTTGCCGGGCTCGAGATCTCGATGACTGCCGCCGTCCACACCAGCAGCATCGTCGAAGACGATCACACCGTGTATCTCGGAGTGGCCACGGGGTTCGTCGTACGAATGGAGAACCAGCAGGCGTTCTACTTCGCAGGAGATACCGCGCTCTTCGGAGACATGCAGTTGATCCGCGAGATGTATCAACCGGACATTGCATTCCTCCCGATCGGCGATCACTACACGATGGGACCGGACGCCGCCGCGCGCGCCTGCCGCATCCTCGGCGTGCGGCAGGTCGTGCCGATGCATTACGGCACGTTCCCGGTATTGACCGGACGCCCGGAGCGGTTGCAAACCCTGGTACAACCCCACGGGGTCGACGTGCTGGTGCTCAAGCCGGGGGAAACGGCCGAATAAGGACTGACGACTGCAGTCGTCAGTCTGCAGTCGTCAGTCTGCAGTCCGCGAATCGATGAATTGAGTGATCGCTGCAACGACCCCGTCTATGGTGAGTGCTGAAGTATCGATGCTGTGATCCGCGGCCATGTAAAGTGGTTCGCGCGCGGCGAGCAGTGCGCGTAAATCGGCCATCGCCTGCGGGTGATCCTTCATCGGGCGGCGATCGCCTTGACCGACGACACGGTTCCAATGATCCTCGGCGGTTGCGCGAAGCCAGACCGTGACGGCCGCGCGACGGAGAACCGAAAGCGTCTCCGCCGATGTCACCAGCCCGCCCCCGGTGGCGAGCACCATAGGTTCGCCGGTCGCCAGCACCTGCTCCAGCGTCTCTCGCTCCAGCCGCCGATAGTACTCTTCGCCGTGTAGCGAAAAGATCTCACTGAGACTCAATTCCGCGGCCTCCTCGATTTTTCGATCGAGTTCCACAAACGGCACGCCGAGGCGCCGGGCGAGCCGGCGCCCTACGGTCGTCTTGCCGGCGCCGCGCAAACCCAGGAGCGCGATCACGGGCTTGGTGGAGACGGGCGATTCGCTGAGCAGCGCGGCGGCTGTGGTGCCGAGCGCCGTCGCAACATCAACCAGCCGGCGAACCGAGATGTTGCCGCGGCCCGACTCGAGCTGTACGAGGAAGCGCGAGGACAGCCGGGAGCGCTCGGCCGTCTCCCGCAGTGTCCACCCCCGAGAGATCCGAAGCGCTCGGGTGCGGGCGCCCAGCGCCCGGAGCACGCTATCGCGAGGATGCATGACCTCGAGCGGGAACACTCATAGCACTGGCATGCGCAATGTGCATGGACAGCATGCGCAAGTTATGCGGGACACCCATCAATTCGCGACCGTATCATTTTGGGCATGATTAATGCCGAGGGACTGCCGACACGCACGTTGACGATCGTGCTCCCGGAATCGGACTGGCGGGCGCTTCGCGCGGCGGAGCCGGATGCGGTGGCGTGGTTACAGGCGCGCATTCGTGAGCGTCTCGCGTCCACGGTTCCAGGATCCGCCTCCGCTGAGGCAGCCGTCAGCTCAAACAACTGGGCCGAAGACGAATACTGAGCGACTCAGTTCTCGATAGCCTGGCGGAGCAGGTCGCGGCACCGATCTGACTCGCTTCTCCCTTCACCCCTCAATCCCAGCGTCACCCGGTCTTTTCGACTCTGTCGTTCTTCCGACTAAAGGCGAAGCTACACGGAGGGCGCCATCCGGCTGGCGCATTATACTTCCCAAGACCGCTCTACGGTAGAACTATAGTTCCTTGACACCGTCAGAGTCCGCAATTAGGCTTGAAACCGATGGAGACCGCAGCGTCCCCCACTCCGGTCACGTTCGAAACCTCCCTCGATCGATACCGGCACTGGAAACTGACGTTCGACCCGCCGGTCGCCACGCTTTCGATGGACGTCCAGGAGGATGGCGGTCTCTCGAGCGACTACCGACTGAAACTCAACTCCTACGATCTCGGCGTCGATATCGAGTTGGCCGACGCCATTCAGCGGATCCGATTCGAGCACCCCGAGATTCGCACCGTCGTGATTACCAGCCTGAAGGAGCGCGTGTTCTGCGCGGGCGCCAACATTTTCATGCTGCGCGGCTCCAGTCATGCCTGGAAGGGGAACTTCTGCAAGTTCACCAACGAGACCCGGCTCGCAATCGAGGACGCGAGCGCGCACAGCGGGATCAAGTTTCTGGCGGCACTCAACGGCATCTGCGCAGGCGGCGGCTACGAGCTTGCGTTGGCGTGCGATGAGATCTTTCTGGTAGACGACGGAAACTCCGCGGTCAGCCTGCCGGAAACGCCGCTGCTCGGCGTTCTGCCCGGAACTGGCGGTCTGACTCGCGTCGTGGACAAGAGGAAGGTCCGCCGCGATCTTGCGGACGTTTTTGGCACCGTCGCCGAAGGCGTCAAAGGGCGTCGCGCGGTCGAATGGCGGCTCGTGGATGCCGTCTACCCGACGAGTCAGTTCAAGGATCGCGTGACTCGGCGTGCAAGAGACCTTGCCGCGCAGTCGGATCGTCCCGCTGACGCCCGCGGCATCCTACTCAACGAGTTGAACCCAGTCGTTTCGGATGATGCCATCCGATACTCGTATGTCACGCTCGAACTGGACCATAGCAAGCGCACCGGGATTTTGACGATCACTGGACCCCCACGCGATGAACCGGCGACGCCCGACGCGATGACCGCTGCCGGAAATCGGTTCTGGCCTCTGCAGACGTTTCGCGAATTGGACGATGCGTTGCTGCGGCTGCGGCTGAATGAACCGGCCATTGGCACGATCATCGTGAAGACGGTCGGAGACGCGTCGCGGCTGCTGGCGGTCGATGCCGCTCTGATTGCGCACCAGGACCACTGGTTCGTCCGTGAAGTGATTCACCTCATCAAGCGAACACTGAAACGGATGGATCTGACGTCACGCAGCTTTTTTGCGCTGATCGAGCCTGGCAGCTGCTTTGCTGGAACGCTCTTCGAGCTTGCGCTGGCAGCGGACCGATCGTACATGTTGGACGATCCCGAGAGGCCGGTGTCTATTGCGCTCTCACCGATGAATGGCGGACCACTCAAGATGAGCAACGGCCTCACGCGCCTGGAGACGCGATTTCTTGCGCAACCGGATCGCGTTCGAGATCTGCTCGAAGACACCAATGCGTTTGACCCGCAAGAAGCGGTGGATGCCGGCCTCGTGTCCTTCGCGCCCGATGAACTCGATTGGGACGACGAGGTGCGGCTGGCGGTCGAAGCTCGTGCGGCACTCTCTCCGGATGCACTGACCGGCATGGAAGCCAACCTGCGTTTCCCAGGGCCCGAAACGATGGAAACCAAGATCTTCGGGCGTTTGACAGCCTGGCAGAATTGGATCTTCCAGCGGCCGAATGCGGTCGGCGCGAAGGGAGCGTTGACGTCATACGGATCCCAATCAAGGCCGGAATTCGACTTCAACAGGACCTGAGACAGCTTCCGGCTCCCGGCTGCCAGCTTCCAGTTAAGAACAGAGAAGCTGGAAGCTGGAAGCTGGAAGCTGGGAGCTCGTTCGATGATCTCTGCCGAAAAAATCCCGAATAACGTTGGCCTGTCGAGCAACAAGCGCCTTCAGCGCGCGCTGGAGCATTGGCAACCCAAGTACATCCAGTGGTGGCGGGATATGGGTCCTCAGGGATTCCAGGACTATCACCAGGTGTACGTGCGGACCGCGGTCAGCGTCGATTCGTCGGGTTGGGCGCATTTTGAGTATGTGAAGCTGCCCGAATACCGGTGGGGCATTTTCCTGGCGGACCCGGTCCACGACCGCAGGATCGGGTTTGGCGATTTCTTCGGGCAGCCAGTGTGGCAGGAAGTTCCCGGCGAGTTTCGCAACCAGCTCCGACGTCTTGTCGTGACGCAGGGAGACACCGAGCCGGCGAGCGTCGAGCAGCAGCGCTGGCTCGGCCCGCGCGGCCCGAGCCTGTACGATCTGCGGACCCTCTTTGAGGTGAACGT
>JBAROV010000061.1:0-4601 GCA_049642465.1 Vicinamibacterales bacterium
ACGTTATCGTATCCGGGTGAAGTTAGAGGACTTCAGATCGACGTTGCTTCGGTGATAACTCGTGCAAGGCGCTTACCCAAGCCAAAAGTTGATGGCGTATCGATCAGCTTACCCTTCCTCACGATCAACGTAACCGCGGATGACATCGAGAGGAAGGTAGCCCAGGAAGTCTTAATAAGGTTGAGAGATAAGCGCGTCCTCGTGGCGGGGGAGTGTTGCGATTCCTGCATTGAGCATGCTCTCAAGTCGATCATGGAGATCCGCTCCATCCTTGTCGACAAGCAGGTGAAAGTCGCGAATGAAGACAGCGCTGCCTTCGTCCTGTTTGACCTGATGCTTGCTGGTATCCGCCAGTTCCTCACGTTTACCGAGCAGAGAGATCCGGTCACGCATCGACAAGAATACTTCGCTGCTCTAGAGACGCTCCGTGGCCACCTTCTTCGCTGTATCGAACAGCTCGCTAACGTGTGTGGCACAAGCCTCGGACTTAGCAATCGTTTGACGTTCGATTCCAATTGGCAGCCGCAGGTATACCGCCCTTTGATCGATAGTTAGACCGTGCCTTCGTAGGAGCGGGTTTCAAACCCGCCCTGACATCGCCTCCGAGCACCACGCCGCCCCTAACCCGCGACGGCAATCTCCGAAGGCGGGGAGTGCAGAGGGGCAGCGCCCCGCTGCCGGGGGTCTGGGGGTGTCCCCCAGATCTGCCACGCACCGCTTCGCGCTCTCGCACCACGCGCCTACAATCGAGGCGGACGCGTGCAGCCAACGTCTTACCGCAGCGAGCGGGTAGGGCGCTGCACCAAACAATCAGACAGGCCGCCCAAAATCGACGCGTTATGAACCTGGAGGGATCATGCGCACACAACACAATCAAACGCCTGCCCTGAGTCTGTCGAAGGGGCCGCGCTGCGCTACACTGCCATCGCCATGCTTGACCAGCTTCGGGACGCACTGGCCGCGCACGAGCCGCGCCGCATCGAGCGGGACGGCGTCGCGCGTGCCGCCGTCCTCATCCCCATCTACTGTAAGGACGACGTCCCGCACATCATCCTCCAGGTCCGCACCGAGCTGGTCCTCCACCACAAGGGCCAGATATCGTTCCCCGGCGGCGCCGAAGACCCCGGCGACACCGGCCTCCTCATGACCGCCCTGCGCGAGACCGAAGAGGAGATCGGCCTGGTCGAGGAGGACGTGGAGGTTTGGGGCCAGCTGGACGACCTCATCACCATCAGCGACTTCATCGTCTCACCCTATGTCGGCCTGATAACTCGGCCGGGGCCGTACCCATTCGCGCCCAGCGGCATGGAAGTCGCAGACCTGCTCGAAGTGCCGTTGCCGCACCTGGTCGAGCCGTCCACCCTGAACCGCGAACCCGTGCCCTGGCGCGACGTGGTCGCGCCACCACCGTCATACTCCTTCGGCGAGCATGTGATCTGGGGCGCCACCGCGCGCATCCTCGGCCAGCTCCTCGACCTTGCCAAGGGGCCTACCGCCTTCTAATGCGCCTGCTCCTGATCCGCCACGGCGAATCGTCCGGCAACGCGGAGGCACGACTCCAGGGCCACCTCGACTACCCGCTCAGCGAACGTGGTCGACAAGAGAGCGAACGCCTCGCTGAACGCCTGGCAAGCGATCGCATCGACGTGCTGCTCACCAGCCCGCTCTTGCGCGCCCGCGAGACCGCAGACGTCATCGCCCGACGCATCGACCTCCCGCTGTCGGAGCACGACGTACTCAAGGAGCGTGACGTCGGCGAGGCTGCCGGCCTCACCCGTCAGGAGATCATCGCGCGCTTCCCGGACTTCGTGCAGGCGCGCACGGAAGGACGAACCGACCTGAAC
The DNA here is from genome assembly GCA_049642465.1 of Vicinamibacterales bacterium. Lineage (GTDB taxonomy): Bacteria > Acidobacteriota > Vicinamibacteria > Vicinamibacterales > 2-12-FULL-66-21 > CAWDPQ01. The sequence continues at coordinate 1,845 of JBAROV010000061.1, forward strand.
ATCCCCGGCTGGGAAAGCGACGCGGCGTTCGGCCAGCGCGTGGAGCAGGCGCTCAAACTGCTGACGAACGGCCACGACGCCAAGACTGTCGCCGCCGTCACACACGGTGGCATGGTCGCGCAGATATGTCGGGTGGTGCTGCGCATGCCGATCGTTCGCCCCGGGCCGTTCATGACGACCAACACCGGCATCACCGTGCTCGACGTGCAGGACGGGGAGTTCGACACGTTCCGGATGCCACGCATCCGCCTCGTCACATTGAACGATATCTGTCACCTGGACGGGCTGTGAGGATCAGCCGCTCGTGTAGGGCGGAATCTGCGCGTACGGGATGTCCAGCGTGCGGATCGCGACGGCGATGCCGAAACCGGCGTCGAGATACTCCCAGCTCGCGAAGCACTTGCTCTGCTTGACCGCCCGCTGCCACACGCGCAGCAGCGCCGGAGACCAGCGAACGTCGTCCATCACCACAATGCCGCCGACCTTGAGGCGCGGCAGGGTGTTCGCCAGATCGATCGCGGCACCCATGACGGAGTGGTCGCCGTCTACATTGATCAGGTCGAAGTAGAGACCGGGATGGGCATCGAGAAACGCGGGTACCGTTGCTTTGCTGTCACCCGACGTGAACGCTACCTCTCCACGATGGCCGATCGTGCGCAGTTCGTTGCGGACGAAATCGGGCCCCGGGTTCTCGCCGCCGGCGTAGCCCTCGATCCACAGGTCGAAGCCGTAGATCGCGCAGTCGGGCACGATCGAGCCAACGACTGATGCGCTACGCCCGCGCAGCATGCCGATCTCGAGGTAGCTCTTCGGCTTCAGGAAGGTGGCGGCCGCCCAGAGCGCCGTCAGGACGTCGGCGTAGCGCCAGTGGCTACCAAACTTCTCGCGCGCCTTTCGGTACATCGACTGCACGGAGTCCGAGTGCTGGCTCGGCGTCAGTCGATCGAGCACGGTCGAGACGCCCAGGGCCGCCTCTTCCGACATAGCAGCAGCGCCCAGCGTCTCAGGGTTCGGGTCGATCAGGTCGCCGTCGATGCGCGGCGTGCCTGAAACAAAGCGCGGCAGCGGTATCGGGCGATGCAGCTCCCATGTCCGCCGGATGCGTCGCGCGACGCGGCGGGCGCCTTGACGCACGCCGGGTCTGAGCCAGTTACGTCGCTTCGTAGTCACGGGTTGTCGCTCCGAAGCTCAGTATACAGCGGTAGGTTCGGGGAATCCCTCGGTGCGTTATATTCTCCGCAAGGGCCTTGTTGATATGAATGACGTGGACAACGACCAGGTAACGGCCGTCCTCCTCCTCTCCTGTCGCGATCAGAAGGGGTTGGTGGCTGCTGTCTCCGAGTTCCTCTATCAGAACGATGGCAACATCATCCATGCCGACCAGCACACGGACCAGGAGGAGAGCGTCTTTCTCCAGCGGGTCGAGTGGCAGCTAAACGGCTTTGCTGTTCCACGGGACGAGATCAGCAGGGTGTTCGAACCCATCGCGAAGCGCTTCGACATGGCGTGGGACCTGCGGTTCTCCGATTATGTCCCGCGGGTGGCCATGTTCGCATCGAAGCTGCCGCACTGCCTATACGACTTGCTTGCCCGCCGACGCCTCGGCGAGTTCCGCGCCGAAGTGCCGCTGGTCATCAGCAACCACGACGATCTGCGTCCGATGGCCGAGGAATTCGGTGCGGCCTACCACTGCCTTCCGATCGGGACGGAGAACAAGGCAACGCAAGAGCAGCGCACCCTCGAGCTGCTGGCTGATGAACGTATCGATCTGATCGTGCTCGCGCGTTACATGCAGGTCATGAGCGGCGACTTCGTTGCCCGTTATCCGAACAGGATCATCAACATCCACCACTCATTCCTGCCGGCGTTTGCCGGCGCGCGCCCATATCACCACGCGCACGAACGGGGCGTCAAGATCATCGGAGCAACCGCACACTACGTCACACCCGAGCTGGATCAAGGGCCGATCATCGAACAAGACGTCGCCCGCGTCAGCCACCGCGACTCCGTCGGCGACCTGATCCGCAAGGGCCGTGAACTCGAGAAGGTTGTCCTCGCCCGCGCCGTCGATTTGCACCTACGTAACCGCATCGTCGTCTATGGCAACAAGACCGTCGTGTTTGACTGAGCGTTCGTTTCGTATACTGAAGGCGGAGGTTACGATGGACGCGCTGGTCGACCTCTCCTGGCGACTTTATCCAGCGGCAGCGATTGGTGCTGCGGGCGCCGTCGTCTGGCTGCACGGCACACGTGTCCTCGTCGATGGCTTGCTCCGCTCCGTGTGGGACCCGGACAAGCCTCTGACCATGGTGGCCGGCTTCCGTCGCTGCGTCATCGGCCTCGCGATCTTGGCGTTCGCGGCGTCCTGGCAATGGCAGTTGCTGTGGCTCCTCCTCCTCGCGCTGGCGATCGGCGGGGAGGAAACGCTGGAAACGTCGATCATCATCTTCGCGCTGCGCCGGGGCAAGCGGATCGGTCGCCGCGCGAGCGCTGCCACACCCTGATCACGCGTTTCGGTTGTCCCGCAGCGGGCACCTCGTTACAATGAAGGTCGCCCCCGGCATCCGGGGGCATTCTCAGATTGGGACCGAAGATGAGCGACCGCGTACTACGACTGGCCATTCCCAACGGCAACCTGCAGCAGGCTACCGTCGACCTGTTCTGCAAAGCGGGTTTTAACATGACGGTCCAACCGCGCTCGTATTACCCATTGGTCGACGACCGGGATATCCAGTGCATGCTCGTACGCCCGCAGGA
>JBAROV010000077.1:0-2117 GCA_049642465.1 Vicinamibacterales bacterium
GAACTCGACCGGGCGTCTGGACACATCGTGTGGTATTGCCCGCTCTGCGGCGACAATGGTCTGATCTAGTGTCCTGTCCCAGTAGAGAATGAAACAAATGGCGCGGCCCGCTCGTACTGCTCTACAAGGAGGCGAGCATGCGAACGGGACGCCCCAAGGTTGCGTTGATTTTGACGACGGACGAACGGCACCGATTGGGATCGCTGGCGCATCGGTCGCGCTCGGCGCCGCACGTCGCACGGCGGGCGCGGATCATCTTGGCCTGCGCCGACGGCCGGGACAGCAAGTGCGTTGCTCGCAGCTTGCATGTGACACCCGCGACGGTGTGCAAATGGCGCGGTCGGTTCGTGCGGAAGCGCCTGGATGGCCTCTACGACGACCCGCGGCCGGGCGCGAAGCGGACGATTACCGACGAGCAGGTCGAAGCCGTGATCATTCGCACGTTGGAAACGACACCGCGCGGCGCGACGCACTGGAGCACACGTGAGATGGCGAAAGCCGTGGGCTTGAGCCGGATGGCCATCAGCCGCATCTGGCACGCGTTCGGATTGCAACCGCATCGGAGCGAGACGTTCAAGCTGTCGAATGATCCGCTCCTCGTCGAGAAGGTCCGGGATATCGTCGGGCTGTATCTGGATCCGCCGGCGCACGCGGCGGTCTTCTGCGTGGATGAAAAGCCGCAGATCCAAGCATTGGATCGCACGCAGCCGCTGCTGCCGATGCAGCCTGGACAAGTGGAACGCCGAACCCACGACTACACACGCCACGGCACCACCACGTTGTTCGCCGCACTCAACGCGAAGACGAGCGATGTGATCACGCAGTTTCACCGACGACATCGATCGGCGCAGTTCCGGGAATTTCTTGATCTGATTGATGCTCAGGTGCCACGCCGACTCGACGTGCACATCATCATGGACAATTACAGCACCCATAAAACGGCGTTGATCCGGAACTGGTTTGCCAAGCGCCCGCGCTTTCACGTGCACTTCACGCCGACCTATGGTTCGTGGCTGAGCCTCGTCGAGCGCTGGTTCGCCGAGCTGACGATGAAACAGATCCGTCGCGGTGCCTATGGCAGTGTGGCGCAGCTGAAAGCCGGCATCCAGGCATTCATCGATGCACATCAGGCGAACCCCAAGCCGCTCGTCTGGACGAAATCCGCTGACGAGATCCTCGCCAGCATCGCTCGCTTTGCCCAGCGGACCGCCGACGCGCGGGCCGCGCAATCAATGTCACGAATCACAGGGACAGGACACTAGCGACTGGCGACTAGTGGACTGTACTTACGGATGAAGTACTGGTACGCTGTCGCGCCATATGGCGCTGACATTGACAACCGACGAACGAGCTGAACTTCAGCGACGGGTGCGCAGCCTCAAAATCCGATCGGAGGATGCGCGCCGCGCGCGGGTGATCCTGATGTTGGCGAATGGCGACTCGTACTCGACGATCGAAGCCGCGATCCCGTGCTACCGCGACTACATCAACCGGTGGCGACGCCGGTTTCTCGCCAACCGGTTGGAGGGGCTCCGCCCACGGTATTGCGGGTCGACGCCAACCGTCCTGACGCCGGCGATGGAAGCGCGGGTGATGGCCAAGACCCAACAACCACCGCCGGACGGGAGTACGCACTGGAGTACCCGGAAGTTGGGACGGGTGCTGAACATCCATCACAACCTCGTCGCAAAAGCCTGGCAGCGCGCCGGCCTCCAGCCCCATCGATTCGAGCGCTACATGCAGTCGGACGATCCCGACTTCGAGCCCAAGGCCGCGGACGTGATCGGCCTGTATGTCCATCCGCCCGACCACGCCGCGGTCTTTGCGGTCGATGAGAAAACGGCGATTCAGGCCCTCGACCGGCTCGATCCGGTGTTGCCCTTGTCGCCAGGACGGGCCGAGCGCCACGGCTTCGAGTACTAACGGCACGGGACCCTGTCGCTGTTCGCTGCCCTCAACACCCAGTCGGGCGAAGTGTTCGGCCAGACGGTGCCGCGGCACACCAGCGCGGCGTTCGTCGACTTCCTCGAGGGCATCGTTGCGAGTCAGCCCAAGCGGCGCGAGATTCACGTCATCGCTGACAATTTGTCGACCCACAAGACCCAAGCCGTACGCAC
>JBAROV010000096.1:0-29887 GCA_049642465.1 Vicinamibacterales bacterium
TGGCCGCCCAAGCCGGCTCGGCGATCCTCTTCACCGTCCGCAGCGAGGACGGCGCCTGCCCGTGGTGCGAGGTCTCGGACGTGCGGTTCGAATACAACGTCGTGCGCAACGTCGCGGCCGGCATCAACATTCTGGGCTACGACTATCCGTATCCCAGTACGCAGACCCACGCCATCACCATCAGACACAATCTGTTCGAACGGGTCACCACCTCGCTGGGAGGAAATGGCTGGTTCCTTTTGATGGGACTCGAGCCCCGCGACATCATCGTCGATCACAATACTGTTGACCACGACGGGACGACGGTTGTCTACGCATACTCGGCTGGGGCGACGCCGGTGCCGATGCCCGGTTTTCAATTCACCAACAATGCCGCCCGGCATGGGGACTATGGCTTCAATGGCGCCTCCACGTCCACGGGCACGTTGACCTTGGCGAGTTACTTTCCCGACGGGATCATCACCAGGAACTGGCTGCCTGGGGGAACCGCATCGCGCTACCCGGCCGGGAACTATTTCAGCGGAAGTTTTCTTTCGGGCTTCGTCGGCCCGAGTTCTGGCGACTGGCGCCCGGCGCCCGGCAGCCTGCTGATCGGAGCGGCCACGGACGGCACCGACATCGGCGCAGCCATCTCGGCGCTCATGACACGCGTGAATCACGTCGTCTCTGGCAATCCGGCTCTGGCCGGCCTCCCGCAATTGACAGCGGCACCTCCGCGCCCGCCTGCTGGGATCATGCGAGTTTATCGGCCGTAGGACTCGGCCGGCTGGCGGGAGGGGCGGCCTCCAATGGACCTTACTGGGGGCGAAATCGCCAGCCGAGCGCCTGCATCAGCCCGGCGACATCAGCACCGAGATCGCGTGTGTCCGAAGCGGCCCGTCGAAATCGACTGTCTGGCTTGAGCCGATAATCTCCAATCGCTGGATCCACGAACTGACGCTCGAAATCGGCTTCGCTGACGAACTGGTTGCCGGAGGGGTACCGCCTCGACTCGCCGCCGGCAATCCCGTTCGTGGCAAAGAGAATTCCCGGAAAGTACGCGTCGAGCGTGTCCATCCCGATAGCGCGATCGTCGCCGTGAACGCCATAGGTGTTGTGTCGCACCAGATTGTCGCGGAACACGACGCGCGCCACCCGGTCTGGAGCGTCGCGAGTCCCCCCATATGCCATCAGGATGTTGCCGCTCTGGATGATGGTGTTGTGCTCGAACGTAAGGTCAGACGGACCGTCGCCAATCAGCGCGAAGGCGCCGTTGCCCCCCCACCGCTCAGCGTCGATGTCGTAGAACAAGTTGTCCGCAATCCTGACGCGCCGGGTTATACCGCTGGGGGTCGTGTCCTTCCCGATGATCTGCATACCGGCACCAGCGTGTCTCACGATGTTCCGTCGGATCGTAATGTCCTCGACCGTGGCCCACGGCGCACGCCCATCCTGATTCCGCGGCGTGAGAAGAATCGCATAGCCGGTTTGCGCCTGCCTCCAGGAGTACTCCATCAGGTTCTCTTCGACGAGTACGCGGCGGGCGTTCTTCAATTCGAACAGATTCTTGATCTGCCACTTCTGTTCGCGCCATGCCACCGGCTTGGCCAGGTGGTTGCGTCGAAACACGACATCGGAGGTGACGAGATCGCGGATGAATATATCCGCGCCTCCCAGGAGAAAGTTCTCCCCGGCCCCTTCGAGATAGTTGTTCTCAATGGTGTAGGGCCCAGGCCCATTCCAACCGCCAATCGCCTGCGTGTCCTGACCGATGGCCTTGATGTCCGCAATGTACGAATTGGTGATGACCGTTCGACCGGAGTTGAGGGCGATGCCGCGCTTTTGCCCCTTTTCGGGATCCCCGTAGATATAACAGCGATCGATCACCAGCTCATACGGCACGTGCGACAGCTCAGATTGGTCGGGTCCCCCGTCTCCCAGGGTGATGATGTCTCCCGTGCCATCCACCGTCGGCGGAAACTCCAGGAGGATGAGGCGCCAGTGATGTGCACCTTTCTCCGTACGGAGAGTCGGCTGGCGATTCGGCGAGCGAAGCTTGGCCATCCGCGCACTGCGGGAGGGGTTGACGCGCTGCCCAGGACGGGTGATCGCGTCATCTTCCGTGCGGATAGTGATGAACTGGTTACCCGGCTTGACTCGGAGGACGAAGTTGCCGACGTAGGTTGCTCCAGCGGCGAGCGTGATGGTATCTCCGGCCCTGGCGCGATCAATGGCCGCCTGGAGATCGCCGTTGGCCGGAACCGCGATCACAGACGCGGCGCGAACTCCGGCGCCTGGACCGAGGCAGAGCGCCAGAAGCACCAGCGCGGCAGCCCGGCATTGCAGAGCTAATGAGTATCTATCCCACACGGCGTACGGCAGAGGCGAGTCCGATAAGGGCCGTTCCCACAAGCACCATAGCCGCCTCCTCGCGGATTCCCGAGTCTGGCATCCGAAACGACCCGGCGACTGCAACAGACGAGCTCGTCACACTGTCGGCGACCGGTGAGGCTGCAGCCGCGGCCAGACAGAGCAGCAATGCCACGCAGATGGCGGCGGCATGCTTCTCCTCGCGGCCCGGCGTTCTGTTCCGCGAGGAAGCCATCGGTGAACGTTTCCAATTCACGCCCGTCATTGCTTCAATTGATGTGCCACGACTCCTGAGATTCGGTGCTAACGTTTAGGGGCGTGCCGAACGGAGTCAGCGTCTGTAACGAGAAGGGATTTACCCAGACTAGACATTGAGGACCACAACCGATGCTGATGAGGTACAAGTCTTGAATGCTGTCCGCCCTCGTGAGATATAAGTTGTGACGAGCGTTACACACCTTCGGTTGGCCAATGACCCTGAAATCCCGGCAAGGAGATAGATGAAGAGACCTTACGTTGCCATCGTGGACGACGATTCGTCGTTTTCGGCGTACTTGCGGACGTTCCTATCGTTGCGGGGCTACGAGGCGCGATGCTACACGCGCGGCGATGAGCTGCTCGCTTCCATGAAGCAGAGCGAAGCGCCGGACGTGATTCTGTTGGATGTGATGATGCCCGGACTGGATGGGCTGGCCACCCTCCGGGCGCTAAAGGCGTCGCGCCCCGAAGCGCAGGTGATCATGCTCTCGGGCCGGAATCAGGCCTCAACGATCGTTGAGGCCGTGCGACTCGGCGCCGCCGACTATGTCGTCAAGCCGGACGACCCGGAAGGCCTCGGCGAGATCGCGCTCGATGTGGCGATCAAGAACGCCACGGAGAAGAACCGGCTCGTCTCGGAGTTGAGCGAACTACGCCAGCAGCTCAGCGACGACGAAGATCGATCGGTGTGGGGTAACTCCGAAAAGATGCGCGGCATCGCGCAGGTCATCGAGCAAGTGGCTGACAGTGACGTGACGGTGCTCATCCGTGGCGAGAGTGGCGTCGGCAAAGAACTGGTCGCCCGTGCCATCCATCAACGCTCGACGCGACGAAACCGGCCGTTCGTAAAAGTGAACTGCGCGGCGCTCCCCGCCGAACTGCTCGAGAGCGAGCTGTTCGGGCACGAGCGGGGAGCATTCACGGGTGCCGCGACGACGCGAATTGGCAAATTCGAACAGGCCGACGGCGGCACGCTCATGCTCGATGAGATCGGCGAGATGAAGCCGGCCCTTCAGGCCAAGCTGTTGCACGTGCTCCAGGATGGGGAGTTCACCAAGCTCGGAAGCAACAAACGCATTCAGGTGGACGTCCGGGTGGTGGCTGCCACTAACCGTGACCTGGAAAAGATGCTGGAGAACGGTGAGTTCCGCGAGGACCTCTACTACCGCCTGAAAGTGATCGAGCTGACCGTGCCGGCACTCAAGGAGCGTCGCGACGAGGTGCATACGCTCACCGATTACTTCGTGGCTCGATACTCCCGCAAGTACAACCGCCCCGCCCGGCCCATCTCCGAAGAGCTGAGACAACTCTTCATGCAATACGAGTGGCCGGGAAATATCCGAGAGCTCGAGAACATGATCAAGCGCGTGGTGATTCTTCAGGACGAACAACTCGTCATTCGAGAGATCCAACGCAACATGCAACGGGTAGCGGCGCCGGCGCTGGCGGCGGTGGGCGCGCAGGTGCCGGCCCTGGTGGGGGCGGCAACTGGACCCGGTGGGCTTGGCCCGATGAGCGGTTCGTTCCCCTCAACTGGCGTGCCGGAGGGGGATACCGACGATGCCGCTGCCGATGAGGCGGAGGCAGCGGATGAGGGCGGCGGGTCGCTGGCCACCGTGGCCAAGGCAGCCGCGATGAAGGCCGAGCGCGCGGCCATCGAACAGACGCTTCGCCAGGTCCACTGGAATCGCCGCAAGGCGGCACAGATTCTCGGCGTGAGCTACAAGACGCTGCTCAACAAGATCAAGGAGTGCGGTATCAGCAGAGCCTGACGGCAGCCCAGCAGAAGGAAGAAAGGACACGGAAGAAACTTTCTTCCTTCTTCCGTTATACGGTATCTGGTTACCACACTCACCCCTCGAAGTTCCGTTCAACAACCCCGCCGATCACGCAAAGACCAATAACTTCGTCACTTACGGGAAAGGTTTTCCGTGGTGGCATTCGCCTTGCTCAACAGGCACCGTTGAACATGACTCGACCATGCGGCGACGAAACGGCATGAGACTCCAGCAATGACAGACCGCGACGCGACACGCACATCCGCGGTGGACTTGCCGCACTCTCGAGCGCCGCGCAACAGCCTGCTCGCGCGAAACGAAAAGATGCGCGAGGTCCTCGATCTCGTGGATCGTGTCGCCGACACCGACGTCACGGTGCTGATTCGCGGTGAAAGCGGAACAGGCAAGGAACTGGTCGCGCGCGCCATTCATGGCACGTCGCCGCGGTCTGACAAGCCGTTCGTGAAAGTCAACTGCGCGGCGCTTCCGTCGGAGCTACTCGAGTCGGAGTTGTTCGGGTTCGAGCGAGGCGCGTTTACCGGCGCGATTCAGCAGAAGCCGGGCAAGTTCGAGTTCGCCAACCATGGCACGATGTTTCTCGACGAGATCAGCGAAATGCACGCGCCCTTGCAGTCGAAGCTGCTGCAGGTGCTGCAGGACGGCGAGTTCGCGCGGCTCGGCGGGCGTAACGACGTGCACGTAGACGTGCGAATCGTAGCGGCGACGAACCGCGACCTGGAAAGCGCAGTCGCCGACGGGCAGTTTCGCGAGGACCTCTTCTTCCGTCTGAACGTCGTCTGCATCACCCTGCCGCCGCTGCGACAACGGCGGGATGAGATCCCCGAACTGACACAGCTCTTTCTGCGATATTACTCGGAACACTACAACAAGCCGCCGCTCTCGCTTGCCAGCGACACGATGACGCTCTTTGCAGAGTATCCGTGGCCGGGCAACGTGCGCGAGCTCGAAAACTTCGTCCGCCGCGCCGTAATCCTGGGAACCGACGACTCGATCCGCCGCGAGCTGGCCGAAGCCATCGCCAATCGAACGTTTCGCTCGAGTCCTATTCCGGCACTCCAAGCGCGCTCGACGCCCGCTGCGCCTCCGGCGCCACCCGCGCCTCCTGTCCCGGACACGACACCCCCGGTGCTGATTGGATCGTTGAAAGACATCGCGCGCCAGGCCGCGCGCGGCGCCGAACGGGAGCTCATCTTCCGCACACTTCAGCAGACGCGCTGGAACCGTCGGGCGGCGGCGGAAATCCTAGGCATCAGTTACAAGGCGCTCCTCTACAAGATCAAAGAGGCAGAGCTCGATCAAGCGTCGTGATGCCGAGCGATCCGTTCCTGGAAGAGGACTCACGCGTGCTGACTCCCGAAGCGTTCGACTTCGTGCTGACCAACGAGCTCAAGCGCGCCGTGAGATCCCAGAACTTCCTCACCCTGCTCCTCGTGGAACCCACGCCTAAACCGGCGAGCCCGCCGGTCGACCGAACCCGCGCCGTGCGACAAGTGGCGCGGCTCGTGAGCCGGGAAGTGCGGGAAACGGACCTGCTCTCGCAAACGGGGGAAGGCCGCCTCTCGGTTGTGCTGCTCGATGCTGACATGCAGAACTCGATGCGCGTCGTCGATCGGCTGATGTCACGCTTCGACAATTACGAGTTCCCCACGCCGCTGACGATCGAAGTCGGGGCGGCGTGTTGTCCAACCCATGGCGCCGACGCGGACTCGCTGCGTCGTGCGGCCGAAGCGCGCCCGGTACACCGCCGCGACAATCGCGGTAATGCCTCGAACGCTCAATGAAGGTGATGGCGATGAAAACGCTGACTACGTCGCTCTGTCTGCTCTTTTTGCTGAGCACTGGTTCCACCGCGCAGACGCAAGCCACTCGACCCTCGTCTGGTTCTCCCGCGCCGGGTTCCCCCACGGGAACCAGCGGTCGCACATCGTCGGGCGCGGCGGACGTCGGCGCCGATTACCGTCTCGTTCCCGGCGACAAGCTGCGCATCGAAGTCTACAAAGACCCGCAGCTGTCCCAGTCGCTTCAGGTGCGGCCCGACGGAAAGATCACGATGCCGTTGCTCGGCGACATCCCTGCTGCCGGCAAAACCTCGCTGGAGCTTCGGGAGTCGATCGCGGGCTCGCTCACGACCTACATCAGCAACCCGACCGTCACGGTGATCGTGGTCGAGACGGAACCGCCCGTCTTTTACGTGATGGGCGAAGTTGTCGACCCGGGACCCTATCCGATCAAAGGACAAGTCTCGATTCTCCAGGCGCTCGCGATGGCGGGCGGCTTCAAGGATTTCGCGAACACGAAAAACATCAGCATCCGGCGCGGCAGTCAGACGCTGAAATTCGACTACAAGGCCGCGCTCAAGGCTGACGGCAAAACGATATACGTCCAGCCCGGCGACACGATCATTGTGCCGTAAGGGGATGCATCGATGGATAGGCACATGTCAACGATGACCAATCGCACGCTGGCTATCACCGCGCTACTTCTGGCGCTCGGGACGCCGGCCGCAGCGCAGCAGCAGTCGGAGGCGGAATTCGAGTCGTGGCGCATACCCGGGTGGAGCTTCACACCCGGGATTGCCATCGGCGTCACCCGCGACAGCAACGTCGCGCTCTCCGCCCCTGGGGACACGGGCAAGGCGGACGCCGATTCCCTGTTTGCGATGGAACCCTCTGGATCGCTCGAGTTCTTCAGCCCGCGATCCGAGTTCTCCGCCGGCTACCGTGGCTACCTGCGCCGCTACATGGAGATCGACGAGTTGAACGGCTTCGATCAGCGGCTCCAGGTGGTGTTCCGTCATCAGGCGACGAAGCGCGTGACGATCTTCGCTCGCGACCATTACATGGACGTCCCGACAACGGATGAAGTCTTTCTCAATGGGCTGCCCTTCGTGCGAACGGGCTCGCGGACGAACGGGTTCGTCAGTGGCGCCGAAACCCGCTTGACGAAGTTCACGAACCTGAACGGACGGTACGAGTTGACGTGGGTGGACTTCGACAACGAGGGCACCTTCCTCACCGGCGGTTGGGTAAACGGATTCCACGTCGACGTGGCGCACCGCTTCACGGAGCGGGCCACCTTCGGGGGGGAGTACTCGATTCGATTCGCTGACCTCAATCAGGGCACGCGGTCGATGCGCTTCAACGATGCCGGCGCTGTCCTGTCGTACGCGCTCGGCCCGCGGACGATGTTTACCGCGGCCGCTGGCCTCTCGCATCTGGCAGACGATCTGCAACATGAGACGCGGACGGCGCCGTACTTCCGGGCAGCCATCGTGCAAAACCTCGAGGCTGCGTCAGTCGGCGCAAGTTTCGAGCGATCGTTCGTGCCGTCATTCGGATTTGGCGGGTCGAACGAAAGCCAGGAGGTGAGAGCGTACGTGCACATGCCGATTCCGAGAAACCGCGCGTATGTGCAGGCTTCGGTCGCCTGGAGGCACAGCATTCCCTACGTCTCCACAGATCTCGAGCTCGACTCGATCCTGGCTCGATCGACGCTCGGCTACGCGCTCGCGCGCTGGTTCCGCGTCGAAGGCTTCTACGCGTTCACGCGGCAGGACTCGAAGGTGACGGGCGGTGAAATCAACCGGCATCGCATCGGCGCCCAGGTCGTCATCTCACAACCCATGAGGATTCAGTAATGGAAGAAAGACCTTTTCACCCTCTTGATTACCTGTCGGTAGTCCGGCGCCGCAAGTGGTGGTTCATCGCGCCGCTCGTCGCGTGCATCGTCGTTGGGGCGCTCCTCGCGATGCTGCTGCCACGCAAGTACAAGTCCGAGGCGGAGATCGGTATTACCGCGCCAAGGCTTTCTCCGGAACTTCTCCAGGGCGTGAGCTCGCTCAGCCCGGCGGATCGCCAGCGCGCGATTGCGACGATGCTGTTGAGCCGCACAGTTCTCGAGCGCGTCGTTCGCGAAGAGGGCCTCAGCCCGACCAAGCCGGTTGAAGAGACCGCTGCGCGGCTGCGCTCGGTGGTCGAAAAGAACATCGTCGTGCCGAACCCAATCGGCCGGGCCAATGCGGTACGGGAGGCCGGTATCGACAGCTTCCGTCTCGGATACATGGACAAAACACCGCAACGAGCGCAGCGGATCGCCAACAAGCTCGCCATGGTGTTCGTCGAAGAGAACTCCAAGACGCAGACGGAACAACGGGAAAATGCGTCGGAGGTTCTCGCCCAGCAGTTGCGCGGCAGCCAGGAACGCCTCGCCAAGCTCCAGCAGGAGCTTCGAACGAAGAAGGAAGCCTTCATGGGGCGCCTGCCCGATCAAATGGAGGCGAACATCTCGATGGTCAACGGGCTCCGGCAGCAGCTCGAAGCGATCTCGATGGAGGTGCGCGGTGGCCAGGACCAGCTACGCATGATTGAAGGACGGCTGGACGCGATGCGTCAAGGGATCGGGACCTCGGGGATTACGGCGACCAGCGCGGCGGCGATTCAATCCTCCCAGTCGCGTCTGCATTCCCTGCAGCAGCAGCTCGCCGAGGCCCGCGCCGCCGGCTACACGGATGCGCATCCTGAAATCGTCCGCATCAACAGCGAGATGGCGCAGGCTCGCAAGGCGCTGAACGAATCGCGCGACGAGTCGCCGACAAATCGAGACAGCGTGCTCATGGCCGATCCGATCTACCGCGCGACCATCAACGAACGGGACGCGCTGAAACTGCGGATCGCGCAGTTGCAACGCGAATCGACGGCCGCGCGGGCTCAAATCGGCGCCTACCAGCGCCGCGTGGATTCCGCTCCCATGGTCGAGCAGGAACTGGCGTCGCTGCAGCAGGCCTACAACCTCGAAACCACGAACGTCAACGAGCTGACGAAGAAATATCAGGACGCTCTTGTCGCGGAGGACGTGGCTCGCAAGCAAGGTGGCGAACGATTCAGCGTGCTCTACCCGGCGTATCTCCCGAACAAACCGGATAGTCCGGACATCTTCAGGGTGATGCTCTTCGCCCTGGTCGCGGGTCTCGCGCTTGGCGCCGCCGCCGTCGTGGGTAGCGAATTTCTCGATCGCTCCGTCCACGATGCGCGGGCGCTGCAGACGGAATTCGAAGTCCCCGTGCTTGGCGAGATTCCTCGCATCCACGGTGCTGTGTAGTTTTCGAAGGTGAAACGATTATGAGCCGCATTCAAGACATCCTGGGCAAAGCCGAGCGCGACGGCACTGTTCGCCGCACGCGAGGACTCTCCGAGGAGCTCCGCTCCCCTCGCGTGTTGAACCCGGTCCCGCCGTTGTCAGACGACGGCGGTGCACGGCCGACACCAAGCGGCAACGCGCCGGCGTGGCCCTCAGGCAACGTCGCCGTTGCTCCGTTCATTGCACCAGAGCGCCAGGACGATCGCAGCTTCGAACTCGATGGGCATCTGGTGGCGGCGCTGTCGCCGACGTCGCTTGCGGCGGAGCAGTACCGATCGCTGCGCACACGGATCAAGCGCGCGGAAGGCAACCGTTCCATGCGCGCGATCGTGGTCACCAGCCCTTCGAAGGGGGACGGCAAGAGCCTGACCGCTGCGAACCTCGCCCTCACGATGGGACAGGAGTTCCAGCAGCGCGTCCTGTTGGTAGATGCGGACCTCAGACGTCCCACCATCCATCGTCTGTTCGGGTTGGGCGACGGACCGGGCCTGACCGACGTCCTGATGGGCGGCGTGGAACTCGACAATGTCCTCGTTTCTCTGCCTGAATACCACATCACGATCCTGCCGGCCGGAACCCCTCCTTCACATCCGGCCGAGATGCTGGGCTCGTCGGCGATGCGCCGCGTGCTCGACACGCTGCGCACTCGCTACGATCGCATCCTGATCGACATGCCACCGGTCGCACCGCTGGCCGATCTCCACGTCGTCGCGCCCCAGGTCGACGGACTGTTGATGATTGTCCGCGCCGGCATGACTGCAAGGCCGGCGATCGAGCGCGCGCTCGCGGGACTCGATGTGTCGAAAGTTCTCGGCCTCGTGCTCAATGAAGCCAGCGGCGATGTGTCGAGGAAGCAGGAGTACGAAGGATACGGGTACATCGCGGGGTAAGGGGCACACCGGGCCGGCAGGTGTGCCGGTTCGTTTCCCCGACGAGAGCCATGCAGCTGTTCAACCGGCATGTGTCAACGCGCAGCCTCACCGTGTTCACCGGTGAGATGGTTCTGATATTTGGATCGGTTGCGCTCGCCGCGAGCATCCAGAACGCGGACGCCTGGCCCGGGCAGCTGTGGAAAATCGCGCTCGTCACACTCATCTGCCAGCTGTGCCTCTATTACAACGACTTCTACGACCTGACCCTGGTCCACTCGAATCGTGAACTGATAGTTCGCTTGCTGCAGGCGGTTGGAGCGGCATCCATCATTCTTGGGGCGCTCTACTTCACTGTCCCCACACTGGTCATTGGCGACGGCATTTTTGTGTCGGCGCTCCTCGTCTTTCTCGTCGGCATCCTGGGATGGCGGCTGCTCTTCAACGAGCTCGCCGGATCGCTCAAGCTCGAGGAGCGCATCCTGGTGGTCGGCACCGGTGAAACCGCCCGCAAAGTGGCCCGCCAGATCCTCGCGCAGCGGGACTTCGCCTATCACGTCATTGGCTTCATTGACGACGACCGTTCGCGGATCGGCGAGCGCATCGTCAACCCCGCCATCGTTGGAACGCCGGAAGACATTCCGGCGCTCGTCGCCAAACACCAGATCGATCGAATCGTGGTCGGCATGGCCGATCGCCGGGGCAAGCTGCCGATCGAACAGCTGCTCAACGCCAAGATGACCGGGGTTCGGGTTGAAGACGCCACGACCACCTACGAACGCGTCACCGGCAAGATTCTCATCGACGATCTTCGCCCGAGCTGGCTGATTTTCTCGGAAGGTTTTCGCGTCTCGCGACTGACGCGATGCATGAAGCGATCGATCGATCTGACGCTGTCGGTCACCATGGCGATCGTCACCTTCCCCCTGATGGTGCTGACCGCAATTGCCATCTGGCTGGAATCAGGACGTCCCGTCCTCTACTGCCAGGAGCGGGTGGGAGAGAACGGTCGGCCGTTCACGTTGTGCAAGTTCCGTTCGATGCGCAAAGACGCCGAAGAGGCGGGCCGTCCGGTCTGGGCCAGCAACGACGACGAGCGGGTCACGAGAGTTGGGCGTTTCATCCGGAAGACGCGGCTCGACGAACTGCCGCAGTTGTGGAACGTCGCGCGTGGCGACATGAGCTTTGTCGGACCGAGACCGGAACGGCCGTACTTCGTCGCCGAGCTTGCCAAAGAGATCCCGTTTTACCAGCAGCGCCACGCCGTCAAACCCGGTCTGACCGGATGGGCGCAGGTGAAATATCGCTACGCGGCCTCGCTCGAAGACGCGATGGAGAAACTACGCTACGACCTCTATTACATCAAGCACCTGTCGATTTTCTTCGACCTCACCATCGTGTTTGACACGGTCAAGGTCGTCCTCTTCCGCAAGGGGGCGGCGTGAGCGGAAGGCGGGAATCGTGGGCACCAAACCGGGAGCGGGAGCTGGCGACCGTAGCGCGCAACGTTTCAACGCGCTACCTGGCGATTGCCGCCGAGATGCTCATCGGCCTCATCATGCTGCCCTTCAATCTGGCGCACCTGGGCGCGGCGCAGTACGGGCTCTGGGTGCTGCTTGGATCGGTCACGGCCCACCTCTCCGTTCTCGACCTCGGTTATGGAGGCGCCATCATCAAGTTCATGGCGCAGTACCGAGCGCACCGCGATTCGAAAGCGATGAACGAGATCGCGAGCACGATGTTCTTCGTGTTCGCCGCGATGGGACTGCTCGCGTATGGCGTCGCGGCGGGGCTCGCCTTCAATCTCGACCACATCTTCCAGATGACGCCGGAGCAGGCGCTGACCGGCCAATGGATTCTGCTCATCATCGGCGTCCACGTCGCGCTCAATTTTCCATTCAGCGTATACGGCGGTGTCAGCAGCGGCTTTCAGCGTTTCGACATCAACAACATCGTCGCGATCATCATTGCGGTGGCTGCGGCAATCGTCAACGCCGTCGTCCTGCTTGCCGGCTACGACCTGGTGACCCTGGTGGCCGCGACAACGGCGGTGCGGGTTGTCGGATATTACATCTATCGCCTCAACGCGCTGCGGATCTATCCCGAGCTGCGAATCCATCCTTCGCTGTTCCGCAAGAGCCGGCTCCGCGAAGTCACGGGCTTCAGCGTTTACGCGTCAATCATCGACTGGGCCAACAAGCTGAACTACGAGCTCGACGAAGTGGTCATCGGCATCTTCTTCGGCAGCGTCTACGTCGGCGTGTGGGCAGTGGCGGAACGGATCATCTCCGGCACGCAGCGACTGACCAACCAACTGAACGGCGTGTTGTTTCCGGTCATTGTCGACAGCGATACGTCGCAACAGCAGGAGAAGCTGCAGCGCATCCTTCTGCAGGGAACCTTGCTCTCGCTGGCCATGGTGGTCCCGATCTCGACGACCCTGTTTGTACTCGCGGATCCTCTGGTCAGAGCGTGGGTCGGTCCCGAGATGCGTGGCAGCGTCCCAGTCATCCAGATTCTGGCAATTGCCGTCGCCATTCGCGTTGGCAACGCGACGGCAACCACGCTTCTCAAGGGCGCGGGCGAGCACCGCATGCTCGCGTGGGTGAACCTCAGCACAGGTCTCGTCAACATCCTGCTGAGCGTGCTCCTCATCACGCCATTCGGCCTGCCGGGCGTGGCGATCGGAACGCTCGTGCCGATCGCCCTGGCCTCGGTGTTCATCGTGCAGCCAGCCGCCTGCCGTCGTGTCGGGCTGTCACTCTCGCGCGCGATCAATCAGTCGGTGCTGCCGGCGGTGTGGCCGGCTTTCGTGGTCGCCGCCGGGCTGACCTTCACGCGCCATATCTCATCCGGCACGTTTCTGGCTGTAGTGCTTCAGGCGCTTGGCGCGGCCGTGTTGTATTTCGCGCTGTTCTTCGGCTTCGCGATCACCCGCAAGGACCGCCGGTATTACATCGCAAAGGCGCTCGAATTGACGGGACGACGCCCGCTGCCGACGGCGGCCTAATCGAAAACGGCCGAGCTCGGCGACAAGGAGTGTGAATTTGGTCAAACGCGGAATCATCCTGGCGGCAGGCAAGGGGGGCCGACTCAATGGGACGGCGGGAGAACTCCCGAAGTGTCTCGTGGAGCTTGGCGGGATCTCTCTTGTCGAGCGCCAGGTCCGCGCCCTGCGCGATGCCGGCATCGACGACATCGTCATCGTCGTGGGCTGTCAGGGCGACCGCGTGCGCCGGGCCTGTGGGCAGGAAATTACCTACGTTGAGAACCCTCGATACGCCGAAACGAACAGCTTGTACTCGCTCTGGCTGGCACGACCTCTGCTCTTTGGGGGGTTCGTGGTTATGAATTGTGACGTTCTCTTCCACCCGGCTCTCCTGAACGACCTGCTGACCGCGTGGTACGAGGACGCCCTGCTGCTCGCCTATCGCGATGCCGACGATCCTGCGTTCGGCGACGAAGAGATGAAGGTCGCGGTCCGCGAGGGCCGCGTCGTGGCGATGTCGAAGCGCATGTCGCCGCTCGAGGCGGATGGAGAAAACCTCGGCATCGTCAAGTTCGGCGCGGATGGAGCGGCAACGCTCGTCGGGATCCTGGATCGTATCGTTGGCGCCGGAAGTCTCCGTGACTGGGCTCCTCGCGCCTTCTCTGAGTTCGCCCAGGCGCGCTCGCTTCACGCAATCGGCACGCGCGGGCTGCCGTGGATCGAAATCGACTTCCCCGAGGACTATCAACGGGCGCTGAAGGAAATCCTCCCACTCATTGAATCCTCTTCGAGTCTCGGGCGACGGACGCATGGCTCGCGTGTGGCTGACGAGGACAGGTCGCGCAGGATCCGTGCAACGGCAGGTAGCGCACGATGAAACCTGTCCAACTGCGGGCTGAGACGGCGGCGAATGACACCCCGACGCGACGGCCAGAGGCGGGTCCGGTGCCTCGCATCGCTGCGCTCGGTGGCGGTACCGGACTGCCGAACGTCCTGAGGGGACTCCGTCCGCTCCTCTACGGAGCTGGTGCGCGAAGTCAGGAAACGGCGCCGAGAGATCGGCTCGTCGCGATCGTCGCCACGTCTGACGACGGAGGGAGCTCGGGACGACTGCGCGCGGAATTCAACATGATTCCCCCTGGCGACATCCGGAATTGCCTTGCGGCACTTTCCGATAACCACGCGCTCATCGCCGACATCTTTCAGTATCGCTTTGACTCGGGCGAAGGATTGAACGGACACGCGATCGGCAACCTCGTACTTGCAGCACTCGCCGATGTGACGAACGATTTCCCCCGCGCGGTGGAAATCGCCGCTCGAGTCATCGGCGCACGTGGCACGGTTCTGCCGGCTACAAGCGAACTCGTGACGCTCGTCGGCGAGTTTGAGGATGGCCGTGTGCTCAGTGGAGAGACCGCGATCTCACGTGCCGGCGGGCGCCTGTTGCGCGTCAGCCTTCTCCCGGAGCGGCCGCGGTGCGTGCCGGACGTGTGCGAAGCGCTGCTGCGTGCAGATGTGATCGTGACGGGGCCCGGCAGCCTGTATACCAGCATTCTGCCTACCCTCCTGGTCCCCGATGTTGCGGCTGCCATCCGCGCGTCGCGCGCCGTGAGGATTCTGGTCGGCAACCTGATGACCGAGCCCGGTGAGACCGATGGATACACCGTCCTCGAGCATGTGCTGACGATCGAGCGTCACCTCGACGCCCAGCTGTTCGATTACGTGATTTACAACACCGGTCCGGTGCCCGAGCGTCTGACAGCCGAATATGCGGCGCGGGGTGCCCGTCCCATCGTCACGGGACAGTTCGAACTGAACGCGCTTGACCGGCTGGGCATACAGCCGATCGGTGTGCCACTCGTCTCTGAGCACCCTGCGAGGAAGATCCGCCACCATCCGGACCGTCTCGCGTCAGCCATTACCGCCCTCGCGCAAGGCAAGCTGGGCGCCTGGCGACCGCGGGCGGAGGCGGGGAGTCAGTAAATGTACGAACGTTTTTACGACCTGCGAGAGCGGCCGTTCGCGCTCAGCCCGGATCCGGAATACCTGTATCCCAGCCGGGTACACCGCGAGGCTCTTGATTACCTGCGTTATGGGCTCGAGAGCCAGGCCGGTTTCGTCGTCATCACGGGGGAGATCGGGTCTGGCAAAACCACGCTGCTGCAGACGCTGCTGCGCGGACTTGACAATCAGACAACGGTCGGCCGCATCGTCAATACGATCCTCGAGCCGCGCGAACTGCTCGAGACGATCATGATCGATTTCGGCCTCGATCCTGGCGAACGGAGCAAACCGCTGCTGCTCAGGGACCTGGCGCAGTATCTGGTGGACCAGCGCCTGGCGGGCCGACTGGTACTGCTCGTCATCGACGAGGCGCAGAACCTCACTGCCGCCGCGCTCGAAGAGCTGCGGATGCTCTCGAATCTCGAGACCGAAAAGTCCAAGCTGCTGCAGATCGTGCTGGTCGGGCAGCCAAATCTGCGCGACAAGCTGGCCTCGGCGGAACTCGAGCAGCTTCGCCAGCGGATCACGGTTAGTTATCACCTGATGCCGCTCGACGCCGAAGAAACGGCGAATTACATCAATCACCGCCTGCGGCGGGCCGCCCTGAGTGCGCCGCTTGAAGTCCCGCGGGACGCCACCGACGTGGTCCACGCGCGAAGCCGAGGGGTCCCCCGAATTGTCAACGTTATCTGTGACGCCGCGCTGGTCTTCGGGTACGCTGAGGAGCGGCGGCAAATTGATTTGCCGCTGATTCGAGAGGTCCTCACCGAGCTGGAAACCACAGGGATTCTGCCGCGCGCCGCGTCGCCCGAACCGGCTGCCGCGGTGGCTGCCGTCGTGGCTGATCGCGTGGAGGTGCCGGTCGCACCCCGACGCGTCGAAGCCGTCGCAGCCACTGCCACGCCGATCGTGCCTGCCGCGGCTGCGCTCGACGCGCGTCCGTCGCTCGAAATTGCGGTGCCACGGGCGACCGCTGACGAAGCGGCGCGGCGTGTTGCACTCGTCGAACAGCGCGAGCAGGCGCTCCGACAGCGTGAACGCGAGCTGGCAGAACAGCGCCGTGTTCTCGCCGAAGAGTACCGGTTGCTCCGAACGCAACGTGCGCCCGCGGCACCCGTCGCGGTCGGCGGCAAAGTCTGCGTGACGGTACCGCCGCGGCCCGCTGCCGCGCGGTTCGCCACGACGCGTCCCGAAGGTTTCTGGAGCTGGCTGAAACGGCTGATGCTGGGCACATCGCGCCCCGCGGTTGAGGAGAACTAGTTCGTTTTCTTCATCGAGGAGAGCCGATGTCAGCGCTTGCAGCTTCGCTTCTGGAACGCATCAAATCCCGCCGGGCCCGGACCGGTGTCGTCGGACTCGGCTACGTCGGGTTGCCCTTGGCCGTCGAACTCGCGAAAGCCGGATTCCATGCCACCGGCATCGATCTGGACGAGCGGAAAATCCAGGCAATTTCCGAGGGGCGCTCCTACATTCCGGATGTTGCGTCGGCCGACGTCGCCGCGCTGCGCAAGGCTGGCAAGCTCGACGCCACGAGCGACTTCGCCGTCGTCAAGGAACTCGACACCATCAACATCTGCGTACCGACGCCGCTGCGCAAGACGAAGGACCCCGACATGTCCTACATCGTCTCGGCGGTCGAGGCGATCGCCAAATACCTTCACCCCGGGCTACTGGTCGTGCTCGAGTCGACGACGTATCCGGGCACGACGGATGAAGTCGTCCAGCCGCTTCTCGAAGCGACAGGGCTGAAGGCGGGCAAGGACTTCTTCATCGCCTTTTCGCCCGAGCGCGTCGATCCAGGCAACCCGACCTTCCAGACGCACAACGTCCCGAAGGTGGTGGGAGGATTAACGCCCGAGTGTTCAAAGCTTGCGGCCGCTCTCTACGGGTCGGCCATCGAGACGATCGTGCCGGTCAGTTCGACACGTGTCGCCGAGATGGTCAAGCTCCTCGAAAACACCTTCCGCGCGGTGAATATCGGGCTGGTGAACGAGCTGGCGCTGATGTGCGACCGCATGAATATCGATGTATGGGAAGTCGTTGACGCGGCAAAGACGAAGCCCTTCGGGTTCATGGCGTTTTATCCCGGTCCCGGTCTCGGCGGCCACTGCATCCCGATCGACCCGTTCTATCTCTCGTGGAAGGCCAAGCAGAGCGGGTTCGATCCCCGATTCATCGAACTCGCCGGCCACATCAACGGCGGCATGCCGCACTACGTCGTGGACAAAGTGGCGGAGGCTCTCAACACCAAACGGAAGGCGATCAACGGGTCGCGGATTCTGATCATGGGCGTCGCCTACAAGCGTGACATCGATGACATGCGCGAGTCTCCGGCGCTCGACGTCATGGGTCTGCTGCACGAAAAGGGTGGGCAGATCGAGTACGCGGATCCGTTCGTGCCGGAAGTGCACGGCCGCGAGTGGTCGGGGCGTTTCGACATCCACGCGGTCGACGCGGGGAGCGGCTCATATGGCAAGTACGACTGCGTGGTGATTGTCACCGATCACAAGGCCATCGATTACGAAGCTCTGGCAGCGGAAGCGGACCTGGTTGTGGACACGAGAAACGCGATCAAGAAACCGTACGCGCACGTGTTCCGGCTTGGAGCGCCGCGTCCGGAGGCGCAAGGGGTTGTCACTTGAATCTCGTCAGTCGCTGGTTGCTGCCAGCTATCCGTTGCTGACTGACCAGCGACTAGCGACCAGCGACTGACAGGGCGAAGCATCGACTTTATGGAGAACCTGTTCTGGATTTCGGCGCTTCTGGTTGGGTACGTGTACGTGGGGTACCCGCTCCTGATAGCGCTTCTCGCCCGTTTCCGCCGCAGCCCGCGCAAGGCCTGCTTCCAGCCGGGTACCTGGCCGTCCATATCGATCATCGTCGCCGCGAGAAACGAGGGCACGCGTTTGCCCGGGCGCATCCGGAACCTTCTCGAGACGTTCTACCCGGGTCAGCGCGAGATCATCGTCGTCTCCGATGGCTCGACCGACGAAACGGCGGAAGCGATCGCGCCATTCGGTGACGATGTGCGCCTCATCGAATTGCGGCCCGGCGGGAAGCCACGGGCCCTTAATGCGGGAGTTGCCGCGGCCCGCGGGGACATTCTCGTCTTCGCCGATGCGCGCCAGCGGTTTGCCGAAGACGCGCTCCAGGAGTTGATGGCGAACTTCACAGATCCGACCGTTGGCGGTGCCAGTGGTCAGCTGGTGCTCGATTGCGAGATCGGAGAAACGGCCTCGAGCGTTGGAGACGGCCTCGGGCTCTATTGGAAGTACGAGAAGTGGCAACGGCGCAATGAGTCACGGCTTCGCTCGACACTCGGCGCAACGGGTGCGATCTACGCCCTTCGCCGTCAGCTGTGGCAGCCCCTGCCCTCAGATACGCTCCTCGACGATGTCCTGGCACCGATGAGGGCCGTGCTTGCGGGTTACCGGATCGTGTTCGACGAGCGCGCGATCGCGTTCGATCACACAGCCCCCGACGCATCCGTTGAGACGAGACGGAAGACGCGAACGCTCGCCGGCAACTACCAAATCCTGGCGCTCGAGCCCCGGCTGCTTGTGCCGTTCGTCAATCCGGTGTGGCTGCAGTATGTGTCACACAAGTTCGGCCGTCTGTTGGTTCCGTGGGCGCTCGTCGGTTTGTTGGCGTCGAGCGCCGCGTTAGCTGGCTCGCACCCGTTATTTGCCGCCTCGCTCGTCCTGCAGGTGTGCTTTTACGGGTTGGCGGCCGTCGGCGCGTGGTTCGAGGCAAGGTCTGTCGCAGACGAAAGCGATCGATTGCCGCGCGACGCGAAGTTCGACCGCACCGAGCCGCTCGCGGCCGGTAAGGAGGCGAGGTGAGTCAGACGATTCGCCGGCTGGCACGGCTGGCGTTCACCTTCGTGATGATGAACTACGCCGCGGTCGCCGGCCTGTTCGCGCTGCGTCAGGGCCGCCACTTATGGAAATGATGGAACGGCGAAGGAACTGAGGGCGATGGGCGAGCGTCTGACATTTGGATACGGTACGTCGCCACAAGGCGGGGAAGCTCCGTCGCGCGACGGAGGTCCGTCGGGCCCCACGCCTCCGCCATCGACAGCTCGCGCGCAGATTCACTTTGCGGAACCCGTGCGACGGGACTGGGCGTATGTCGGCCTGCTGGCGTTTACCGCTTTTCTGTTCTTCCGGCCCCAGGACCAGCTCACCGCACTCCAGCCGCTGCATCTCGCGGAAGTGTCTGCAGTCTTCGGCCTCATTGCGATGGCGATTGGGCGATTGTCACGGAGTTTGCCGGTGACTCGCGTCACTCCAGAGCTTCTTGGTGTGGTGGCGCTCGGCGGCGTCATCATCCTCACCGCCCCGTTTTCGATCTGGACAGGTGGCGCCATCAGCACCTTCACGGAGCTCTATGTCAAGGTCCTCTTGATTTTTCTCCTGATGGTGAACACCCTGCTGTGGCCCAGACGCGTCGAGCAGGTCACGTGGTTAATCGTCCTCGCCACCGGTTATATCGCCTTCCGGGCGGTGTTCGACTACGCGCGCGGGGTCAATCTTATCGAAAACGGGCGAGTGCGCGGGGCCATCGGCGGCATGTTCCAGAACTCGAACGATCTCGCACTCAACATGGTGGCGATCCTTCCGCTGGCTTTGTCGTTCGTATTCAGGCGCGTCTCGCTGGTCCAGCGAGGTATTGCCGCCGCCTGTACTGGGCTGATGTTCGTGACGATCGTCGTTTCGCAGTCGCGCAGCGGCTCGCTCGGACTTGGTGCGGCATTGGTTGTGATGGCGGTGCTGACGATGCGCCGAAAACCCGGTTTAGTGGCCGCCGGTGCCATCGTGGCGATTCTCGCCGTTCCGATGCTCCCCGACTCCTACTGGGCTCGGCTGGCGAGCATTACCAACGCGGAGAAGGACGCGACCGGTTCGCGCGAGGCCCGATCGATTCTGCTGCGCGAATCGTACGACGCGTTCCTCGACCACCCGCTCACGGGCGTCGGCGCCGGCCAGTTCAAGAACTACCAGCCCGACGGTCGTGTCGAATCGTGGCACGAAAGCCATAACGCTATACTTCAGGTCGCGGCGGAACTCGGCGTTCTCGGCCTGCTGACGTTTCTGTTCCTGCTGTTCCGCGCGCTCTACGCACCCACGCAGACGCGGCATCTGTTGAAGCGATTCGGCCCGGGTCGCCGGCGTGGTTCGACGCCATCAACCGACATTCTGCCCGCGGATGAACAGGAGTTTCTCGCCGCCCACGCAGCCGCGATGTCCGCCGCCCTGGTGGGATGGTTCGTGTGTTCGCTCTTCGCCTCGGTCGCGTATCACTGGACGCTCTACTACCTGATGGCGCTGGCGATCGGCCCGCGCGAGTACCTGATCGATCGTCTGGCGGCCGCCCGGCCGCTCAGACGCAAACGCGCGGCGCCGGTTGTTGCGGAGGCGCACGCATGAACGGAGTGCTGCGGGCTTTGGCCGGAAGCAGGCGACGCATTCGCCGAGTCGACGAATATTTCAGCCGTCGACATGGGAGCCGTCGCATCCTCATTGATGCGCGAACGCCGGTGAACTACACCATGGTGGCACCCATCGTACGCGCGCTGGAGGCCGATCCTCGTGTCACGTTGTTTTTCACGGCCAGCGAGGAGCCCCGCCGAATCACCCGGATTTATCACGAGGCGCCACACGCGCGGCTCATCCATCCGGGCCGTGCGGCGCTCATGAAATTCGATGCCTACGTCGCGTCCGACTTCATGTGGGCGATCCTGCCCAGGGGCACAACGCGCGTACAGGTGTTTCACGGCGTCGCCGGCAAGTACGGCTTCGACGCGCCAGACAGCAGCATGCTCGGGTGGGATCGGTATTTCTTCGTGAACGAGCGGCGGTTGAACAATTTTCTCTCGAGTGGCGCCCTGGCGCCGGACAGTCCGGCGATCCGGCTGATTGGCCTGCCAAAGGTCGACTGCGTCGTCAATGGCGCATTCGAGCGCGAAGCGGTTCTCTCAGCGCTCAGACTGAATCCAGAACAACCGACGGTGTTGTATGCGCCGACATGGTCGCCGGCCTCGTCACTGAACGACATCGGCATCGAACTCATCACCGGCCTGTGCCGCATGCCGGTGAACGTGATTGTGAAACTGCACGATCGATCGCGGGACCTGCGCCGCCGCTACTCAGGGGGCATCGACTGGGTGCAACGCATCCGACCGATGCTGCCTCCGGGACGTGCCGTCATCGGATCCGGGCACGACATATCGCCGTATCTGGTGGCGGCGGATTTGATGATCACGGACCACAGCTCTGCAGGGTTCGAGTTCCTGCTGCGCGACCGTCCACTGGTCCGGATCCATCGGCCGCAGTTGATCCAACTCGCGAAGATTCACCGGGACTACGTCACGCTGCTCACTACGGCGTCGCACTCCACCCTGGATGTGCCGGCCACCCTCAAGGCTGTCGAACGCGGCCTCGCTGAACCGGAGGCGCATTCCGCCGAGCGACGGCGGGTGGCATCGGAGCTCTTCTATCGTCCAGGATCGGCGACCGAGCGTTCGGTTCGAGCGCTCTATGAAGTCATCGAACTGGCTCCCTCGCCAGGAGCCCTTGCACGACGGGAGGCGCCATGCCAACTGTCAGCGTGATCATGCCGGCCTACAACGTCGAGCCGTACATTGGCGAAGCGATTGAGTCGGTTATCGCTCAGACCTACACCGACTGGGAGCTCCTCATCATCGATGATGGATCGCCCGACGAGAGCGGCGCCGTTGCCGCCTCGTACGCCGCCTGCGATCGTCGCATACGCGTCGCGCACCAGGCCAACGCCGGCCTCTCGGCGGCGAGGAATCATGCGATTCGCCTCGCACGCGGCCAGTTCGTGGCGATTCTCGATAGCGACGACCTGTGGCAGCCGTCCTTCCTTGCGGCGCAGATGGCTCTGCTTCAGCAGCACCCGGACATCGACATCGTGACCGGAAATGCGTGGAACCTGGGCAGCTGGCGCGACGGCACCCCGTGGCGTCCCTACCCGGATCCCAGGCCTCAGCCGACGCTCGTTGAGATTCTGCGCGACGAACAAGCGGTCTTCATCATGTCCGTCATTCGTCGGCGAGTCTTCGAAACGATCGGTGGCTTCGACGAATCATTGCGCTCCAACGAGGACTACCACTTCTGGCTCAGAGCGGCGCTCGCCGGGTTCAAGTTCATGCGCAACGACCGGCCGCTTGCCTTCTATCGCCGGCGCGAGGGGAGCCTGTCGGCAAGCGATGTTCGGATGACGCGTGGCATCCTCCGCGTGTACGAGAAGTTCAGGCCCCATCTGCTGCCGATGCCCGCCGGACTGGAAGTGCTCGACGCCCAGGTTGCGCGATTCCAGTGCGAACTGCTCGCCGCCGAAGCGCGGGACGCCATCGCCTCCGGGCACCTCAACGTTGCCGCGAGCCGGCTCGCCGAATTGTTCTGGCGCCAGGGTGGTGCCCTGGTCGGGGTCATCAGCCTGATGGCAAGGTGGACGCCGCGGCTCCTCATACGTGCGTATCAATTGCGACGGACCAAGCAGGAGGCGTCGTTGTGATCCGACGGTGGGCGCACCGGGTTGCCGCGACGCCCGCCATTCGCGCTTTGCGCGCCGTCGACAGGGTCGTCGGACGCAGGAGTGGCCGTCGCTCCGTCCTCGTCGAGGCACGCACACCGATGAACCTCGCGGTGTTGCGCCCTGTTCTTGACCGCCTCCTGGCCGATCCGCGCCTGGACGTATGGTTTACCGGAGTCGAGCGGGACGACTTGACTCGCGCGTTCGATGAACTCGGCGTCGCAGACTGCACGATGAGCCGCGATCACGCCGCCTGGACGCGGTTCGATCTGTACATCAACGCCGATCCATGGGATGCGGTCTCGCTTCACCGTGTCAGCAGACAGGTCAACTTCTTCCACGGCGTCGCGGGCAAGTACGATCTCGATTGTCCCGTGAATCTGCCCATCGGATTCGATCGATACGACCGCGTGGCGTTTCCGAATGCGGACCGCCTGACCCGCTACCTCAACGCGGGCATCGTCTCGAAGGAGTGCGCCGCACTCGTCGGCTACCCGAAAATCGATGTACTGGCGAACAACATCACAGCCAGTTCGACGGTCGCCGCGTCGTTAGGGCTCGATCCAGCTCGCTCGACGATCATCTATGCGCCAACGTTTTCGCCGGCATCTTCACTGCAGCTCCACGGCGAAGCGATCATCGAAGCGCTCCTGGAATCGGGCTGGAACGTGATTGCGAAGCTGCATGACCGTTCGTTTGATGCCGACCCGAAATACAGCGGTGGCATCGACTGGCGAACGCGGCTCGATCGCTTTCCACGCACGAATCAGTTCATCCTCGCCAACAGCGGCGATTCGACACGATATGTGCTCGCGAGCGATCTGCTCATAACCGACCACAGCTCGATTGGTTTTGAATTCTGCGTCCTCGATCGACCGGTGGTGGTGTTTGACGCGCCCGACCTGATCAAGGCGGCACGTATCAATCCCGAAAAGGCTGCTTTGCTCCGTTCCGCGGCCACTGTTGTCTCGCGAGTTGAAGATCTGGCAGCAACGGTGAGTGCTGAACTCGGGCATCCCGCGCGTCTGGCCAGTGCGCGCAGCAATGCCGCGCGCGACGTGTTTTATCAGCCTGGAACTGCCACTGACCGGGCGGTGACTCTCGTTTACTCGATGCTCGACCTTGCCCCCGTCACCGCATTGGTCGTGCGCGACAACGCATCGCATTCAGCGGCCTGGGGCGAAGCGCGATGAGATTCTCGGTCGTCATCGCGACGTATAACCGTGCACCCGATCTGCGCGAAACGCTCGCGAGCCTCGCGAACCTCTCGCCACACGGCTCCTGGGAAGTCATCGTGGTTGACAACAACTCCAGCGATGACACGCGGCACGTGGTAAACGAGTGGGCGAGCCGGTTTCCCGTGGAGCTGCGATATCTATCCGAGCCGCGGCAGGGCCGAAGTCCGGCCCTCAATACTGGGATCCGAGCCGCTCGCGGCAGCATCATCGCGACGACGGATGACGACGTTAGAGTGCCCGCCGATTGGCTCGACCGAGCCTCGGAAGCATTGCAGCGTTCGGGCGGCGATTATGTGGGCGGACGGGTGCTGCCCATCTGGGGCGGCCCGCGACCCGAATGGCTGTCGAATCGACCGGGCAAACAGTGGGCGGTAATTGCTCTGCTGGACCACGGGTCCGACATGCTCGAGTTCGGTACGCGCGTGCCGCTTGGCGTCAACATGGCCTTCACCCGTGCCGCCTTCGATCGCGTTGGGCTGTTCGACCCGGACATCGGCCGGCGTGCCGGAACGCTGCTCGGTCAGGAGGTGCGCGAGTGGTGTATTCGCGCACGCAAGGTGAACATGCGCGGATTCTACGTTCCCGACATGATGGTCCGGCACGTCGTTCCGCCAAGCCGTCTCACCAAGCGATATTTCCGCCGATGGTTCTACTGGCGCGGCATCAGCCGCGCGATGCTGTACGAACGCGCTGGACTCGACATGGACGAACCCGAGAGCACGGTAATGGACTTTTCGAAGGTACCGCACCTCTTCGGTGTGCCGCGATATCTGTTCCGGTCGGCGGCTTCGAGTGCAGTGGCATGCATTCGTGACTCGTGCGCCGGACGCCGCGCGAGCGCCTTCGACAACGAGCTTTCGGTGTGGTTTTTCGCAGGCATCCTGCGGCAGCGACTCCGCGACTCCTGGTCCCGGCCGGCGGTCGTGACCCGCGTGGCTCCGGGGGCATGACCGTGGACGCCCCCGCGATTCCGCCGAACGGTCCGCCCGACGTTGACGCAACCGTCCTCATCTGCACGTTCAATCGCGCGGACGATCTCGAGCGAACGCTGGAGAGTCTGGCACGAACCAGGGCGGGTCTGTCCTGGGACGTGATCGTCGTCGACAACAACTCGACCGACCGAACGAGCGAAGTGGTGCAGGCATGCGCCAGGGACTACCCCGTTCCGCTCCACTACTTGTTCGAGGGGCGTCAGGGAAAGTCGAACGCGCTCAACACGGGGATGACCCGCGCCCGCGCCAGCATCATCGTTTTTACCGACGACGACGTCGAAGTGGCGGAAGGATGGCTGGAAGCAGGCGTGCGGCCGCTGCTCGATCGCGGCGATATCGACTATACGGGCGGGCCGGTTCGGCCGGCGTGGGGTGCGCCACGGCCGTCATGGCTCGATGAAACAGGAAATCTCGGCGGAACCATCGCCGTCAAGGACCACGGCCGCGCGCCGTTCATCTTCGAGGAGGAACGCAAGACGCCGCTCGGCGTCAACATGGCCGTCCGCCGCGCCCTGATCGAAAAGATTGGCGGGTTCAGGCCCGATCTCGGTCGTAACGGACGGTCCTTGCTTGGACAGGAACAGGCGGAGTTTTTCTATCGCTCACGCCGCGTCGGCGCCCGCGGACTCTATGCGCCCGACATGTGGCTCACTCACGCCGTTCCCGCGACGCGGTTGACGCGCGAGTACTTCCGGCGGTGGTGGTTCTGGAAAGGCATCTCCCACGCGCGCCTCCATCGCATTCACGGTCGCACTGAACTTGGCTTGGATTTGTCGCAGGTACCGCGTGTGGCGGGCATCCCGAGGTACCTCTTCAGGGGTGCCCTCTCGAGCGCGTTCGGTTGGGTGAAATCGAGCATCATGGCGCGCCCGCATGAGCGGGCTGAACACGCCATGATGCTCGCGTACTTCTTCGGCTATCTGCGCGAGGGCCTCAGGCCGCTTCGCTACCGAACCTCAAACGTCGCAATCACCGGGCGGTGATCCGACGCAGATCCTGTATTGAGAACGCGCGTCTCCTTCAAATACAGTCGTGAGGCGCTCTTCGAGTAGAAGACATAGTCGATTCGGCTGTTCCGCGTGTTTCCAGCCTCATTACCCGAGTAGGCAATCGCAGTGCCCGCCGACACTGCCTGCGCCCACGCGTCGTAGAACGACGACGTCATGTTGGCAATTTCCCAGGCGCCCGGCCATGCGTTGTAGTCGCCGGGCGCGACCCATTGCTGGCTGAAGTTAGACGCCCAGTACTTCAACTCGTTCATCTGCTGCGCGCGCCTGTCGGCCGAGTCCGAGTCGAGGTGCGTCGAGAAGACGTTCACCCGAATGCCGTTCACGAGAATCTGCACCCGCGATACCGAACGCGAGTAGGTGAGGACGTAACTCTGCCGGTCCTCGGGCGGGAATGTCGTGAGAATGAGATTGCCCTGACCCGTCGAGAGACCATCGCGTTGCGCGAAGTGCGAGTACCAGGTCTTGCCCGTCAGCGACTGCAGGCGCGCCACGTATCTCGCTGGCTGGTCTGTATAGCCCCAGCTGTCGTTGTACCTCTCGACTTCGTTGAGACCGACCACGTTCGCCCCAGACGAGGCGATCCAGTCCGCGATGGTCTCAAGGTTGTTGCCGTGCTGCGTATTCCACGTCATCACTTTAAGGATCGATCCGGTCGGTGCTGGCGCCGGCGCCGGAGCCGGTGCTGGGGCGGGTGCTGGCGCGGGCGCCGAGGACGACGTTGCCGGCGGCGCCGTGCTCAGATACGTTGACGGCGAGAGGACGATCTGATCGATCGACATGCCGTCTTCGCGTGTCTGCACACGCATCCGCACCTGTCCGGTCGAGGCAAAGTAAATCGTCGGTCCGAGGACGCCACTCCCGTATCCGTTGTCCTGCCACTTCCACCCTGAGAGTCCGCAACCGCTGCAATCTTCGAGGTTTACGTCGGCAGCCGACGTCGTCCCGATCCGGTAAACGGCGCTCCCCGACGAGTTGACGCTGTTCGAGAACTGCACGAATACGGAGTCATTTGCCCAGTCATCGTTCTCGGCGCGGCCGTGCACCCAAAGCCGGTACGGGGCGCCCGCGACGGCATCGAATGTCAGCTCGAAATAATGCGTGGGGCTCGCGAGGGCCGTCGTGATCTTCGCGGCACCTGCGTTGGGGTGTCGAATCGCGGCGCCACCCGCAGCGCTCGAGTCGGACACGATCGTCCACCCGCCCGAGCGCGTGCCAGCGGACGCTCCTGCGAGGACAACGTTCGTGGCGGACGTCGAGGTCGACGTCGATGTGGACGTTGAGCCGCTTGATGTGGGAGTGGAGGTCGAGGTGGATGTTGTAGAACCGCCGATGATGGATGTGGGGGCTTGGTACAGGTAATTCGAGGGCGAGAGAACAACCTGATCGATCGTCATCCCGTCTTCGCGCGTCTGCACGCGCAGTCGTTGCGTGCCGGACGAGGCGAAGTAAATGACCGGACCAAGGATGCCGCTCCCCCAACCGTTGTCCTGCCACTTCCACCCTGAGAGCCCGCACCCGCTGCAATCCTCGAGGTTCACTTCTGCGGCCGATGTCGTGCCGATTCTGTAAACGGCGCTTCCCGAGGAGTTGACGCTGTTGGAGAACTGCACGAACACCGAGTCGTTGCCCCAGTAGTCGCTCTGGGCCCGACCACGGATCCACAGCCGATACGCTTTACCCGCGGAGGCATCGAAGGTGAGCTCGAAATAGTCGGACGGACTTGCCAGCGGGGTGGTGATCTTGCCGGCGCCGGCATCGGCGTTCCTGATAGCTGCACCGACGCTTGCACCAGTGTCGGTCACGATCGCCCAGCGACCGTAGCGAGTGCCTGAACTGGCGCCGGCTATAACGATGTCTTGGGAAGCTGCTATCGATGGAACCGCGAGCGCGGCCATCACCATTGTCACAATGCCGCTCCGGCCGGCCAGGAAGGTTTTCAGGTTTCCGAACAATCGCATCCGTCCTCCGAGTTGTGTCCAAGGCCCGCCACACGCGGCACGAGGAAAACGGCGGCACACCGGGGCCCCGTTGTCTCGAGCCGTTGCTCGTGGGCACGAGTTATTGCTGGGGTTGGAATAACGGTCGCCGCAGGAACGACCGTCACGGGCTCAGGGAAGGCAATTGCGTGACCAGTTTGGTAGGGCCCCATTTTATTGAGGTTGTCCAAACTTGAATGAAAAGCAGACTGAGCCGTGGCAGGGCAGGACAACTCAGCCGTTTGTAACAATTACATAGCGTAATCGTGAAGTCCCGCCAAATGCAGATGTAAGCGGATATGGTCGAGTTGGGTTCTGAGTAGTCGCGGCCACGGTATACCTTGGGTCCGGCTCAGCAGCTGACCCGATGCAGTAATCCCGGACACGTCTGAGCCGAGGCGAGCCTTCGCCTTCTTCATCGACTGCTCAACGTTGCACTTGGCGCCGTCGTGAAATACGTGGTTGGTGAAAGAACGATCTGATCGATCGAGAGCCCGTCTTCACGCGTCTGCACGCGCATGGTTTGCGGTCCCGTGGTGGCGAAATAGATGGCGGGACCGAGCACGTCCTTGCCGTAGCCATTGTCCTGCCACATCCAGCCAGACACGCCGCAGCCACTGCACGACTCGAGGTTCACATCGGCCGCCGAGGTGGTCCCAATGCGGTAGATCGGTGCACTGGAAGAAGTCACGCTGTCGGAGAACTGCACGAACACCGAATCGTTCGCCCAGTCGTCGTTGTCCGCGCGGCCGTGCAACCAGAGGCGATACGGAACCCCTGCCACGGCATTGAACGTCAGCTCGAAATAGTCCAGCGGATTCGCGAGCGCCGTCGTGATCTTGGGCGCCCCTGCGTCGGGATGGTGGATGGCTGCCGAACCAACAGCAGTGGAGTCTGTCACCAGAGTCCAGCGACCCACGCGCGTGACGGATGCACTTCCCATCAGCACGATGTCATCCGAGGTGACGGGCGCTGGCGCTGGTTCCGTTGGCCCCGGAGCCGGCTGCGAGATCGGAGCCGAGGTTGGCGAATGTCCTTCGACCACGCCAGCGACGCCACGCAGGAGCGTGACGACATCAGCGCCGATATCCGTGCCGTCCGTAGCAGCGGCAACGAGCGGACCTCCAGGCGCCGCGCGATAGTCGCGATTCTGGACGTCCACGAACCCCCACTCGAACGACCCTGAGAACAAGTTGCCCGCCGGATATCGCGATGCCGTTCCTCCCGGCATCCAGTTGTGAGTGACCACCGCTCCAGGAAAGTACGCGGCCAGTGTGGTAGTGCCGGTGGAGAAGCTTGCGCCGTTTATACCGTAGGCATTGTGGCGCACGGCATTGTTCGTGAACTGAAATCCGGTGATGGCCATCGGATTGGTGTCGGTGCCGCCGTAGGCATAGACCGCGGTGGTACCGTCATGGTCGATGGTGTTGTGATCGACGATGATGTCACGCGGCCCCTGGCCGGCGAGGAGGAACCAGCCATTTCCTCCCAGCGAGGTGGTGACCCGTTCGAACAGATTGTGTCTGATGGTGATGGCGTGGGTCTGCGTACTGGGATACGGATAGTCGTAGCCCAGAATATTGATGCCGGCCGCGACGTTGCGCACGACGTTGTATTCGAACCGCACGTCCGAGACCTCGCACCACGGGCAGGCGCCGTCCTCGCTGCGGACGGTGAAGAGGATCGCCGAGCCGGCTTGGGCGGCCA
>JBAROV010000107.1:0-6590 GCA_049642465.1 Vicinamibacterales bacterium
TTCTGAACCCGGTCAACGTGACCCGCAGGTCGTAGGTGCCGGCGAACAGGTTCGTGAACACGAACAGCCCCGCGCTGTCCGTCACCGTCTCGCGGGTCACCGCGGTCGCCGTGTTGCGCACCGTGACCGCCGCGCCGGGAATGGCGCCCTTGCTGCTGTCTATCACCGAGCCGCCAATCTGGCCGCTCAGTCCTTGGGCGTTGGCGAGACCCGGCGTGCCGACCGCCAGGGCCAGTGTCAGAAGACCGACGACACCTACGAAACGATTCACGTTTCCTCCTCAGCGTAAACACTTCAGCGAGGTTCAGTGGATCTGCTGCGCACGGGCCAGCCGCGCACGTCCGCTGCGACGAACGGTGATGGTCTATGCCAGCTTCATTCCCCCTTTGTCAACAAAAAAAGTTGCGCCATACGAAAGTCACCTGACCAGACATTCATTTTTTCATCACGCGCCGAGCAGAGCGTTGATGTGTTCGGCGGTGTCGCGGACGTGCTGAGCCAGAACGGCGTCGCGCCCCTCGAACATCCGCGTGACGGGAGCGGACACGCCGATCGAGCCAATCACGAGGCCACCCGGATCGCGCACCGGCGCGGCCACACACCGGACGTCCTCCAGGAACTCCCCCTCGTCGGCGGCAAAGCCGCGAGCTCGCACGCTGCGGCACGCCTTGGCCAGCTCCGGCAGCGACACGCTCGTTCGTGCGGTGTAACGCTCGAGCGGCGTCGTGCCATAGAGGGCCTTCAATTCCGCCAATCCGAAGTCGGCGAGCAGCGCCTTGCCGTGGGCGGTGCAGTGCAGCGGCATCAGCTTGCCGGTCTGGCCGGCGACGATGACGCCTTGGTCTCCGGCGGCATAGTGATCGATGAAGAAAACCTGGCGTCCTTCGCGGACGGCGAGATGCGCAGTTTCTCCGGTGCGCGCGGCGAGCGCCTTGACCGCGTCACGGCAGATGGTGATCAGCATCCGGCTCCAGTCGTATTCACGCGACAGCCGCCAGACGGCCGGCCCGAGCACGTAGTGCTTGCGTCCGTTGGGGTTGGCCAGAAAGCCGCGCCGCTTCAGCGTATTGGCCAGGCGGAACACGCTGCTCGGGTCGATGCCGAGGACCTGCGTCAGGTGCGCCAGCGGCACGGGCTCCGCGGACATCGCCACCGCTTCGAGGAGCGACAGCGCTCGTTCCACGCTCTGAACCGACGGCGTTTCCACCGAGCCCCGTTTTGCTTTTCTGGGGGACTTGGTCTTCACCCTACGCACGTCGCTCCCTACGGCTCGCCGGCGTTGTTCGGTCGCCGTCGATTTCATTTCCCTTGTAGCCCGTGCAGCGCGTACCGCGCCATGGCCTCCGTCTGCTTGTTCTTCAGCATCGCCTTGAGGACTGGTTCCGAACGGGATGAGCCGAATATCGCCAGCTGCCGGCAGATCGCATCCTTGGCGCCGAGCGGCGCCTGGCTTTGCAGGACCTTCAGCATCTTCTGCTCGGCGTCCGCCGCCCCCCCTTTCGTGGCCGCCGCGAGACTGACTTCCCGCTCGAACCGCCGTACCTGGGCGCGATCCTGCCCGAAATCGTACGTAGTCATTGCCGCCAGCGCGTCGTCGAACTGCCGAGTGGGTCGCGGTCGCGGCGTCGCATCGGCATCCAGATCGCCGAGCGCGTACTGAATACCCGCAAGGAACATCGCCAGCATCCGCGGATCCCAGAAAACGTCAGGGTTGTGTCCGAGGCTCGTGTAGAAGACGCGAGCTTTGCCGTGCTGACGAATCCACGCGACGGGATAGTCGTTGTCGTCGCGCAGGCACCGGCCGAAGCAGCGTCCCTGCATCATGTCCGTCGCGATCGGATCGATGCTGAGGAGCACGCGCACCTTGTCGCGCGAATACGGCGCCGCAAGGCGGTAGAACTCATCGACGTACTCGAACGGCTTGCCGTCGAAAGCGCGGGCGATCGGATGTGTGGGATCTTCGATGTTGATCGTCGCTTTCTCCGTCGGTTCGCGATGCGAGGCGCCGGTCGCGCCGAGGATCTCGCCGAACTCGGTCCACTGCGGCGAGGCGACGCTGGTGCCGTGATTGCCGACGATGCCGCCGCCGTTGGTGACAAACGCGACGAAAGCGGCCCGCATCTCCGGCGTGTCGAAGACGTCACCGACGGTGTTGTTCAGATAAACCGCGTCGTATTGCTGCAGGTTTGCCGCGGAGATGGTGCCAGGTTCGCTCGACAGCGTGGCCGTGAACGCCCCGGTTTTCTCACCCATCAACTGCGCCGCGAGGTTCGCGTGAGGAATCGAGGCGTGGCCGCCATAAAGCCTGCCGTTGTAAATCCCTTGCCGATCGAAGACGAGGAGCTTCCGCACCTTTCTCGGAGTGGCAGGCGCTTTCGCAGGCAGGGCGGCCTCGATCTTCGCGCGGTCCTCGGCCGACACCTCGCGGCGCCGCCGTGGTTCCGGCGTCTGGCCAGGTGCTCCCTGCGACTGACCTGTTGGGGCCGGTGTCTGCGCGGCCTGCACCTGCGCCTGTACCGCCGGTGCCCGCTCGTGCAGATCGGCCGCTGCCCACATTGCCGCAACGGCAATCACGAGAGTGAAGCCCTTCATATCGTGTAGCTCCAGGGCGCGCGAATGGCGCGCGAGAGCAGGCGGTTGGCCTGCGCGTCGTCAACGAATCGCTCCGCCTTCGGATCCCAGCGCAGCTTGCGCTGCAGCTCCATCGCGATGGCGGACTGCTGGCACATGGTCTCGGCGTGGACCGCGGCGGTGATCGGCGAGATCGGCTGCGCCTTCTTCCGGATGGCGTTCAGGAAGTTCTGCTTGTGATCGTCGGAGAAGATGACGCGCTTCTCGCTCGGCCCGATGACGGTCTCGGCCAGCGATGCCGGCTCGGTGCGGATGCCCTGCCGGCTGACCCAGATCCAGCCCTTCGTTCCCGTGACGAGGCTGGCCATGTTGCCCAACTCGAACTGCTTCGCCCTCGCCTTGGCGGTGACGAGATCCATGTGAATCACCGTCGGTCCGCTCGCGTATTTCTGCTCGACGGTCCAGGAGTACGGCACGTCGCGGATGTCCTGGTAATAGCGCGCGCGCCCCTCGATCTCGATCGGCGTCGTCTCGTCGGTGTCCAGAAAGAACTGCGCGGCGTCGAGATCGTGAATGCCCCAGGCGCCGCCGAGGCAGCCGAGGCCGTAATCCCGGATGAACAGCCAGGTGAGCGAGACGCGCACATCGCTGTACGGCACCCACGGCGATGGCCCGAGCCACATGTCGTAGTTGAAGCCCGGCGGCGGTTCCTTCAGCGTTTCCGGATGCTCGGGCTTCGGAGTGCCGCCGCCGGCCGATCCGATCATGATGGTCCGCACGTCGCCGATGTAGCCGTTCCTGACCAGCTCCGCCGTGTGGCGGTAGTAGTGGCTCGAGCGCTGCTGCGTGCCCCACTGGAAGACGACACCGTATTTCTTCACCGCCTCGCGCAACGCGAGGCCTTCCGCGAGCGTGACGCTCAGCGGCTTCTCGCAATAAATGTGCTTGCCGCGACGGGCGGCCTCGATGCCCATCAGGGGGTGCCATCGTTCACCGGCCGCGATGACGACCGCGTCGATGTCCTTGCGCGCCAGCAGCTCGCGAAAATCGGGGAAGCCCAGGCACGCCTTGTCGCCGTAGTGCTGATCGACCGCGGTCTTGAACTTCTCGAGCGTTTCCTCGCGGATGTCGCTGATCGCCAGGACGCGGACATCGGGCATCTTCAGGAACCCGCGCACGTGGCCGCCGCCCATCCTGCCGACGCCGATGTGCCCGAGCTGGATACGGTCACTGGGTGGAGTGGTCTGCGATCCGGCGATGACGTGTCTGGGCACGATCATGGGCGCGACCGCGGCGACCGTTGCCGCGCGCAGGAAATCCCGACGATTCACGTGCGAACGCGGAGCCGGAGGCAGCTTCGTCATCATTCCTCCCAGTCGGAAGCGAGCGTCTGGCTTGACACCCGACGGCGCCGTTAGTATAAGAGCTGCGCGCCACGTTTGCGCAATACGCAAGCACCGGTTCAAAAAATATTTTCCTTTCCGATTTGACCGACATCAGCGGTGCGCCGGCAAGGGAGGGTGTCGTGCCAGATGCCATGAATCGTCGCACGTTCGCCAAGGCGGTCCTCACCGGGCTCGGCGCGACGGCGATGCCGGTTACCGGCGCGAGCCCCGCAACCCAAACGGCTGCCGGCAGCCAGGGCAGCCCGGCAAAGCAGCTTCGCATCGGCTGTACCTCCCTGGTGTGGGGCGTCTTTCCCCGCGCGCCGGAGCCGCTCGAAACCGCTGTCCGCGACATGTCGGAGCTCGGCTACAAGGGATTCGAGACGTTCGGCCACGTCGTGGAGGACTGGGACAAGAAGGGCACGCTGGAAAGGCTCATTTCCCAATACAAGATCCCGCTCATCTCTGCGTACGCCCCGCTCAACGTCATCGATCCATCTGTTCGGCAGAACGAAATTGCCACGATCGTCCGCTGGGGCAAGATTCTGAGGAAGTACGGGGCGACCTTCCTGGTGATCGAGGCAGGCGGCGCCAAACGCGCGGGCTACGACTTCGCCGCGCACCGCGCCAACATCGTCTCCGCGCTCAACGACTACGGCAAGGCCATGGCCGATCTCGGCGTCGGCTCGGGTCTCCACCAGCACACCGGCACCGCCATCGAAACGCGCGACGAGGTGTATGCCGTGATGGAGAGCGTCGACACGCGGATTTTCAAGTTCGCGCCCGACGTCGGCCAGTTGCAGAAGGGCGGCGCCGATGCTGCGAAGATCGTGAAGGACTTCGCATCCATCACCGTCCACATGCACCTGAAGGACTTCGTCAGCGGTCCGCACATGGGCGGCTATTCCCCGCTGGGCATCGGAATGGTCGATCTGAAATCAATCCTCGAGACGATGGAACAGGCAAATCCGAAGGCCAACATCATGCACGAACTCGACCCGTCGAGAAACATGCCCTACACGCCGCGCCAGACGGCGGAAATCAGCAAGTGGTATCTGCAGAAGCTTGGCTACATGCTGGGAAGCTGACAAGGGAAAAGTCGGAGGAGATCAATGCGCATCGGTCGCCGCACCATGCTCAAGCAGGGCGCTGGACTGCTCGTCGCGCCCTTAATACTGCCGAGAGTCGGTCTGAAGGCCGCCAGCGAGCGAATCAATGTCGCATCCATCGGCGTCGGCATCATGGGTAACGGGAACATGCGACGGATGCTCAGCAACCCGGACCTTCAGGTGGTCGCCGTGTGCGACGTTGACGAATGGCGCCTGAACGACGCAAGGGACACGGTCGAAACCGCGTACGCGGCCGAGACCAAGCGCGGAAACTACAAGGGTGTCATGGGCACCAAGGACTTCCGCGAGATCCTGGCGCGCCCGGATATCGATGCCGTCCTGATCGCCACGGGGGACCGATGGCATGCGGTCATCTCGACGATGGCCGCACGGGCCGGTAAGGACGTCTACTGCGAGAAGCCCGTTTCCCTCACGATTCACGAATCGCGGGTCATGGTCGATACCTTCCGTCGCCATAATCGGATCTTCCAGGGGGGCTTCCAGCAACGCTCCGTCGACGACTTCGCGGCCGCCCGCCGCCTCATTCAGAACGGCCGGATCGGGACGCTGAAGACCATCTACTGCAACTGGTACGGAACCAGCCAGGTCCTCAATCTTCCACCGGAGACTCCACCTCCCGGGATGGATTGGGATATGTGGCTCGGCCCGGCGCCGTACCATCCCTTCAACAGCCGCTACCACCCAATCGGTCAACGGGGTTCGCGAACGGTGCCGTGGGACATCCAGCGGGATTTCGCGGGCGGCAGCATCACGTCGAATGGCTCGCATCACCTGGATATCGCGCAGTGGGTAATGGGCATGGACGACTGCGGCCCCATCGAGATCGTTCCCGGGACGCCCGAACGCCGGATCATCGACTACAAGTACGCGAACGGCGTCCTCGTGCAGTCGTTCCAGGGCCGGCTCGATCCCAAGTTCCAGGAAATTCCGGCGGGCTTCGATCCCGCGACGCGCTTCATGTGGGAGATCCTGTTCGTCGGCGACCGCGGATGGATCGTCGCCGGACGTCAGGGCCCGCTGAAAGCTTCCAATCCGGCCATCCTGGCGGACGTGAAACTGACGCCACCCGAGCCACTGCAGCCCGACGCGAAGACCGGTGCCACCTCGCCGCAGGACCTGGCCGAGCAGATCTATCGGGCGCGCGGTTACGCGCACCACGACAACTGGATTCAAGCGATTCGGCTCCGCTCGCAGCCGGTGTCGAATGTGGAGGCGGCGACGCGTTCAACGAACGTCGCGCACCTCGGGAACATCGCCACCTGGACAGGCCGTACGCAGAAGTGGGATCCGATCAAGGAAGAATTCATCGGCGACGACATGGCCAATCGCATGCGCCAGCGGGCCATGCGGGCGCCTTGGACGGTATAGTCGGGGGGACTTCGTCCCCCGGACCCCCTTACGCCGGCGCTCGCGGGGGCCCCTGGGCCCCGCTCCGCTTCGGCGGCTCGCTCGCTTCGCTCGCTCGCGGGCGAGACGGTGACTGAATCAGGTGTGGCTTCCGGCT
>JBAROV010000111.1:0-5346 GCA_049642465.1 Vicinamibacterales bacterium
GTCGGGGACCGAGTCTTCGCGCCGCCGCCGCGTCTGCTTCTCCTTCCTTTGCTTCGCCATCCGCTTGCCCATCGGACCCCCGTAACCTCGACCGGTGCAAAAAAGCGGCCGGGCTTAGGACCGCGAACCGAGGACGGCTGCGCAGACCAGAGAACGAACTCGGGTCCGGCAGGCTCTGAACTAGAGGCCTTCAAACAGCGTGGTGAGCGACACTTTCAGCGCATCGGCAATCCTGACCAGATGCCGGACCGACGGATTTCGCACGCCTTGCTCAATGCCCCACATGTACGTGCGATGCATGCCGGCTTCGTCGGCCAAATGCTCTTGTGACCAGCCCTTGGCATGTCGGAGCTGTCGAATTCGCTTGCCGAGCGACTTCTGGACCGAGGCTGCGCGTTTCGGCACGGGCACATGTTGAGCTTGTCAGCTCTTCAAATCGACTGACCCATCGTAGTCACCCTAATCGTAACGTCCCCCTGGGGGGCGCCCGGGCGTCGGTCGGCGCCGCTCGAGAACCTGCAAAGCCGTGCCCACCGCCCGAACCTTCCATAGAGGCGTCCGGCGACAAGACACGGATGAAAAGCGTGTCGTTCGCAATCACGACAGTGCTCCCAGTTTTTCGGTCCCACGGGGCCACCTCTTTTTGGTCCACTTTGGCATTCATGTTGCTGAGCTTGGCCCGCAAATTAATCGCGCGAAGCGGCAGGGCATGAGCGACGGCCGTGTTTGACAAGTTTCGACTGACGTTGTTCTCTTGGAGGCGAAAGGCGAGGTGATGCGTGGCGCGACGGCCCAAGGGCGGTAAGAAGCTAGAGACAGGGCTCGGAGCGAGTCTGACGCCGAGGGGTCGAGCGGTCATGCGAGCCTTTGGCAAGGCGAGGCAGGCTGCGCCGGGCTTTGTGATCTCGTGCGGCGTGCTGCCCGAGGTCAGCGAGGCGGCGAGCGAGCGCCTGCACAACATCATCCGCCAGGTCGCGGAGCAGTTGAACGGCCAGCGTCCTCTCGGAGCCATTCAGCGCAGACTTCGAAACAGCGCGGCGTCCGCGCGCGACATCGATCGCAGCGAGCGCGATCTCACGGCGCTCATCGGCGCAGAAACGACGGCGGCGTACCTGTTTGGGCTCTCCGTCGGCCTGGCAATCCATGCCTTGCCGGACAAGCTCACGCGCAATGGTCGCTAACCGGAGTCAACCGAGCATTCGAATCTGACGGTTGAGCCGCCTACTCGCGGCTCCTGGGAAAGTCGTACTCAGGATCGCCATCACGGTTGCCAAGTATGTAGACTAACCGTAACATTGCGGTTTCGGACTTCCGTCGCGGCCTCAACAGTTCATTGCGAACGATGTGGCCGTGAAGCTGGCCCGTCCGAGCCAGCATTGAAGCTTGCACCAGCGGGGGGCACTTCATGAAGGTCCGCTTGACACAAAAACTCGCCGAGTTTGTCGACGGTGTCGATCTGCGTGATCGACGTGTTGGCGATGTCTTCGAGGTACCTGAGGCTGCTGCTCGCCTGTTGTTGGCGGAGGGGTGGGCCGTCAGCGAGTCCGTCGGTTACGACCTGAGGGGCTTGGCGCCGCAGAACGCCAAGTCCGTCCGCCTCGATAAGGAACCGCGTCGTGTCTGAGGCGATCGGTGATGGCGCCCGGGCCAGCGTGCCGGCTGACGGTGCATCACGTGTCAACAGCGAACTCGTGAGCGTTTCGCTTTCGACAACCGAGTCTCACGCGCACGTAACATCCGGCGGCGAAGACACCGTCTCACGCGTGCGCGAAGACGCCCGTCGCTTGGCCATGGGGTGTCTTCGACTCGAACGGCTCCTGACGGACGGATCGAAGGTCGACGCAGGCTCGAGCGACCCTCGCGACCTCCTGACGGCGGCGCGGGACCTCCGCTGTGCGTGTCAGCATCTCCTCGCGATCCTTGGAGACGAGATCGCGAGCGGCTCGCCGACAAGCGAAACGCGAAAACGAGTCCTCGTGGTCGATGACCTGCTCGACGCGACCGACATGGTCGCCGCGATTCTCGAGGAGGCAGGGTTCGAAGTCGTCACCGCGACGAATGGATTGGAGGGACTTCTCGCCGCACATCGTTCGCGTCCCACAGTAATTCTGATGGATCTCCAGATGCCTGTGCTCGACGGCATCGAAACGACGCGGCTCCTCAAAGCTGCCTCGGCGACACGCGACATTCCTGTGATTGCGCACACGGCAAGGCCGGACAGCTGTCAGATACCACCAGGACGGCTGTTCGCGCATGTCCTCCCGAAGCCCACAGTTCCGGATGTCTTGCTCGCGCTCGTTCAGCGCTTTGTACGAGACTAGCCGTAACGCTTGGCGCACACGACGTTCGTGGCAGCGGCCCTTGGGGCGTGCTCCGTGAGCTCGAAAACCTCTCAACCCGACTGGGCTTCTAGCAAATGGTGTGCTCAGCCTGAGCCGTTCGCCGACCGACAGACTCGGCGACGGATGAGCTTTGCGCTTCCGATTCCGCCCTATACTCCGTCGGATGCCCGCCAAGCGACGCACGACACAGAAGAAAGATAACAACGGGCCTGAAGAACCCGATCGCGTGCAGATGCTCGCCGTTTACCACGTCGACCTGATGGCGGAAGTCGAAGGACTTCTTCGGTCGCTCACGCGTACCCAAGCTCAGATCGAGCGGCTTAGGAGTGGCGACGCGAACGAGAGCCAGCGCCGGGAGACCATCACGCTCCTGTCCGGCAACCTCAAGACGTTTGCCACGAAGCTCGAGACTCTTCGCGACACAATGCCTGAAATCTTGAGAACAGCGGAACAACTCGCCGCCGATTCTGAAACGGACGAAGAGCCATCGGGGCACGATTGACTTGGGCGACAGCGGCGATTCTTGACGCGGCATCCGCTTCTGACGATCAGGCGCTTTCCCTTTTTCTGCGCTGTTCCAGGCGCGTGAGCATCTGGCCCTTGGCCTTCAATCGCTGACCCTTGAGCGCAGCGACGGTGCTCGTGAGGAGCGCCTCCGCGTCGGGACTGTCGATGCATTCCAAGGAAAGGAGTTCGACGTCGTCATTCTCTCAGCCACTCGGTCCAACCTCTTGCCAGCCATCAGCGAAGAGGACCGTCGTGAGAAGTACGGACATCTGATGCTCGCAAACCGTCTCTGTGTCGCGATGGCGCACGCGCTGGCCGACATCATCCTCTTCTACCTGCTGCAGGAGCACCTGGTGTCCGCGCCGGAGATCGACCGGATCCTGCAAACGCGCGCGTCGATGCTGATGATGCCCTGAACCGGCGCGCACCTATTCTTCCAATTCATTCGAGAACGACGCGCTGACCACGAGGCCGCTGTTGTAGTGCG
This sequence comes from Vicinamibacterales bacterium, assembly GCA_049642465.1. Taxonomy (GTDB): domain Bacteria; phylum Acidobacteriota; class Vicinamibacteria; order Vicinamibacterales; family 2-12-FULL-66-21; genus CAWDPQ01. Next base: position 3,337 of record JBAROV010000111.1, read on the forward strand.
GCTTTGTAAAATACACGCGCGCGAATTTCAGGTGACCGCTCAGCGCGAGGTTCCAGACGCGGTCGAATTCCTGTTGTGGCCAGGTCAGGCCGAAGGCGAGTTCCGGCCGCGCGCCGAGCACCGCGCCGATAGATGCCGGCCGCGCAGTACCGATCTCAACTGTCTCGCGCGGCCACATGCTAATCTTCACGTCGGTCACGCCTTTGACGGGTTCCGTGGCCGTCCCGCTGAGCTCGAGCCAGGGCTGCCCCTCGACGTAGGGTTGGTCGCCCTTGCGGTCGATGGCATTCAAGCGGACGGTTGCGCTGAAGGCCGTGATCTCCACGTTGCGGGAGACCAGCTCGGGTTTGCTGATTTTCGGTTTCCTCTTCGGTCTTGGTCTTGCTGCTGCCCGGTGTCCTTGGGTACCCGAGGGGTTCGTCTTCATAACGTTTTGAGAATTCAGACTCTCGGTTTCGTACTCCGACCGACGGAGCACGGCGGTACGGCTGCCGCGATCTTGGAGCAGCGACAGCCCGAAACCGAACGGCTCTGACGCGACCGCGAATGATCACGATTCGCGTCGCGAGGGAGCGACTGCCCGACGCCGAAATTGTTTCGCTGATTAGAGTCGAGCCAACCATATGTCCTCGTCAACGCAAAGGAATCGGCCGAGTCGAACGGCTCAAAGAAAGAGGGCACAGCCCACGGGCGCGCTCCCGCCGATCGTGTGCGCGCGTTGTGGCGGTCCCCTCCTCCAAGGGCAGAATATCGGGCCGTTGTTCTCGGCGAGGCTCTCGACATGGTCGGCGCACCCGGTATTGTCCAAACCCTTGATGCTTCGCGGAGTCATACCAACCGACGGTTCGCCTGGGCGTAATGATCTGTCGTTGGGCGACCAGTTGAGGCAGCGGGCGGCGATGGGCGGCGAGAAGGAACGCGCCGAACTGGCAGCCTTTGAGGCGCTGATCGCCAAATGGATCGCCGACGCTCTCGTGGCGCAATTGCGAGAGGAAGCTGCAGCTCACGGCCTTGACGTATTGACGTGGCTGGCCCGCGAGAAGGGCAAAGATGAACCTTAGCTCCGATCGACAGCCTGAGCCAGCTCCAAGCGCCCAGCGATCTGCCTGGCCCGACTCCATTCGGAGCGGCTTATACTGGAGAGCGGCTTAGCGATGGTCCGTGCCCGTAAGTGATCGCAGGACATTAGGGGGTCTATCACAATCGCTATCACAATTCGAGTTTCCAGGCTCAGCCACTAGCCCGTAAACCATTGATTCTAAACATACGGAGAGATGTCCGAGTGGTTGAAGGAGCACGCTTGGAAATTGCTCTGACGATCTGCGATGGCGTGCTACAGATTTCGATTACCGTTGCGAAGCCAACGACTTAACCTCGATCGCGTCTACTCCATCGATCGCCGTAACCCTCGGTAGATCTCGCGGAATCGACAAGGTTACGTCACGGTTACGCCACAGTCCACGCGCCGTTGAAGGAGCACGCCGTCAGGCGTGTTGCGTCAGGCGGTCTTCGTTCGAACGACCAGGTCAACGTCACAGTTAAGCACTTGCAGCAAGGCGAGCAGCTGATCGACAGACTTGCGGTAGTTCGTCTGATCGAGCAGACGATACAGCTGTGCCGCAGACGTCCCGAGCCTGCGCACGATCTCGCGTTTCGAGAGCGGGCTCTCTGCGACTCGCTTCTGTGCTTCCAGCGTCAGTCGGTACAACAGGAGATCGCGGAGGTAGCTGGGATCCTGGTTGTACTCGAGCACCTGTTCGACGTGCACGGTGCCGGTGCGGCCGGAGTGGAGGACGTAGCTAAACGCCTCCCGACCAGCCTCCGCGTCAACGGAGAGCTCCGTGACCGGGTCTTCGGTCGTGGGCGTCGGCTCCGCCTTCGAGAACGGGAACACGAGCTTCTTCGTCGAGGTGCCGACCTCGAACACCTTCTTCCGATTGTTGTGCCTGACAGAGCGGATCTTCACAGCAGTCCCTCAGCCTCCAGCTCGCTGATCAGTTCCAGAATGCG
>JBAROV010000126.1:0-23662 GCA_049642465.1 Vicinamibacterales bacterium
GCCCAAGGGCTACACGCTTCGTTACCGGGTCCGTCTCGAAGACCGCGCGCATCCCGACGGCACACCTGGTGGGGCCGTCGGCCGGTGGGTGTTCCACTGCCACATCTTCTTCCACGCGGTGTTCGGCATGATTTCCGAATTGGTCGTGGTATCTCAACCGGAGGTGACCGCCGACAATGCCGAGGGGAACGAAGGGTCCCCGATCCCGATTCACGGAACAGCGACCGATGTGGACGACGCCGTCTTGACGACGACGTGGAGTTACACGCCGGGCGTAGGGGTAGACCCGGGCGCCACGTGCTCGTTTGCCAATCCGAACGCGCTCGATACGACGGTCACGTGCACGGATGACGGACCGTTCACGCTCACGTTGACGGCTTCCGACGGCAAGACCGGGGATGTGAGTGACGACGCGACGCTGACGGTGGCGAACGTCGCGCCAACGGTCACCATTACCGGTCCGCCCGAAGGGTCGTTGTACATCGTCAACTCGCTCGTGTTGGTGACCGCAACGATCACGGATCCAGCCGCCAATGACACGCTCACGTGCACCTTCGATTGGGACAGTCTCGACCCGGATGCAGTCGTCGTGCCCGATGGGGCCGGAAACTGTGGCGCGTCGAATGTATTTACCGCGGCGGGCGTCTACACGATCAACGTCACCGGAGCCGACGATGACGGCGGCACGCATACGGCCAGCGTGATGGTCGTCGTTTTCGACCCGAGCGCTGGCTTTGTGACGGGTGGCGGGACCATCTTCTCCCTGCCCGGTGCCTACGTGGCAGACCCGACGCTCGTTGGAAAGGCGAGTTTCGGCTTCGTCTCGAAGTACCCGAAGGGGGCGACCGCGACGACTCCGCCCATTGGACAAACCGAATTCCAGTTCCATGCGGGCAACTTCAACTTCCATTCCGACTCGTATGAATGGTTGGTCGTTGCCGGTCACAAGGCGATGTACCGCGGAGTTGGAACGGTGAACGGATCGGGAACCTACGGCTTCCTGCTCACGGCGTACGATGGCCACGCCCCGGGAGGAGACGGCACCGATAAATTCCGGATCAAGATCTGGAACAAGGCTTCGGGAAACGCTGTCGTTTACGACAACCGGCTCGGCCTGCCTGACGATATCGATACAGCGGATCCCCAGGCCATTACGACGGGCAGCATCGTCGTCCACAAGGGGAAGTAATTGGCGATCGTTGCGGTGAGTGCCGGTGGTAGGCTGTCCACCTCGTATGGAGGGGACATGATTCGAGCGGTCATCATCGGGACGGTATTGATTGCCGGCGGCCTCGTTTCGTCCGACGTGGCCGCCGGTCAGGGTGCTGGCGCCGCGCCGACCACTGCTCAGGTGAGCCCGGCGGATGCGGCAGCATTCATCGGCGACTGGACGCTCAACCTGCAGGGTCCGAACGGCCCCGGAACGTTCGACCTGGCGGTCAAAGTCGAGAAGGAGAAGGTGGTTGCCGAAATCTCCGTCGAGACGATGCCGACGCAGCCGATCACTGATATCACCAAGGCCGATAAGGGTCTCGTCCTGCGTTACTCCTTCGATTATCAGGGCAGCCCGGTATCGGCGGTCGTCTCGTTGACACCGACAGACGAGGGCAGAGTGAGCGCGCAGATCGACTTCGCGGGCGGCGCGTACCTCATGACGGGCGCGGCCACGAAGAAGGAGAAGGACAAGGACAAGGACAAGGACAAGGCGAAGTAGTGGGCTTCACTTCCCCGCGATGATCAGATCGAGCCGCCGGTTGCGTTCCTCCATCGGGATGCTGCCGTTGCTCTCAATCGTCATCCACCCGTTGTAGTTCACGGCTTCGAGCGCCTGACGAAGCACGGGCCAGCGGACGCTGCCTTCCCGGATATTGATTGACCTGCCGCGGCCGCTCGGGTCGGCAGGATCGAGCAAGTAATCTTTCACGTGAATCTTGGCGAGGAGATCCCCGAGCGTGAGGATCCATTCCTCCGGCGGTGCGAACCGGACATGATTGCCGATATCGTAGTACGCCTTCACCCACGGACTCTGGAACGACCGGACGAAGTGCCGAAAGATCGCCGGTTTGACCCAGAGATTGTTGCCGACGTTTTCGAGCGCGATGACGACCTTGGTTTTCTCGGCCAGCGGGATCAAGCGCTTGACCCATTCCGTTGACGCATCAGTTGCGTGGTTGTGGGCCTTGATGTAGTCGGCGTACGGCGCGTTGTCGCCGTTGACGACTTTTGAAATGTGTCCGGTCTTCTCGTCGAACTCGAGCTGGAATTCCCACGCACGCGGCATCCGCATGGTCGGGCCAGTCGGCGGCGCTCCACGACCGCCCCGCGGCCCGATGCGACACGGCACCAGGAGCACAGCGTCGGCGCCGAACGCCTCGGCGCTTCGGAGCGCCGCCTGGCTTTCCGCAAACGTCCGGTCGACTTCACTTTTGTCGGGACTGTTGAACTCGGCCCACCCGTACAGGACAGAATGGACGCGCATCCCCATCTTGTCGGCGACCGCACGCATTTTCGAGGCTTCCTCCGGTGGAAGGACACGGGCTTCGACGCCTTCGAAGCCGGCATCCTTCATCTGCCTCAACTCATCTTCGGTTGGCCGTGCGATGAGTGCCTTGTGCAGCTTGGTCTTGAAGGTCAGCGGCACTTCTGGCGCGGCAGGTGCCGGGGCACTCTGACCGCTCGCGGCGGGAGTTTGTCGGGCCGCCGAGCCAATACCGAGACCCACGCTGGCGACAGCCGTTGCCGAAGCGGTCATGAACGCACGACGATTGATCGCTGATGTCATAGATCACCCAAATCGAAGTTGATTCAGGGCTGATTATGTACGGCCGATCGAGGGTGTCAAGCGATTCGGAAACCGTGGGGCCAGGCGTAGGCTATAGGCTGGTCGTGCTTTGACGTTGCAAATCACTTCGGTAGAAACAGCGCGCCTTCTGATGCGCGTCCCCGAACTGGCGGATGCGAAGGCCTTCATGGGCATCCTCTGGGATCCGGAGGTGGTCGAGAAGAAGCAGGTGACGTTGCTCGAGCCTCCTGGCGGTCTCGACCTCGCGTTGAAGAACACCGGTGACATGATCCGTCACTGGGAGTTGCGCGGATACGGGCATTGGGCTGTGGTGGAGAAGTCGACGGGCGACGTGATCGGCTGTGTCGGTTTCTACCATCCGCAGCGGCCATGGCCGGGGGTCGATCTCGGCTGGGTGATTCATCGCTCCCGATGGGGCCACGGCTTTGCGACTGAGGCCGCCACAGCCGCGCTCGGATGGATCTGGGAACACACGGCAATCGACCGCATCGTCAGCCTCATTGCACCTGACGATGTGCGCTCGATTCGGATTGCAACCAAGATCGGTGAGCGTTTCGAGCGAGCCGGCGCGGATCCCGTCCATGGCGAACCCGTGCGTGTCTACTCGATCGATCGGCCCTAGGTGGTCCTGCCATGGCAAACAGGTTCGGCCCGTGCCCTCCGGCAGAGTCGCAAGCTGGAGCGGTCGCCCTGCGGGACTAACGCTCGGAGAGCACGACGGAGAGAATCGCGCCCACGCTTTCCGCTACGTCCAACCTCGCGGTATCGATCACGAAGCGGTCGCTGTTCCAGGGCTGATAATCCCGCTGCATGACCTCCGCCCACGTCGGCAGGTGGTGCCCTGGGATATCAGCTGCGCGAGCTTCGACGCGGCGTTTGTGTTCTTCCACGTCGGTGCAGACCACTTCCACATCGATCGCGCGCACATCAGCACGGTCCGCGACAGCTCGCCACTCGTTTCTCGTGAGCAGCCACGGGTTCACGCAATCGGCAACCACGATCCGGCCAACTCGCAGGTTGTCCTCAGCCACCGCGTACCCGACGGCGTAACCCTCGCCTTCGACGACCGATCCTGCGTCGCGCAGCGCTTGTTCGATTGAGTCAATCCGGACATGTACGGCACCAAGTGCCACCGCCAATTGCCGGGCGATCGCGGTCTTGCCAACCCCAGGAAGGCCACTGAGCACGACCAACATTGAAATGGCAACCGTAGCACGTCAGCGAGGTGGCAGCACGGCGTGGACGAGCTCGCGCCGGACGAGGTCGCGATCTTTGCGTCTGACGCTCGAGGGGAGTCCTGGATCGGATCGATTCACTCTGCTTCGCCGGACCGGTTTTCTTCCACGTCACGCGGACTTTCCTCGCCGCGTGAGGGTTCAACCGGAAAGCCCGCGTTCAACATTAGCCGGACCGGCCAACGCATTGGCCGGACGGTGACGTGCTGATTGATGCAGCGCTGGCTGGCGCAGGAATCCGTCTGCGCGGCAGAAGCCGAGACTATCCCCTAAAGTAACGATCCAACCCGATTCCGCTCAACGCACCGATGATCACGGCGCCCCCGTCGACGTTCGTCAAGCGTCCCTGTGGATCGATCAGCGCAACGATGAGCAATGCGGCAAAGCCACCGGCGAGGCCCGCCAGTACGATTTCGCTCGCGACCATGAACGGGCGCCGCGGGCACTTGTGGTTGTCGCCGAGAAAGCCTTTGCAGCGCGGGCAGGTGGCCATGCCGAAGTTAGTGCCACACCATAACACGGCTCGGGGTCCGGGGTTTAGGGATTGCGAAGCTTCACCGGTTTCTGTGTTCGCGCGGACTCACGCGCAGCTTCGAGAATCTCAGTCACGATCATGTTGTTCTGCAGCGACGACAAGGCGTTCGGTCTACGGTGTCCCCGGACGACCGCCACGAGGTGTGAAATGGCGTCGCGTTCGTCCGTCGTTCGCGATTCAGGCGTCACGGCGTGGTCCGGTTCGTTCGGCAGCGCCACACGAAGGCCGCTGCCTCCCGTCGCGATCGCATAGCCGCCGGTGCCGTACACCTCGAAGTCTTTTCTGTTGAAGGGCCAGTTCCACGATGCCTGGATGATTCCCTGCGCCTTGGGATATTCGAGCAGGATGGTCGCTTCGTCATCGACGCGGGGGTAGACCTCAGGCTGAAACTGCTGCGTCATCGCCGTGACGGAGAGGGGACGCTGGTCGTCCATCAACCACGTCATCAGATTCGCGCCGTAGCAGCCGAAGTCAAAGAGGGCACCCGCGCCGTTCTTGTCGGGATCCGACAGCCATGCGAGAAACTCCGGCTGCACGTTGATGCCTTTCGGACCGCGGTGACCATCCATTGCGACCATCTTGCGGATGTCGCCGGTTCGCCGCTGTTCTTTGACCAGGGTCCAGACGGCGCCATGGCTGGGATACCAGGTCGTCTCGTAATTCACGAACACGGCAACGCCGCCGCTCTCGGCGGCGCGTTTGATGCGTTGCGCGTGCGCGTTACTGACGGCCAGCGGTTTTTCCATCATCACGGGAATGCGGCGCCTCGCGGCAGATTCGACGACGGCTGCGTGATCGTAGGTGTTCGTGAATATTGCAACGGCATCGGGCTTGGTTCGATCGAGCATCGCGTCGAGATTCGTGAACGACGTGTCGCCAGGCAGCTTGTATCGATCGACGTAACTGCGCACCAGCGTCGCGTCCGGGTCGAAGACGCCGGCGATGCGCACGTCCTGGCGGGCGAGTGCGGCGCGGAGGAAGCCGCTGACGTGGCCGTGCACCAGTCCCGCAATGGCAAGGCGCAAAGGCGCAGCGTCCTGCGTTTTCACACCGAAGGGCATCGTCAGCAAAACGGCGGCGGCGAACAGGCGGAGCGAGCACTTCATGGGCTCAGCATATCGGATTCGACCGATCGACAGGTCCAGAAGTGGTACTCTCCGCGGTATGACGCACTCACTATTCTCCGCGCTGCTGATTGGTGTCCTGTTCTCGGCATTGCCGGGGCAGGGCAGCAAGCCGAACTTCACGGGCAAGTGGACGCTCGATGTGGCGAAAAGCGACTTCGGTCAATTCCCACCGCCCGAGTCGATCGTGCACGTGATCGAGCACAAGGAACCAAGCATCAAGATCACCACGCATTCGAAGTCTCAGATGGGAGAGATGAGCGCCGAGCACAATCTCACCACCGACGGCAAGGAGCACCTCAACAAGATGCGGGTGATGAATACCGACCAGGAAGTGAAGGTGGCGGGGAAGTGGGACGGCGACAAGCTGGCGACGTCATGGGGCTTCGAGGGGCAGGGAGGCCGCGTCGAATTCAGCGACTCGTGGTCGCTCTCCGAGGACGGCAAGGTCCTGACGCTGGTGCGGGTCGCGAAGTCTTCACAAGGGGAGTTCACGCTGAGAACGGTCTACAACAGGCAGTAGCCTCGTCCTGGCAGCTGTGAATCCCCGTGCGGACCGATCATCGGGTCTTTCGCCGTCCCGCGCTCTCGATCTCGGTTCGCTGGAGCAACTGTCCGATCGTCTCCGTCGGCCGTGCGTTTCTCCAGGTGAGGAGCATGACCGCACCGACGCCGAGGAACAATGCGATGGCGGCGGCGTAGGTGGAAGGCGTGGCCGACGACCTCGGCGCCAGCCAGAGCACGGCGGCGAGGGTCACGATCGCAACACCGATGAGTGACTGAAGGGGAAATGATTTCATGGAGCACCTTCGTGCACGACCGCGAGCGGCCTGCACAGTTTGGCGAGAACCAGTCCGCGACAGCTGCGCTTGCCGCTAGTGTGGTGCTGCCGGGGTTTTAGAAGCAGTGGATGAGAACGAGTGCAGTCCGGTGCAGCATCGCGTGCTCCTGCTTTGGTGAGGACGGCCTCGCGACGCCAGTGCTCAGGAAAGTCGATCCATCATACCATGCGGGGCGCGAGGCTGGCGGCAGGCTGTGCGCCTACGGCTCCCGAGCCGCACGACGTGCCTGCCGCTGCAGGTCCTCGACCATCCGCACGAGACGGTCAGCGGTTTCGACGATTTCTCGGGCGTACTGAGACAGCTCGTTCTTGTGAACCGCGCCGTTTTCGATAGATCGCGCGCGACGCCGAATCTCGCCGAGTTCCCGCTGGATTTGTTCGAAGTCCGTGATATGCACTCCCAGTGATTCTATTGTGGACTGGACCTCGCACGCGACCTGAATCCAACCTCGAATCAGCCCGCCAGGTGGCTCGTGGGCAACTCAGAGGACCATGCTGTTCAGCTTCCTCCCGACTCCGGCGAGTGATCGGCGTGCTGGTCTTTGCCGCGCCATCCCTCATGAATGCGGAGCAGAATCAAGCCTTGATTCGCGTCGAGGTGCGCGCCGCCGATCGGCCCGTCCCGAATGCCGAGGTCGTGGTCGCCGGCAACAGCTATCGCACTGATACTTCTGGCAAGGTCACGATCTCCAGTGCTCCGGGCACAATCGCGATCACGATCGTCAAGGACGGTTTTGTGCCCGCAACGGCCTCGATCGATATTGCTACCGGCGGGTCTCGCGATGTGCTCGTCGAACTGCAACCGCAGCCGACCGTCGAAGAGGAAGTGACCGTGGTCGCCGCGACACGGACGAACAAGCGGCTCGAAGATCAACCGATGCGCGTTGAAGTCCTCTCGCGCGACGAGATCGAGGAAAAGATGCTCATGACGCCCGGTGACATCGTGATGATGCTCAACGAGATGGGCGGCATGCGCGTCCAGGCCACCTCGCCCTCGCTCGGCGCGGCGAGCGTGCGGATACAGGGCATGCGCGGACGATACACGCGCGTGCTCTCGGACGGACTGCCGCTTTTTGGTGACGTCGGCGGGCTCGGGCTTCTGCAGATTCCGCCAATGGACCTTGGCCAGGTCGAAGTGATCAAAGGCGTGGCGTCGGCGTTGTACGGAGCCGGTGCCATGGGGGGCGTGGTCAATCTGCTGTCGCGGCGGCCGGGCAAAGAGAAACAGTATGAGTTTCTGGTGAATCGATCGACACGCGGCGGGACCGATGCCGTGAGTTTCCTCTCTGGTCCGATCGCCGGTAACTGGAGCACATCCGTGCTCGGTGGCGGCCACTGGCAGCGAACGACGGACGTCAACGAAGATGCGTGGGCGGATCTACCCGGGTATGCGCGCGGCGTGGTGCGCCCGCGCGTGTTCTGGGATGGCGGTAACGGACACTCGCTGTTTGCAACGGCCGGTGTGACCTATGAGGACCGCAACGGGGGAACGCTCGAGACTGCTGTGCTCGGCGCGACGGGCTTGCCCTACGTCGAAGCGTTGAAGACCCGCCGCTACGATGGCGGCGCGGTCGGGCAATTCGTCGTCGGCGGCCGCTACGTCGTGACCGCGCGTGCGGCCATCGCCCGGCAGACGCACGATCACCAATTCGGCGAAGTCGGCGAGCACGATCGGCACGATACCGCCTTCGGTGAGGTGGCGGTACGCGGCACAGCGGGCCGACGCACGTGGATTGCCGGCTTCGCCATCGAGCGCGGCGCTTACAGGCCGCGCGACGTGCCTCGATTCGCGTACACATTTACCGTGCCGGGCGCATTTGTACAGTACGACGCAGACGTGACCGACGCGCTGTCGCTGTCGGCGAGTGGCCGCGTCGATCACCACAGTTCGTACGGAACGTTTGTGAGCCCGCGCGTGTCCGCGCTCCTCAAGACCGGCCGCTGGACGAGTCGGCTGTCTGGAGGCACCGGGTTTTTTCCTTCGACCGCCATCACTGAAGAGACTGAGGCCGCGGGCCTGTCACGACTGACCCTTGATCGTCCACTCGATGCGGAGCGAGGCCTCAGCGGATCGTTCGACCTCTCCCGGACAGACGGCCCAGCATCGTACACGCTGACGCTCTTCGCCTCGCGCATCAAGGACCCGCTCCACGTCGAGCGATCGCCGGCGTATCTGGTTGGCAACCTCGCCGACGCGACGACAAACCTGGGAGTGGAATTGCTCGGTACGCTGCGGCGAGCGCCTTTCTCGATCACGACCACCTACACCTACGTCCGAGCACGCGAAACCATCGCCGGCACGCGCGAGGACGTGCCACTGACACCCCGCCACAGTGCCGGCGTTGTCGGCATGTGGGAGCGCGAGGGTGCCGGGCGCGTCGGTGTCGAGTGGTACTACACGGGCCGGCAACGACTCGAAGAAAATCCGTATCGAGCGCTCAGCGAGCCCTACGTCATCGTCGGGTTACTCGCTGAACGGCAATTCCGCCGAGTGCGCGTGTTCATTAATGGCGAGAACCTGACCGGCATTCGGCAGACGCGGTGGAATCCGCTACTGCGGCCGGACCGAGCGGCTGATGGCCGCTGGACCGTCGATGCCTGGGCCCCCCTGGAAGGGCGTAACGTGAACGGGGGCATTCGCGTGGGGTTCTGACCGGCGACGCTCCTGTGCGATTCCTCTAGCCTGACCGATTGGTGAGCACCCCCTTCTTGCTCATCGCACGAGCGTAATACGCCAGGAATGCGCCGAGGATAATCGGGAATACGGTGAAACCCAACCCACCCGTTTCGGCCATCACCTTCATCCCGCCCAGAAGAAACAAGCCGCCGAGATTGCAGACCATCGTCCCGAGCACTGACGCGAGCAAGACATGAAACGCGAGGCGGTTCTTGAGCAGCACCAGGAGGCACCCGATCACGCCAGCGAAAACGCCGATCGCCCAGAATAAAACGGCCCACAGCGGGAACGATTCGAAGTACTCGCGTTGCTGCGGAGGAAACCGGCTCATGACAGCTTCGACGTTCATCTGAGTGAGGATGAAGGAAATCACACCCATCGAACTCCATAGGAATCCGATAATCCCGATCAGCCACAAATGCCACGGCCTACCCGGAGTCTTCGTCCCCTGCGCTTCGGACATGGTTTCCTCCTCAGTCGTTTTCAGTGAGCGAGCGATTGTCATGATCTGATAGGCCGCCGTTCTGACAGTGCATCCGGTCGGTGGTTCCGGCCACTCTCTGGACTGTGCGCCGCAGAATCGATCCCGCGGTTCTTGGATCAGTCTGGGAGGTTGACCTCGGGCTGTAGCAGCGGCAGAGTAGTGCGATGCAACAGCATAGACGACGAAGTCGAATCTCCCGAATCCTGCTCGGCGCGTTGTCCGTATTCGCTGCGGCTGGGATGGTAGAAGCGCTTTTTGAAAGGCCGGAGATCAAGCGGGTGCCAATCCAACGCCTGGTTGCCAACATCGAGCGGCAGCTCGCGAGCAATCAGAAGAACGTGGAGCTGCGGTTGAATCTGGCGCGGTTGCACGCGATGGCCTACGCGCTCAAGGTGGTGGAGTTCGATGCTCGTCCGAAGGGTGAAGACCTGGAGGCATGGTTCGGATTCATACCTCCGTATGCCCCCAAGGAAGTCAGGGCGCCGCCGTCGCGGGATCATCAGGAACGCGCGCAGCAGCATCTCCAGAAAGCCCTCAAAGCCTACGCGGAGGTTGTGGAATTGGCCCCCGAAAATGCGATTGCGCATTTGGGATACGCGTGGGTGCTGGAGCAAGCGCGCCAGAAGCAACAGGCGATCGTTCAGTATCGGAAGGCGGTAGAGGCCGCGTGGCCGAAGGATCGGACGGAGAACGCGTTCTTCCGGGATCCTGTGACGACAGAGGCGGCGGACAGGCTCATGGAGCTACTCGACCCGGTCACGGATGCGCAGGAGATCGTCCAGCTCCAGGAGAAGCGGGCGTTCCTCGGCACGAGAGGCCGGATGGTTACACCAATTGCGATCCCGCTCGGGTCCGTGTTCGATTGCCCGCCAGTCGCGACAGACGTTCACGTACTCTTCGACGCGGACGGATCCGGCATCCGGCGTCCGTGGACCTGGGTCACGAGCGATGCCGCCTGGCTGGTTCACGATCCGGACGGATCGGGTCGCATCACGTCAGCTCTCCAATGGTTTGGAAACGTGACGTTCTGGCTGTTCTGGAGCAATGGGTACCACGCGCTCGCGGCTCTCGACGATGACGGAGATGGCGAGCTGCGAGGCCCCGAGCTGAGAGGTCTGAGCCTGTGGGCCGATGCGAACCAGAACGGCCTGAGCGAGGACGGTGAAGTGAAACCGTTGTCGGCGCACCGCGTCGTCTCGCTCTCCACTCGATCCGAACCCGGGGACGGAGAATTGACCGCGGCTTATGCGCCGGCGGGTGTGACGTTCGCAGATGGCACGGCGCGTCCCACGTTCGACGTCATCCTCAGACGACCTTCACGTGGAGGGCGCGATACCTCGTTGGCGGCCGTGCGAGCCAGCCGATGACGATTCGCCGATTTCTGCGCGACATTCCGCACCAAGGATCCGTGCTTCCGCTTCACACCCGCAGCGTGCGCGAGACGCGAAAGTACAGAACCCACAGCACCGCCGCGAGGACCAGCACGACCGCGCGCTCCGGCCAGTTGTCGATGAGCAGCCCGCTGAATCCGTTGCTGTTGAAGGTAATCGACAGTGGCAGCGTCGTGACATAGACCGCGGTGCCGAGCAGCACCAATCGCCACCGGTGCTGTCGCCGCGTACGATCGAGAGCGCGCTTTTCGAGCGTCGGCGGCAGCGGCGCCGCCGGCAACGTCACGTTATCCGCCTGTTCGGCCTGTCGAGCCAGGTCCGGATCCGTTCGCAGCCATTCTTCCACGATCGCGCGCGTCTCCCCGCTCGCCTCGCCTGCCTGATACACCGCCAGCAGATCCTTGACGACGTTCCGAGTAATGTTCGCTTGCATGGGACTCACTCCTTGCCGGGGGCCCGGTCGAGGGCCTCGGCCAGCTTCAGCCGGGCGCGATGCACCCTGACCTTCGCGGCGCCGATCGAGATTCGGAGCACCCGCGCGATTTCTTCGTAGGGCAACGCATCGTCGGCTCGCATGAGAACCGCAGCGCGGTCGATCTCCGGCAGAGAGGCCAGCGCCACCAGCACTGTGCGCAGGTTGCTCTGTACCGCCGCACGATCCTCCTGGTCCGGGCCGCCCGCGGCCAGCCGATCGGCGAGGGGAACGTGGCGGCGTTTACGTTGGATGTCCTTCAGGAACAGGTTGCGGACGATGGCAAAAAGGTATCCCCGAACGGTGGCGAGCTCCACGCGCTCCCTGGCCGTCCACATCCGCAGGAACGCTTCCGAAACCAGATCCTCGGCCATGGATCGATCGCCTGAGAGAAAGAGCGCGAAGCGGTGTACCTCCTGTCCGTGCTGCCGGTAGAGGCTGTCGAAGTCCACGACCGGCGTTCCCCTATCGCGGGGCTGGGAGGTCATGACAAATCGCGCTCTCTTGATCTATTCGCCGACAGGCTGGAAGTTACAGAGCGCTCTCGGGCGGATCTCGGGGACGTCACTTCGCGACGCGCGACAACGGCCGGCTCCGGCCTCGGCCACCCGCGGAAACTCCAGGACGTCACCGTACGTCGGGCGCCTCTGCCTGCTGGGTGAGTGGTAGATCACGGCGAACATAGGGATAGGGGCGTTCTGCGTGATCTTTCTGAAGGGGCTATCGGTTCGCTTGCATCAGTCTGACGACGCCGAAAGAACTCGATTACCCGCACGGAAAATGCCGCAAACGCGCTGCAAACGGCGCGGGGCCGCGTAAATGTCGGAGATCGAAAGTTGCGAATTTGCTCAGGACAACATGGTGGGCCGCCCGGGGATCGAACCCGGGACACCCTGATTAAAAGTCAGGTGCTCTACCACTGAGCTAGCGGCCCGTAAAGGCGGGACTGTTGGCGATTGTATCGCACCGGCCTCCTCTCGCCGCTCGGCAGTCAGCGCCTCACTCCACGTCGAACGCGATGCGCTGCATCGCCGTCTTCATCCGCCCGCTGCGCCTGGCATCAGGAGTGGCGGCGGAGACCTGCAGCACGTAGGTGCCGTGCGACAGCGCTTCGCCAAGTTTCAGCGAGCCTCGCGCCGCAAAGCGGCGTTCGCCGCTCGCTGGCGCGACCAGCGTGTCGGGCGGCGTGATCAGCACGGCTTCCGTGCCGCGCCAGATGCTGAATGCCGCCTTCACCTGCTTCGTGGCATTGTAGATTTCGTAGGCGTAGGAGAGATGCGCGCCCGGGCGAAAAACGCGCCGCGCCTGCGACGGAGACAGCGCGATCGGTTCCGCGCCCTGATTGACGCTCGCCGGTGCGCTGTTGTCGCCGCGCAGCACGATGCCGGACAGCGCGAACGCACCGCCGGCCATGTCGGCGATCTCGACGAACTCTCCCGTCGATCCGAGACGCCCGGATCGCCGATCCCGGACGGCGAACCTCACCTGATACGCACCCGGGTTGCGAACGGGGATCCGCAGCGTGTACGCGAGACCCTCGCGCAGCGCTTCTTCCGCCGCTTCGCTCATCAGCGCGACGGAGAATCCGGTGCTCAGGTGGGCGACCTGCGTGCCATCCCGATCGAACACCATGCCGAGCACGTCGGCCGCCGCCGCCTTCTTCCCCTCGTCGTCGTCGACGAACGTGAGCGCGCGGGCGTCGATGTGCAGCAAGGCACGGACGAACATGCCCTGGTCCGGCGACCAGGCCGGCAGCGCCGTCGTGCGGAGCGCGATCTCCGTCTCCAGGAACGGTGAAATCGCGGCGCGCACCAGCTGCTGCGGCGGCGTGGTCGGGCCCGACGGCTCGTCGGGATCGGTCACGCCCAGGAATTCCTTCCGCGTCCGCACGTGAAGGCCTGGTCTCCGCACGCGGATCGAGATCTTGTGAATGCGCGGCTTTCGGCCCCTGGGGGCGAACGTGCTGTCATCAGGTTCGTAGCCGACGATGTAGTAGTCGCGGACGTCGGCGCTGATTCGGCCGAGCCCATCGGACAGGTCGTTCGTGTTCAGTACTGCAAAACCTCCGGTTTGTTCCGCGAGGTACGCCATCCCTTCCTGGGTGTCGCGGTTGAACGACAGCCGGTCGCTCGCCTCGCGCCGAACGGTGTCGCCCATCGCATCGACGCCGGACGCATCGCCTCGGGGCCTCTTCAGATTGTCCGCAGCAGTCAACCCGGCCGCCTGAAGCCCTCGCGCGTCCAGCGAGTAGATGACGACGCCCGCGCGCGTCGCCCGATCGACGGTTAGATCCAGCGCGCGCCTGACGCGCGTGTCGCCGCCATCCTCGCCGAGCAGCCGAAATCCCTCGGTGACGAAGATGACGGCCTTCCGGCCGGGAAGATCGCGTGCGCCATGAATGATCAGGTTGAGGGCGCCAAGCGAACCTGCCGCCGACATCGTGGTGCGCACCCCTTCGACCAGCTCGAAGTCATCCAGGTCGATCGCAGTCCGATTGTCGAACGTGGTCCAGCTGTTCAAAGGCTCGTACGGCTCGACGCCGCTGCGCGACAAGCCATTCCAGCGAAGTCCGTCGATCGCGGTGTGCAGCACGCGTTTGTCGATCGTAAAAGGCTGCAGCCCGCCCATCGCGCCGCCGGTACGGACGATCGCCACGAGGTCCGACGGCCGCAGATCGCGATCGACGAACGCGTGGAGCGCTCGCTTGGCGTAGTCGAGGCCCTCCCACGAAAGCCCGAGATCGTCCACGACGATAGCAAGCGTGCGCTGGATCTTCTCCCGCGCGGCGAGCGGAGCCGCGGCAATGGGCGCGTCCCGAGTCGCGGCGCTTCGCACGAGGTCCGCCGGGTCCGCATTCCTCAACACGGGTACGAACTGCGCGAACGTCACTTTTTGACGTTTGCCGTCCTGGAACACTTCGAAATCGTCCGCTGTCAGGTCGGTCACGATACGCCCGTCGCGATCGGTCACAACGGCGTCGATCCGTACGACGTCGACCGAGACCCTGAAGCGCGGCAGGGCCGGCCGTTCCGGCTCCTGACCTGCAAGCGTCGAGAGGGACAGCAGTGCGGTGAGGACAACGACGACTGGCGGGTGTCGCCAGAGCATGGGGTGATGATAGCTCCGGCGGGGAGCCGCGAGACGCTGAGCACAGATTTTGCTCTCGTAACGAACCCGAGGAGGAACGCATGCCCCCACGGGGAGTGAAGAGCGCCAAGCGCAAGCGGCAGTACGAAAAGATCAAGGCCTCCGCCAAGAAACAAGGCCGGAGTACCGCGGTAGCCAAGCGCATTGCGGCAGCGACGACCAACAAGACGCGGAGGCGGAAGGGAGAAACGAAAGGCTCGCGCAAGCGCAGCAGCTAGAGGATTTTTTGCCCGAGCGCTGAAAGGGCCAGCTCGGTTGCGAGCACAGCCGTCGTGTTGCGGTCGTCCAGGATCGGGTTGACTTCCACGAGATCGAGCGCACGCAGGAGCCCGGAGTCAGCCACGATCTCCATCACCATGTGCGCTTCGCGGTAATCGAGCCCGCCCTTCACGGGAGTGCCGACGCCAGGCGCAATGCTCGGATCGCAGACGTCGAGATCGAAGGAGACGTGCACGCCACCGGTGTCGCGCCCCGCCAGCGCAAGCGCCTGTTCGACGACGGATGCGATGCCTGAACGATCGATGTCTTTCATCGTAAAGACGTGCACGTGCGACTCGCGCACGATCTCTTTCTCCCGCTCGTCCAGGTTGCGAATGCCGATGAGGACGGTGTGCTCGGGCTGCACCTTGGGTGAGAAACCACCGATGCGCGAGAGCTCAGCCGGTTCGGGACCGAGCAGTGAGGCGAGCGGCATGCCGTGCACGTTGCCGCTCGTCGAACTCGCCGGCGTGTTCATATCGGCGTGCGCGTCAACCCAGATGAGCCCGGTGGCCTTACCTTCACGCCGCAGATAGTCGGCGGTCGCCGCGACCGAACCCGATGCGAGGCTATGATCGCCGCCGAGCACGAGCGGGAATGCCCCCTTTTCGAGCGCGCTGAGCGACGTCTTGTACAGCTTCTCGCACACGCGCGCGATCTCACGAATGTACTTCTTCGTCGGATCGCCGGCCGATTTGATTTCCGGGATCGGCGCGACGAGATCGCCGGCGTCGACGACCGTGACGCCGAGCGCGGTGAGTTTCTCGCCGAGGCCGGCGATTCGAAAAGCAGACGGGCCCATGTCGACCCCGCGTCGGTTCCCTCCAAGGTCAAGCGAGACTCCAATGATGTGAACGGGCTGCATCGGCGCCGAATGTAACACGCGCTCTACAGGCCAGGCGCACCTTGGCACCCCGGCACCTTGGCACCGTGTTATTTGACGCACACGCTAAAGCTCGGATACTCTGTAGGTTGCAGTCTGCGTCGGTTGCGGCAAGGAGTCCGTGATGAAGCGGTTCGAGGTGGGAGCGCGGGTCGTCGAGCCGACCTACGGTCTGGGGTCGGTGGTGGCGGTGGAGGATGCGTACACGCGCGTCCAGTTCGACGAGCACGGCGTGAAGAAATTCCTCACCAGCATGTCCAAACTCGAGCCGAGCGACGAGCCGGTACCGGCTGGACTGCGGGGGACCAAGCCGCGGAAGAAGCGAGCGCCCAAGAAAGTTGCGGCAGCCGCGCCGGAGCCCGAAGAAGACTAGTTCCCGCCTTCATCGTTTAACTGACACAGACATGCCTTCACTCGATGGCGACACGATGGTCGTCCAGAGCGACGGGTGTTTGTGAATCGTCGCGAGAAAATCTCCCATTTCTGATTTCTTGTTGACCACGTTGTGGGCAACGAACACGCCGCGCGACTCGAGGCGTGGATACACGAGATCAAAGAAGCGCTTGTAATCCTTCTTCCAGGCATCCAGAAACACGAAGTCGAACGTGCCCTCGATCTTGGGAATCTGCTGGAAGGCGTCTCCCGGCATGACCTGGACCACGTCGGCCACTCCCGCGCGGCGGACGTTCTCCGCCAACTCTTTCGCCCGATCCGGTTCGTATTCGATCGTCACGAGTCGTCCGCCGGTTTCCTTGAGCCCCGATCCAATCCAGATCGCGCTGTACCCACTGGCGCCGCCAATCTCGAGGGCTCGTTTTGCTCCACGAGTCGCGACAAGCACTCGCAGAAAGCGTCCGTCCTCCTCGGAAACGGCAAGCTGACCTTTGTCCCGTGCTTTGATGTCGGCGAGCACCTGGGTCATCGACGAACGTGCCGGCGCTTGAGCGCCATCATCCGCACCCACGAGCGCGATACCCGCTACGCCAATCAGCAGCGCCGCAGCAAACTTAGCGGTGCTGATACTTCTCGCTGTTCGTTTCACGATCACTCCTCATCACAGACTGAGCGGCCGAGGCGGCAACCCGCCGGGCGTCCGCGACGCAATCGGGAATTCCCACCGCCCGGATGCCGCGGCCGGTCACAAACAATCCCGGATGCGCCTCGAGTTGCCGCTCGATGCGGCTCACGCGCGCGGCATGCCCGACGATGAGCTGGGGGCTTGCGCCGCGCCACCGGTAAACGCGCGCCAAACGCGGCTCCGTGCGAATACCCAGCACACCTCCCAAGTCACGCCGCGCAATCCCCACCAACTCATCGTCTGACAGATCGATGGCGCCGGGATCGCGCACGCCGCCGACAAATGCCCGAAGAAGAGTGTAGCCCTCCGGAGACCGTCCCGGCCATTTTGAAGAGACCCAGGTCGAGGCCGTGATTCGACGCCTGTCGCGAGCGACGACGAAGCCACTGCCTCGAAGTGGATGAGCAATGTCATCCCGAGGCCATGCGAGAGCGATGCTGACGGTAGACGCGTGCGGGATCTCTGAACACAGCCGCGACGCATCCCGATCGACAGTCGCCAGGAGCCGCGCCGTCGCTTGCGGTGGGGTGGCGAGTATCACGCTCTGGGCGAAGTGCGTCCCGGACGAAGTCTCGAGACGCCAGCCGTCAGACGAGGCGGCGATGGTGTGGACCTCGGTGCCGAGCGCGACCGTGCCTGGCGCCAGCGACTGCACGATCGCCGCCGGCAGCGTCGCCATGCCGCCGACCAGGGAGTTGAACAGTCCGCCCGTCGCCGGCGATCGCTGTCCGAGGTGGCGGAGCAGGCCGCCGCGAGATTCCGCTTCGCGAAGCGCGGGGAAGAGCGATGGCACCGACAACTGTTCGACGTCTCCGGCGTGGATCCCTCCAAGCAGCGGCTGCGCCACACGCTCCACCGTTGCCGCGCCAAGCCGGCGCGTGAAAAAGGACGCGATGCTTTCGTCGCCCGCCACGCCCGGGCGTACGTACGGTTCGAACAGCAGACGCAGTCGCGAACGAATCGGCAGCACGCGAAAGCGAAGCGCGGCGCCGAGCGTCAAGGGAATGCCGAGCACCGATGGCGAAGGCAGCGGGTAGAGCTGATTGCGATCGAGCACGTACGCCGTCTTCGGCTCGATCATCTGCAAAAGGTTGGACTGGAGACCAACCGCCTCACAGAGTGCCCGCGCCGCCGGCTTGGCGGACAGGATCGAATCGGGACCCGCGTCGATCACGAAGCCATCGTGCCGTTCGGTGTGGATGAGACCGCCCGCGCGAGCCGACGCCTCGAACAGTTGGAACGTCACGCCGCGCTGAGCCAGTTCGTACGCGGCGGCCAGACCGCTGATACCGCCGCCAATGATGGCGATCATGGGGGTCAATCGACGTGTTTTTGCTTCGTGACCTCGTGCACGTGGCGCGCGAGGCGCTGGACGTGATCGAGCGGGGTGTTTGGCAGCACGCCGTGGCCGAGATTGAAGATGTGCCCCAATCGCCCGTCGACCCTTTTCAATACATCATCCGCACCAGCCAGGAGACGATCGATGGGGCCGAGAAGCATACAGGGGTCCAGATTCCCTTGCAGCGCACGGTCGTCACCCACCGTGCACCATGCATGATCGATCGGCTGTCGCCAATCCACACCGATCACGTCCCCACCCGCATCGGTGATGTCGCGGAGGATGGCCGCCGTCCCGACACCAAAGTGAATCATTGGAACGTCCGCGTCCTCCATCGCATCGAAAATCTTCCGCGTATGTGGATACGCGAACTCACGATAATCGGAACGGCCGAGGGCGCCGGCCCACGAGTCGAAGATCTGCAGCGCCTGCGCGCCTGCTTCGACCTGGGCGCGAAGGTAGTCGATCATCATCGTGGCCAGGCGGTCGCAGAGCCGATGCCACGCTTTCGGCTCGCGATACATGAACGCTTTTGTCCGCGAGTAGTTCGTTGAGGGGCCTCCCTCGATGGCGTAGGCAGCCAGCGTAAAGGGGGCGCCGCCAAATCCAATGAGTGGAACGCGACCGCTCAGCTCGACGCGAAGCATCCGTATGCTGTCGAGCACGTAGGCCAGCAACTCGCGCGGGTCGTACTCGTGCAGACGTTCCACGTCGGTACTGCTTCGAATGGGATTCGAGATCGCCGGTCCTTCTCCCTTGACGAAATCCAGATCGAGTCCCATGGGAACGAGTGGCAGCAGGAGGTCCGAAAACAGAATCGCGGCGTCAACTTCGATGAGGTCCACGGGCTGCAGCGTGACCGCAACGGCAAGCTCGGGGTGACGGCAGATGTCGAGCAACGAGTAGCGCTGGCGCAGCGCGCGGTAATCCGACATGTAGCGGCCCGCTTGCCGCATGAACCAGACAGGCGTCGCATCCACTGGCTCGCGCCTGCAGGCCCGGAGGAACCGATCGTTCACGCTGAGACCAGGGTCCTCGCCAGGGCGATGAGGTCCTCGAGCCACAGTGGCTTGAAACGAATGGATGCGCCGAGCGATTTGAGCTCGTGTTGAATAGGATCCGACAGAAAGTAATCGCCCGTCACGATTGCGACCGGTACTTCCACGAGGTGGGGCTTCGCCCGCACGAGCCGCAGAAATTGCAGGCCGTTCGTGATTGGCATCCGCATGTCGAGAAGGATCGCGTCGGGGCGGACGTTGTCGGCCAGCTCGAGTCCCTGTTCGGCCGAGAGCGCCGACACGACTTTGAACCCCTCGAGCTTCAGCATCCGCGAAAAGGTGTCCGCTACGGCTGGATCGTCATCAACTAATAATATGGTCCGGGTGGCGGGTTCCACGGGCACGCTTTCGACCGGCGTGATCACTGTAACATTCTGAGGGCAGACAGGTTCGGCGTCAAGCGTCCGAATGAGGGCAAATGACCGTCGCCTATACAAACTCACCAACTCAAGTTACAATTCGCGGTTCTTTTCACTCTCCTTCAGCGCCTTTTCACCTCCGGGAGGTCAAGTGAGTCCGATCCTGGTGCGCCCCGTTCGGGAGCAACTCGAACATGACCGCGTCATCCGTTTACTTCAGGTCCGGCTGAAGCGCCGGGGGGATGTGGCGATCAACGTAGGGGAGCAGCAGACGGTCCCGGTACGAATCGGCCCGGTGCAGATCTTCCCGGATCTCGTGCTCACATCGCCAGATAAGGGTCACAAGCTGCTCGGCACGGTCGAGGTTGAAACCGCCGAGTCCGTCAACCACCTGGAGGCGATGGCCCAATGGGCGCACCTCGGTCGCGCTCGCGTGCCCTTTCATTTATACGTACCCGCCGGCTCGGTGGACATCGCCAAGCGGCTGGCGACGGAAAACCAGGTGAACGTCTCCGAAATCTGGAGCTACCACTCGATCGGGGACCAGACGCGGTTCACGATGGTGCACCGGTCGGCGCCCGCTCCCGAGCCGCCGCGCAAACCGGCCGCCGAGCCGCGGGCAGCGTCTGAACGTCCAGCGCCACGCGTGAAGGCGAAGTCGGCGGCGGCCCCCGCGCCGAAAAAGGCCAAGGCGGCCGCGCGGCCGGCGCGAGGCAAAACGTCGGAACGGAAGACGTCGAAACCTTCTAAACGCAGGTAAGGCGTCCCCGGGACCGAATTGAGTGCTCGCGGGGCCCCACCCCCGCTCGCGCTCGCTCGGCGGCGGCACTCCGCGCCGCTTCCCTCCGGCGCCTCGCTCGGGCCGCAGGCGCCCTATAATGAGAGTCATGCACGCACGATCCCGCGGTATGTGGGGCTCCGCCCTGTTGGTCGTGATCCTCGGTGCTGCAGTTGGGGCTCAATCCTCCTCGACCCAGACACCTCCTCCGAAGGAACAGTCTTCGACGCAAGCACCGGCCAATCAACCGCCGGCCCAGCAAACTCCGTCCACGCCAGCACCGTCGAAGGAGTCCGGGCAAACACCGCGAAGCGATCAGGTGATCCGTTCGCGAGTCGATCTCGTCACGACCGACGTCATCGTGCGCGACAACAACGGGCAGTTCGTAGCGGATCTCAACAAGGATGATTTCGAGGTCTACGAGGACGGCGTCAAGCAGGAACTGGTGTCGTTCACGCTGACGCATGGCGGCCGCATCTTCAACGTAGCCGCACCGCCGCCGCCGGTGGCCGAAGAGGGCATCATCCTGCCCGCGAGTCGTCCGACGAGCGATGCGGCAGGACGCATCTTCCTGATTTTCGTCGACGACCTCCACCTGGATTTCCGCAACACGCCGCGCATTCGCGAGTTGTTCAAAAAGGTCGCGAAGGAACTGATTCACGAAGGGGACATGTTCGGGATCGTGTCCACCGGTCCTTCGTCGCTCGCGATTGACATGACGTACGACCGCCGCCGGCTGGACGAAGCCATTAAGAAGATTTCCGGCGCCGGTCTGACGCCCAAAGACATTCTCGACGTGCCTATTGGTCAACAGGGGCCGCCGGAAGTTCGCTATCGTGCGCATGTCGCGTTCTCGACGGCATACGACATCATGCAGAAACTCCAGCAGGTCCATAACCGTCGCAAGGCGTTCATCTACGTGAGCAACGGCTACGACTTCAATCCCTTCGAGACGACGCGCCTCAAGCAGGACAAAGAAAAGTACGGACGTCCCTCGCAGGACAGTGACGGGGATGGCAATCCGGATCAGAACGACGACTACAACCCGTTCCTCTCGGAACGTTCGTCGAACGTCTTCCACGAAGCGGACCTTGCCGCGGAGTTGTCGGAGTTGACGCGCGCCGCGAACCGCGCCAACGCCTCCATTTACACCATTGATCCGCGCGGGCTGGTCGGTATGCCCGATCTCGACGAAAACATCGATATGGTCGAGTGGCAGGATTACGTCCGCTCATCGCAGGACAGCCTGCGCGTGCTGGCCGAGCAGACGGGCGGCATTGCGGTCGTGAATCAGAACGACTTCGACAAGGCGCTGAAGAGAATAGACAACGAAACGAGCGACTACTACGTCGTCGGGTACTATTCGACCAACCCCGACCCGACAAAAAAGCGTCGCCGCATCGAAATCAAACTCAAGCGTCAGAACATGAACCTCCGCTATCGTACGGAGTACTCGCTCAAGCCGCCGCCGGCACCGAAACGGTAGCGCTTCGACTGCACGCTTTTGCGTGTTTCACCCCTGAAACGTGGGTGATTCTGTTATAATCGCCCGCGTTTCCCCGCATTTCGAATTAATCTTCGGTTTGGTGTGCTCAACCCAAATCCTCTGGAGAACGACAAGATGCATCTGTGGAAGAAAGCTGTATGGAGCTTCTCGGCGATTGTCTGCCTGCTGACGCTCCTGCCAGCAACCGCCGGCGCGCAGGGCGCGACGACGGGAAGTCTGACGGGAGTCATTACCGACGCACAGGGCGGCGTGCTGCCTGGTGCGGCCGTGCTCGCGACGCATACACCGACCGGCACGACCTACGACGGCGTGACGGACGCTCAGGGTCGTTACAGCTTTTTGAACGTTCGCGTCGGCCCGTACAACGTGACGGTGTCGATGGGGGGATTCAAGCCGGAGACGCAGCTCGGCATCGACGTTCGCCTTGGGGAGCAGAAGAAGGTTGACTTCACGATGCAGCTGGAAACGGTTGCCGAAACCGTAGAAGTCGTCGGCGTCTCATCCGTCATTGACAGCTCGCGCGCAGGGACGGCGGACAACGTCTCAACGCAGGCCGTTGAGAACCTGCCGACGATCTCGCGGAACCTCGTCGACATCGCGCGCACGTCGCCGTACTTCAATCCCACGGGCCTCAACGAAGATCCGCTCGCGCTCTCGGTCGCTGGCCGGAACAACCGATACAACAACGTCCAGATTGACGGCGCTGTCAACAACGACCTGTTCGGTCTTGCCGCATCCGGGACGCCCGGCGGCCAGACAGAGGCGCAGCCGATCAGCCTGGACGCGATTCAGGAACTTCAGCTCGTGGTCTCACCGTATGACGTCCGCCAGGGTGGATTCTCGGGTGGCGGCATCAATGCCATCACGCGGAGCGGCAGCAACCAGTTCAAGGGGACGGCGTACTTCTTCGGCCGTAACCAGGACTGGGTCGGCGAGAGTCCGACGGGAACGAAGGTCGGACAGTTCAAGGATCAGCAGTTCGGCGGCAGCGTCGGCGGACGCATTGTCGAAAACCGGGCCTTCTTCTTCGGAAACGTCGACTGGGGCCGCCGCGACAACCCGTCTGGCGTCTCAGTGAGCGGCAGTGGACAGCAGTTCGGGCGTGAAGCGGAAATCGATCGCTTCGTCAACATTCTGCAGAACAGGTACGGCTACAACGCCGGCGGAAAGGAAGAGTTCATTCGAACCGTCAATAGCGACAAGATCTTCGTGCGCACCGACTTCAACGTGGCGCAACAGCACCAGCTGATTATCCGGCACAATTACCTCGACGGCCTGAACGATATCGGGCGCCCCACCGCGACCCAGTACTTCATGCCCGACAACTTCTATCGCATCGCAAACAAGACGAATTCGTCGGTCGTGCAGTTGAACAGCACGTTCGGGACGGCGGTCAACGAGGCACGTTTCACGTTCCAGCGAGTTCGCGATCGCCGCGCCGGGCAGCCCTTCGAAGCGCGGCCATTTCCAATGGTGACGGTCAATCTGAGCTCGGGTTCGATTCGCGCGGGACGGGAGAATTTCTCGACCGCCAACGAGCTCGATCAGGATATCTACGAAATTACGAACGACCTGACGTGGCTGAGCGGCAAGCACGCCATCACGATCGGCACCCACAACGAGTTCTTCAAGTTCCGCAATCTGTTCATCCGGGACAACTTCGGGCAGTACGGGTTCGACAACCTCGACCTGT
>JBAROV010000133.1:0-5982 GCA_049642465.1 Vicinamibacterales bacterium
CAGGTCGGGCTGCGGGGCGGACGACTCGTCGTCCGCGTCGCGACTCTCCGCAGCGACCGTCTCGTCGTCATCCGGTTCGGGATCCCGGGTGAGCGGTGAGGCGTTCACGATCGGCATGTCGAAGCCAATCATGATCCGCGTCCCTTCGGGAAGCTCTCCGAGCCCGCGAGCAACCACTTCGGCCGTTTCGCGGATGACGTCGCGGCCACATCCGCGGCAAATGGTGCGTCCGATGCGGGCGTAGAGCAGCCTCAGGTAATCGTGGATCTCTGTCGTGGTGCCGACCGTCGATCGGGGATTGCGAATGCTGTTTTTCTGACGGATGGCGATCGCGGGACAGATCCCTTCAATCGAATCGATGTCAGGCTTTTCCATGCGCTCGAGAAACTGGCGCGCGTAGGCCGACAGGGATTCGACGTACCGGCGCTGACCCTCGGCGTAAATCGTGTCGAACGCGAGCGAGGATTTGCCCGAGCCGCTGACTCCGGTCATCACCACGAGTGAACGCGGCGGAAGCGTCAGGTCAACGTTCTTGAGGTTGTGGGTGCGGGCGCCGCGGACGACGATCGGCCCACGGGCCGCTTCTGTGCTTGCCATCTACAGTGGACTTTTCTGGCGCTGGCTGAACAGTCCATAGTAGCGCACGCTCTCGGGTCGCTTCAACCTGAGCTGCGGCTCACCGATACGCGGAACTCTCCCAATGTGCTATTTTGTTGGGGCTTACTGGCGCGGCTCGGGACGAGACCGCACCGTTCGGGCAGCCCAGCCCACCAACATCGAGGGAGTCGTGTCAGTCCGTTTGTTCATTGGCAATCTGCCGTACGCGGCAACAGAGGCAGAGTTGCGCGAGCACCTCTCGAGCGTCGGTGCACCAACGCAGGTGGTGCTGCCGGTGGATCGAGAAACCGGGCGGCCTCGTGGATTTGCGTTCGTTGACTACGCCGATCGGGCGGTGGCTGAAGAAGCCATCCGCCGATTCCATCAGCAGCCATTCAAGGGGCGGCCCCTCGCCGTCAGCGAAGCACGGCCGCGCGAAGAGCGTGGGCCCGGTGGTCCAAGACCCGGAGGATTTGGTGGCCCTCGGCCCGCTGGCCCCGGTGGCGGCTTCTCCGCTCCACGTCCTGGGGGCTTCACACCGAGAACCGATTCCGGGGGTGGACCGTCCGGCGGCGCTTCGCGCAACCGGAATTTCGGTCCCGACGCACCGCCCAAAAACAAGCGGAAGCCGCCTCGTAAAGAAGAACGCGGTCCGAAAGGTCCCATCAAGGAACGTCCAGTCGGCCGGTTGTATGACGCGGACGAGGACTGGCGTGCCGCTGACGACGATCTCGATATCGACAACGTCGCAACCAGCGCGAAAGACGAGGATCTCGACGACGAGCAGGAATAGCGGATGGACACTCACGTCAAAGTGCTTGGCGTTCTGTACCTCGTCTTGAGTGGGCTCGGTGTGCTGGCCGCGTTGTTCCTGACTCTCACCCTTGGCAGCGCCGCTGGCATCGTCGGCGCCGCAGCGAGCGCAGAAGACGCGGCGATTGCCATCCCGATCATCGGTATTACTGGAATGGCCCTGGTAATTGTCCTGCTGGCGTTGTCGCTGCCCGGACTCATCGCAGGATGGGGACTGCTGAACTTCAGGCCCTGGTCGCGCATTCTGGGAATCGTTCTCGCGATCCTTAACCTCTTCAATATCCCGTTTGGAACGATGCTCGGCATTTACGCACTGTGGGTGCTGCTCAATAAGGATACCGAGCGACTCTTCAGTCCAGTCGCGACCCCAACCGCCTGAGCTGGCTCAGCTACAGTTCTTGCATCCGTTCTGTCTCCGATGGCGACCTCCGTCCATTCGGGCGAAGACTCAGCCGCGCATACCGCTACAGATCAATGGCAGAGTTTCGAGTTGCGCATGCGGCGGCGACGCGTCGAACGGCTGCTCACACGCGCGGCGGAGGCCTGCCAGACAGGACGGGAAGATGCTGCCCGCGAGGCGCTTGCAGAAATTGAACAGCTGAGCCCTTTCGAGCCGCGACTCACGGAGTTACGCGCGCAGGTCGAGGCTCTTCGTCCGGCTTCATCAACGGCACCTGCTTCTTCGGCCCTCTTCGCCGACGAGCAGACGGACGTCGAATTTACATCCTCAGTTGAGAGTCCGTCGATCGCCGCGGAGAGTTTCGTCCCTTCGACACCGCACGCCGTCGAACCGAGTCCGCTTCCCGTCGAGACGATCCCGATCAAGGTCGATGCGACGACCACGACCAATACCGCGGAGCCGCTGATCGATCTGCCGCTCGTCATCGAGGAGCCAAGGGAGAGTACGGGGGCGACCGCGACCAGAGCTGATGAACAAGAGAAGAGGCCTGGGCGTGGCTTGGCGCTCGCCGCTGCCGCGTTACTCGCTTGCGGTGCAGTCGGCTGGTTCATTGGGCCAAAGATGACAACTCTCATGCAGACGGAGCGTACCGTGAGTGCTGAGCCAAACCAGCCTCCAGTGCTTCCCTCGCCAGGTGCCGCTGCTGCAACGGACGAACCCCGGCCCGCTGAAGCGCTGCCTCCGGTTCAAGTGGCCGTGGATGAAGTTCCCGCCGCGAATTCCACGGTTGAACCCACGCCGACAAAGCCGGAGACGATTTCACCATCGTCACCGCCGCCAGCGTCGGTAGAACTCCGCCCCACCGAACCGCTCGTTCGCGAGCCAGCAGTCGCGCCCAGTCGGACCGAAGCACCGCCGCCACCCGAACCGCCGCCGCCTGCACCCCTAACCTCTCTTCCGCAGGCTGCCGCGAGCGTCGAGAGACCGGCTGCACCGGTGCCCGTTCTCACCGAGGACACGACTCCAGTGACACGCCCCACATCTTCCCCCGCAATTCACGAGCCGGCGGCACCCGCCGCGGCACCTCCACCGGCAACCCCTGATGCCGCATCCGCTGTCGCACGCGACGAGGAGCAGATTCGGGAAATTCTCGATCGCTATGCGGCCGCGTATTCGCAACTCGACGCTGCCGCCGCGAGCGCGATCTTCCCCGGCCTCGACCGTCGCGCCCTCGCGCGAGCGTTCGACGGACTCGCGTCGCAGAAGGTCGCGCTCGGCGCGTGCGACGTGCGTGTCGCAATCGAATCGGCCATTGTTGATTGCGCCGGGTCAGCGACCTGGACGCCGAAGATTGGGGGCGGGTCTCGCACGGAGCCGCGTCGCTGGCAGTTCCGTCTGCGCAACACGTCGGGCGACTGGCAGATGGTCGCAGCGAAAGTTCGCTAGAGCTCTAAAATGCGTATTCCATCCCTATCGACGGCGTCAGCGGCGCCGTCAGTCCCGCAGATGTCAAACTCCATCGCAAGTGCGCCGCCACGACAAACGTCCCCGTGGGATTCCATTTGAATCCCGCGATCGCGTTCGCAATCCTGCGGCCTGGATCTCCACCCGTCAGCCGCCACGTATCAACACCCTCGTAAGATGGATGGGGGGCGGCGGTCAGAACCACGGACCGCAGCTCCGACAAATACCGTCCTGCCAGTTCGCCCGTGAGCGTGACCTGAGGTGCAACCGCCACGGCCGCAGCGCCGCCAAACGTGTACTCGTCGGAGACTCCGCCGCGGACCAGACCTGCGTTTCCGTGCAGCGAGAACCCGCTTCGCTCGAGCGAGCCGATCCCCATCACGCGAACAGCCATGGTGCCAGCGCCCAGCAGGTTCCGTTCGTCGCCGGTTGGCAGCCGTAACTCACCCGCGAGCGCGACGCCGCCGGATCGTGCGGCAAGCATCATGACTTTCGCGCGAATAGCGGCGTCCCCGATGCCGTTGGCTGTAGCCGTCGCCGCTGCCTGCTGGACGGAATCTCCGTGGTAGACATTGACGCGCTCCCCCTCGAGCGTCAGCTGGACGAAGGGAACGGCCGCCCCGATTTCGAAACGGCTCGTAATCCCAACGCTCGCAAAAGCCGTCATCGTGCTGCTCCGCACCCGGAGCGTCAGCGATTCGGTGTCAAACGGGGTCGCTTCATCGCGGAAGCGGTTCGCAATCGTGATGAAGGACCCGTTACGGAGATCGTGTTTGTCGAGGCTGTCGAACGCGGATGTCGATGCTGACACACCGAATGCCGCCCTGCCGTGACCCGGTGTCAGAGCCCGCTCGACAAAGAAGCCGCCGAAACTTTCGGTGGCACGCTCGACCGTTCCCAGCTCCGGGTTCAGCCGATAGACGAACCCGCCAGACGAGGTCGCGATCGGCACCGACGTGAGGCTGACGAGCAGGGCGCGCGTTACGGCGTCGCGCGCGACTTCAACCGCTGCCCGATCGCGGGCGAAGTCATCTGTCACGACGTCCCGGTTGGTCATGAGAAACTCGACGATTTCTGTCACCGTCGATTGCGCGGCAGCGCGTGTTGGCACCGCTATTGAGACTGCCAGAAACGCCACGAGTCCCAGCAAAGATCTGCGCATCATGCATTCCTTCGAAAAGCGTCAAAAATCTACGCGAGTTGCCACCACGGTGCCGTCTGGCTGGGCGAAGCCGCGAACAGTTACACCATCCCCATTCTTCGCCTTGGAGCATTCACCGTGTCTGAAATCCGTGTCGGGGCCAGTGATGACGGTCCGGTTGTCAACCCGGAACCGAAGGTTCGGACACACACCCGTCAAGCTCGAGATTTTCCCCTCCAGCTTCAGTTCTTCGGCGCGCGCCTGCGTGATTCGAAAGACTTCCGACTGGATGGTCAGTACCGCCGTGCGCGCCAATGCTGAAAAATTAGGGGCCACCAGATATCGAATCTCTGACTCTCCGGATCCGGCAGGCACGCCGACAATCGTCACCCACGGCGCGCTGCTCAGAACAGTCCAGGGGCACACGGCTGATGTTCGGACCCGAAATGCCCCCGTGCCTCCGTCCGCGGTGAAGGACGCCGACCCCGCCGACAGCTCGTACGAACACTGCGGAGGCGGGGGCCCGGGTGGATTCGGGCCTGGTTCTGGCGGCGCGGGGGGCTCAGGGGTCTGTGCACGCGCCTCCTGCGTCAAGAATATGCGCTGACCTGCCACCGTGAGCTCGCCGGTACGTGCCGGCCCCATGTTCGCAACGATGTGGACCTGAACGGTGCCATCCCCTTTGCCCGAAACCGGAGACGGCGTGGCCCAAGACGCGACCGGCGAAGCCGTCCAGCTGCACGCCGAGTGGGTCCGCACAGCGATGGACATGTCAGCGCCGTTCGATGGGACGTTCAATTGGGCTGGTGAAACTGAAAAGCGGCACGGCGCCGGTTCCTGAGCAATCTGTACGCTCTGACCCGACACGGCGATCGATCCGCGCCGCGCCTCGGGATCGACGTTTTCAACCACCCGATAAGCGACCGTTCCATCGCCTTGTCCCTGCTTCCCCGCCGTCAGGACGATCCATGACGCACTGGGATCGGCGGTCCAGTCACACTCGCGCTCAACGGTGACGATCACTGTTCCGGTCCCGCCGGCCGGCCCATAGGATGTTGAGGGGGAACCGAGGGTGGGTTGGCACCTCGTTGAGGATGGAGACGTCGTATTTACGATCGTCTCAGTCGTACTGCCACACCCCGCAGTGAGAGCGATGACCATCGCCAGGCCAGCCCACGGTAGAGTCGCACTTCGGCGTGACATGCGCAGCCAGGCGAAATGCACAACGTTCGCCAACTTGAGGTCGAACGACACCGTTTAGGTTCGCGCGCAAAAACCGGTTCGCTGTTACACTTGTTAGATTCCCCTGCTACCGATGTCTACCCACGTACGGCGGCCGCGCGCCTTGCGCGCGGCAATGGCGTTACTCGCGCTGGTCTCTGGATTTGCGGGAAGTGCGTGCGTCGGCCCTCACACCATTGCGCGCCGCAATACTGATG
Organism: Vicinamibacterales bacterium; assembly: GCA_049642465.1. Lineage (GTDB taxonomy): Bacteria > Acidobacteriota > Vicinamibacteria > Vicinamibacterales > 2-12-FULL-66-21 > CAWDPQ01. Next base: position 5,855 of record JBAROV010000133.1, read on the forward strand.
GGTTCTCGCCGGCCATTGCCTGGTTCTCCCCTTCCGCACCAGGCGACAACCTGACACTCGACCGATGGCGTGCCAGCGTGGGTCCCCCCGTAGTTGTCTCCACGACCTTGGATCAGGGGGGCCGTTCG
>JBAROV010000141.1:0-112296 GCA_049642465.1 Vicinamibacterales bacterium
CTGCTAGTCTTTCCCCCTTATGAACCCCATTACGGCCCTCCTGACCGTGCTGGGCGCCTTGACGGCGCTCTTCGTCGGGCTCTGGACAAAAGTTGTCGTTGACGCGAAAAAGACCGCTGCGGGCGCAAACGATCCCGCGACCGACGCGCGGTTCCCGACGCCGCTGCAAATCGCGGTCGGTACCGGGACGAACTTCCTCGACACGCTCGGCATCGGTTCGTTCGCCACGACGACGGCGCTATTCAAGTTCTTCAAGATGCTGCCGGACCGGATCATTCCTGGAACGCTCAACACTGGCCACACGCTTCCCACGGTCACGCAGGCATTCATTTACACGGCTGTCATTCCGGTTGATGTCGTGACGCTCGTCTCGATGATCGCCGCGGCCGTCCTCGGCGCGTGGCTGGGCGCCGGGATCGTCGCGAAATGGTCCAAGCGAAAAGTGCAGATCGGCATGGGTTTCGCGCTGCTGGCGGCGGCGATCTTCTTCACCATGAAGCAGCTCGGGCTGTTTCCGCAGGGAAGCGACGCGATTGGCGTGGATGGCGCGAAGCTGGCGCTTGCGGTGGGAGGGAATTTCGCGCTGGGCGCGCTGATGACGCTCGGAATCGGACTCTATGCGCCGTGCATGATTCTGGTGAGCCTCCTCGGCATGAGCGAGCGAACCGCATTCCCAATCATGATGGGATCGTGCGCGTTCCTGATGCCCGTGGGCAGCCTGAAGTTCATTCGAGAACGCAGCTACAGTCTGCGTAACGCCTTTGGTCTGGCACTCGGCGGCATCCCCGGCGTTGTGGTGGCCGCCTATTGGGTGCGCAGCATGGATCTCACGACCGTCCGGTGGCTGGTCATTGTGGTGGTCCTTTACACCGCCGGCATGATGCTCGCTTCCGGTGTCGCTGAGACAAAGGCGGAGGCAATCGCGCGGGACAAGTGAAAACCATCATCCTGGCACTCGTCGTACTGGCGCAAACCGCGGCCTCGCCGAACGCGCCGAGGTGGACTCTCTACAACTCCGGCGTGACGGCACGCCTGCGTGGCGTGAGCGCGCCCACCGCCAACATCGTCTGGGCGAGCGGCAGCGAAGGCACGATCATCCGAAGCACTGACGGTGGACGCACCTGGAGCCGCCTGACCATCCCGGACGCCGACAAACTCGACTTCCGTGACATCGATGCCATCGACGAACGAACGGCGTACGTGTTGAGCATCGGCAATGGCGACGCCTCGCGGATCTACAAGACGACCGACGCCGGCGCGACCTGGTCGCTGCAGTTTCGCAACGACGATTCAAAGGCGTTCTACGACGCCATGGCCTTCCGGGACTCGCGGCGGGGCTTCGCGTTCAGCGATTCTGTGGACGGTCGGTTCGTGATTCTGCGCACCGACAACGGCGGACGAACCTGGACGAAGATTCCTGCTGCTGCGCTGCCGCCGGCACTTCCAGGGGAAGGAGCGTATGCCGCGAGCGGCAGCAACGTCGCGCTCGTCGGCGACAACGTGTGGATTGGCACATCGGCATCCCGGGTAGTGCGGTCCACCGACGGTGGACGGTCGTGGGCAGTCGTTCAAACCCCGATACCGAGCAGTAGTTCGGCCGGCATTTTCTCTATCGCGTTTCGGGACCCATCGCGTGGCGTGATCGTTGGCGGTGACTACCAGAAGGAATCAGAGGCGGTCAGCAACGCGGCCATCACCGCCGATGGCGGTCGGACGTGGGCGGCGGTGAAAGGGCTGACGGGTTTCCGCTCGGCAGTCGCCTACGTTCCCGAATTACGGGACACGTGGGTCGCGGTTGGACCTTCGGGATGCGATCTGTCACGAGATGACGCTCGAACCTGGACGGCCGTCACAGGCCAAGGTTTCCACGCCGTCAGCGTTCCACCGCACTCGACCGTCGCCTGGACCGTCGGCGAAAAGGGCTCCGTCGCAGGCCTCAATATCCCGCGTGTGCCATGACCATGTGCGCGAATTATGTGATATCCTATAAAGATGCGAAAGGCTGTATCTATCACACTCGAGGCTGACAACCTCCTCTGGCTGCGGGCGCAGGCCGCGGCAACGTCTCGCGGCAGCCTGAGCGCAGTCCTCGATCGAATTGTCGAAGAAGCTCGACTCGGCGGGCGGACGGAACCCACCGCCATTCGATCCGTAGCCGGCACCATCGATTTGCCTGAGGACGACCCGGATTTGGCGAAAGCGGATGCGTACGTACGGTCGGTATTCACAGCATCCGCGCGGCAGCCAATCCTCGTTAGGGAAAGGTCTGGCGCCATACGAACGCAGCGCAAGCGCCGTGGCTGAACCTGCCGCCGCCGTCACAGACACCCACGCTTTGCTGTTTCATGCGGCCGGCGGTGGCCGGCTTGGCCGCCGTGCCGCCGCGATGTTCGACGACTGCGAGCGGCGCCAGGCGATTGTGTACGTGCCCGCGGCGGTGATCTGGGAATGCGCCCTGCTGGCACGCGCCGGCCGAATCAACCTCCGCCGCACGATCCGCGCCTTCTTCGACGATCTGTTCAGCAATCCTGCGTACCAGCCGTTCGATCTCACGGCATCACAGATCTTCAGAGCTGACGACCTCCGGTTCAGCCGGGACCCCTTCGATGCCCTGATCTGCGCGGCCGCCCAGGATCTGGAGCTGCCGCTAATCACGCGCGATAACGAGATTCGCGGATCGGGAGTCGTTCGAGTGATCTGGTAGGGGATTCACACGCGCGCGAGGCACGCGGTCGCAATCTGCACGTACTTTTCCACCGCGTCTTCCATCTCGGCGATTCGGACGTGCTCCTCTGACGTATGGGCAACATGGAACGAACCCGGACCGAAGAGGAGCGGCGTTCCCCAGTTGGTCAGAAACGGAATGTCCGTCGCAAATGGAAACACGGCGGTATCAATGCCGAGACCGTCCAATGTCTGAAGCCTCACGTGGGGCACTCGCAAGACTTCCTCGAGCCGGACGGAACGCGTCAGTGCCTGCACACTGCGCACGACTTCGTCGGCCGGACGGCTCGTTCGAAAAAGCGCTTCGGCCCAGGCAACTGGCGGAATCACGTTTGGCGCAATGCCCCCTTCGATTAATCCGATCGTGTAGTAGGTCGGCCCGATGATCGGATCGGTCGGCAGCTCGATCGTGCGCAAAAGCATCAGCGCATCGAGAAGTTTGTCGATCGCCGATTCACCCAGTTCGGGCGCAGACGAGTGCGCCGCGCGGCCGCTCGCATGCAGGCGGAGTCTGAGCACACCGCGCGTGGCCGCACCCAAGCGATTGTCGGTCGGTTCGCCGTTGATGAGGAACTTCGAGTTGATCGACGCCTGATTCGCGACTTTGGCGCCATCGCTGCCGCGCTCTTCGCCGACGACGTAGAGCATGCCGATGCGGCGTTCGCCGTTTTTGTGAAGGCGCTCGGCAGCCGCAACCTGCGCGGCAAGGATCCCTTTCGCATCGCAGGCGCCGCGTCCATACAGGAGGCCGTCTCGGACGCTGCTGCCAAAAAACGGTGGAACACAATCGTAGTGGGTCGAGAACACGACACGGGGGGCATCCAGAGTCGCCAGGATATTGAAGCGACCCTCGGCAACAGGCTGCTCCGCCACTCGGTACCCCAACGCTCGCAATTTCGACGCCAGCCAGCGGCCGGCCTCTGCCTCCCGTCCGGTGGTCGAGTCGATGTCGATGAACTCGCGCGCGAAGTCCAGAAGCTTCACCGGATCCACTGCTCCAGTGCGGTCCTCGCATCGGTTCGCTCGTCGCGATACTTGACGATCACCGGAGCGGCGACTGACAGCCCCCAGTCGCGGGCGCGCCCGGTCGTCATCGGTCTTGCTCCCGGAACAACCACTGCCCCTTCAGGCACGACCAGAGGCTCGTTCGGTCGAGGCTCCAGGATCGTCCCGTTCGGCACGTCGTAGATTGGCGTCGAGCGTGTCAGAATTGTGCCCGCCGCCAGCACCGCACGCCGTTTGACGATGGCGCCTTCGTAGATACCGCAATTGCCACCCACGAGCACATCGTCTTCGACGATGACGGGGAGGGCGCCGACGGGCTCGAGCACGCCGCCGATCTGCGCGGCTGCGCTCACGTGGACGCGGCGGCCAATCTGGGCACAGGAGCCGACGAGGGCATGCGAATCGACGAGCGTTTCATCGTCGATGTACGCGCCGATGTTGATATACATCGGCGGCATGCAGATGACTTTTCGGCCGACATAGGCTCCATCGCGGACGCTCGACCCTCCGGGCACAAGGCGTACGCCGGAAGAGGTATCGAACTTCTTCAGTGGGAGGGTGTCCTTGTCGAAGAACGGCCACCGGCCGTGATCCATTGAGGCGTCGATGATGTCGCCAAGCCGGAAGCCGAGCAGAATGCCGCGTTTTACCCAGCGATTGACGCGCCAGCCCGTCGCGGTGGTCGGGTCCGGCTCGGCGGCTCTCGCCTCTCCGGCCGAGAGCGCCGCACGGAGGCGCTTGAACGCGTCACGCGCGCGCTCGCGATCGACCGCATCTCCAGCGTCCGCGAGCGCGTTGATTTCCGCTTCGAGCGATCCCGTCATCGCACGCCGGCCGTCGTGTCCTGCTCCAGGTGGGCGGCCGCCAGTGCTTCTGCGATCCGTCGACGCGACTCTGCTCTTGGCGGGACCATCGGCAACCGGTACACCTCGTCGAGCAAGCCCATTTGTGCCATCGCGGCTTTCACCGGAATCGGGTTCGATTCGACGAAGTTTGCGGACATCAGCGGCATCAAGCGTTGATGAATCCGGCGCGCCGCAGCGAAATCGTTGGCTTCTGCGAGTTCCACCATGCGTGCCATCGCGGCGGGCGCCTGGTTGGCACTCACTGAAATGATCCCGTGTCCGCCAAGCGCCATCAACGGCAGCGTCAGCGCATCGTCACCAGACAGCACAATGAAGGACTCCGGCACGGCGCGGCAAATCTCGCACATCTGACTGATGTTGCCCGACGCTTCCTTGACGCCCACGATGTTGGGCACGGCGGAAAGCCGGACCAGTGTCGCAACGTCCACGTTGCATCCCGTTCGCCCCGGAACGTTGTAGACAATGACCGGCAGGCCGACTTCACCTGCGATCGCGCTGTAGTGCTGAAACAGACCTTCCGGTGTGGGTTTGTTGTAATACGGCGTCACCGACAGCAGGCCCTCGGCGCCCACCGCCTTCATGCGGCGACCGACGCCAATGACCTCTTTGGTGTCATATCCGCCGGCGCCGGCCAGCACTGGCACCCGGCCGGCGGCCTCTTCCACCACCAGCTCGACGATGCGCACGCGTTCGTCTTCCGAGAGCGTGGGGCTCTCGCCCGTGGTGCCGACAGGAACGAGGAAGTGAATCCCGGCCTCGATCTGCCGTTTGGCGAGGCGCCGGACTCCAGCTTCGTCCACTGACTCGTCGCGGGCGAACGGGGTCACCAGCGCCGTTCCGCATCCAGTCCAGGCTCTACGCATGTTTATCCTTCCTCAGGGTCGTCTGCCCGCCTTCGCGGAAGCTACGGCCGGCAGCACGTGAGATCTATAACCCCAAAACATCCCTCATGGTGAACCAACCACGTTTTCCCTGGATCCACCGTGCGGCTTCGAGCGCTCCGCGGGCGAATGTTGAACGATCTCGCGCCGTGTGCGTCAGTGTAATCGTCTCCGACGGCGCATCGAAACCCACCGTGTGTGTTCCGGGGATCGAACCAGCACGCGTGGAGGACAGGTCGACTGGACGCGCGTAGCCGCTGCGCCTCAGTGCCGCCTCCAGCGCCAGCGCCGTTCCCGACGGTGCGTCGCGTTTGGCGGCGTGGTGCAGCTCGTGAATGTAGGCCCCGAACGTGGGCTGCGGGCTCATCAACTGCGCCGCCCGTTCAACGAGTGCCACGAAGAGATTCACGCCCACTGCAAAGTTCGGTGCGGCAATGACGCCAGTTCCGCGGCGCGCCACTTCGTCGCGAAGCGCCTGTTCGTGCTGCTGCCATCCCGTTGTGCCGACGACCGCATTCGTGCCTCGAGCGGCGAGCTGAGGCAAGGTGACCGGCACGGCATCCCCGACGGAGAAGTCAATCGCCACGTCCGCCGCCGGCCAACTCTTCGAATCGTGCGCATTGCGTCGATCCACGAACCCTGCGACCTGCATGCCATACTCGGGCGCCAGCGCTTCGACGAGCCGCCCCATCCGGCCATGCCCGATCACCAGGATTCGCAGGCTCAACTGCTGACGGTCTCCGTCTGCGCGCGATCGTTCTCGGTTTCCGCGAAGAAGAGATCGTGCAGCTGGCTCATCGCCGACGGCACATCGGAATCGCGCAGCACCACCGTGACGTTGCGGCGCGAAGCCGCCTGCGACACCATGCGCAGAGGAAAACCGTCCAGCGCACCGAGAATTCGCGCCGCCAGGTGCGCGTCCTGCCGAAGCACGTCCCCAACCGCGCACAGGATAGCCATTCCGCTTTCCGACCGCACTTCGGCGAACTCGGACACGTCTGCAATCACCGCCTTCAACCGCCGATCGTCGTCGACCGTGACTGAAACACTGACCTCTGAGGTCGTGACGACATCGACCGAGGTGCGATGCCGTTCGAAGACTTCAAATACTCGGCGCAGAAACCCGTATGCCATCAGCATACGAGTCGAGGTAATGTCGATGACCGTGATGCCTCGCTTGCAGGCAATTGCGGCAATGCCGTCGCGGCCGCCGGCAATTTCGTGCGACGCAATCAGCGTCCCACGCCCGCCGGTGTGCCGGCTGTTGAGGATTCGCACGGGAATGTCGCGAGCCACGGCAGGGAGGATCGTGCTGGGGTGAAGCACTTTTGCACCGAAGTATGCCAGCTCCGATGCCTCACCGAACGACAATTGACGCACAACCTGCGGAGCCGAGACGATGCGCGGGTCGGCGGTCAGCATCCCGTCAACATCGGTCCAGATCTGAATCTCACGCGCCCGCAAAGCGGCGCCGATGAGCGCCGCGGAATAGTCTGAGCCTCCTCGTCCGAGCGTCGTGGAGACGCCGTCCCGCGTGGCGCCAACGTACCCTGCCGTCACCGGGACCCGGTTGGATGACAACTCGGGCCCGAGCTCGCGCGGTACTGCTGCGTCAATCGCATCGAAAACCGGGGACGCCTGAGTATAGTCGTCATTCGTGATCACGAGTCGCCGCGGATCAACCCACACCGAGGGGACGCCGGCTGACGACAGCGCGGAATGCACGATCCGGCTGCTCAGCAACTCGCCAGCCGCTGCGATGGCGTCGAGGGCGCGGGGCGACGCATCCTTCAGCGTCATGATGGCGCGGACGACGGCATGTAGCTCGTCGAATTGTTGCGTGATTGCGCGCGTCACGTCGTCACCCATCGTTGACGACACCTGCGCGGTCAGCTCGAGATGGCGCGCTTTCAGCCCCTCGAGAATCGATCCCGCGGCCTCGTCACCCGCCGCCGCGACGCTGGCCGCACGAAACAGCTCGTTTGTCACGCCCCCCAGCGCGGAGACCACAACAACCGGACGATCCCCCAGCTCTCTCGCTCGAACGACGTGATTGATCAAACGATGGATGGCGGTCGCGTCTGCGACAGACGTGCCACCGAACTTCATGACTACTGCGTTCACTGGCAACTCCCGATCCCCCGATCTCCCGATCTCCCGACCTCCCGTCCTCTCGTCCTCCCGATCTTCAATCCGCCCCGATCCACCCATCCGCGACCATCAACTCCGCGTTGAGGACCGCCGCACCAGCCGCCCCGCGGATCGTATTGTGCCCCAGCGCGACCAGTTTGAGGCCGAGCACCGAACACGGACGGATTCGGCCGACCGACACCGTCATGCCGCCGCCGCGTCCGGCATCCAGGCGCGGTTGCGGCCGATTGGGTTCGTCCATGCAGACGATGGGCTCCGCAGGCGCCGTCGGCAGCACGAGTTCCTGCGGACGTCCACGCCACGACGTCAGCGCCGCCCGGACGTCCTCCGGCGAGGGTCTGTCGTCTAACTTGATAGACACCATTTCGGTGTGCCCGTCGATCACGGACACTCGCGTCGTGTGTGCGCTCACGACGGCCAGATGCGGCGAGACGATGCCCTCGTCGGCGTCAATGGTTCCGAGGATCTTTTGCGTCTCGCTCTCCATCTTTTCTTCTTCCCCGGAAATCGCCGGAATGACGTTCCCGAGAATATCCAGTGAGGCGACGCCCGGATAACCCGCCCCCGACACGGCTTGCAGCGTCGTGACGTTAACAGCGCGCAGGCCGAACTGCCGCAGCGGCGCGAGGACCATCGCCAGCACGACGGTCGAACAATTCGGGTTGGTGACGATGGCGCCGGGCCAGTTCTTTTCCTTCCGCTGTCTGGGCAGCAGATTCAGATGTTCTGGATTGATTTCGGGGATGAGCAGGGGGACCGACGGATCCATGCGGTAGCTGCGCGCGTTGCTGATGACCACGTGGCCCGCGCGCGCGAAGGCCGGCTCGATCTCCTGTGCGGCATTGGCATCGAGCGCCGAGAACATGATCCGTGGGCCGCGGCCTGGCGTGCACGCCTCGACCCGCATCGACGCCGCCTCGGACGGCGTCGGCTCTGAGAGGTGCCACGCCGTCGCTTCGCGGTAGGTTCGTCCTTCGGACCGCTCGCTGGCGGCGAGCCAGGCTGGGCGAAACCAGGGATGTTCGGCGAGCTGCAGCAGGAACTGCTGCCCGACCATCCCCGTTGCGCCAAGTATTCCGACGTCCATCCTGCGGACCGCGACGCTGCTCGAAGCCACAACTCACTCCAATCAAAATAAAAACGCCGGCCTGTTGTTGCTGGCCGGCGTTGTGGGTTGACGTCGTTCGGGTGATTCAATCATCACGAGCGCATACACACCACCGGCCGGCCGGACCGCTTGGTCCGTTTCCGGGTCATGGTGGTAGTCGCGCGCATCATGGTGGATCGGAGTATAGCAGAAATGGTTCAGAGGGGTTCAGAGGGGGTTCAGACAGGGTTCAGACGAGGTTCAAAGGTTCAGAAGAGGTTCAGAGGTTCAGAGGTTCAGAGGTTCAGAGACGGTTCAAAGGTTCAGAGACGGTTCAGTGGTTCAAAGATGGTTCTATGGTTCAAAGATGGTTCAAGGTTCAGAAGAGCGGATTCAAGGCCTTCGCGAGATTCAAAAGAAGCCCGAGAACGGCCCGCTCAAGCAGGTTACTGCTGAAAGTCCCAACCCGTCGGCGGCTTGCCCTTGCAGGAATCGAGGTACTTGATTAAGCCGGTCGTTGCTTTCTGAGCCCTGAATGTCAGGTGGATGAGTTCCCGAATTTCATTTTCCGGAAAGTACTTCTGCTCTCTCGCGTCCTGAAGGTGGTTACGGGTTTCCGTCAAAGAACGTCGCGCGATTCGGGGGAATCTGGCGAACTCGCGGGGATAGAAGGCGCCGAACCCCTCTGACAAGTTACTTGGCGCCGACCGCGCCGAGCGCCGAATATCGTCGCGGAAATCCTTGGCGCGTGCGGCCGGACCGTCCTCTGTCAGCTTCAGAATACGATCGCGCAGGTTCGCAGCGACCTGCCAGCAAATCAGGTCTTCGTATTTTTTCGCGGCCGCCATGCCCGCACCAATCGCATGAGACGTGCCGCGTCGGAAGGGTGGGAAATGTCTGGACTGGCGCGGCAGCAGGCGTGAGTTGATCGCAACAAGTGCCAAGCGGACGGCTGCCAAGCATCGCAGCTTCTACGTACCTGACATCGAACCCCTGAACCCCTTGAACCCTTTCTGAACCCTTGAACCCTTTCGGAACCCTTTCGGAACCCCCTCTGAACCCTTCCTGAACCTTCTCAGTGCGTCATCGCATACATGATCACATTAATCCCAACCGCATAGCCGTTCGGCGAAAACAGATAGAAATACCGCGGATCCTCCCCTTCGCGCTCCCACGCGTCCGAGATATCCGTGTTGTGGGTCATCAGGACCATCAGACGGCCGTGCTTGTCGCTGATTCCGCGGATGTGCGGCACGGCGCTGTCCTCACCGCGCTCCGACGTTTCGCCGCCGCTGCGGCTCCACGAGTTGATTGATGGGATCTGCGGCAGTTCCTTGACTTCGAACATCGCGCGCCAGAAGGGATGATCGGGCGGCAGATCGCGAATCGGGTACTCGTTCGGCGGCAGCACACGGCCGATCTCGTCGGCCCATTGCTCCCACGCCATCGTTCCCCAAAAATCGTCGACCCAGAGGAACCCGCCCTTTTTCAGGTAATCGCGCAGGCGGGAAATCTCCTCATCGCTCAGCGACATCGTCCCGACATCTTCCATGTGCAGGTAGGGACACTGGAACAACTCATCGTCGGTGAGCCGAACGACGAGATGGTTCGGAACGTCGCTATCAGCCTTGCTCACGCGCGTTTTCGTGAGCTCGGACAGTCGAATCGAGAAGTTGATGTCGGCGTCAGGATAGTCAGTCCACCAGCCCTGACCGCCCATTTCGGGTCGGTTGCTGGTAAACATCCCCCGGCAGAAATTGAATCCGCCGTCGAAGCTCGTGGCGTTCGGAAAGCGCGGAGGGGCGCGATACAACCGGCCCCAGCGCTGTGCGGCCACACCGGCCACCATCAGGAGTACCGCCAGGGTTGTCGCGACACCTACACGCATGTTCAAATCACCCGCCTTCGCGAGAGCTACGGCGCGGCAAGCTCGTTACTTACGGTCGCTTCCTTTTGAAAGTGATTTGTAATACTCCTCGACAAGCTTCCGGAACTGCTCGGGCACTTCGTCTGCGCCCGACAACACCGGCTGTCCCGCCGCGCTCTCCGCACGCCGCCGCAGCGCAAACTCGAAACGCTTCATGTTTTCACTGACGGCGCTTTGCAGGCGTGCGAGCTCCTCGACGTCCTGATACACGCGGTCGTCTTCAAGAGCACGCAAGCCTTTGAGGATCTCATCGAGTTGGCGCGTGTCGAGGCGCTGCGACTGGCCCTGCAGAAGCCGGCGAAGCTGCTCGGCCTGGTTCGCCCATTGACGCGCCTCGCCGCGGAACTGACGGACGTCTTCGGGATTGAGGCGCCCCGGACGCCGGTCGCCGAAACCACCGCCGTCGTTCCGCCAGGGACCGAGCGTATCGCCGTCTCCTCCGCGGCCGTCCAAGGTCCGCTGACCGTCGTTGCGGCCGCCCTGGCCGCCGCCCTGCTGGCCTTGCTGACCCTGCTGGCCCTGTTGGCCCTGCTGCCCTTCGGAGCCCTGTTGTCCTTGTTGTCCTTGCTGCCCTTGCTGCCCCTGTTGCCCTTGTTGCCCCTGCTGGCCCTCCTGACCGCGCGAGGCCTGTTGGCCCTGCTGGCCGCGCTGACCCTGTTGACCTTGTTGACCTTGTTGACCTTGTTGTCCCTGACGCGCCTGCTGCGCGCGTTCGCGCATCCGCTGGTCCATGGACTCCATGCCGCGCGCGAGATCCCGCGCTTTGTTGAGCGCTTCGGTCATGGCATCCGGCTTCGACCGACCGAGCGCGCCGGCAGCTTCGCGCAGCTTGTCGCGGACCGCATCAAGCGTGGAGCTGATGTTGTTTTCCAGCGCCTGCATGTCAGCCGGCGACGTGCCAGCGCGCAGCATCGATCGCGACCAGCCAATGCGATCGCGGACGGCGTTGTCCCTCATCGTTCCGGCCGCTTCCGCCATTTTTCGCGAGGCATCGCGCTCCTGCTTCGCAATATCCGCCGCCGATCGATTCAACTGTTGCTCGAATTCGCCAACCTTGGTCTGCAGCTGTTCCTTGCGCGCGCTGAGTTGCCCGGCCTTCTCCTGCCGGCCTTCGCCGCTCGCGGGCAAGCCATTCACCGATTCGGCGATCTCATTCTGCTCGCGCGCCAGCTCCTCTGCCTGCTGGAGTGCATTGCGGACGTCACGCTCGGCGCGTCCGCCCTGCGTCTGCTGAAGCTTTCGTTCGGCGTCGCGCAAACGCTCGAGAGCAGCCGACGCCTGTGCCGCCGCGGATGGGTCGCCATTCGCCGATGCCCGGCGCATCGCATCGGCCGCGTCACGAAGCTGTCGCGCAGTCTGCGCCAGTTCTGGACGGTTTTCTTCGCGCGACAGTTGCTCGAGCCGACGCGCGGCTTCCTCGACCTGTTCGGCAAGGGCGCGCTGCTGACTGCCGCTGCTCCCTCCCTGCTGACCGAGGGCGGCACGGCGTCGCTGCGCCTCCGCCTCTTGTTCCTGCCGTCGCGCCAGCTCCTTCAGCTTCTCCATCAATTCGTCGAGTTTCTGGTCCGCGTTCTGCTGCGTCGCGCGCTGCGTCGTCTCGTACTGGTTGGCCATGCGATCCAGCTCGAGTTCGAACAGATCGGCAAGATCCTGCGCCATCGAGCTTTGCCCGCCGCCGCCACCACCACCGCCCCCGCGCTGCATGCTGACTTGCAGCTCGTACTCTTCTTCCGCCTTTTGCAGGAATTGCAGCGCCTTTTGTTCGGGCTCCAGCGCAGCCTGCGGATCCGGGGCGCGCAGCTTTGCTTCAGCGGCGGTCATTTGCGTGACCGCCTGCGGCAGCAGTTCGGCGATCTTCTTGAACGCGGGATCCTGTTCGACCAGACGGCTGTTCATGCGCGTCAGCAAGCCTTCGACCTGATCTCGGAGCCGCGCCTGCGCCAGCGCGACGACGACGGAGTTCTCCTTCAGCTTTTCGCCGGTCATCGTTTTGCGATCGCGCTGGACGTTGAAGGTCGCCGAAATGATCTGGCGCTGCTGCTGTGACAGCGCTCCGACTTCTCCTCCACCGCCGCCGCCACCGCCACCGCCGGCCTGCGACTCGGCGCGGCGGAACTCCTTCCGCAGCGGACGCACTTGCACGAAATACAAATCGCTCGATGCCTTCTTCGCGCCGGCCACGCCATCGTTGTCCACCGCGCGCGCGAAGTACGACACGAAGTCGCCAGGCTGAACGCCAAGTTCCTCGAGATAAAACGTATGGCCGGCCGTCACTTCCGGCAGCCGGCTCTTGCCGTCGAACAACCGCACGGTCTTTTCCGCTCCGCCGTTCACGGAGTAGACGAGTTCAAGATCGCGAACGCCAAAGTCGTCTTCCGCGGAGGCTTCGACGAATACCTCTTCGATCGGAGAGGCACTCGTGTCGCGGCCCGGCTTGGAGATGGAAACGATGGGCGCACGGTCAGCGAGGACATCAATCGTGTACTGCGGTGAGGCCTTGACGTGCTCGCCGGTCGGCGCGTCCAACTCCACCCGATAGAACCCGTCCCGATCCGCCTTGAACGAGGACGTGAACGACCCGTCTGCGCCGGCTGTAAGGTTGGTCGTGGCCGTGTCGTGGAGAACGATCTGCCCTCCCTTCGCCGCCATCGTCGGGACGATCCGAACGCGCACTTCCGTGCCGGCCAGGACGGCAATGTCACCGCCGTCCTCTATCTTGCGGGGCGCCAGTCCCGTGTACGCGGGGAAGTGGTACTCGAGCTCGAGGCGCTGCACGTATGGCAGATCGACAACCTTTAATGTGTAGTTGGACGACCGCACGCCATTGGCCTCGACGTAGTAATCGAGCGAGCCGGCGAGATCGAACAGCATCGCTTCGTAGCGGTTCTCGGCACGAATCAGCGGCATCCGTTCGAACGCCGCATCAGGCGTCCGTCGAACCATCAGCACCGCCTGATCCGCGTCGAAACCTGACAGCGAGGCCGTGATTGTCTGATCCGCTCCGCGCGGGACCGTGGCATTCCCTGGCGTCACGTCGATCCGATACGGCACGGCCGCTTCGACGCTGCGCGAGACGACGAGCAGCGCCGAGAGTGCATGGCGGAGAAATGCCGGGCCCAGCGTGAAGATGGCAATCGCGGCAATCGCAATCGCGGCAAACGCTCCGGCGTAACGGCGGATGGGGGCGCGCTCGACGCGTCGTCCGTGTTCCAACTCGCGCACCCGTTCGATCGCGGACTGCACGAGCCGACCGACGAGCGAAGACGGCTCGGCGCCAGAGGCGCGATTCGCGGCGTCAGCCTCGACGGCGCTGATGAGTTCGGCGTGCAGCGACGGTTCGTGCTCCTCGAGATAGAGCGCGACCTGCTGGTCCGTGACCCGGCGCAACAACGGCCGCACGAAGAACAGGCCGACGATGACCGCAAGGCCAATTCCCAGCAAAACGCGGAACGTCACGATGGAGGCCGGGGAGAAGCGCGACGATTCAAGGCCAAAGGCCGCCGCAATCAGCGCGAGAACCGCGAGCGCGACGACCAGCACCACGCCGCGAAGGGCGAGCTTCAGACGCCAGCGGCGTCTGACCCGGTGAATGATCGCGACGAGATCCGAGCCTTGGGAATCGCCGGAGTTGCGCAGAAATCTGCTCATAAGGGCTCCGTCACTTCGTAGCCTACAGCCGCACCCGGTTCGCGACGAGCGTCTCCACTGATAACAGCATGAGGCCAGCGAACAGGAAATACCACCAGATCCTCTGGGCCGACTCCTGGGCGGCGTCGCTTGGCGCCAACTCGGGAGTCGCCGAAACCGTCCCGCCCGCACGGCCCGTCGCCGCCGCCACAACGTCGGCCGCAGGGATCGTGTTCAAGTCCGACTCCCTGAGATCGACGTTTGACGCCGCTATCATGACGGGTTGAGCGCCGGCCTCGAGGCCGCGCACCTCGTAAAAACCCTGTTCCGCGAGCTCGACGACGTCTGGTCCCTCCCCGTCGAGCGGCACCCGCTGTCCGGACGGGGAAATAATCGCGCGCTGCGTCGTTCCCTTCGATGGACTTCCGGCAACGGACGGATCAAGCACGTCCCCGACCGTCATCCACGGCGGCGCCTGGCGATACGCCACCAGATGGCGAGCCATCTGGTGCACGAACGGGAGAAATACCGGTTTCACCGCCAGGTCGTTCCACACCAGATCGAGCGACGAGAGCCAGACGAGTACGCGTCCTGCTGCCACCCGCTTTTCCACCAGCGCGGGCGATCCATCGTCGAATCGCGCAAGCACGGTCGCGTCGCGTGCGGTCGTGCCGGCGCGGTATCCGTAAAACCGCGCGGTCGAAAAGTCGCCGCTGCGAGGCGCGCGGAATGGTTCGAAGATCGAGTGGCCGTATTCGAGCGCCACCAGACGCGCCGGTTGCCCTCTCGTGCGATCGACCGCTTCAGCGGGTACCGCCGGCAGCAACGATGCGTGCTCCTGCGGCCACGTCCCGCGCTGCCCGGAAATGACGAGCAGTCCGCCGCCCCGCTGCACGAAGCGCGCGAGGCGATCCGCGGTGCCCGATGTCATGGCCACATCATTCAGGACCACGATCCCGGCCGACTGCAGATCGTCGCTGCCGATCGACTCCACGTCGCGGGCGACGACGTCGAAACGTGGCGCGTCGCCAACGGCGAGCGCACGGGAGAGGTAGAGATTCGCATCGCGAGCGCCCGCCCGCTGGGCAAGGATGACGCGCACCGGGCGGCCGGGAGACACGACGAAGTGGAACGCGTTGTCGCGCTCCAGTGCATCGCGCCCCAGGCGAATCGAGGCGCGCATGTTCGGCGCGGCAAGCGTCAGCGGGTCGAACGTCGTGGACGCGGACCCGTTTGGCTCGACGCGTATACGCTTGCTCTGGATCGAACGGCCATCAACCTCGAGGCTGAGGTCGGCGTCGATCGCCTTCGGTCCGTGGTTGAGCACTCCGCCGGTGACCGTCACCCGCTCCTGATTCGAGAACGTCGATCGTTCGAGAGCCACGGGGGTGACCGACGCATTCGCTGCGTCGGTGCTGCTGAGATCGATGGGATTCAGCGCGGCTCCGTCCGGTAACCTCAAGCCTTCGGCTCCCTGCCAGCCAACTCGCTGAAAGTCGCTGATCAGCACGGCCTCGCGGCGTGGCAGCGCGGATTCGCTCAGAATGCTTCCCGCGAGCTTCAGCGCCGGCCCGTAGTGCGTGGCCGCCGCCGACGGTTCAACGCCACTGATGGCGGCGAGCAGCCTTCCCTTGTCCGCGGTCGATCGCAACGCGACTTCCGCGCCAGACGCAAAGTAGACGACCGACCCCCGGTCGGATGCGTTCAGTCCGCTGATGATGCCACGCGCAGACCCGAGCGCTCGCTGCCAGCGATCGCCATAGCCCATGCTGTAGGAGCGATCGATCAGCAGCACGACTTCCCGCGCTCCCGTCGTCGCGGCGGCAGCGGCGTCGGAGCGGCGGAAAAACGGCCGGGCAAAAGCCAGGACGATGAGCGCGAGAGCGGCAAGCCGCATCATCAAGAGCAGCCAGTTCCTGATCCGCCGGCGCTGGACAGATTCGTACGGAATGCGCCGCAGGAACATCAGCGACGGGAACTGGACGACGTTCTTCCGCTCGCGCTGGATCAGATGGATCAATATCGGGAGCGCAAGGCCCGCAAGACCGAGGAGGAAGAAGGGCGTCAGAAACGACATATCACCTGGTGCGCATCAGCCGTTCGCGGGTACTGAGATACGTGAACAGCGCATGATCCAGCGGCTTCGAGGTGGAGACGAGCGAATAGTCCACACGATTGGCTGAAAACCGTTCCGTCAACGCCGAAATGTGCGCCTGAACGAGCGTGCGGTACTGGTCCGCGAGCGCCGTCGGGACGATGGGAATCTGCTCGCCGCTCTCCAGGTCTTCGAACGCGGATGGATCGGTGAACCCGAAGTTCAGCTCGGCGTCGTCCAGCAGGTGGAAGACAATCATGTCGTTGCCACGGAAGCGCAGCGGGCCGATCGCGTCCATGACCGCATCGGGCTCTTCGTAGAGGTCCGAGATGAGGACGAGCAGCCCGCGCCTCCCGAAGTGCTCCGCCATCTTGTGCAGCGGCTCACGCAGCGATCCGGGACGCATCGGTGACAGCCGATCGAGCACGTGCAGCACCACCTCCATGTGCTTGGCCGATGGCGGCACATGTTCGACGATCTCCTGATCGAACGCCACCAGGCCGACGCGATCGCGCTGCCGGTGCACCAGATAGGTCAGACAGCCGGCGAGGATCCGCCCGTAATCGAGCTTGGTGATGCCGGCGCCGCCGAACCCCATCGATTTGGAGACGTCGAGGAGAACCGAGAAGTTGGCGTTGGAGTCCGCCTCGTACTCCTTTATGTAGTATCGATCCGTCCGTGCGTACAGCCGCCAGTCGACACGGCGGATGTCGTCTCCCGGCACGTAGCCCCTGTGCTCGGCGAAATCGACCGACGCGCCGAAATAGGGTGAACGGTGGAGACCGTTGATGAACCCGTCCACCACCGAGCGCGCGACCAGCTCGAGGTTACCGATACGGGCCAGCACCTTGGGGTCCACGAAACGTGCGCCGGGGACGAGGGTCGGTTGAGACATCTCACATTCCCGAACGCGGGACGGATACGGATTCCAACAGACGATCGATCAACGCATCGCTGGTGATGCCTTCGGACTGCGCGTGGAAGTTGGTGAGGATCCGGTGTCGCAGCACAGGGTGCGCGAGCGCGCGGATGTCTTCGAAGCTGACATGGTAGCGCCCGCTCGTCAGCGCACGGGCCTTCGCGCCGAGCACCAGGTACTGCGCCGCGCGAACGCTCGCGCCGAATGCCGCCCACTTGCGCAATGGCTCGGGCGCGGTCGGCGATTTGGGCCGGCTCGCGCGCGCCAGGCTCAACGCATATCGCATCACCGGCTCCGCAACCGGCACGCGGCGCACGAGCCGCTGGAACGCCACCAGATCAGGCCCGCTTACCGGCCGCTCGAACTTCGGATCCTGCAGCGCCGTCGTCGTCCGCACGACTTCGTACTCTTCGTCTTCAGGCGGGTGATCGATGACGATGTGAAACATGAAGCGATCGAGCTGGGCTTCGGGCAGCGGGTACGTGCCCTCGAGTTCGATCGGATTCTGAGTCGCAAAGACGTAGAACGGCTCTTCGAGCTGATAGGTGCGGCCCTGAATCGTGACGCGATGCTCCTGCATCGCTTCGAGCAGCGCCGACTGTGTTTTGGGAGGCGTCCGGTTGATCTCGTCCGCGAGCACGATGTTCGCGAAAATCGGCCCAGGCGCGAACACCATCTGCCGGCGGCCGGTCGTCGTATCCTCCTGGATGAGGTCGGTGCCGGTGATGTCCGACGGCATCAGGTCGGGCGTGAACTGGATGCGGGAGAACTTCAACTCGAGCACGCGCGCGAGCGTGTGAATGAGCAGCGTCTTGGCGAGACCTGGAACGCCGACGACCAGGCTGTTGCCGCCGACAAAGAGCGTTAGCAGCACCTGATTGATGGTGTCTTCCTGGCCGATGATGATCTTGCGAAGCTCGGTAATGATCCGATCGCGCCCGGTCTTCATCTGCTCGGCAAGGGCGATGTCGTCAGAGGCGAGATCGATGACGTCGGTCGTCTGTCGCATGTCGGTTTCCAGTTTCCAGTTTCCAGTTCCCAGTTCCCATTGCCCGTTCCCAGTTGCCAGGTTCGCGAGCTGGATACCCGATAACTGGAACTGGGAACTGGTGACTGGCAACTAATGCGTTAGCGCATAGATAAAGTAATTCACGCCGAACTTGTACGCCTCGTTCGATAAATCGACGGGTGCGTAGCCCGTGTCGGAAAACTCCCAGTATTCGCCGATGTCGCCGTCGCGGTCCGCGATCGCAATCAGGCGCTTTTGCGGATCGTTCTTCTCGAAGATGCCGTAGTAAGTGGGCTGCGTTTCTCCGTACGACGGCAGGTAGTGCAGGTCGTTGATCTCGAAGAACGAATGAAAGATCGGATGCGTGGCGTCGAGCTGGACCCAGTGGCTCTCAGGCAGTACGCGCCGCATCTGTTCCTGCAGGTTCTCCCAATCGTATCCGCGAAAGTCGTCAAAGATGATGAAGCCGCCTTTTAACAAGTAATTGCGGAGGCCGGCCGCTTCTTCCTCGTCCGGGTACCAGAATCCTGGTTCGGACATGTAGGCGATCGGATAGCTGTGCAAGTCTGCATCAGCCAGGCCGAAAATGTTCGAGCCGTCAATCCGCGGCCGCACGATCGTGATCTCGTTGAGAATCTTCATCATGTGAACGTCCGCGGTCGGATAGTCGTGCGCCCACCCGGGCTCGCGACCACGACGGCCGAAGCCGCCCATCCCCGTCGAGTAGCGCAGCCGCACGAATACGAGGCGGCCGTCGTAGGGCTCGTTGCCGCTCGTCTCGAACGATCTTCGCTGAGTGAAGTAGTCCTGCGCGAACGTCCCCACACTGGCCATCACCACGGCGAGCAGAACGGCGGTGATCATTCGAGTCACTTGCGCTTGCCCTCGGCTGCACGAATCTCCCGAGTCTTCAATGCGAGCTCCGTGACCGCCTTCTCGAGCTCGGAGGCATATCGCTGCGGTTCCATGTTGTCTTTGAGCAGCCGCAGCGACTCCACACGACGTTCGAGCGTCCTGCGCTCTTCGTACAGCGCTCTCAGTTTCGGGTCATCGGGCAGCGGCTCGCCGGAGCCAGCCGACCCGAGCGAGAGAATGGCGGCCACCCGTCCTTCCTTGCCGTCCGCCGCCGGCTGGGCGGTTCCTTCTTTGTCGCCGGTATCGTCCAACAGCGCGTGTTCGGTGAGCATGATGCCTTCGCGCTCGTACGCTTTGACGACCTCCCCGCGCGCATAGTTGAACGCTTCAAGCACCGTCACGCGCTTGTTCTTGTCCGCGTCGGCCTCTTCCGCGGTTAACGCATCCACGAAGAAGCCGCCAAAGAGCGTGGCAAACCGTTCGGCGCCGTTGCGCGTGGCGGTCACAATCGTCCGCCCTGGCCCCGACAACGCCTCGATAAACGGACCGCTTGCGCTCGCCGTGTTCACGAGCACCACCCGGCGCGGCTCGAGCCGCTTGAGCAACGGGCCGAAATCCGCCGCCGTCATGTCCGGCCCCGGCAGGTTGAACTTCGCGACACGCCCGTCGAACGTTCCATGGCCGATCAGAATCACGAACACCACATCGTCGTTCGCAGCCTTCTGCGCCATCGACTCGAACGCCTTGGCGATCTCGTCCCGCGTGGAGCGACCCGTTGCCGGCGGCCCTTCGCCGCCAGGCTTGTCGATCAGATAGACGATGCGCTCGCCGGGAATGCCGTAGCGCTTCGTGCCCGCGTCGACGAGCGACGCCCCCCATTTCTGAAAGAGTTCGGCATGCTCCGGATCACCAGCCAGACCAACGATCACCGCGAGATGCGCGTGTTGCGCAAACGCCGGCGCTGCGCTCAACGCAAACGCAAGCATGGCTCCGATCAGGTTTCTGCGTTTCAGCATTCCCGTCGTCATTTATCAGTGCTCGTGGGGCCCCACCCCCACTCGCGCTCGCTCGGCGGCGGCGCTACGCACCGCTTCCCTCCGGCGCCTCGCTCGGGCCGCAGGCGCTCCGTCCTCAATTAGTGCTCGCGGGGCCCCACCCCCGCTCGCTGCGGCTCGACTCGCTAACGCTCGCTCGCCACGGCCGCAGGCGCTCCCGTCCTCACGTCCTCACGCCAACCCCGCCGCGCGCCGATATCCCCACTCCGCACACACGAGACCGACGAGCAGGACGAGGATGATCGGCATGTGCCACAAATCGCGCTCTTCCACCGTGGTGATTCCACGGCCGCTGTAACGCAGATCTTCGGGAAGCGCACTGACGGTCGCCGGCGTGTAGAAACGTCCACCGGTTTCATCGGCGATTCGTCGCAACCGCGCTTCTTGCATGGCCGCGTCGAAATACTCCGCCTCGCCCGGCGCCGCACGAAGCTGGACGTTTCCGCTGCCGAGCGATTTGTCGCCTCGAGCGGCGTCCACTTGTGCGCTGTAGAGTCCTTCGTCGGCCGCGACGAACGTGCCGCGGTATTCGCCGCTCTTTTCTCCCGTCCACTGCAGCGGCACGTCCATCGGACCCTTCGGACCGGTGACTTTCGCGACAGCGCGAGCATCGTTGATTTCAACGAACGTGGGATCGACAACGGCCGCGGTGATCGTGACGGTGTCTCCCGCCTCGACTCGTTCGGCATTCGTGTGCGTCTCGACGTGCTCCGGCACCCCATCAACCAGCCATCGCAGCAACTGACGCCAGTAGTTCTCGTGCGTCATGTCCTCGACCGACATCGAGGCGTGCATCTGCCACAGCCACGAATCCTGGATCGGGTGGACCAGCGCCTTTCCACGTCCGTAGCGCTGGAACGCGAGCACGATCTGCTCGCGCCGACGTTCGTCGGTACCGCTGAGAAGAATGGTGGCGCCGGGTTTGATTGCGGTGAGGGTATTGACGCTCGTGACGCCCGGCATGGTCGTCCATCGAGTCGCGGACGCTTCCTCGCTCGCGCCAAGCTGCGTGACGGCGTGCGCCGTGCCCGCCCGTGTCGGATGCACCTTCAGCCGCGCCACCGCCGGAACCTCGGAGCCGCGTTGCGGCCGCTCTAGAATCACCGGCAGTACGTCGGCGACGGGTGTGCCGGCCCAGCTGCCTTCTGAGAACGAGCGGCCACCGCCAAGCACGAGGAGTCCCCCGCCACGGCGCTCGACGAACTCCGCGATCATCCGGAGCTGATCGCCGGTAAACGCTCCGGCCTCGATGCTCCCGAGAATGAGCCCGCGATACGCAAACAGTTCCTCCCGCGTGCGCGGAAACCCGGCCACGAGCTGTTCCGGGTTGTCGAGCTCCTGGCGGTAGAACTTGTTATCAGCAGTACGCTGCAGGCCGATGATCTGCAGATTCGGATCGTCGGCCACCGCACGTTTGATGAACTTGTATTCAAACCGCGGTTCCCCTTCGAAGTACAGGATCTTTTCGCGTCGATCGCGAACATCGATCAGGGCTTCGCGCGCATTGTTCTGCGAGACGAGCTCTCCCTGCTTCGGCGAGATTCGGAAGCGGATTCGGCGCGAACCCGGATCCGATGCGGTAAACCGCACACGTACGGCAGCCGGTTCTCCGTCCGCCGGCAGCCGAACCTCCTGCGACCCGACGATGCGGCCTTCGTCTTCAACGTCGAGAGACACGATTTCACCCGCGTAGCCCGTTTGCGTGATGACCGCATCCACGAGCAGCGACGTTCCCTTGAGCGCGGTACGCGGCACGTTGACCCGGCTCACCTGGATGTCTTTCGGGAGACGATCCTGGCCGACTCCAACGGTGTACACCGGCAGCGAGGCGGCCTTGAGCGCGAGGAGTGCGTCGGTCAGTGATGCGTCGGTCGTATCGGCACCGTCCGACACCAGGACGACGCCGGCAAGCGGCAGTCCCGCCAGTTCCTGACGCGCGCCATCCAGCGCCGTTGCGAGTCGTGTCTGTGAACCGTTGAAGGCGAAATCCGTCGGCGCGTTCACACGATTGGCCACCGAGGAAAAGCGGAACGTGCGAATAACGAACCGGTCGGCAAGCGCCTGGAGGACCGGCCCCCCCTTGTCCACGAATTCCTGCTTGACGAATTCCGCCCTGCGCGCGCCGTTCCAATCGGCAATCTGCATGCTGCGCGAATCGTCTACCAGGACCGCCAGGAAGTTCTGCTGAGCGACCGCAGCCTTGATCACGAGCACCGGGCGAAACAGGCAGAACAGCAGCAACGTCAGCGTCGCGGTACGGAGCACCGCCAGCACGAACTTCCGCCGCGCGGTAGTGCTGCGGCCCGCCTGCGCTGAAGCTCCGGTGGGCGAGCCCCGCGCGACACGATACGTGGCAAACGTCGCCAGGATCGCAAGCAACACAACCAGCGCGGCGATGTAGGCACCGGTCGAGGGAACAAAGCGGAAATCACCCTGCTGGAAGATGACTGGTCGATAGCCGAAGAGGAGTCGAAAGAGAGAGTCCAGCAAATGATCCTCGATCGTCGGCACCGGGGCCATGGCGAACGACCGCCGACGGGCGAAAGCGACGGATGATGCGATTGTAACCGCGGGAGCGAAGGCCCCGCGAGACCCTTCGACAACTTCAGGGCGGGTCCATTACCGCTACAGACGCGGCAGCGCCTATCTTAGCTTGAGGTCCGGAAAAATCAGGGGGACGAAGGAAGGGACCGGCCAAACCCGGGCCTTTGTCATCGAAATATCACAGACGCTGGCCGGCCCGCCGTCGCCGCGCAGGCGAGGGCGGGTGAACCCAATCCCGGCGAGCGACGTTTGATGAGTGTCTGCGATGCAGGAATTGTCCGGCCGCTATCACCCTGGAGTGCTCGTGAGCGTGGGAGGGTGCCTCGAGCAGGAATTCGAGGACCGCCTGCGCGAATCGTCCACGCTGGCCGTGCGGGTGGCCTACAGTGTCCTGCGCCAGCGCCAGGACGCCGAAGACGTTGCCCAGGAGGCATTCGCCCGAGCCTACCGCCATTTTGCCGGGTTGCGCGATCCGGCGCGATTCCGCGGCTGGATCGTGCGCGCGACCTGGCGGCTGGCGATCGATCGGTGGCGGTCGGACCGTCGCCGCCACGCGCGCGAGGAACGGGCAAACATCGCCGCCCGTGTCGAGACGGCGGAAGACCTGGTAGACGCGTCGCGCCGCGCAGCTCGTCTGTGGGAGGCCATCGATGCCCTCCCCGAAAAACTGCGCATCGTCATCGTCCTTGCAGCCATCGAAGGACACGATGTGAAAGAGATTGGTGAGCTGCTCGGTATCCCGGCGGGCACGGTGAAATCTCGGATGTTCCTGGCGCGAAAAGCGCTGGCAGAGAAACTCAAATGTCTCGCGAACCATTCGACCAGGCGTTAGTCGACGAATTCGAGCGCGAACTGCGCGATGCGCTCGCCATCGAGCCGTCACCAGACTTCGCGCGGCAGGTGCGCGCGCGGATCGCCTCTCGGCGTCCCTCGCGAATGCGGTGGACCGTCGGCTTTGCGGCTGCCGCGGTGTGCGTGCTTGCACTGGGATTGGGAATGTGGGTCAGGTCAGCAGACGTTCGGCCCGACGCGCCGCAGAATGCCAGGCATCGCGACGTCCATCTCAACGCCGACGTCCGTCTGAAGGCAACGGTCGCGCCCGCGGACGAGGTCACCGACACGCCCCGAACGACATACGTGAGATTGCGGCCACAGCCCGAACGGATAGCCGAACCGGAGGTGATCGTTCCAGCGGATCGCGCGCTGGCGCTCGCGCGGTTCCTCGAGCTGGCGAGGGAGGGAGCGGTCACGGAGGAAACGCTCAAAACTGTCGCGTCGGCGGCGGCGCCAGCGACGCTCGAAATCAAACCGCTCGTTGTTGCGCCTATCGCGCTGCCTGACATCGAAATACCCAACGCCGTCACGGAAGGCGGCACCGATCGAGAGTGAGGACACCGATATGAAGACCGTTGCCCCAGTCCTGGCATTGTTCATCGCGACCGCCGTCACTACGCTGGCACAGGAGAAGACGACGGCGCCACAAGAAAAACCGACGACGACATCCGCCAGACCATCAGAAGCTCCGCGTCCCGTCGTTCCGTTGAAGGTGCAGATCGTCCTGTCCCGGTTCAAAGGAGATAAAAAGGTCGCGAGTTTCCCCTACACTCTCAGCCTGACGTCAAACGATCGAACGAATCTCAGAATGGGCATCGACGTGCCTATTTCCAGCGCATCGATGCCTGGCCACAACTATAGAAACGTCGGGACCAATATCGACTGCATTGCCGGGCTTGCTGCAGGCGACGCATACAAGCTGAATATCACGGTCGAAGATTCGTCAGTCCACTTCGACACGAAGACCACGGATTCCACCAATGCAGTCGTCGCGAAGGACATCCCTTCGTTTCGGACGTTCAAATCCAGCTTTGCTCTGGTACTGCGGGACGGTCAGTCAGGCCAGTACACCTCCGCCGTCGATCCAATCAGCGGCGAAGTGCTGAAGATTGACGTAACGCTGAATGTCTTGAAGTGACAGCTTCCAGCGTCCGGCTTCCGGCTGCCAGCCTCCAGCTCTGGTAGCATCAGACTCGATGAGGAGGCGTCGG
Source organism: Vicinamibacterales bacterium (assembly GCA_049642465.1). GTDB lineage: Bacteria > Acidobacteriota > Vicinamibacteria > Vicinamibacterales > 2-12-FULL-66-21 > CAWDPQ01. The sequence continues at coordinate 24,791 of JBAROV010000141.1, forward strand.
TCACTGGTCGCAGGTCGCTGGTCAGTCAGGTTCTTGGCGACGCTGGCGCTGCTGTGTCGTTGCCTGCCGAGCACCGCGCAAACCGCGACTGACGTGACGCGTGCCCCATCGATGTGCTCCGTTGCGACCGACGCGGCTTTCGCCTATACGCCGGAGCAGGCCGTTCAAGTCGGCGGCGGCGCGATGTATGTGGCGTCTCGCGAACGTCGCTATCTGGATGCGCTTCGCGGCCCTGCCGGCGAACCCGTCCAATACAAGCGGACGAACAGCCTCGAATCGCCGGATGGCCAATCGATTCTCGACCGATACGAAGTGTCCTACGACGGGGCGGAAAAGCCGGTCACGCTGTACCTCGACGGCTATCACTTCGACGATCGACTCCTTGCGCCCAGAGGATTCACCTGTGCATTCGCGATCGCGCTCGATCCTCCGGGACCCGATCTCTTTCAGGCCTCCCGCCACCTGTTGAGACTTGCCGTCGAGCACGGAACGCAGCGGGACTTCTCGCCAATTCCCCTTGATTCGGCAAGCAAAGACGGCAACACGGCGCTCCGAGGCGTGGTGTTCGATCACTTCAGGATGATGGCGAGGGTGGCGCGCGCCGCCGCACTCGATGGCAAGCCTATCGTGCTGGACCCGTCCGTGCGGCCTCCGGACGCGCTTCGCCTGCGCACCGTAGTGATTGCGTATCCACTGACGTGCGACGGGCAGCAAGTGGCCCCGCGGGGAGTGGACCTGGTCTCGAACCAGGGACAGCACGCGCCGCGACAAGGCGAATATGTCACCGGTGAGTCAGTCACGCAGCTTGTCGCAGGACTTTCCGTGCCCAGCGGAAGTCTCGCTGCAACGTTTGGGCTGCAGGCCCCGCGACAAAATGACACCGTCAAGATCACCTACGCGGAGCCTTGCCAGGGAACATCGGAAGTCGTGTTGCCGCTCCGTCAAACCACTCTCCGATTCGTCAATACCCCCGAGCCAACCATCCCCGAAGGATCGACGATGACGTCGGGAGCGATCAGACTTCAGGCACAAGTCGATCTCGAAGGCAAGCTGCAATACCCAACGTATGTTGGCGGGCCTCGCGAGTTGTTGCAGCCTGCTATTCAGGCGCTTCGTGATTGGACGGTCGATCCGGCTCGAATCAACAATGCGGCCATGTCGACGCCCGTCACGGTGCAGGTCCGCTTTCGTCCGCGCGAAGGAATCCAGTGACTCCAAATAAGGTGCGCTGGGGTGTGCTTGGGGTGGCGCGCATCGCGACGCAGAAAGTCATTCCCGCGATGCAGCGGGGCGAGTGGTCGGAGGTCGTGGCCATCGCTTCGCGCGACGGGAGAAAGGCCGACCAAGCCGCCGTCACACTTGGCTTGACGCGCTCTTACGCATCGTACGACGCGCTGCTGGCTGACCCTGACATCGAAGCCATCTACAATCCGCTTCCCAATCACCTGCACGTACCCTGGACGAAACGGGCAGCCGAAGCCGGAAAGCACGTGCTCTGTGAGAAGCCAATCGCGATGAACGCCGCCGAGGCACGGACACTGCTCGACGTGCGTGACCGGACGGGTGTGCAGATTCAGGAAGCGTTCATGGTCCGGGTGAACCCACAGTGGATACGGACGGTCGAAGAAGTGCGAAAGGGACGAATCGGCGAACTCCGTGCGGTGACCGGAGTCTTCAGCTACTTCAACGACGACCCGGCGAACATTCGCAACAAGGTCGAGTGGGGTGGCGGCGGACTGATGGACATCGGGTGTTATCTCATCAACACGGCGCGCATGATCTTCGGTCGCGAGCCGCAGCGCGTGGCCGGCGCCATGGATCGCGATCCACGAAACGGCACCGACATCGTCACGTCGCTGGCGCTCGATTTCGCGGCGGGGCAGGCCTCAGGCGTGTGCAGCACCCAGATGGTGGCAGCGCAGCGGGTGAACGTCTTCGGCACGCGCGGGCGCATCGAAGTGGAGATCCCGTTCAACGCCCCGCCCGATCGCCCCAACCGGCTGTTCATTGACGATGGCTCGACGCTGGGACGGGCGCAAGTGACGATCGAGCTGCCCGTGTGCAATCAGTACACAATTCAGGGGGATCTCTTTTCGCAGGCCGTTCGCGGCCTGATTCCGCTGCCCTATCCGCTGGAAGATTCGATACTCAATATGCGGGTGATTGATGCGGTCTTTAGGGCGGCTGAGTCTGGTAGGTGGGAAGTGCCGTGATCGGCGAACGCTGTCACGATCAGGCCTGCGGCCCGTCAAAAGATTACTTAATGGCGTCGTGACCTTCGTGTCGTCGTGCTCGTCGTGATAACGCGTGGCGCCGTTTCTCAGTTCGGTGAACAGCGTACTAGACGAGCCGCACGGGCAAAGCCGTATCAACCTTCCCGAACGCCCTCACCGCACTTCCGATCGCCGGCGCCACACACACAATCGGCGTCTCGCCCGCGCCTGCCGACGGCAGATCCTTGCGATCGAGGATAATCAATTCGATCGCAGGCACATCCTTGAATCTCGGCACTCGATACGCCTGCATCGTCCCGTTGACGAGGGCGCCGTTCCGGAACTCGATCGCCTCGAACAGCGCGCCGCCGAGCCCCTGCACCACTGCCCCTTCGACCTGGTTGCGCACGCCATCGGGGTTGACGACTGCTCCACACTCGAACGCGACAACGAGTTTGTCCACGACAAATCCAGTCGCGGACTTCGACACGACAGCGGCAGTCGCCACGTAACTACCCTTCTCGGTGCCGCACGCGATCCCGAGCGATGGACTCGATGGTGAGTGCATGCGAGCGCCAGTGCGACTCCAGCCGACGCGTTCCGCCGTGGCGCTCAGTACCGCGCGCAAGCGCTCGTCTTTCAGGTGATTCAAGCGAAACTCGACGGGATCGACGCCAAGCGCCCGCGCGATCGCGTCGATGTGCATTTCGCGCGCGTAATGATTGGCGGTTGCCGCCAAGCCACGGTACGACCCCTGACGCAGCGGCGACGCCGAGGGATGGAACTGAATGCGCTGGTGGGGCACATCGTAAGGCGTGCGGATTGCTGCGCCGCCAGAATTCCAGTTGTCGAACTCCCACGCCACCAGCCTTCCATTCGCATCGACGCCGGCTTTGATGTCGATGACGCCGGCCGGACGCAAATAGCCCCACGCAAACTCCTCCGCGCGCGTCCAGACCACCTTGACCGGTTTACCCGCAGCTTTGGCAAGCCGCGCAGCTTCGATCGCGTGCTCGCCCGAGTGCTTCCCGCCGTAGGCGGAACCCGTGTCGGGTACGATCACACGCACGCGCCCTTCAGGAATGCGGAATGCGCTGGCCAGTTCAGAACGAATCCCGAACGGTCGCTGCGTGCCGCACCAGACCGTGAGTTTTCCGTCGGCGGCCCACTCGGCGACTGCCGCACGTGGTTCGAGCGGAACGTGTGCGATGTACGGAATTCGGTAGGTGGCGTCGAAGGTCTTCGCCGCCTGAGCACGCGATTGCGCGGGATCTCCCTGAGTAAATGGTGCCGAGCCGCCGCGACCCCCGCCACTCGTTGCGGGGGTTTTGCGTAAATGGTCGTAAATCGTCTCCGACGAAGGCTCGTCCGAGGGCACCCGCCACTCGGCGTGAATTGCAGCAACCGCACGCTTGAGGAGTCGCTCGTTCGGAGCCACGACGCCGACGAATTCCCCGTCGCGAATCGTCTTGACGCCTTCCATGACGCGAGCGCGTGTGTCGTCCATCGACACCAGCGTTCCAACGTATCCCTCCGGTCTGAGGATCCGGCCGAAGAGCATGCCAGGGCGGCGCAAATCGGGTGTGTACTCGTGCTTCCCGGTCACGAACGCACGGCCGTCAACCTTTTTGACTGGCTTGCCGCGTTCTCCCCACGCGTCCGCGCTCGTGAGCCGCGGCGTGGCGACCGTTCCGTTCAACCGCCCTGCAAGTTCCGCGTACCCGATCGAGTTCGTGCCAGGTCCCTTGACTCGACCGTCGCGGACGACGAGTGTTGCGCGATCGACGTTCCACCTGGTTGCCGCGTCGGCGAGCAGAAGCTCGCGCGCCGTCGCTGCCGCGCGCGCCAACTGCGGCGCCATCCTGGGCGTCGTCTGCGAACCAAACGTACCGGCATCGTACGGCGTCAGGTCGGTGTCGGCCATCAGCATCTTGACCGACGTAACCGGAACACCCAGTTCGTCAGCGACGGTCTGGGCAAGCGACGTGCGGATGTTCTGACCGATTTCCGTCTTCCCCGTAAACGCGGTGATGCCGCCCCGCTCATCGATATGCAACCAGGCATTCAGCTCCGCCGAGGCGCGGTTCGATCCACCGCCGCGTCCCGACTCTTGTGCCTCGGCGCCGGGCATCGACGCAACGACGAGGAGACCGCCGCCAACTGCACCAAAGATGCGCAGAAAGTCCCGACGCTCGAGATCCCAGCGATACCGTGGGCCCTCGAACAACTCGTAACGTTCGACTTCGAGTTCGTCGAGGTCGGAATTGACCTTCATCGTTGCCCCCCTGCTAGAGTCCGCGTCCTGACCCGCTCGGCTGCCAGCTTGATCGCCTGCGTGATGCGCGGGTACGTTCCGCAGCGGCACACGTTGCGATCCATGAGCTTCGCGATGTCCCGATCGCTAGGATCCGGCGTGGTTCGAAGGAGGCCGATGGTCGCCATGACCATGCCCGGCGTGCAGTAGCCGCACTGGAACGCTTCGGCTTCAAGAAATGCCTCTTGAACGGGGTGGAGGCGATCCCCGTCGGCAACCCCTTCGATGGTCGTGACCGCCTTCCCCGAGACTGCGGCAAGTCGCAGCGTGCAGGATCGGGTCACCTGGTTGTCCACCAGCACGGTACAAGCGCCGCAGTACCCTTCACCGCAGCCAAACTTGCTCCCCGTCAGTCCAAGATCGGAGCGAAGCACTGCCAGGACACTGTCCGCAGGCTCCCCTTCAACCTCGTGCGAACGGCCGTTGATCCGAAAGGTGTACTTTGGCATTTCCGGTGATTTTACGCCTACTGGCCTACTGAATGATGGGCCGCATTTCCTGAATCGACGTCGCAATGGCCGCGTTGAGCCATCTGACCGGAAGGGTGCCGACTGGAACGAGATTGAGGTCGAGGTTTTCTTCGGCCACTTCTACGAGAATCCAGCCGTCTTTACGGATGTCTTTCACCGTAAAGGTTTGCGGCGGACCGCCTCCTGGCCACGTAAACGCATACCGCTTGCCCTTGACGATGAACTCTGGCGTGGAAAGTGCGACGGTTGACCCGCTTGCCAGCCGCACCGAGTCCTGCATGGACGCCCGGGCGGGCCGCGAGACTATCGCGACCGCGAAGAGAATAAGAGCCCCTATAGAAGAGATCGCCACAAGTCGAACACGTGTCATATGTCAAACCTCCCAGGCGCTGTCCCCCATGGTAGCGCGCACACACGTCGAAAAAATCATCTGGTCAGACGAACTCCGTACGTGCGAATCTCGTCTACAGAAGAGCCAGCCCGCCACTCGGAGGCCCCGTGACATCTCTCGTCTCCCTCCAGCGCGTCCTGATCGCTGTCTGCCTCGTCCTGATTGCCGCGGGCCATGCGTCCACACAGTCGCAAACACCTGCAGGCGCTCCGAACGAACTCGACGCGTTCATGGAGAAAGTCCTGGCGCGGCGCGAAGTCAACCAGCAGACGCTCAAGCAATACATTCTGGACGAAGAGGAAGAGTTCGAAGTCCTCGGACCGGGCCGCTGGCCGCTCCACCGTAGCAAACGCGAGTTCACCTGGTATATGCGCGACGGTATCCACGTCCGCAGCCCGTTGAAGTTCAACGGCGTCACCGTGAACCAGGAGGCGCGGGACCGCTACGAACGGAACTGGCTCGAGCGAGAGCGCCGTCGGCAGAAAGAACAGGCGGAAAAGCGCAAGGAAAAGGAGAAGGCCGGTCGCAAGGAGTCAGACTCCAGCATTTCCATCGGACCCGGCGGAGTGGAAGTGGGTGCGCCTGGCGTACCTGCCGAGCCACGCTTCGTCTCCGAGGCCTACTTCATGGACTTCAAATTCGAGCCGGGCAACTACTACCTGGCTGGTCGCGAACAGCTCGAAGGCAAGGACGTGTTGAAGATCGAGTACTACCCGACGCATATGTTCGACGATGACGACGAGAAGGACGAGAGCAAGGAAGACTCGAACAAGCCAACAAAAGACGACCAGCAGAAGAAGAAGGAGAAAGAGTTCGAGCAGCAGATCGAGCGCCGGATGAACAAGACCGCGCTCATCACGCTGTGGGTGGATCCGTCCGAACACCAGATCGTCAAGTACACCTTCGACAACGTCTGGATGGATTTCCTGCCGGCGGCGTGGCTCGTCCGTGTGGATGACATCCGCGCGTCGATGACCATGGGACAGCCGTTTCCAGGCATCTGGCTCCCACGCGGCATGAACATCCACGCCGGCGTCACACTCGCGAACGGATCCTTCGAAGCGGGCTACACGCGCGCGTTCTCGCACTATCGCGAAGCGGATGTCAAGTCGCGGATCCGGGTCCCGAAAGTCGTCTTTCGCGTTCCGCAGGTTTCGGAGCCGGCATCGTCTGTGACCTCGCAGACGCTGGAGCCGGCGGGTTCTGGCCCCTGGGTCGATGACAACACGCAGTCGGAGACCATCCGCGAGATTCGCGTGCACGGCAACGCGTTTCTGGCCGACGAAGACGTCATCAAACTCGCGGGGGTTTCGCTCGGCGTGCCGCTGCAGCCGGCAGATCTCGATGCCATCCGCGAACGGCTCAAGGACAGCGGCCGGTTCGACAGCGTTGAAGTACGGAAGCGGTACCGGTCGTTGAGCGACAGCACCGACGTGGCGCTCGTATTTCTCGTGCACGAGCGGCCGGGCGTTCGCAACATCGACGATGGCCCAAGCGTGGTCTTCAATCCCATCAGGCGGGTCAAGAGCCGTTTGATGTTCCTGCCGATTCTCACCTACGCGGACGGCTACGGCTTCACCTACGGCGGGCGCGTCAGCACCGTCGGCCTGCTGGGGTTTGGCGAACGGCTTTCCGTCCCGCTCACGTGGGGCGGTGTCCGGCGGGCGGCGCTCGAATTCGAGCGGCCGTTCGAGCGCGGTCCTCTGACCCGCGTCGAATCGAGCGTGGCGATCTGGAACCGAGAGAATCCGCGGTTCAACATCCGCGACCAGCGTTTCGAGGTCAAAGGCCGGGCCGAACGGGTGTTTGCGGATTTGATTCGTGTCGGCGTTGACGCGAGTCGAAGCACGATCTCTTTTGCTGAGGTCGACGACCGGTTGACAGCCATCGGTGCCAATGTGGCGCTCGATACTCGGGGGAATCCGGCGTATCCGAGCAACGCCGTGTATGTTTCGACCGGATGGACGGGCCTGAACTTTCGGCTGCTGCCGGATCGCGTGAATCGATACAGCAGCGAAGCACGGGGGTACCTCCGTGTGTACCGGCAGAACGTCGTGGCCGCGCGGGTTCAGTATGTCACCGCCGACACGACGCTGCCGCCGTACGAACGCCTGCTGCTTGGCGGCTCCTCGACCGTCCGCGGTTTTCGCACCGGCGCGTTCGACGGCGACCGAGCCCTGGTCACGTCCGCCGAGCTGCGGGTGCCAATCACCTCGGTGTTGAGCGGGGCCAAACTTGGCGTCACCGCATTTGTCGACGCGGGACAGATCTGGAATGCGGGCGAGTCACGCGATCAGGCTGTGTGGCATCGCGGCGTGGGCGGAGGGCTGTTTCTGATCGCGTCTATCGTCCGCATCAATCTCGACGTCGCGCACGGGCTGAAGACGGGTGATACGCGGGTGCATCTCTCGTCGGGATTCACATTCTAGCCGCGTCTTTCGCCGGTTCAGTTGCTGGTCGTTAGTGCGCTTGGTGGGGAAGTTGCTCAACGGGCCGTCATGTTCTTCAGCACGAACCAAACGTTTGCCGGACGTTCGGCCAGCCGGCGCATGTACCACGGGAACCAGTAGTCGCCGTAACTGATTAAGACGCGGACGCGCTTGCCGAGCCGCGCGAGCCGAAGTTGCTGTGATCGCTGGATGCCGTACAGCATGGCCACCTCGTAGGCGGACTGCGCTACTTTTTCCTGCTCGATATACCCAAGCAACCGATCGGTCAACGGCACGTCGTGCGTGGCAATGTGAAGCAGCGTTCCCGATGCCTGCGCGTCGCGTGCCAGGAGCCGAACGCACAGCTTGTAGAAGTTCTCGTCCACCTCCGCTTTCTTTGGATAGGCAATCGCCGGCGGCTCGAGGTATGCGCCCTTGACAATCCTGATCGCCGGACCTGACGCGATCAAAGACTCAACGTCCTTCGCGGTTCGATAGAGATACGCCTGGAGCGCGACCCCGACCCGTGACGTCTTTGCGCGGGTGCGCCGGTAGAGATCGAGCGTCGGATCGACATACGGTGAGCTCTCCATGTCGACCCAGACGAAGTTGTTCAGCGTTTCGGCCCGGGCGATCAGGCGATCCAGGTTGCGTTCGCAGAGCGCCCGGTCATAATCCAGCCCAAGCTGCGTCGGCTTCACCGAAATCTGCGCGTCGAGACCGGACGCGGCAACCTTGTCGAGCACCTCGAGGTAGTGCTGCGTCACCTCTTCCGCTTCCTCGGCACGCGTCAGGTTTTCACCGAGCTTCGTCAGAATCGTCGTGATCCCTTCGGGCCGCAAGTCGTGCGCGGCCCGGAGCGCGTCCTCGACGTGTTCGCCAGGCCAGAACCGCTTCACCGACCGTTTGATGAATCCGTGCTGCGTCGCATGATCGCGGAGCCAGGTGTTCGTCGATCCCGCGAGCAGGATTCTGCGCATCACGCTCATGGCTGGAGGACGAGGCTGGCGATCTTCAGGCCGCGACACCGGAACGGCCCGCTGTGGAAATCGAGCAGGCAGGCCACTAGACGACGCTCCGAATCAGGCCACCGTCCACTTGCACGGTTGCCCCGGTCATATACGACGCGGCATCGGACAACAGAAATGCCCCGACCCGCCCGAACTCTTCGATCTCTCCGTAGCGTCCCATCGGAATCGCGGCAATCGCGCGCTTCTTCGCGTCCTCCGGTGAAATCCCCTGCTTCTTGGCATTGATCTCGTCGAGCTGGCGGACGCGATCGGTGTCGATGCGCCCAGGAATGATCTGATTGACGCGAATGCGATCGGCAGCCAGCTCGATGGCCAGCGTCTTCGCAAGCGCCGACACCGACGCACGCAGCACGGTCGAGAGTCCCAGGTTCTGCACCGGCTCCTTGACCGACGACGAGGTCGACACCAGAATCGCGCCGCCGCCTCGTTTGCGCATCGATGGCACGGCTGCCCGGATCATGCGCAACGTGCTGAAGAGCAGTAATTCCGCAGCCTCCTGCCACGCCTTGTCGTCAAACGACAGCGTCACGCCCGCCGGTGGACCGCCGGAGTTGGTGAAGAGCAGGTCGATTCCGCCAAACTTCTTTTCCGTCGCGGCGGCCCACTCGCGAATGGCTTCGCCGGATTTCACGTCCACCGGCGTGGCCATCGCATCGCCGCCGATGCGCTGTGCCGCGGCGCGAATCGCGGACTCATCGCGCGACGCGATGGAGACCTTTGCCCCCTCATCCGCCAGCGCTTTCGCGACGGCGAAGCCTAGACCGCGGCTCGCACCCGCGACCATCGCGACTTTGTTCTTCACGCCAATATCCATACCCGGCCCTTCCACCTAACGCGCAATCACGACCTTCGACCACTCCATGACACGATCGAGCGCCTCACGCGTCGTCTTGTCGAGCGGCGCCGCTGGCGGTCGGGTCGCGGGGGTCGTGAGGGCGCCGCGGCGATGCAGCACCTCCTTGCGGATCGCCATCCCAATCCCCTCCTGAAACTCGAACCGCATCAGCGGCACCGCACGATAAAACACGTCCGCGGCCTCGTCGATCCGTCCGGATCGGTAGAGTCGAACGATCTCGACCAGGAGCTCGGGAAACGCAAACCCCGTCATCGCGCCCGTGGCGCCTGCCAGCAATTCTTCGAGCAGAAAGACACCGCCGAGGCCGCCGAAAATCCGGACTTCGATCGTGCCAGCAGCCTCGAGGATCCGCGATGTCTTGTAGGGCGTGGGAGGGTCTTCGAGCTTGATGGTCCGCGCGCGGGGAATCTGTTGTGCAATCCGCGCGAGGAGGGCGGGCTCCATGGCGTACCCGGAAATCGGTGGATAGTCCTGGACGACGATTTCGATGTCAACAGCCTCGCTGAGTGCCGTGTAGTGTCGAACGACGGCCTCGGAGTTCAACTTCGGCATTCGCGGCGGGCTGACCATCACCGCCGTCGCGCCGATTTCGCGAGCGTCCCGGCTGTAATTGATGCAGGTTCTCGTGCCATCGGCTGTGGTTCCCGCAACCACACCGACTCGGCCATTGACGTGCTCGACGACGACCTCGAGAACTCGACGGCGTTCGGCGTCTTCGAGCCGCGCCACCTCGCCCGTCACGCCGAGGGCCGTCACGCCGTTCACGCCGGCCGACACAAACAAATCAATGACCCGCCGCAGACTGCCTTCGTCCACGTCCCCGCGTGTGTCAAACGGGGTTGGAAGCACCGAGTAAACGCCTTCAAGCTTCACGCCTGCCCACCCAAAACGATGAGCGTATCATGAGCCAACCGAACCGCTTTCTGATCCGTCGAACATCGATATGCATGACATCCGCGACGCCTTCCGCTCTCTCCTTGCGACCCCGGTCGTCACCGCTGTGGCCGTACTCTCACTCGCCCTGGGAATTGGCGCGAACACCGCGATTTTTTCCATTCTGGACAGCCTGATGTTGCGCACCTTGCCGGTGCAACAACCCGAGGAGCTCGTCATCATCGACCGCGGCTCCTGGACGAACCCAATCTGGGAGGCGATTCGGGACCGCCAGGGAGCCTTCGCCGGGGCCGCGGCGTGGTCATCGACCCGTTTCAATCTCGCGCAGGGTGGCCAAACGGAAATGGTGGATGGCATCTGGGCGAGCGGCGATTTCTTCCACGTCCTCGCGACGTCCGCGATGCTGGGGCGGACGTTCGGCCGCGACGATGACCGGCGCGGCGGCGGGCCCGACGGACCGGTCGCGGTTATCAGCTACAACTTCTGGCAGCGCCGTTTCGGCGGCGCCGCTGATGTCATCGGACAACCGTTGATGGTTGAACGGGTGACCTACACCATCATCGGCGTCACGCCGCCAGAATTCTTCGGCACGGAAGTAGGGCGGAAGTTCGAGGTCGCGATTCCAATCGGCACCGAACCCCTGGTACGAGGCAAGGAAACCTCACTCGACCGACGCTCGAACTGGTGGTTGAGCATCGTCATTCGACTCAAACCGGGGCAGACCATGGATACGGCGACCGCCGCCCTTCGCGGGATGCAGCCGCAGATCCGCGAAGCCACGATGCCGCAGGATTGGCCCGAACAGTACAAGAAGACGTACCTCAACGAAGGGTTCATCCTCATCCCGGCGGCCACGGGCAGCTCCGGACTGCGACGCCGTTATCAGCAACCTTTGACGGCCATCATGGTGGTGGTGGCGCTCGTCCTCCTCATTGCGTGCGCGAACATCGCCAACCTGCTGCTCGCGCGTGCGAACGCACGACGTCACGAACTGAGCGTCCGCGTCGCGCTGGGCGCCTCGAAATTCCGAATTGCGCGGCAGCTCTTGACCGAAAGCCTGGTGCTCTCTGGCGCCGGCGCGCTCATCGGCCTGCTGTTCGCGAGGTGGGGAAGCGATCTACTGGTGAAACAGCTTTCGAGCAGCACCAATACGGTGTTTCTCGACATGCGACTCGATTGGCGGGTACTTGGCTTCACGGCGGTCGTGGCCATTGCCACTGCCGTCCTCTTTGGTGTGGCGCCAGCGCTGCGCGCCACCGGAGTGCAGCCAAACGAAGCCTTGAAAGAGCAGGGGCGCGGCGTCATCGGCGAACGGTTCGGACTCGGCAATCTGCTCGTGGTGGTCCAGGTTGCCCTGTCGGTGGTCCTCGTCGTGGCCGCAGGATTGTTCGTGCGAACGTTCTCCTCACTGGCGAACGTGAATCTCGGGTTCGAACACAAACCGATCCTCGTGGCCAACGTCAATGCGCAGCGGTTGCAGCTCGATCCACTGCAGCGTCCCGATTTGTTCGAGCGGATGCGTGACGCGGCTCTCACCGTGCCAGGCGTGACGGACGCCGCCGTATCGGCGGTGACACCCGTGAGCGGCAGCACCTGGAACAACGTCATCGAGATCCCCGGCGCGCCTTCAAGTCCCGAACGCGAGCGCATGACCAACATCAATGTGCTCACCCCGACGTGGTTCCGGACCATGGGGACCCGGCTCCTTGCCGGTCGCGATTTCACGGATCGCGATCTAGCGGCATCGCCTGCGGTCGCGATCGTGAACGAGGCGTTCGCCCGCAAGTATTTCGGCGGCGAGAATCCAATCGGGCGGCGCGTCATCCTGCGCAGCGGGCCGTCGCGCGAGCCGATCTCCCGTGACATCGTCGGCTACGCCGAGGACGCCGTCTATCGCTCGCTTCGCGAGCCGGTGCCGCCGACGATGTACTTGCCGCTGGCGCAGCAGACGGACGGTCCTTCGTCCATGGGCGTGAGCGTCCGCGCCGCCGGCGGATCGCCGGCGCTCCTCACGAAGAGTGTTGCCGCCGCACTCACGGGTGTGAACAAGGACATCGCCATTACCTTCCGGCTGCTGTCCGAACAGGTGAATGCGTCATTGATTCAGGAGCGCGTCGTCGCGATCCTTTCCGGCTTCTTTGGCGGCCTCGCATTGCTGCTCGCGGCGCTCGGGCTGTATGGCGTGACGTCGTACGCGGTCAGTCGTCGCCGGACGGAGATAGGCATTCGAATGGCGCTCGGCGCGGCGCCGGGTGGCGTGGTGCGAATGGTGCTGCGCCGTGTGGCTCTGCTCGTGGGCGCAGGTGTGATCGCCGGCACGGGCGTCAGCCTGTGGGCGTCACGATTTGTCGCCACGCTGTTGTACGGATTGCAGCCACGCGATCCGGCGACGCTCGTCGGCGCCGCGCTCGTGCTGTCGATGATTGGGGCGCTTGCGGGGTGGGTACCTGCACGCCGTGCGGCACGAATCGATCCGGCGCGGGTATTGCGAGAGGGATGATAGAGATCGGGAGGCCCGAGTCTCGCTACCGTTTGAACAGTGCCTTCAACCGGTCGTGCGGGATTGCGTCGATGCGCCGGCCGTCGCGGCCTGTCATCGTTTCGGCGGCGACGAGAGCATTCACGATCGCCTCTTCGGTCGCTTCGACGGTGGCGCTGAACAGCGCACTGATTCTGCTGCTCGACAGCATCGAGACTTGCGCGACGTCCTGCTCGGAGGCCGCACCCGGATTGGCCGTCGAAAAGGCAATGAAGATGTCGCCGGATCCGTTGCCTGACGTCGCACCCGTGCGAGCGAGGCCAAGCGACGCGCGGCGTGCGAGTCTCTGCAACTGATGTGGGAGCAGCGGCGCATCAGTCGCAACGACGATGATGATCGAGCCAAGCTCCGGAGGCTCGTTATCACCGGGCGTGCGAACGACAGGGATTTCGCGTCCCACCGGGACTCCCCCGATGCGCAATTCCGCTCGCCGCCCATGGTTCGCCTGCACGAATACGCCGACCACGTAACCGCCGGCCGCGCGTGAGGCGGTGCCCGACCCGCATTTGAATTCGTAGCAGATCATTCCGGTACCGCCGCCGACATTGCCTTCCGGCACACGGCCGTTCTTTGCGGTATCCAGCGCTTCGAAGACGTGCTCCGGCTTTACATGAAAGCCATTGATGTCGTTGAGCGTGCCGTCCCATGTCTCGGCGACGACGGGCAACGACCAGGGCTGGAAGAGTTTGTTCTGTTTCACCGACCATGCAATCGCCGCATCGCGCACGACGCCGACGCTGTGCGTGTTGGTGATGAAGACCGGTCCTTCCAGGAACCCCGCTTCCTCGATCCAGGTTGTCCCTGTCATCTCGCCGTTGCCGTTCAGTGAGAACCACCCCGCCATCACCGGATCGGCCGAACTCTTCCCGCGCGGGAGAATCGCCGTCACACCCGTTCGAACCGGACCCTCTCCCACCTTCAGGGGGCCGTCGCCGCGAATCAGTGTGGTCATGCCGACTTCGACGCCAGTGACGTCGGTTATGGCATTCAGCGGTCCGGGCGTGCCGTCGAAGCGCACACCCAAATCGCGAGCGCGAGGTCTGGTCTGTGCGGATGCGGAGAGGGCGATGTGGAAAAAGGCGACGAGCAGCGGCAGCGTTCGCATCGCTGGATTATAGGTCTTCGGTCTTCGGTCGTCGGTCGTCGCCCATCGCCTTCGCCAGCATCTCCTCGCGCGTCCACCCACGAGCACGCAACTCCCGGATTCCCGTGTCACCGTCAGACTTCGAGAGCTTCTGCCCTGGCGATTTCATGACCAGGAGATGATGCGCGTACCGCGGCGGATCACGCCGACCAAGCAAGCGAGCGAGGTGAATCTGTCGTCCGGTTGAGGGAAGCAAGTCGGAGCCGCGCACGACGAGGTCGATATCCTGCAGGAAGTCGTCAACCGTGACAGCAAACTGGTAGGTCCAGTTGCCTCGCCGATCGCGAACGAGCAAGTCGCCACATTGGGATGACGGATCCTGGCGCTGCACACCCATCAACAGATCGTCGAATTCCTCGAACCCCGGATCGAGCCGCACGCGCCACCCGTAGCCCTCGGTCAGCGGCAGGTTCCGCGAACGACAGCGATTCGAGTACCGCAGTTCGGCGCCTCCGTCCGACGTCGCGGCGAGGGCGCTCCGCGTGCAATTACACGAGTACACGAGCCCCATGTTGTGGAGCTTCTCGAAGGCTTCAAGGTAAATGTGATGGCGGTCGCTCTGTCGGCCGAAACACCGACCCGCACGAAACGCGTGTGTTGGATAGATGTCGGGCCGAAAGCCCAGCCAGTCGAGATCGTCCAGAATGCCTGCCTCGTAGTCGGGCCGGCAGCGCTCGCGGTCGTGATCTTCGATGCGCAGCAAGACGCGTGCGCCACGCTGCCGGGCGAATTCCCAGACGTAGACCGCGTTGCGCACGTGGCCGAGGTGGAGCCATCCAGTAGGAGCGGGCGCGAATCGGGTGCAGTTACTTTGCCGCGCGGACACGGCGAATCGCGGCGGCGCCGCCGGTCTCCGTCAGGTAATACACGAAACCGTTGGCGACGGTAATTCCGGACGGGTCTGGCATGGCCGCGGCAGAATCGATCACGTCGAGACGGGCGATCGTTGCGGCGGCGGCATCGAGTCGCAAGCGTACCAGACGCAACCCCTTTTCGCCCGCTTGTACCGCCACAAGGGACTTGCCCGCCGTGCGGATTCGAATCAGCCCGGTCGGTGCGCTACGAACGCGGACGGCCGTTCGAGTGCTGAGGTCGACGCGCAGGAGACCCTCACGATGCGCAACGAATGCGAACTTACCGTTGCTCAACGCCAGACTCACCGGCGCCTCGACATCTATGGACATGACCCGCTCGACCGCGCGGTGAGCCGGCGACACGGCCAGTAGGCGGCGGCCCTGCGAATCCAGAAGCAGCACCTGTCCATCGGTTCGAACCGCTGCGTCGACCAACGTCGCCGGCCCGAGATCACCGGGAAGAGGCAGCTCGAACAACACGCGTCCCGACACCAGCTGCAGTTTGTGAAGCGTCGCGCCGCGAGCAACGCTACTGTTGGCCACCCAGAGGTCGCCGCGCTGCGTGTCGATCTCGATGGCGCTCAATCCATAGAACCCCGCCGATTCGGCGCCCACCATGTTCGTCGCCCGCTTGAACACATCGTCGTACACGATCAGGTTGTTCTCGTTCCGATTCCCGATGATGAATCGACGCGAAACCGCGTCATACACGAGGCCGGCCGGTATGACTGACGCGAGCGTGGACGGCAGTGGCTCCTCAACCAACGCAGGTTTAGCAGGCGTTTTGGCCGTGGCGACGACGGCCGCAGTCTTCGGCGGATCGACCGCTCGAGCTGGAGATTTCGCCGTCGCCTCTGGAGGGGACGCGCGTTCGGCTACGGGCGCATCGCTCGCCGGCGCTGCGCTCTTGAGCGTCGCTTCAAAATCTGCCCATCCGGATAGTGCGCGCACGCGACGAAAGTCATCGCTGGTCGCCGCATCCGTCACGACGCCCATCTGCGCGAGACGGCGCAGCATGACCAGCGCGTCGCCCGGACGCCCGCTCAGGCTCTGCGCTCGAGCCAGCATCGTCATCAATTGGGGATCGTTCGGGCGCCCTTTTTGAACGGTACGCCACGCGAGATCATGAAATGCTTCGTAGTCGGTTCGCGCAGCCGCTTCAAGCGCCGCAGCGCGGCACGCGGCCACATCTGCGCAATCGGGAGCAACCTGTGATGCGACCAGGATCAGAAACGCGACGATAGCGACTGGCACTGCCGGAGATGGTATCGCAGGCCGTATCGCCTGTCAGTTGCGTTCTCTCGACGGACTAGCGACTACAGGCGACTAGCGACTGACTAGCGACTGACAAGCGTCAGCCGGACGAGCGACTCGCGACCAGCGACTGACAAGCGTCAGACGCCGTTAAATATCGCGCAGTGCCTCCATCGGGTCAATCCTCGTAGCGCGCCGTGCAGGTACATAACAGGCCAGCATCGCCACCGCGAACAGCAGAATCGTCACAGCCGCGAAGACCGACCAATCGAGTGGCTGGACGCTGAACAGCAGTGTCTGCAGGTATTTCGTCAACGTCACAGCCGCCACCAGGCCAAGCGCGATGCCGATCGCTGTTGTCGTGATTCCCTGTCTGAGCACCAGCGCAAGGATCGACCGCCTGTCGGCGCCAAGCGCCTGACGGATGCCGAACTCCCGCCCGCGTTGCGCGACACCGAACGCAAGCACGCCGTAAATGCCGATCGCCGACAGGATGAGTGCCACGACACCAAAGAGACCCAGCAACACCATCGGGGAGCGACGCCCTTCGAGGGAGCGTGAAACCCACTGATCCATCGTTCTTACGTCAGCAATCGGTTGCTCCGGATCGATTGACTGAACGGCAGCGCGCACTTGCCCGACGAGCGTCGTCGGATCGACGCCGGTCTTGAGGACGAGGGCCATGCTGCGCATCGGCTGCTGCATCACTGGCCTGTAGACACGCTCCTTTGTGACCGGCTGGCCGAGATCGATGCTGTTGATCGTGCCAACCACGCCAATGATGGTCAGCGGCGGCGAGTTCGGACCTCCGCGGCGAAGCTGCTGGCCCAGCGCACTTCGCTTTGAGAAGTACCGGTTGGCCAAATACTGATCGATCACAACCACCGGCGGACCCTCGGCTGTGTCGCTGTCGGCGAACACACGGCCCTCCAGAATGGGGATGTTCATCGCGCGGAAGTAATCCCCGCCCACGATTTCCTGACGGCCGTGCGGCGGGGCCTCGTTCGGCGGTGGCGTGTAGCCCACGATCGAATAGGACCCCGAGCTGACGTTACCGTTGAAGGGCACGTTTGAAGTGAACCCGGCTGCCGTGACTCCAGGGAGCGCCCGGGTCTGTTCCAAGAGCCGCCGCCAGAACGCTGCCAGCGCCGGGGGATCCGCATACCGTGACGCGGGCAAGGTAATTTGCGTGGTCAGGACGTTTTCCGTCGAGAATCCGGGATTCACATCCTGCAGCTTTGCAAAGCTCTTGATCAGCAGCCCTGCGCCGATGAGCAGCATGAGGGCAAACGCCGTTTCCGCGACGACGAGCGCGGTGCGCATGAAGCCTGTGCTCCGGCCCGCAGATCCGCGCGTGCTGTCGTCTTTCAACAGGATCGACGTGTGGCCGCGGATGACTGACAGTGCTGGCACGACTCCAAAGATTAGCCCGGTCACGACCGCCAGTCCGATCGTGAACGCCAGCACCGCGGGCTGCAACGGCGCTCCGGTCAGCCCGGGGATCTGGTTTGCGCTCATGGTGATGAGGACGCGAACGCTGATCAACCCGAGCACCAGTCCGCCAAGCGCACCGAACAACGACAGCACCAGTCCCTCGGTTACCAACTGCCGCACAAGGCGCTTGTGACCGGCCCCAAGCGTCGTCCGGATCGCCAATTCGCGGAAACGACCGGTCGCGCGCATGAGAAGAAGGTTGGCCACATTTGCACACGCTATCAGCAACACGACGAAAACCGCGGCCTGCAGTACATAGAGCGCCTCGCGAGCTTCGCCCACGAGCTGTTCCCGAATCGGAACGGCCTTGCCCGTAAACCCGCTCGTGGCAACCCACGGTCTGAACTGGGGGAGCCGGTCCAGGTTTCGGTCGATGATTGTCTTCATCTGCGCATCGAGCTGCTCGATCGTGGCGCCAGGTCTGAGACGGGCAATCATCGAGCTGAACTCGTTGCCCCGTCCCTGGTCCGACATCTGCTGCGGCGTAAAGGCAAACGGCAGGAGCAACACCGCGTCCCGCGCCGGCAGTCGGATGTCGGAGGGAAGGACGCCAACCACGCGATGTGACAGGCCGTTGACGCGAATGTCACGACCGACGATGGCGGGATCACTTGCGAAGCGGGAGTTCCACAGACCGTTGGTCAAAATGACGTATCGATCGGCATCGGGCTTGGCTTCGTCTTCCGTGAAGCCGCGCCCCAGGATCGGTTGTCGCCGCAGGGTTGAGAAGAAGGAGGGGGTCACCGCCAGCGCTCGGACCTGTTCGGGTTGACCGCCTTCGGCGAGCGTGACGCTGCGGTTCGTGAAGAGCGTCGCATCCTCAATCGCCGGCGCCTGTGTCTTCCGATCGATGTAATCCGGAATCGAGACGCTCGCCTGCGGCAGGCCCGTTTTGGGATAGCTGTTCCAGATGAACACCAACCGCTCCGGCTCCGGGTACGGCAGCGGCTTGAGCAGGATCTGATAGAGGAGACTGAAGATCGCGGTATTGGCGCCAATCCCCAGCGTGAGCGTCAGGACCGCGACGAGGGTAAAAACTGGTTGCTTTCTGAGCGTACGGAGGGCGTAACGGATGTCCTGCATGGGTGCTTTGACGGGAAGGGAACAGAATTGGTTTCTTGGATTGGCACTCGCTTGGCAGCGAAGACGGCCGAAGAAGCTGATTGCCTGACTACGTCAGCAGGTCGAAGAACAGATCGAGGATGTCCGTGTCGGCACTCGCCGCGGCGGCCTGGCTGGGTGATGGCGACGTATCCCTTGGAATCGGCGGTTTGCGGACTCCCCTGTCCGCGCCAGGTGCGTCGGCGATCTGTTTCAGCTCTCCAACATCGAGCCACACGAGATCGCAGGCGGTGCACGAATCGATGATGACGTTGCCGGGGCCGTAGTAGGGGTGCACGTCCATTCGATGCGAGCACCGCGGACAAGCCACGATGCGCTCGAGTTCGCGGCGATCGAGTGGAAGCGGCGGAACCGGCTGACTCGCCGCCCACGTGCGCCTCGTATAGACGACGTGCGCGAAGGTCGTTCGTGGAAGCAGCACACCGCGGCAGGTGGTACAGCAGTGGACCGGATGCGCGCCATCGAGCTGAGCGGTCGCGAGCCTTGTCGAACAGCGGGGACAGGAGGCCGCCTGCGCCGGCGTTTCGAGCACACGAATGCCGTCTATTTCAGGGGTGTCGAGGAAGTGAAAGGACCCGCAGTACCGGCAGAAGTAGTACCGGCGCCGCTCGAACAGTTCCATCGCGGCGCCGCAGTTCCGACAGTTCAATCCATCGCCACTTTCTTCAGCAGGTCAATGTCGGTGAGGATCTTTCCGGCACCGAGGACCACCGAGGTGAGGGGATTTTCGGCAACGAGCACCGGGAGACCCGTTTCCTCGCGCAGACGTTTGTCGAGGTTCCTCAGCAGCGCGCCGCCGCCAGTGAGGACGACGCCGCGATCGAAGATATCCGCGGATAGCTCGGGTGGCACGCGCTCCAGCGCGTCGCGCACGGCCTGCACCATGAGCTTCAGCGGTTCAGCAAGCGCCTCGCGGATCTCGGCGTCGGTCACCACGATTGTGCGGGGCACACCTTCGAGCAGGTGCCGTCCCTTCACTTCCATCGTGATCCGCTGCTCGAGCGGGGCCGCGGAACCAACTTCGCACTTGATCTGCTCCGCCGTGCGTTCCCCGATCAGCAGGTTGTAGGCGCGGCGCATGTAGCCGATGATCGCCTCGTCCAGTGCGTTGCCAGCGACGCGCAGCGAGCGACCGTAGACGGTACCGGCGAGCGAAATGACGGCAATGTCAGTCGTGCCGCCGCCGATATCGACGATCATGTTCCCCGCCGCTTCCGTAATCGGCAAACCGGAACCAATGGCGGCGGCCATCGGCTCGTCGACGAGGTAAACCTCACTCGCCTTGACACGGAAGCCGCTGTCTTTCACGGCGCGGCGCTCGACCTGCGTGATCTCCGGTGGGACGCCAATCACGAGCCGCGGCCGCATCAGCGGGCGGTTGCCCGACGCCTTGCGGACGAAGTGCATCAGCATCTTCTCCGCCGCGTCGAAATCTGCAATCACGCCATCTTTCATCGGACGCACAGGTTTGATATTGGCGGGTGTGCGCCCGAGCATCTCGTGTGCTTCTGTGCCCACGGCCTCAATCGATCCCTTTGCAGTATTGAAAGCGACAATGGAGGGCTCGTTGAGGACAATGCCCCGGCCCCGCGCGAAGACGCAGGTGTTGGCTGTACCTAGATCGATCGCGACGTCGTTCGCGAAGGCCGAAAAAATGTTCATGACAGCTCCGAGGCAAGAACGCGGCGGCAGGTCGGAACATTCGTCCGGCCTGCCGCCCACTTCAGAGGAGGAGTGTTGCCGTTCGCCGACCACATGAGCACAAGTTGTTCCGCTTCGACTACAAGTACCCGATCGCGCAGGATGTGGAAAATACGTGCAGGTTTGGAGCGCTTTGGACAGATGACGGAGCGTGAACCGATTACGAAATCGGCAGGGGGATACAGTATTGTCCGGCGGGACGCGACGATCGCTGTGCGCCGGTCTACTGCTGATTCACCGTAAACGTCAGTCCGGCGATGGTCACAGTGCCCGTGCGAGGGGCGCCAGAGGTGTTTGGCTCAACGCTGCCCTGCACGGTGCCGTCGCCGCTACCCTGCCCGTTGGGGATCACAATCCACGAGACCTGGCTGACCGCTGTCCACAGGCAGCCAGCCCCCGCCGTCACCGTCACGCCGGTGCCGCTGGCTCCAGTGGCCGGGACGGTGATGGACGTGGGATTTATCGAGTAGGTGCAACCCGACTCTTGATTGACCGTCACGGTTCGACCGGCGATCGAGATGGGGCTGCTGCGCGCCGGGCCCGTATTCGCTGCAACCGTGAGATCCACTACTCCGGTTCCAGTTCCTCCAGACGGCGCCAGCGTGACCCACTGAACCGGACTCGAAGCGGTCCACTGACAGTCAACCGCTCCCGTCACGTCGATGCGGGTCGGACCTGCCCCGGTTGCAGGGGACGTCACCGTATTCGGCGCTACCGTGAACGTGCATCCACCTGCCTGAGTGACCGTGAACGTCTGGCCCGCAATCGTCAACGTTCCGGTGCGCTGCGCGCCGGAGTTTGCCGCGGCCGCGTAGGTCACGTTCCCGGGACCATTCCCGCCGCCGGGCGGCGGAGGATTGGTGATCGACAGCCAGTCCGCATTCGCAGCGGCCGTCCAGGCGCAATTCGCGGGACCGTTCACCGTGATCGTGCTGCCGCCGCCAGTCGCTGGGACGTTTTCGCTCGTCGGCGTCAGCGTGAACGTGCACCCTGGGTCCTGGCTCAGAGTGAAGGTTTGTCCTCCGACGACGACCGTTCCGGATCGTTCTGGTCCCGGATTGGCGGGAATCGACAGTTGCACGTTGGCAGTGCCGGTGCCGACACCATTCGGCGGAGACGTGATGGTGATCCATGACGTCTCAGTCGTTGCCGTCCACGTGCAGCCAGCGCCTGTCCGCACTTCGAAGGCCGCCGTTCCCGCACCTTCTCGAACGCGCGCGGCTGTTGGTGTGAGCCCGACGGTGCATCCCGTGCCCTGAGTGACGGTCAGCGTTTTCCCGGCAATCTGCAGCGCCGCTGATCGCGGGGGCCCATCCGTCGCAGCAACGGTGTACGACACGGCGCCGTTGCCGCTTCCGGTGGCACCGCCGGTGATCGTAATCCACGACACTGGGCTCGACGCCGACCAGTTGCAGCCATTGTCAGCGGTGACGGTCACGCGGCCGGTGCCGCCGGTGGCGGCGATGTTCTCCTGCGTGGGACTGATTGAGTAGGTGCAGCCCTGACCCTGCGTGACGGTCACTTTCTGTCCCGCCACAGTCAGCGTGCCCGTGCGCGCTGGCCCGGTGCTCGCCGCAGCCGCAAACATGATTGCGCCGTTGCCGGCGCCCGATGCCACACCTTGAATGTCGATCCACGACGTGTCGCTTGAGGCGCTCCAACTGCAGCCCTGCGCCGTCGTGACGTTCACCAGGCCGGTGCCACCGGCGGCGGGCACGTTGTGACTCGTCGGCTGCACCTGGAAGCTGCACCCCGGCGCCTGGTTGATCGTAAAGGTCTGTCCAGCCACCACGGCAGTCCCAACCCGAGGCGGCCCGTTGCTGGACTGAACATTGAAGCCGACAGTCCCGGGTCCGCTGCCGCTCGATTGCACGAAACTTACCCACTCAGAACTGCTCAACGCCGTCCAGGGACATTGGGGCGCGGTGTTGATCGACAACTGACCGGTGCCTCCCTGCGCGCCGAGGTTGATCTGCAACGGCGTAATCGAGTACGTGCACCCTTCGGACTGCGTGACGCTGAATCGTTGTCCTGCGACCGTTATCGTCCCGACTCGCGGTGGACCCGTAGTGGAGGCGACATCGAAGAGCACCGATGTGCCCCCTCTGCCTTCACTCCCCGAGCGAATCGTGATCCACGGCTGGTCCGCGGAAACGGTCCACGGGCAGAGCCCGCTCGACGCGCGAACATCCACACGTCCACTGCCGCCACTCGGCGAAAAGCTCGCGGACGTGTCCGCGAGCGAGATGACGCACGCCGCCGCGGACTGCGTGATCTCTGCGCGCTGCGAGTTGAGCAGCAGCGCGCCACGGCGATTGACAGGATCGGGATTTGCGGCGGCGGTGAATTCGACTCGGCCATCACCCTGACCGTTCTGCCCCGACTTCACGCTCAGCCACGTGCCTTCCACCGAAACACTCCACGTGCACTCGCGGGCCGCTGTCACGCCGATGGCCCCGGACCCTCCCTCCGGTGGAAAGTTTTGCTCTCCAGTGTTCAAATTCAGACTGCACCGTGTGAGCGGTGAGGGTCCTGTTGAGGTAGTGGCCGAGGATCCGCAGGCGGATACCATGGCAAGCGCCAAAAGGGGGGCGAAGGGGGCGAGGAGAGCGGCTCGACCAGAGTGCACGCGCAGCCGAGTTACAAAACTTCGGCCACATACAATTCTGAGGTCCTGGGGCTGGCTGGGCTGGCTAGGCTGTCTGACTCGCGAACATGGCCGTCAGCAGGTCGTCATCCGAGAAACGTTGAACGGCGCGCGCATCGAAACGGTGCCGCTCGACACTGTCGGATGGGACCTCCATGCGAAGCGCATTGTGTTCAGGCACGACGACAGCTGGAGAATCGGCAGGAACGAGGTAGCGCCGCCGGTAAAACAACCGCGATCCATCCACAACGTAATAGCGAATCTGACGCTTTGCGGGATCGATGAGCACGCCGTTGATCCGGCCGATCGGCTCGTCGTCCTGCGTGAACAGGCTGAGCCCTTCGAGTTTACCGACAGGACACTCGACAGCATTGGCGTCGAGGTACCGTAGCGAATCAGCGTTATCGGTATTTACTTCGTTACTCATTCCCATTCGCTCCGCGTCAATAGAGAGCAAATAGGATGCCGTCAGAACGGTCGAGCTTGTTCTAATGTTTTACGTCAGATGTGACAATCGCCTGGTTCACCAACACACGAAATTGGTCCTGAAGCGCAGGGCCGCCAGACGGCAACAACTGGGTCATGAAGACCGCAACAAGCTTCTCCACGGGATCGACCCAGAACTTCGTGTAATACGCGCCGCCCCAGCCGAACTCGCCGACCGATCCGGGCCGTCCACTTCGACCCACGTGTTCGACGATTTCAAACCCGAGTCCGAATCCGAAGCGCCCGTCCTGATAGAGATTGCCGACGTGATTCGACGTCATGAGCTGCACCGATTTGGGACCAAGCAGCCGGACGCCATCGAGCTCGCCGCCATTGAGCAGCATCTGCAAGAATCTCGCGTAATCAGCGGCGGTCGAGAGCACACCGGCGCCACCGGAGAAGGATTTGCGCGGGCCGGTCACGTAGTCCCCCTGACCGGTTCCCTCTTTCGGCGCACGCGTAAGGCCTCCAGGTCCGGTCGAATAGACGGTCGCGAAACGTGAGCTCTTTTCCGCCGGCAGATAGAACGAGCTGTCAACCATCTTCAGCGGCGCGAAGATGCGAGTCCGAAAGAACTCGTCGAGGCTCGAGCCTGACGCCCGCTCGACGACCACACCCAGAACGTCCGTCGAAAAGCCGTAGACGTATCGTTCGCCAGGCTGCGATGTGAACGGCAGCGTCGCGAGCCGCTCGATCGTCGTCGCAATCGATTCGTCCTTGTCCGCGAAGTACCACATGTAGACGTTCGCCGCCTTGTATTGCGCTTCGAGCGCGCCGCTTCCGTAGGAAATGCCCGCGGTATGGGTCATCAGGTCACGAATCGTGATTTCCCGACGGGCCGGTAGCGACGCGACCTCCGGTCCGGAGGTCGTCGCCGGCGCCATCACCGTCGTCTTCTTGAAAGCGGGGATGAACTTGGAGACCGGGTCATCGAGCAGCAACTTTCCCTCTTCGACCAACATCATCGCTGCCACCGTGGTGATCGCCTTGGACATGGATGCGATGCGGAAGATCGCATCCTTCGGCATTGGCACGTGCTTCTCGCGATCCAGCTGCCCGAAGGTTTCGTAGTGGACGATCTTTCCTTTACGGGCGACGAGCGTCACCACCCCCGCGACTTTCTCTTCAGCCACCGCACGCTTCATGGCGGAAGAGAGGCGCTGAAGCCGCGCGCCCGACATGCCCACTGACTCGGGTGCGGCAACCGCAGGGCCCTGCGCGAACGCCGATGCCGTGAGGGCCAGGGCAAGGATGACCGATGCGAATGCCTGACGAATCGATGGCTGCGTCATATTCTCCCTATCTCCTGGAAGGCGCGTAGAGGGCCGCGTTGAAGAGCACTCGAAAAGTTCCAAAAGGCTGGCCTCGCCACTGGGGACGGAATCCAATCAGGACGACGTGACCCGAACCATGTTCGACATCGAGCGCGGCTGATTTTCCGTTGAGATGTTTTTCGCCGACGAGATATCCGGAGAGGAGCGGTGAACCGGTTTCGGCGTATCGAGCGAGCACTGCTCCGCGAAACCCCTCTTGCGTCTCGAAGGCCGGACTGTTTTGCACGAACACGGCGACTTCCGTGGGCATGCCCGCCATGACCCGATGCGTCGCGTCCGTGTGGACCTGGAGGAGCGACCCGCCCGTGAAGAACTCCTGACGGCCGAGTCCGGCAACAACATTTTTCACCGGGAGCTTCAGCTGATCGATCGCAAACGAACTCGACCGGTTGAGACACACCAGCGTGCCGCCGCTCCGAACGAACGCATCGATAGCCTGCACGGGCGACGTGGCCCCCGTCGCCGAACCACCGACGCCACGCGGTTCGTCGGTCACGATCAGCACGTCCACTTCCGCCAGCGCGCCGGCAGCGATGTCAGCGTGGGACACCAGTGCAAAGGTGAACCCGTACCGTTCGAGGACCCACCGTGTCCAGCCCGCGTCCATGCTGGTCGGCACGCTGACGAGCGCAAGGCGCGGACGCTGGAGCGAGTCGCCAGTCGCCGACGTGCGTTCCGCCACGAGCGCAAGCGATGTCGCGAGCTGATCCTGATCCTGTTCGGACAACCCGGGTATCAGGTAGCGCAGCTCTCCGGCCTCAGTCGCAACCTGGACGTCGAGGCCGGCGGCCAGTGCTCGATTGATTGCCCGAAATGAGTTGTTCTGCGCAGGATTGAGCGCGAGGACGGAACCACTGCCCGTCATGCGTCCCGGCGGCGGCACAATCGCGGCCGCGGACCGGTTCGAGTCGAAGCCAATCCCTGGAACGCTGTCGAACGCACTCGCGTCGGCAACCGATCCACTCAAGTAAGGCGTCGGCTTCGAGGCGAATGCAGTCGGTGGCGCAAGCGGACGGAACGCACGTCGAACTTCCGTGGCGAGAGGAGCGGTGGCGGCGATCACACGGACACCCATCGCCAGTGGCAGCGTCCAGCCCGCTGCGTCATACGGCTGGTCGATCGGGCCGCCCGGGAATTCCCGCAGGTCCGGGTACTTCTGCACGTCGAGCAGTTCGCGCGCGAGCGCCGCAAACTCCTGGTCGGTGGTCACGACCCACGTTCCCGCGGGAAGCAGTTCACCGTTGATCTGCGCCGCCGACGTCAATTCCGAAATGCGAATGCCGCTGACCGCCAGCCGGCGCAGGAGTTCAACGGCAGCGACCGGATCGCGCTGCTCACGGGGCACGAAGTACGCGTAGGGGGGAACGGTTTTTCCCCTGGCAATCTGATCTCTGGCGGACCTGTATCGATTGAGGAGTACCGACTCCCGGTATTTGGAGGCGAATTCCAACACCGCCAACGATGCCGTCGTCATGTACTCGATCTGATCGCGCATGCGCCACGGCCCGGGAGGCCACGGACTCGAATAGAGGCTGCGCGGACGAAGATCCCGCATGTTGACCGGAAAATCGTTGATGCTGGAGTCGCGCGGCGCCGGACCTCCGGCAGTCTCGGTCCAGAACGCCGCGATGTTCTTGAACACGGGCAGGTAGTCGATATAGCCCGGATACCAGGCGTCGTAGCCGGTGCCCATGTGTGTCGCGCCAACCTGTCCGCGTTCTTCCAGTTCCATCGCGATGGCCATGCCGATCATGTTGATCTCGCGCGACATCAAGTACGGTGCGTGCGTGGCGATGGGCTCGGCAAACGGAGGCAGCCAGATGCGTGTCGGATACGGCGCGGACTGGTGATGGACGTAGATGATCTGCGGCTCCCACTCGCGCCAGGTGTGCTCCATCACGCGCGACTCGATCATGTTCAGCATGTAGGCGTCGCGGTTGTTGTCATGGCCGACGTACTCCTGATAGAGGACGGGGAATGGCGCGTTTGCCTGCGGAGCCCCGCCGTTCTTCATGTACCACTCGCTAACCATCTGATGGCCATCCGGGTTGATCGTCGGCCACAGCATCAGAATCACGTTGTCGAGAATGGCGGACATTTCGGGCGTATCAGCCTTGCTCAGGATTTCGTGGAGGAGCAGCGGCGTGTGCTGGGGACCGGCGACTTCCGTCGAGTGCAATCCACCGTCGATGTGGACGAACGGTTTGCCCTCTCTGGCTAGACGTTCCGCCTCTGTCTGCGTCAGGCCGTCGGGGTGTGCGAGGCGCCTCGCAATCTCGCGATAGCGATCGATCTTCGCCAGATTGTTCTTCGAGGACACCAGCGCGAAGTAGAACGTCCGTCCCTGCGTGGTGTTCCCGGCTTCGACGAGCGTGATGCGGTCGCTCGCCGCGTCTACCTTCCTGAAATAATCGACAACCTGGTCGTATGTGGCGAGTTTGTAGTCAGCCCCGGGCGCAAATCCAAAGACCGACTCGGGAGCGGGCAACCGCCCTTCGACCACGAACGCCAGCTGGATGACGAGGGCAAAAAAAGGGGACAGTCCCCCTTTTGCGAATCCGGTCATTTTTGCGTGCCGCGGGTGTTCATTATTGCAAAATGGGGACTGTCCCCTTTTTCGGGGCAGCCACTGCGGCGAGACGCGCGAGAGTTCCGAAGGCGGCCCGCCGGGTCACACCTGTGTTACTCGACCCAATCGAACGTCCGCTCGACTGCTTTCTGCCAACCTGCGTACGCGGCGTTCCGTTGATCCGCGCTCCAGGTCGGGTCCCACTGCCTGTCCTTCTTCCAATTCTGACGAAGGTCGTCGAGGTCCTTCCAGAAGCCAATCGCGAGGCCGGCCGCGTAGGCCGCGCCAAGTGCAGTGGTTTCCGACACTACCGGACGCACGACCGGGACGCCGAGAATGTCGGCCTGCAACTGCATCAGCGTGTTGTTGACCGTGGCGCCACCATCGACCTTGAGCACCTCGAGTTTCACCCCCGAGTCCTGCACCATGGCGTCGAGAACCGCGCGGGTCTGAAAACAGATCGCCTCGAGCGTCGCGCGCGCCAGATGCGCCTTGGTGTTGAACCGCGACAGACCGACGATCACGCCACGAGCATCTGACCGCCAGTACGGGGCAAATAGTCCAGAAAATGCGGGAACGAAGTAAATCCCGCCATTGTCGGGTACCGAATTGGCGAGCGTCTCCACGTCAGCCGCCGATGTAATGATGCCGAGCTGATCGCGCAGCCATTGCACCGCGGAACCGGTCACGGCAATCGATCCTTCAAGCGCATAAATTGATGGCGCATCGCCGATGCGATAGCAGACCGTGGTGAGGAGCCCAGATTGCGACGGGACTATTTCTCGGCCCGTGTTGAGCAACATGAAGTTGCCAGTACCGTAAGTGTTCTTCGCTTCCCCGGGCCGCACGCACACTTGCCCGACGGTTGCGGCCTGTTGATCGCCCAGGTCACCGCTGACCGGCACTTCACCGCCGACTGGACCGCTTCGCCGCGTCAGTCCGTAACCGGCGGCTTCCGCCGACGATCGAATCGTGGGGAGCATCTGCCTGGGAATGCGAAAGATCTTCAGCAGCTCCTCGTCCCATTCCAGGGTCCGAAGGTCCATCAACATCGTCCGGCTCGCGTTGGTGACGTCGGTCACGTGGACGCCGCCGTCGCGGCCACCCGTCAGGTTCCAGATCACCCACGTGTCGATGTTGCCGAACACCGCTTCGCCCCGCTCCGCCGCCTCACGCACACCCTCGACGTTGTCGAGAATCCACTGGATCTTGGCGCCGGAAAAGTATGTCGCGGGCGGCAGGCCGGTCTTGCGCTTGACGAGCGCCGTAGACGCGCTGTCGAGCGACGAGACGATTCGATCCGTCCGCGTGTCCTGCCAGACTATCGCGTTGTACCAAGGCCGTCCCGTTTTCGGGTTCCAGACGACGGTGGTTTCGCGCTGATTGGTGACGCCGATAGCCGCCAGATCCGCGGAGGTCAGGCGACCGACCCGCAGCGCTCCGGCAATGGACTCGTCGGTCCGTGCGGCAATCTGCAGCGGATCGTGCTCGACCCAACCCGGTCGCGGAAGGATCTGATCGTGCTCGACCTGATGACGCGCGATTTCCTGCCCTTCCCGATCGAACACCATGAATCGCGTGCTCGTCGTCCCCTGATCGAGCGCTCCCACGAACTGCCTCATCTAGCCTCCTGTCAATTCCAACTCCCAACTCCCAATTCCCGACTCCCACAGGTGAGGTTCGAGCATTGGGAGTTGGGAGTTGGAATTTGGGAGTTGACGGCTCAGAACCCAATCACGAAGTACAATCCTGCGCCGACGATGCCGCCGATGATGGGGGCGACGACGGGAATCCAGGCGTAATCCCAGTCGGACGTTCCCTTTCCCGGAATCGGCAGCACGGCATGCGCCAGACGAGGCGCGAGATCTCGGGCGGGATTGATGGCATATCCCGTTGGTCCTCCGAGCGAAACGCCAATGCCGAGCACGAGCACACCAACGAGCAACGGTTGCAGCCCTCGACTGAACACAAACGAAAGATCGACGTCACCCGGCCGGCTGAGCGTCTGCGCGTTGGCGGCAATAGCGAGGATGCCAAACAGCAGGACCGCGGTTCCAATGACTTCGCCGATCATGTTGGCAGCGGGACGCCGGATGGCCGGACCCGTGCAAAACACCGCGAGCTTCAATCCAGCGTCGGTGGTCGCGCCCCAATGCGGCAGGTACATCAGCCACACGAGAATGGCGCCGACAAACCCGCCGATCATCTGCGCCGCAATGTAGCCGGGCACGTCCGCCCACGCGAAACTGCCAATCGAGGCGAGGCCAATGGTCACGGCCGGATTCAGGTGGGCGCCGCTGATCCGCCCGACCGCGTAGACGGCCATCGCCACGGCAATGCCCCATCCCACGGTAATTACGATCCACCCGCTGTTCTGCCCCTTCGTTTTGTTCAACACCACGTTGGCGACCACGCCGTCTCCCAGCAGGACGAGGAGCAGCGTGCCTACGACTTCCGCGAGGAGTGTCTGCATGGGGGTGGATATTAGTCCAGGTTGCGTTCGACTGACGATTGAGGACTGACGATTGACGATTGCATTGATTGCGGATTGTGGATTGGATTGGAGACTGTGGATTGGATTGGATTGGATTGGATTGGAGATTGTGGATTGGATTGGAGATTGTGGATTGGATTGGGGATTGTGGATTGGATTGGGGATTGTGGATTGAATTGGTGATTGCGGAGACCGGAGACCAGAGACGCTCGTGAGCCGCCTCGCCACAACACAGGGTGAAACCTACGATCTCGCCATCGTCGGCGGCGGCATCATCGGCTCCGGCATTGCGCGCGATGCCGCGCTGCGGGGGCTGCAGGTTGCGCTCTTCGAACGCCGCGACTTCGGCAGCGGCACCACTGCTGCCTCTACCCGCATCGTCCACGGGGGACTGCGCTACCTGCAGATGCTCGACTTCCGGCTCGTGCGCCTCGATCTGCGCGAGCGTGAGACGTTGCTCCGCATCGCGCCGCACCTGGTGCGGCCGCTCGAGTTCCTCATCCCGTTTTACGAGAACGATCGCACATCGGCGTTCAAGCTTCGAGCAGGACTTGCGCTCTACGACGCGCTGAGCTTCGACAAGAGCCTGCCGTCGCGACGCTGGCTGCCGGCCGCAGAAGCACGAACGATCGATTTTGCCCTCCGGCGATCTGACCTTCGAGGCGCCGCTGCCTATTACGACGCGCGCGTCGATTCGCCGGAGCGGTTGACCCTGGAGAATGTGCTCGATGCCGAGAACCACGGGGCGCGGGTGTTCAACTATTGCGAAGTCGTTCGTGCAACGCCGCACGTGCGAGTTCGGGACACGCTGGACGGAACCGAGGTCGACGTGAACGCTCGGGTCATCGTGAATGCCACCGGCGCGTGGATGGAGCCGACGACCGAACGCTTCACCGGGCGGCGTCTTGGCCGTATCCGCACTACAAAGGGCATTCACATCGTTGTGCCGCCGCTGGCCGATCACGCGCTGGTGCTCTACTCCCAGGTTGACGGACGCCTGCTCTTTGCGATTCCACGCGGCGGTCTGACATGGATTGGAACCACCGATACGGATTACCCCGGCGATCCCGCCGACGCACGCGCGACGGCGGGTGAGGTGCAGTATCTCGTCGACTCTGTGCAACGCCCGTTTCCGAATCTCACGGCGAACCACGTCCTGTTCACCACGGCAGGGGTCCGCGCATTGGTACGTCAAGGCGGGCGCGAGTCGTCTGTGTCAAGGATGCACAAAGTAGTCGAGGGGCCGCCGGCCGCGCCCCGCGGCGTGATTTCGGTGCTTGGCGGTAAGATCACCGGCTATCGCGCGATTGCTGAAGATGCGACGGATGCGGTCTGCCGCCGCCTCGGGGCACGCAACCGAACGTCTTCGACGGCAGACACGCCGCTTCCCGGCGCTCGCACGGTAGAGGATCGCAAACGGCCAGTCAACAGCGCGCACGATCATTTGGATGAACTGTACGGCACACGGGCGGCAGAGATCCGGGCGCTCGCGCAATCCACTCCCGAGCTCGCGCGGCCGCTGTCCCCGAAGTATCCGGAGATCGGCGCTGAGGTCGTGTTCGCCGTGCGATTCGAACACTGCACCAGGCTCTCGGACTTTTTGCGCCGTCGCACCTTGCTGGGCACGACCGACGATCAAGGCTGGGAGGCGGCCGCTGCCGCAGCGGAACTGATGGCCAACGAGCTGGGCTGGTCTCGATCGCGAATCGAAGAAGAAACGACCGCGTACCGTGAAGACATCGCCCGGACGCTGGCATTTCGAGACAAATCATGATCACATACGCTCCAACGAACCCGCGTCGCCGGCTGCTCCATCTCCTCTTCGTCCTGGCCGGCGTCGCGTTGGCTTCCGCTTCCGCCGTGTTGTCAGGACAGCAGACCCGCAAGATCGTCATCGCCCACCGCGGCGCGTCAGCGTATGCGCCAGAGCACACGATCGCCGCTTACCGGCTGGCGCTCGAGCAAAGAGCCGATTTCGTCGAACAGGATCTGCAAATCTCAAAAGACGGCGTGCTCGTGTGCCTCCACGACCTCACCCTCGAGCGCACGACCAACGTCGAAGAGGTCTTCCCCACGCGAAGCGTTGCGGGGCCCAACGGACGTCCGAGCTGGAACGTTTCGGACTTCACGCTGCCGGAGCTCAAAACGCTCGATGCGGGATCGTGGTTCGATGCGAAATTCAAAGGGGAACGGATTCCTACATTTCAGGAAGCCATCGATCTCGTGCGCGGCAAAGCCGGTCTCTATCCCGAAACGAAGGGCCCGGAGGTGTACGGCCGGCGCGGGTTCGACATGGAAAAGCTCCTGCTGGATCAGCTGAGGAGCAACAAGCTGGACACGCGCGACGCGACTCCGAACACGCCAGTGATCATCCAGTCTTTCTCAGCAGAAAGTCTGCAGAAGATCCGAAAAGCGGGAAGCACTTTGCTTTTGACGTTTCTGGTCAGCGATTTGGACCAGGAGCGCGGCCGATGGCTGACCGACGCCGGACTGAAGCAGGTCCGCCAGTTTGCGGACGGCCTCGGGCCGGCGAAAGCGCTCTTGCTCGCCGACCCGACGCTGGCTCCCCGCGCGCACGGCGCCGGGCTCACGTTGACGCCGTACACTTTCCGCTCAGCCGGACTACCCCCAGGCAAGACGGTCAACCAAGAAATGTCGGACTTTCTCTATCGCATCGGCGTCGATGCGCTTTTCACCGACAATCCCGATCAGTTCCCCAGGCGCTGAGTCACCGGTTTTTTCACCGGCTGATCGATGAAGTCGAGCACGGTGCGATTGAACCCCGACGGATTGTCATAGGACATCACATGCGCCGCGCTGGAAACCACTGCCAGCCGGCTGCCGGCGATGCATCGTCCCGCCATTTCATTGGTCTTGGTGAAGAACTCCGGGGTGCGTTCACCACGCACGAGAAGCGTGGGAACCTTCACGGCGCGGAGCACATCGCACGACAGTGGTACCTGGGGCGCCGCAAATAACAGCGGCAGCGTCCGCGAGTTGTCCGTCAGGATTTGACGCAATTCCGCCGGCAGCTTATCGAAGTTCTCCGGCGAGTCCCCCGATACGAGCGCGAACAGAAGCTTCGTGGCTCCGAGCGCATCTCCTGATTTGACCGCTGCCATCATGGGAGCCGCGCCCTTGCCCCAGGCTTCAAGCGCGCCCTTGCCGTCGGGAGACTCGGCGAGCAGAGAAAACAATGCCGGCTCCGCCAGCGTGAGCGTGCGAATGAGCTGCGGCTCTTTCGTGGCAACCATCGCGGCGAGCAGACCGCCGTACGACAGTCCGACGAGGTGCACGGGACCGGCTTTGAGGCCAGTAATCAACGCCGCCAGATCGGCCGCGTGCAATTCCGCCGAGTACTGCTTCCCATCGTCCGCCCACGGCACCGTGCCGTGATATCGCAGGGTGTAAGCAACGAAGCGGTGAGTTTTTGCGAACGCCTCGCGCTGCGGCTCCCAGAACCTGAGATCCGCAACGGCTCCGTGGACGAAGACGACCGGTGTGCCCTTTCCTTCCTCGAAATACGCGAGATCGGCGCCGTTGGCCCGCATCACGCGGATCTGAGGCGGGTTGCCCTGAGCAACGAGCGCGGCCGTCGCCGTGACGAACGCAAGTGCCAGCGCCGTGAATCGATAGCGAGACATGTTCGCCTCCTGGGTCGACTTCAGAACATCAGCTTCAATCCCAACTGCAGCTGCCTTGGATCATACGTCGCCGCGATGGTCCCGAACGCCGTGGCGCCTCGGTTGCCGTTCGGGGCCCGGAAGTCCGTGCGATTCAGTTGGAGAGGGCACATTCTATTACACGGGTTCCTCGAGCGAGGACCTCCCCCGAACGCCTGGGATGTCACGCGATCGCCAACGATCTCCGCAGGCCCAGAAACTGCAGCTCCGCGAGCACCGCCACCACGACAGCCTGAAACAGGACGAATGCCGTGCCGAGCGCAGTCGGTTCAATGAAGCCCTCGATCAGAGCCAGGACACTTGCCGCCGCCCAACCCAGGTTCAGCGACACAACCATCCACACTCGCGAGCGCGTGACGTGCCGCGAGAAGTAAAGCACCATCCCGGCAAAGGGCAACAACGCCACACCGGCGGCACGCATCAACGCCGCGGGGATGTTCAACAGCGGCTCGACCGCTCCTGCGGCGACGATCATTGCGAGACCAGCGACTCCACTGATGAGGGCGTCAGCTACGAGCAAGCGGCGAACTGCGATCGGGGACGTGAATGCGTTCATCGGAACCTCCTTGATGGTCCGATGATCGACGGCTGCCGGCCGAGTGTCGATTACCTGTGAGGTAATTGGCGCGCTTCGTCGGCTGGACTATCGTTGCAGCATGATTGCGACTCCCCGGCCAGTCGGCGATCTGCTGCGCGAGTGGCGGCAGCGCCGCCGCGTCAGTCAGCTCGATCTCGCCCTCGACGCCGAGATCTCTCCAAAACATGTCAGCTTCATCGAGAGCGGGCGAGCGCAACCGAGCCGCGAGATGATTCTGCGGCTTGCTGAGCATCTCGACGTGCCGCTCCGCGAACGCAACGCGCTGCTTCACGCTGGAGGGTATGCGCCAGTGTTCACGGAACGTTCGTTGGACGATCCGGCGCTCGCGTCGGCCCGTGCGGCCGTCGATCTGGTGCTGAAGGGGCACGAACCATTTCCTGCCATTGCCGTTGACCGCCACTGGTCGTTGATGGCTGCCAACAGCGCCATCGGCTTTCTGCTCGAGGGCGTCGATCCAGCGCTTCTTGCGCCGCCGACCAATGTCCTGCGCGTGAGCCTTCACCCCAAGGGTCTTGGCGCTCGCATCGCGAACTTCGTCGAGTGGCGCGAACACGTCCTCGAGCGGCTGCGCCGCCAGGTCGATGCCACGAACGATGCCGCGCTGAAGGATCTGTTGCTGGAACTGCGTGAGTACCCGGTCCCGGAAGATGCGGACGACCCACCACGACCGGCGCGCGACTACGCTGGGGTCGTGGTGCCGTTCGAACTGCGCACACCTGCGGGAATAATGGCCTTCTTTGGCACGACGACCGTCTTCGGCACGCCAGTGGACATCACGCTCTCGGAGCTCGCCGTCGAAGCGTTTTTCCCGGCGGATGAAGCGACGGCGCGGGCGCTTCGCGCGACCGTGAGCTGACCTTCGATTCGCGAGTACCATACGCGCATGCCGCAGCGCCTGGAACTCGCGTGCCCGAACTGACAGCGTCGCAGTGGCTGCTCGCCGTCGTAGGGGCGCTCGGCCTCGGAATCGGAAAAGCGGGTCTCGCGGGGATGAGCCTTCTCCACGTGCTCATCTTTGCCTTCCTCTTTGGCGCCAGAGATTCAACGGGCATCGTGCTGCCGATGCTGCTCATGGGCGACATCGGCGCCGTCAGGCTGTTTCACCAGCACGCGCGCTGGGATCACGTCCGCCGCATGCTCCCGCCCGCGTGCATTGGCGTCGTCGGCGGCGCGCTGCTCATGCGCGGTCTCACCGACACGGCATTCAAACCCACGATTGGCTGGATCATCCTCACGCTGACAATCCTCCAGATCGTTCGGATCTACCACCCCGACTGGTTCGGTACCATCCCGCACGCGCGTTGGTTTGCGTGGACGATGGGACTGCTGGCCGGCGCGACGACGATGCTGGCGAATGCAGCGGGACCGGTGTTTGCGATTTACTTATTGGCGCTGGCCCTGCCGAAGTTCGAATTCGTCGGCACGAGCGCGTGGTTCTTCCTCATCATCAACGCGTTCAAGGTGCCGTTCAGCGTCGCGCTCGGGCTCATTCACGGTCAGACGCTGCTGCTGAATTTCCTGCTGCTGCCCGCGATCATCGCGGGCCTGCTCGGCGGACGATGGATCGTCCGCCACGTGCCGCAACGGATCTTCGATGGTCTGCTGCTCACCTTTGCGGGCGTGGCGGCGCTCCGGTTGATCGGGGTGTTGTGAGGCAGTTGGGCGTTGTGAGTTATCTGCGGCTCGACGGCGGGACCATCCCTTTGATGCGGAAGTAGGTCACGAGATTGCCGTAGTGTTCCTGGACGTGACCGGTGTTGCCGATGAGCGCACCGGCACGCGGGCGGCTGCCCATCCCGAACGGCATCGTGACAGCCTCGCCCGCGGTGCGATCGGTGAGGGCTTTGAAGGCCGTGTCGCAATAGGCAATGGAATCGTTGACCGCTTTCGCGATGTCCGCCTTGGTCTTCGCCGTCTTCTCGAAGTGATCCTCGCTGAACGGGCTCTTCTCCGCCCGCGCGGCGGCGCAGAACTCGTAATTCGCCCCGGCGACGTGCGCGAGGATCTGCCCGAACGTGCGGACGCCGTCGGTTGGTTTGAAGCTGTAGTCCGGCTCGGGCATCAGCTCGGCCGACTGCTGGACGTTTCTTTTGGCGTCGTTCCAGGCCTGACGGATGGACTCGCTGATGGGGTCGGTCGATTGCGCCGACGCCGGCAACGCGAGGAGCAACACCAACACACCTGACATAGTCATCGTTCGAACAGACATTCTCCCCTCCTCTACAACGACAATCGGAAGCCTACCGAATTCTCATGTCTTTCCCAAGATCCAAAACACGCGTGGACGGTATCCTGCTATCCGAGACACCGCAGCCCGTGATGGCGAGACTGCTAAAATACCCCGCCGGACTCGATGGATCCGAGCAGGATCCGACGCACGGAGGCGGTGTGTATCGGTTCGACGACTTCACCGTTGATACCCAGACTCGACGGCTGCTCCGAAACGGCGAGGAACGGCACCTGTCGCCCAAAGCGTTCGATCTACTCGTGCTGCTAATCGACAACCGTGCTCGCGCGATGTCGAAGACTGAACTGCACGAGAAGCTCTGGCCATCCACCTACGTGCTCGAGACGAACCTGGCCGGGCTGGTGGCTGAAACCCGTCAGGCGCTCGGCGATTCCGCCGCCGAACCGCGCTACGTTCGCACCGTCCACCGCTTCGGGTACTGGTTCATTGGATCGATTCAAGGCGAGAACAGCGCTGAACCAGCTGTGCGATCGCCGGTGAAGTATTGGTTGATTTGGGAAACACGCCAGGTGCCGCTCAGCGAGGGCTCGAACATTCTCGGCCGGGCACCGGACGCCGAAGTCTGGATCGACGCCCTTGGTGTGTCTCGCCACCACGCACGCATTACCTTGTCGGGTGCGGACGCCACCGTCGAAGATCTGGGGAGCAAGAACGGCACCTACCTGCGCGGCACACGGCTCACGACACCGTGCCGTCTCTCCGATGGCGATCAGATCCGGCTCGGATCCGTGGTCGTCACCTTCCGCATACCGCCGCCGACGGGTTCCACGGAAACCACCTCTCACTGACGCGTCAACGTTTGTGGCACCACAGAATCAACATCGAATCGCCACGTCTTCCCGAAGACCCCCGTGCGCACGGTGCGTATCCTCCTCCGTGAATCGCCCGCACATCAATCAACCCAGGCGGGTGCACAAAGGAGGATCTCATGTTCACGCGAATTCGCGCGCTGAGCGCTTGGGTGCTGCCGCTGTTGATGGCGATGGCAGTGCCGGCTGCGGCCAGCGACGCGGTGATGGAGTGGAATCAGATCGCGCTTGCCGCAACGGTCACGGCCGGGCAAGGGGCCGTCCCGCAAACGCGCAGCATGGCCATCGTGCACGTCGCGATGCATGACGCCGTCAATGCGATCACCGGTCAATACCGCACGTATCTGTCGCATGCTGCGCCGCCGGCCGGAGCCGACCCTGAGGCTGCCGCCATCGCCGCTGCCCATTCCGCATTGATCAGGCTGTTTCCATCGCAGGCGAGCACGACACTCAACGCGGCACGCGCGGCCTCGTTGGCGGCGCGCGGTCTCAGCGAGTCGGATCCGGGTGTGGCGTTCGGCGACGGCGTGGGCGCCGGACTGTTCGCTCATCGAGCCAGCGACGGCGCGACGCAAGCCACCTATCCGTATGTCGCGCCCGGCGCCGGGCTCCCAGGCGTCTGGGTCGCCGTTGGAACAGCGCCGATCGTGCTGCCCGGCTGGGGAAAGGTGACGCCGTGGGTGCTCGACAGCGGCGACCAATTCCGCCCCGACACACCGCCCTCGCTCGACAGCGGCCGATACGCGCGGGACTACAACGAGGTCCGGGAGCTTGGGTCGCTCAACAGCACGGTCCGAACGGCGGACCAGACGCAAATCGCGATCTTCTGGACGGGCTCGCCGTCGGCTATCTGGAACGGTGTCGCACGACAGGTGATCCTCGCGCGGAATCTCGATTTGTCCTCCACCGCTCGCGCGCTCGCGCTCCTGTATCTGTCGGCGTCGGATTCAGGCATCGCCTGCTGGGATGCCAAGTACACCTACAACCTCTGGCGGCCGATCACCGCGATTCGCAACGCCGATGCGGACGGGAACGACGCCACGATCGCCGAGCCAGATTGGTCACCGCTGTTTGCGACACACCAGCATCCGGAGTATCCGTCGGGGCACTCCACCAATAGCGGCGCCATGGCCAGTACGCTCATGCTGCTCTTTGGTGACGACCCCGGGGTGGCGATTGCCGCC
The DNA here is from genome assembly GCA_049642465.1 of Vicinamibacterales bacterium. Taxonomy (GTDB): domain Bacteria; phylum Acidobacteriota; class Vicinamibacteria; order Vicinamibacterales; family 2-12-FULL-66-21; genus CAWDPQ01. Next base: position 63,549 of record JBAROV010000141.1, read on the forward strand.
ACCAGCCCGACGAACCCAGGCTTCGTGCGGCACTGGAGCACCTTCAGCGAGGGCGTGCAGGAAGTGATCGACGCTCGGATTTACTCCGGTTTCCACTACCGGACGTCTGACGATGTGGGCGCGAAGCTCGGACGTCAAGTGGCGCGGTTCGTCGTCAATCACGCGCTGCGCGCGACGAACCCCAACGAGCCCTAAGGACGTCGATCGGTCGCGGCCTTGGCGGCTGCCGCCAGCCCGCCAAGGCCGCCGCCGAAGCCGCGACTGATACCGATGGCAAGCGTGCGCGAGACGTGCGCGCCATCCTTGCCCGACACTGTCGCGATCCACAGACCGTACAGCTCGGTCGATCGGCTCAACGAGATCGAAAGACCTCCACCCAGATTGAAGAAACTCGAGACGATGAAGCGGTCGTGTTCGACCCAGATATCCTGCAACTCCGGCGGCTTTGGTCCGGAATGCCGAAACTGCCAACTCGCGAGGCCCCTCAGGCTCACCCGCGACCCGGCGGCACGTTCGACCTCGACGTCGAGCATGCTCCTCGTCGCAGGGAATCCAGAAATACGCTGCGCCGCGGCGTAGGCATACCGGCCGTGAACGTAGACGCCCGGCACCATGGGCTGCAAAGACGTAGCGCCGCTCGCGCCGAACTGGAGCTCGCGGCGGCGCCTTCCGGGCACCGCCTCACCTATCGTTTGGTAGGCGTGCGTCGGGAGCGAGGCACCGACGAAGGGCGTGATCGTGACGCGGCCCGCTTCGAACGTCCGGCGCACTTCGACCCGAACGTCCTGAAACGCCGCGTGGTAGGTATAGTCGTCCAGCGGTCCCGGAAACGTCTCTCGGCCGCTGACGACATACGACGATCCTCCGGTGTATTTCGAGGCAATGAACGGAAGCGAGACATTGATTGCGATGCGATCGGTCAAGGCGTAGTCGAGTTCGGCGAGCAGCGCCTTGGTGTGCGTCGCACCATTCTTGTTTTTGCGGCCGAAGGGATCGAAGTGGCCGGTGACGTAATAGTTCTGATAGGTCAGCGTGACGGTGCCTTCGCCGGCTGCCGCTACCGTCGCCTGAGCCGAGACGGTGCGACTGCTAGTGACGAGGATTACGAGCGACGCGGCGCAAACGGAAACCGCACGCACCTGGTGTCCACGCCACACGTCACTTCTGACAGAGGCACTTCGCGAGCCGGCGGCCGCGACGAGGGGTGGAATCGGAATCCAGCATGAGCGAACCGAGGCCGCGGCCAAAGCTCCAGGACATACCCACCATGAGTGCGCGATCCAGGGCGTGCGTATTCCGGCCGGCAAGACTCTTCATATAGGAACCGAACAGATCGACAGACTTCGTGAGCGACACCTGCACGCCGCCGCCCACATCCAGCAGATCAATTCGTCCAATGCGATCGTGATGGGGGCCCTGTTCGACCGGCAGCGCTTTCCACCCCGCGTCCGGAACATCGATCCCCCCGTGCGTCTTGTGTCCGACGCCTAGTGTGAACACTCGAACGCCGGGCGCGACGAAATAGCCGAATTCCAGATCCAGATTGCTGCGGTCATGGCGGACGCCCACGATCTTTTCAGCGAGGCTGTACGAGTACCGAGCCTGCACGAAGGCGTTTGGCAGCGCAGGGGTCAACAGGCGCCCGACGTAGGCGCCCACTTCGAGCTCGCGCACCCGAGGGCCAAGTGACGCATGGGCGAAGTACTCGTAGCCGTGCGTGGGAACGTTGGTGCCGACAAACGGCGTGATGACCAGCGGCCCACGCGTGAGGTTGTAGCGCATCGCAAAGCGAACGTCCTGAAAGCCAGCATGCACGCGCCCATCATCCTGCGCCGTCGGATGGGGAGCGATGCCGGAATACCGTGCGCGGATGAAGGGGACGCCGAAATTCACCGAGAGACGATCGGTGATGCCGTAGGTCACGTCGATGAGCAGACTGTCCGATTCGATACGGCCGCGATCCACCCTCTGCCCTCGACCAAAGAAATGGTCCTTGACGGACATATCCTGGTAGAGAACGGCCACGGATCCTTCTCCCTTGTACGGCACCCACGCCTGGGCCCAGGCGTTCACCGGTAAGAGCGGCAGAAACGCGAGTGCAGCGAACGCACGGCCGAAGCGATGCCACATAGGGTCTCGAGGAGGCGGGCCTACCTGGCTTGCACCGCCGAGGTGACTTTCCGTCTGGTTTCCATCAGATGATCGATTTCGTCCAGGGCGTCGTACTTCGTCATCTTTTCCGGCTTCAGCAGGTGAGGAAATTCTTTGGCGACTTCCGCTTCCTGCGTCTTGGTCGGTTTGTGAAGGATGGGAAGAAATCCTGGATCAGCCGACGCCGCACGGAAATGCTCCTTCAGCAACGCCTGGTCGGTGTAGTCCGCAATGACCAGGTCGTACTTGGCCGACGAGAGCGCCTCGGTGAGGGCTGATTCGCTCCTGAGGGCGACGGGCTTATGGCCCGCCTTTTTCAACAGCGCTTCGAAGTCCTTGAGGCCCTTCGGCGTCGCGGTCGGCTTATAGATCAGAATCGAGGCCGGATACACCGCCGCGTAGCCTTTCGTTCGAGTGCTGCGACCGGCGCGCAGGAATTTGTCTCCGCACGCATTGAGGTCCGCGACGGACAAAACGGTGGCGACAGCCACACCCACGAGAACTCGTCCACGCATGTTGCACCCCTGAAGAGAATGCCGCAAAACTACGCCTCGCCTCGCAAGGTGTCAAGGAGGTGGACGTGGGTGTTTTATGGGGTTTTTATCGGGAAGCCGGGATCGGCGGACCGCCACAGCCTGCGCCAGAGACTCCTGGGGGGCCGGAAGCCATCGACGAGGTACAGGTCCCCCTGCATATGCACCAGCGACACGAGGATGGTCCGTCCATCGGGGCTCATGCTGAATCCCTGCACGGCGTTGTTCACAGGAAGGGATCGGCCGAGGTCGCCAATCACGCGCGTCGATCCCGTACGAACGTCAACGCTCACGAACTCGAGGCGCCGGTCCTCCGTTTCCGTAATCCCAAGCACGGAGGCGCCGTCCCGGGACCAGCAGTGCACGAGCCATTGGCCGGTATCAAGCCGCCGCTCCTTCTTGCCATCAGGAGAGACCAGCACGAATCCGTCTTCCGTCTCCCACGTGAGCCACTCGTTTGTGGGCGACCATTGCGGCGTCACGTTCGGCACGCCGTCGGTCCGCAGCTGAACGGGGGCTTCGCCGCCGACTCGGACCTTCACCAGGTTCCAGTGCGCCCCTTTCCATTCGGCAAATGCGATCCATTTGCTGTCGGGTGACCACGTGGGGGCGCCCTGATAACTCTCGTAGCCTCCCGGCAAGAGCCGCACGGGAGTCGAGCCAACAACCGCCGACGTAAAGATCTGAAGAGGAATGATGGGGTTGCCGCCCGTTCGCAAGTACGCGATCGATTGACCGTCTGGAGAGAGCGCGGGCGCCGCCAGGAGGATGTTTTCCGCGTCAGTAAAGTTCCGCTGGGTGATCAAGGCCGTTTCAAGCGGCGGTCCTGAGCGATTGCGAAGCCAGATCTCATCCTGTCCATTCCGATCGGTGACGAACGCCAGCCGGTTTCCATCCGGCGACCATGCCGGATCCGTTTCGTTCCGGCTGGTCGCGAGGAGCGTCTTCGTTGGTCCGCCCGAGGCCGGTAGTTCGAGCAGGTCGTAGTCCGAATCCCCTTTGGCAAACACGAGCCGTGTGCCATCCTTCGCCGCCGATGGATAAGACTCGCTATCCGCGCTCATCGTCAGCGGCCACGCCCGATCCTTGACGAGGTCTGCCATCCACAGATGCGAGCCTGGGGTCGTCAGGGAGCTCACACCAAGGATGACGTGACGGCTGTCTGGCAACCAGGTGAAGCTCGTCATCGTCACGCGCGGAATGGGATCGGTCCACGACCCGAGACGTCGCACTGGACGGCCCGATTCTGCGAAGGGCACGACCCAGAATCGCCAGCCGCGGGATTCGGCCGTCATCGGATTTGGAAAGTTGATGACCGGCACCCCCATGACGCCCAGCGACCGTCCATCCGGCGAAAACGCCAGGACCGCTTCGATGAATCGCAGATCGTCGAAACCGCCGTACACCTTCGCGACAGCCTCAACGGCGTCCTTTGACCACGGTTCGGATCCGCCCGGTGTTGCCAGATAGATCGCGGCCCGTCCGAGGATATCGTCACGCTCTTCGTCGCGAAGAAACGCGATGGTGCGGCCGTCAGGCGAGAGCGCGCCTCGCGTCGCATTTTCCGCGACGATCTGGGGCGTGCCGCCGGCAGCGCCAACCGACCAGATGCCGTCACGTGTTCTGGCGAGCGACACGTAATAGATTCGCTTGCCGTCGGGCGACCAGAATGGATGCTTACAGTCGTATCCGGCTTCGGTGATTTGGGCCGGCGACTGCGACGCGAGTTCTCGGGTAAAGATTTGCAGCACACCGTTCAGTTCGGCGGCATAGGCAATCGTCTGGCCGTCGGGCGACCATGCCGGCTGCCCTTCGAACACCGCATCGGTGGCGTACGGCGTGAATCGCATCGCGGACGTGTCGGGTATCGGCTCGACGGCGGCCATTTCCCAAGCGACTGCACCAGCTGCGAGCGCTGCCACGATTGCCACGGGTGCCATGGCCCGACGCGCAATTGACTGCGATCGCGTCCCCGCCGCCACGGCCCGCCGTTCGCGAGCCACCGCGTCAAAGCGGTCGCGCAGGTTCCGAAGGTCACGGTGGAGATCCGACGTTGCGCCGTACCTATCGCGCGGATCCTTGGCAAGACAACGCTCGATAATCCACCAGAGCAGCAGCGGCGTGTTGGGCGCAACATCCGGCAGCGGAGTTGGCTCCTCGTGCATGATGGCTTCGAGCGTTTGCGCTGGCGTGTCGCGCCGGAAGGCCGGTGTCCCGGTGGCCATCTCGTAGAGGATCAACCCCAACGAGAACTGGTCCGATCGAAAGTCGGTCATGCTGCCGCGCGCCTGTTCGGGACTCATGTACGGCACCGTCCCGATGAGCAGCCCGGATTCAGTTTGCGTCTGTCCCTGCAGGTCGAGCGGTACCTCTCGACCGGTCTGAAAGCCGGTCGATCGCGCCAGACCGAAGTCGAGAATCTTGGCTCGCCCAGCGGGCGTCACCATGATGTTTTCGGGCTTGAGATCGCGGTGGACGATCCCGGCCGCATGAGCTTCGGCCAGACCGTCTGCAATCTGCGTGGCCAGGTCAAGGAGGCGTTTCAAGGGAACGGCGCCCCGGCGAACCTCGCCGCGCAGCGAATCCCCGTCGATCAGCTCGGAAACGATGAACGGCGTCGCGCCGTCCACGGCGGCATCGAAAACGGTCAGGATGTTGGGATGATTGAGCGCACTTGCGGCCCGCGCCTCAGCCACGAAACGCCACACGCGGTCGGGGTCGACTTCGGTCCGCTCGTGCAGGATTTTGAGCGCCACTTCGCGCTCGAGCCGTGGATCCCAGGCGCGGTAGACCTCGCCCACACCGCCCCGCCCGAGCGGCGCACCAATCTCGTACGAGCCAAGACGCGTCCCGGCCGTAAGGGGCATCTGCGCGAATGTTAACGGATCGGCGGATCAGCGGGTCAACGGGATCAATCAACGGGGCACCGGGGAGCCCTCCCGCTTCCTTGATCCAGACGTGAATCGCAGGAATTGTGAAATGAATCCGCCGATCGCGTCATCTGTATTTAATACTGGTGAATGTCTGCGGCAGCCGGAGCCCGACTGCGTAGAAACACTGTAGAATCTCGACGCTCTCCTGAACCGATGCTTGTGCCTGTCATCGCCTGACTGGTTTCTCGCTGGAGGCGCGTGATGCGGACCGTTCCACTCGCCGCATTCGTGGCAGCAACGTCGCTGGCGACTGTGGCCATCGTCGTTGCATGTGGTAAATCGCCGACGACCCCCTCGATCGGCCACCCACCCCCGCCCAATGTGATTCCGTCCAGAATCGAAATCACGGGGCCCCGGTCGGTGGCCCCCGGCGAGTCAGCACGATTCTCGGCAGTGCTTTACATGCGCGATGGCTCCAGCCGCGACGTCACAACCGAAACAACGTGGTCCAGCCGCACGCCCGACGTCGTTTCTCTGTCGGCAAACGGATTGGCAACCGGCCTCCAGGCAGGTGACGGGATGATCTTCGCCTTCTATCAACGCGATGGCACGTTCAGCGCGACGAAAGAACTGATCGTGGTGCCGGCCGGGACGTATCGCCTGGCGGGGCTCGTCACCGAAGCGGGCGGGCGAACGTCCACCGCTGTCGTCGGTGCCCGCGTCGAAGTCATTGCCGGCACGGGTGCCGGTCTCTCCACGGTGACGGGAAACGATGGACGATATCGCCTCTACGGCGTGGCCGGAAGCTTGCAGATTCGCCTCACGAAGAACGGCTATGAGACGAGCGTTCTGACCCTGTCAGTCGCCGATCACGCGATTGAGAACGTCGAGTTGACGTTCTCGAAGTCGCGGGACTTCGCGGGCACGTATGCGCTGTCGGTCGTTGCCGCGTCAGCTTGCCAGAGCGTTCTTCCCGAGGAGGCGTGGACGCGCACTTACACGGCGGTTCTCACCCAACAGGGCTCGTCTCTGGAGGCCACGTTGACAGGAGGCACATTCGCGAGAAACAGAGCCGGAAGCGGCGATCATTTTCTCGGGCGCGTTGACGCAGATCAGGTGACATTCACTCTGAATCCATCGCCGTTTTACAACTATTATCCCTACACCATCTACTACCCTGATGTTGTCGAACAGCTTAGTTCCGGTTACCTGATTCTCTCCGGGCAAGTGGTGCTCACGGCGTCTGCCGCAGGCCTCGCGGGGACGCTGGACGGAATGGTTTTCGTCTGGCCCAACGACCCAACTCGTGTCTGGCGGCAATCCCCGACGGCTTCGTGCCGTTCAACTGGACATCAGTTCTTGCTGGCGCGACGGTAATTGGTAATGCGCGACCGTGTGTTAGCCACCGTCACGGGTGGCCTAATCGTTGCGGGATGCTGGTCGATACTGCCAAACAGTGCGCCGATCGGTATCGCACTCGTCACGCTCGACACCACGCGTGCCGATCGGCTGTCACCGTACGGCTTCATGGATGTGGCGCTGCCACATCTCGAGCGGCTCGCTCGAGAGGGGCTCGTCTTCGATCGAACCACCTCGGTCGCTCCTCTCACCCTGCCGGCGCACTGCAGCATCTTTACCGGTCTTCTTCCGTTTCATCATGGGGTCCGCGACAATGGCGATTCACCCCTCGCGGAGTCGCAGGTCACGCTCGCGGAAACCCTTGGAGCCCACGGGTTTCATACCGGAGCATTCGTAGGATCGGAGATTCTCGCGCCTGATCGGGGTCTCGCGCAGGGATTCCATGTGTACCGTAGCGCCTCGCCCGACGGTGCAGTGAGCGGCGCACGTTTTCAGCGACGGGCAGACGCCGTGGTCACGGACGCGATGGATTGGCTGCGTACCATTCCACAGTCCGAACGGTTCTTCCTGTGGGTGCATCTGTACGATCCGCATCGGCCGTACGATCCGCCAGAACCGTTTCGATCGAAATATCTCGACCCGTATGTCGGTGAGATTGCCTATGCCGACTCGCAGATTGGACGGCTGATCGACGCTCTCGAGCGCCGGAAGCAGTTCGATCGCACGATCGTTGTGGTGGTGGGTGACCACGGGGAGTCGCTCGGCGAACACGGCGAGCGCGACCATGGTGTGTCACTCTACGAAAGCGTGCTGCGCGTGCCTCTCATCATGCGCGTACCGAAAACGCCGCCACAGCGCGTCGGAGAGCTCGTTCGCCTGACCGACCTGACGCCGACGCTCCTCGCCCTGCTAGGGGTCAGGTCGGAGTCTGACCCCGGTCGGCCCCCCAGCGATGGGGTGAATCTCACCGACCTCATTACCGGCCGGCGAGCGAATCTCGAACTCGAAGGATATGCGGAGTCGGTCTATCCCGAACGATTCGGGGGCGCCGCTGTCCGGTCGTTGCGCGATCGGAGATTCAAATTCATCGATGCGCCGAGCCCGGCGCTGTACGACCTGGATCGCGACCCGTTCGAGGAGCGCAACCTCTACGACGCGCGACGGAGTCTCGCAATCGCGATGAAACACCGGTTGACGACGCTGACGCGCACGGACTTGGCGGATCGAGCAGCGCGGCCGCAGATCGCGCCCGAGGTTCGCGAACGGCTCGCAGCCCTCGGCTATGTCAATCCGCAGCCGCGACCCAGAGACTGAATGGCGTGAACAGCGAGCTTACCGCTGTGCCGAGACGGTGGGCGCCGGAGCGGCCGCCACCGGGCGCGAGAAGCGCGCGCCAATTGACGCGAAGAAGAGCACGAAGAGCACGACGCCGATTGCCATTCCAACGGTCCGAGACATGATGGTGTGATGACCTCGCGCGAGCAGAGTTGAGAAGAAGCGCTCGCACCAGGAGAAATGGCAAGGCACATGCCGCGAAAGCCGCACACAAAACTGCGCATCCGTGCCTTCATTTTTGCGTTTCCTTCCGAATTCGCACCTGTGCGCGCGGGTGCGGGCGATTACGGATTTGGGGCGGCGATGACGATGCCGAGATCGGAACGGCACAGGAGATCTATTCCTTCCGATCTCCTGATCTCCTGTTAACCATCACGTAAACCGGCAGCCCGATGACGAGCAGCAGGAATCCCCAGTACACCGTCTCCTGCCCGGCGCCGCCGATCGCCCAGAGCGAGTAGGTGAAGGCAAGCGCGGCAGCGGCGGCCATTCCCCGCGACAGCGGCCGGCGACGATCATGTCGACCGATCAGGAAAACCGCGAGCGACGAAAAGGTGTAGGGAATAAGCGTGGTGAGAGTCGAGAGCAGAATGAAAAACGTGAACAGTTCGACGAGTCCGCGGGTGTAGTTCAAGCCCACGAGGATCGTCGTCAGCACGCCGGCAATCAACATTCCGACTCTCGGGGTTCCATTCTCCGAGATTCTCGCGAAGACACGAGGGAACAACCCATCGCGCGCAACCGCCAGTGGCAGCTGTCCAACGAGCAGCACCCACCCGTTCAGCGCGCCGAACGCGGAAACGCTTGCGCCGAGCGCGACGATCGTGGCGCCCGAATCTCCCCAGATGTTCCGTGCGGCATCCGCAAACGGCGCCTGGGACTGCCCGAGTGACGCGGGCGCGATGAGACTCATCACGCCAACCGTGCTGACAACGTAGACGATGGCCGTGAGCAGAGTGCCCACAGTCGTGGCGCGCGGGATCGTGCGATCGGGATCCTCGATGCTCGCGGCGGGAACGGTCGCCGACTCCAGTCCAAGAAACGCCCACAAGGTAAGCGTGGCCGCACTCGCCGAGCCGATGATGATGCCGCGAAGGTCGGACGACGGCACAACGAAGTGCGACGGCTGGAAATTCAACAGGCCCGCCACACCAATTGCGACCAGCGGCACAACCTTGAGCACCGTCGTGACGCCCTGCACCCATCCGGCGGATCGCACCCCGGCCGCGTTGACGGCGATCAGCAGCCAGACCGTTGCAATCGCAGCGATTGCTGCGGCGCCGCGCGTTTGCGACAACGCCGGGACGACGGAGCCGAGGTATCCGACAAACGCGACCGCTAACGCACCGAGGCTCGTCCAGATCGAGATCCAGTAGCCCCACGCAACGAGAAATGCCGGGAGATCGCCGAAGGCCCGCCGCGTGTACGCATAAGGTCCACCGGCAGCAGGCTCAAGACGGGCGAGGTGCGCGAAGACGAACGCGAGGAGGAGCGCGCCGGCCGTCGAAATGACCCAACCGGCAATGCTGAGACCACCGTACGGGGCAAGCGACGCGGGCACCAGGAAGATGCCCGAGCCAATCATGTTGCCCATGACCAGCGCGACCGTCATCCAGAAACCGATGCGGCGCGCGGGTTCGGACCGAGAACTCTTCGTGGAGACCGCTACGGATCGCACTGTGTGTGCGAACTATAGCGTTTTCGTGAATACGGACAGCTACGATTCCTGGGCGGTGACCCGACCGGCGGCTGCTGCCTTGCGATCCATCTCCTGCTGCGTCCGCAGGATGCTGCACCAGTCCTTGTGTTCGGCGATCGGCATGCCGCACTCGATGCACACACGTATCCGCTGTCGGGGCTCGGCCTTACGCGAGAAGAGCTTTTCCCAGAACGCCATGAATCCCTCCGTCCCTGCCGGGCGGCTTCGCAGGACCCCTCAACCTTTTTGCTCGGGGCAGGCCAATAAAGCCGGTTACGTAATCCGGCAAGGCTTGGTTCCGTCAGACATTAGACGGCACAGATTCGAAATCCGTTTGCTGCCGCCCGGACTCGATAAGACGTACGGTTTTTTGAACCTGAACGGACCCAAATCCGTTATACGTTTCGTACTTTCAGGAGGTCTCCGTGCGAAAGCTCATCGCGACCCTCACGGTTTTCGTCCTCATCGCAGCTGCCGCCGTCGTTTCGGCGCAGAAGGCTGGCAAGCCAAAGCCGGCCGCTTCCGCCAGCCAGCACGTCATGATCACTCCCGATCAGGTCAAATGGGGACCTGGCCCCCCGGCTCTTCCACCGGGCGCTCAAGCCGCGGTCATCTCGGGCGATCCGGCGAAACCGGCGATGTTCGTCATCCGCGCGAAACTGCCGGATGGCTACACCGTGCCACCGCACTGGCATCCAACCGATGAATACGTCACCGTCCTGTCCGGCACCTTGATGGCTGGGCTCGGGGACAAGCTGGACACTGGCGCGATGCACGCACTCTCCGCCGGCGCGATGGCGAAGATGCCGAAGCGGACGAACCACTACGTGCGTGCGAAGGGTGAAACCGTGATTCAGGTGCAGGCGATCGGACCGTTCGACGTGACGTATGTCAATCCGAACGACGATCCGCGCCGGAAGAAGACGACGACGTCAACCCGCGGAAGTGAGAAGTCCGTCGTTGCGAGCCGGCAGTCACGCTTCGAACGGCGAGTAACCCAGGTGTCGCACCGCGTGTCACGAATCGGCGCGCGCATCGAGAGACGGCTCGAGCGCGCTGCAAACCGGCTCTCACGGATTCCCGATCGCCTGTCGAGAATCCCCGCGCGCGTCGAGCGCGCCATCGATCGGCTGCTGTAGGGAGGAGACAATTCCCAACTTCCAACCTCCGCCCAGCTTGGGCGTTGGGAGTCGGCCGTTGGGAATTGACGTTTATCGGTCGTTCAGCTGCACAGATTGGCGCACCTGCGTGAAGGTGTTCATGTAGGTGCGCGCTTCGTTGGCGGGAGCGACGCCAATGAGGAACAGCAGGCTCCCGTCGCGCAGCTGCACGGTCGAAACGTTCACCGCTTCCTGATATCCGTCCGCCGCCACATTACTCAACGTCGTCGTCAATCCTTGACGGCCGCCGATCGTCGCGCGTGAGTAGCCCCCCTGACGGCGGAGGTTGGGATTGCTCTGCGCGAAGCTTTGCAGCAGGCGATCCGTCTGCGACTGCAGATTACCGCCGGTGCTGCGCGCGACCCCCACCTGGATCCCGTGCGTGAAGCCGTTGCCCTCGGTGTAGCCTCCGCCGGGCGCATAGGTCACGCTGCCCGAGTTTCCGCCAATCTGATCCCAGTTCGACGGCACACTGAGCCTCATGAAGTTGCCGGGTTGATACGTGCGCCATTCGCCGGATGGCGGATCGACACGGCCAGTTCGCGCGCTCGTGCCGACTGGGCCCTGAGTGCGCCGTTGTCCCTGGTTCTTCGCCACTTCCGCGGTCGTCTGCGCAGTTGGCATCCGTTCGAGACGGGCGTGAACGGTTTGAAACTCTCCGTTGGAAGACGGCGCCGCTCCGACGCGCAACATCTGCGCCTCGCGATTGATCGCCTCGACGCGGTTCCCCGGGTTCGGGTGGCTGCTCAGCCACTCGGGCCCGCGGGCACCACCCTCCCGTTCAATCGTCTGGAACATCCGGGCCATCGCGCGCGGGTCGTAGCCGGCGCGCGCCATGATCTGTGCGCCGAGCAGGTCGGCCTGACGCTCGTACTCGCGGCTGTACTTCATGAAGTACGTGCCCAGACCAATCTCGGATCCCTGTGCGATGACGCTTCCGGTTCTGCCGCCGACTATGGCGCCGAGAATCTGACCGGCAATTGCGCCAATCGCAAATTTTTGTCCCTTCGACGCCTGCGCGGTGCCGTGCCGAAGCACGACGTGACTCAACTCGTGCGCCATCACACCCGCGACTTCAGCCTCCGAGCCTGCCGCCTGAATCATCCCGCGGTTCACGAACATGGGTCCGCCGGGGAGCGCGAAGGCGTTGATATCGCGCAGATTCACGACGTCGAACGAATACTTGAAGGCCGGCTGACGGAACTCGGGCGGCACGTGTGCGATGAGCCGCTCGCCAATGTCCTCGACGTAGTCCTCGGTGCGACCGTCGTTCAGCATCGGCATCTGCTGCCGCACTTCTGCCGCCGCCTCGCGCCCAAGCTCGACGTCCTGCTGCGGCGAGTAGCCGTTTTTCGGCGGAGTGATCTTCGTTTGCGCGGCCGCCGAGCCCGCAAGCATGCTCACCGCGACGAGCGCTGCAAAAAATGTCGATGGTAGAGTGCGTCGATAGATCACAGTCATGCCAGCGGTTAGTGCAAGGTCAGGGCCAAGACCGACTATCGAAAACTCCGAACATTTTGTCGTAGTCGTCCACAAATCTATACAAGCCCAACCATTAGGGGGACCGGGAGAGGGAGGGTTCCCGACCTCCCGATCTCCCGACCTCCCGACCTCCCGTTCCTAGCGTCTCTGAATGACGACTATGAAGTCGCCCAGGTTATCAGCGAGGTGGTCGTCGTTGACCGAGAGATAGAGCCGGCCGCTCCGGTTCGCCGTGATCGTTTGCCGGGCGCCAATCACCATGGGCGGTGCATCGGCGATGCGCGCGATGAGGGCGCCGGCCGGAGCATTGGGAATCGGCGCTGACTGCGCGCGCCGCCCAGCGCCGCCTGGCCCCGCGGTGTCCGCCGTGTTGTTGCTCAGTTGTACGGTGCCGCTCGCCTCGAACGTAATCGTCTCGCCGGAACGGACATCGAATCCAGTGTCCATCCAGCCCCGCGCGGCGTTCAGCTCGATGGTGCGGCCGGCAGTGCCAGTCGAGCCGGCACCCGCGGCCTTCAGCTCGGCGTTGGTCAGCTCGTTGCGCGACAGCTCGCCGTCACGGTTGCGGTCTTGCCGGACGAAGCTTTGACGCGACCACTGCCACTCGTTGGCAGTGATGACGTTGTCGTTGTTCGCGTCGAGGCTCGCGAACAGATCCTGCTGCTGCGCCAGCTCTTCGCCGACAGCCTCATTGCGACTGAGGACGCCGTCGTTGTTCCGATCCATCCATTCGAACGTTTCGCGGCTACCGTGCCATTCTGACCGCTCGATGCGGCCGTTGTTGTTGGCGTCGAGATAGTCGAAGCGATCCTCACGATCGGAGTCGATGTCCTCGCCGAGGAATTCCGCCTTTGTCAGGACGTTGTCGCGGTTGCGGTCGGCGCGGATAAACGCCTCGCGGTCGTAATACCATTCCGCCCGCGTGATGCGTCCGTCGCTGTTGCGATCGAGGTTGGCGAAACCGCGCTCGGTCCAGTTGCGGAACTCCGGACGGCGGACGGGATCGTAATCGTCTTCGGACGTCTGGCGCGCTGCGCCGACTCGCACCTCGTCGCCGGAGAGCACCCCGTCGTTGTTCCAGTCGTGGACGCGGAACGACCGGTCGCTGCCCTGCCACTCGTTTCTCGAAATGGTGCCGTCGCCGTTCCGATCCATCGCACGAAAACGCATTTGCTCGCGCTGTTGTGCTTCTCGCCCCGATTGATCAGCGGTCGCAACCGATGCGACCGACACGCCGACAATGAAGACGGTCGCTAATACTTGAGCTTTCATCTGCCCCTCCAATGGTCTGTGAGGCAGGAAGCGTGCCGGGCTTTCTGTCGAGCTACGGCTACCTCAAGGCCGCTGACCAGTACAGCGATACGGCGATGGATGACGGCGGCCGAGTACCGGTTGAAAGGGCTATCCGACGGCGCGATTCCTAGCGCCCGCTCATTTTCTGCAGAATCTCGCCTAACTTCCTGATTTCTTCCCCATAGAGTGCCCAGTTGCCTTCACGCTGTGCCTGAAGTGCTCGTTCGTAGTGGGCGCGCGCCTGAGCGGCCAGCGCGCTGATTTCAGGAGTCGGGCCCTCAGGGACCTGGGCAGACGGCGGGGGGGCGCCAGGAGCCTGCGGCTGCGGGCGAGGCGCGCCACCGGGGAACAAGCGATCGATCGCGGCGTCCAGCGTCTCCTCCATCACGATCTGGTTCTGATAGGCCACGATCACGCGTTTCAGCTCGGGAATCTGTCCGTTCGCGGCGCGGAGGTACAGCGGACGAATGTAGATGAGCGACTCTTCGATCGGGATCACGAGGAGGGTGCCCTGAATCACCTCGGAACCCTGCTGGTTCCACAGGGTGATTTGCGGGGCAATCACCTGGTCCTGGCTGATGCGCGCGGCAATCTGCCGCGGACCGAAGATGACCGTCTGCTTTGGAAACTGAAACACCGTCAGGTGCCCGTAGTTCGCGCCGTCGCTGCGCGCGACCATCCACGCCGCGAGGTTGTCTTTCTGTCGTGGCGTGAAGGGCAACATCTGGATGTACTCCGGCCCTGACTCCCCCGGCAGCTTCATGATGGTGTAGTAGGGCTCCATTCGCGTCAGTTGGCCGCCGACGTCGAACGCCGGGATTTCCCATTGATCCTCGCGGTTGTAGAACACCGCCGGGTTCTGCATGTGAAACGTCGCGAACATCGCGGCCTGCAACGCGAAGATGCCGTGCGGATAACGAAGACGTGTTCGAAGATCCTCGGGCATCGTCTCGAGCGGCTCGAACAGTCCGGGGAAGATCTTCCCGAACGTCCGCGCGATCGGGTTCGTTGGATCGAGCAGGTGGAATTTCGTGGTGCCGTGGTAGGCGTCAACGGTCACTTTGATGGCGTTGCGGATGTAGTTCAGCCCTGAGGCAGCACTTGACGAATAGGGATAGCGGTCCGATGTGACGTAGGCGTCCTGAATCCAGACCAACCGCCCCTGAGAGACAGCCATATAGGGATCCGGGTCGTAGGCAAGAAATGGCGCGATGCGGCGCACGCGATCGGCGATCCGCCGATGCAGCATCACTCGACTTTCCTGGGTGAGGTTGGGCGAAAAAAACGTGTCCGTTGACTTGAACCGGACCGCAAACATCAGCCGCGTGAACAGGTTCGAGAGCGGCACACCACCGTCGCCGTTGTAGCTGGCAAACACGTTGTCGTCACCGCGGGGATAGTCGAATTCCTGGGTTTTGGTCTTGACGAAGACGTGGTCGTTCGGCAATTCCCCGAAGTAGATCGCCGGCTGGGTCACTTGCAAATCCACCGTCGAGACGAGCGGCAGATCGCGCAGGAAGAGCACGGGCAGCCCTTCGCGCGTGACTTCGTTGACGGGCCCGAGCGTGAGGCCGTATCCGTGCGTGAACGTCAGCCGCTCGTTGATCCACGTCCGGCTCGGAAGGTTCTGCGAATTGAGCTCGCGGGCCGAGAGCATGATCTGCCGGTACTTGCCGTCGATGGTGTAGCGATCGTTATCGACGGCGACAAAATCGTAGTAGGTGCGAATCTCCTGCAGCTGGCCGAACGTATTGAGCAGCGGCCGGTCGTTCCACAGCGGGACGTTGTCGAGCGTGGCCCCATTCCGGTCGATGTCGGCGCGTGTCAGGTGCGCCTCACCCGAGAGTCCGCGTTCTTGAACCTGGTCGAGGCCAAACGCCACCCGGGTCGCCTGAATGTTGTGCGTGATGTACGGCGTCTCGCGGACCTGCTCGTTGGGAGCCACCACGAAGCGCTGGATCATGGCCGCGTAGGCGACGCCCCCCACCAGCACGACGAGATAGAGCGCAGCCGCGATGAGAAGCGGCCAGAAGCGCAGCGTTCGTAGCTGCCATAACGTCAGCAACGCGCCGGCAATCGACGCGCCCATCAGGAGCCGCATCGCGGGAATGCGCGCGTGCACATCCGTATACGACGCACCGAAGACGGCGCCAGACGAGGTCATGAGGATCTGTGGAACCTGCAGCCAGGCGCCGAAGGCGAGTACGAACAGCAGCGCTGAGGCGAGAAGCGCCAGATGTCGAACGGCTGCGCGCGCGGTCAGGATTCCGCGGATCGGGTCGAACGCGATTTCGCCGCCGAGCACGTAGGCGGCAAGCGACCCGGCCCCTGCGAGGAACAGCGACACGAACAGCAGCGTTCGCAGCATCTCGAGCATCGGCAGCGTGAAGATGTAGAAGCCGATGTCATGGCCGAGGATCGGATCGCGTGCGCCGAACTCGGTTCGGTACACGTAGGCGAGCCAGGTGTCCCAACGCGATCCGGCATAGAGGCCGATGAAGAGGGCGAGAAGTGCCGCGGCGAGCAGCACGAGTGGTCTGAACCGCGTGGGGTCCATCGTGATGGGCCGCGGTCCCTCGTGCGTCACGACCGTGAACTGCCACGGCCGCAGCGCCCGCAGCGCCAACACCAGATTCCCCGCCAACCAGGCGAAGGCGACAAACGTGACGATCGCGGTGATCGCCGAACGCGCCGTCAGCGAGCGAATGAAGACCTGCTCGTACCCGACTTCACGAAACCACAGCCATTCGGTGTAGAACTCGGCGAACGCCGGCAGGCCGAGCAGGATTGCAGCCGCAAGGAGGACGAGAGGGAGGCGTCGGCGCATCGCGCACGGCGATTATATGCGCGGGACACGCGCGACGCCTGGCTTCATCGGCATTCCGGGTGATTACATCCGCAACGCAGCTCCGTAATGTTCCCTGCCTTCTTGCAGTGGTCGCTGCAATACTTGCCGAACGGGCCGTGTGGGGGAACCGTGCAGGAACAGGAGGGGTGAGCGCAGGGCGCGGGGTTGATCATATCTTGCCTCCCGAGTTGACGCCTAGGGTATTCTCGCACGCTACGCCCCTGCGGTCGACGGAACTTCGATCCCTGGATGAGCCGCGGAGGTTGGTTACAATGTCCCCCTTGGGTTCCCCGCCACTTGTCACCGCCCTCCAACGGCGGCCGAAGGGCCTCGTTCTCGCGTTCACCTGCTCAGTGGTGCTGGTGGTGATTGCCGTCCAGGGGTTGAGTCTCTGGTGGCGACGCGACCGATCGATCGAGCTGGCCGAGGATCGCGCAGCCAACCTGAGTTATATCGTCGCCGAGTACGTGCGCGGGTCCTTCGCGCTCGCGGACGCGACGCTTCGCCAGCTTGCGCTGCACGGCCAGCACGTGGGTGGCGCCGACGCCCCAGCCTCGGCCTGGGAGCCGTTACTCTCCGCGGCCAAGAGCGCGATGCCGGGGAGCGGCTCCCTGTCTGTCACCGATTCCAAGGGCATCATTCGTCTGTCGACGCAGCGTTCAATCGTCGGGCAGTCCCGCGCCGACAATTACGTCTTCAGGCAGCTTGCTTCCAGCGACCGCGACGAGCTCGTCGTCGATCGGCCGTTTCTCTCCCCGCTTGCTCCGCGCCGCTATCTGATCCCGATCGGTCGCCGTCTGCTGACCGAGAACGGAAAATTCGACGGGACCGTGGTCGCCGTCGTGATACCGGAAGTCTTTCGCGAATTCCTCCGCACGATTGACGTCGGCAATCTCGGCAGGATTTCGGTGTTTCACCCGGACGGGGTCGTGGTGTTTCGAGAGCCGTCCGACGTCGATGCCATCGGACAGCCCGCGGCCGGCGATCCGGTCCTTCAGGCCGCACAGCGCCGAAGTGGAAGCGGTGTGGTTCGAGGACAGCTGGAAGCTGATGGCCCCGTTTATTTGAGTGCCTACCGGCGGACGATCGGCACGCCTCCGCTCATTGTCGCTGTCTCGCTCAACGAATCAGAGCTACTTCAGGATTGGTGGCAACAAATTCGCTCGTCGCTGGCGGCGCTGGTCCTGCTCGCGCTGACAATTGTCTTCATGCTCCGCGTGCTGTTCCGTCAGATCGACGCGAGGGGAAAGATCGAGAAAGAGCTCGGAGACGTGCAACGGCTCGAGGCCGAGCGGCTGCGCGAGACAAATCAACGATTGGCGGAAGCGCTCGAACGCGAGCAACGGGCGCGCCGCGAAACCGAGGCGGCGAGCTATCTGAAAGACGAGTTCCTGATGACTTTGTCCCACGAGCTCCGGACGCCGCTCACCGCCATCTACGGCTGGGTGCGCATGATGACGCTCGAGGGCCTTCCGGAAAAGCAGCGCACACGTGCCCTCGAGTCCGTCGAACGAAACGCACGCGTGCAAACGCGACTCATCGACGATCTCCTCGACGTGTCGCGCGCGATCAGTGGCAAACTCCGACTCGACGCACGACCGGTTCGGATTGCCGATGCCGTTCGCGCCGCGATCGACACGATCGGTTCAGCGCTCGAAGCGAAGGGGATTCGATTCACCGCCGATATCGATCCCGATCCCGACCCGATCGTGGTGGACCCGGATCGGGTGCAGCAGATCGTCTGGAACCTGCTCTCGAACGCGATCAAATTCACGCCGGAGGGCGGCGAGGTACGGTTGACGCTGAAGCGACACCAGTCCACGTTCGAGATCGTGGTCTCCGACACCGGCGTCGGGATCGACGCTGAATTTCTCCCCTTCGTGTTCGATCGGTTCCGTCAGGCTGAAGGGGGCTCGCGACGACGTTACGGCGGTCTTGGTCTGGGACTCGCGATCGTTCGTCACCTCGCCGAATTGCACGGCGGAACCGTGACCGCCGAGAGTGAGGGGGAAGGAAAGGGTTCCACGTTCCGCGTGCAACTGCCGATTCGCGTCCCGCGCACAATCCCGCCGGCTCAGGGAGCGGTCCCGGACCGGACGGCTCCGCAAAACGATACCGCTCGCCTGGACGATGTTCGAGTGCTTGTCGTGGACGATGAACAGGATTCGAGAGAGCTGTTTGCGTCGATCGTGGAGCGCGCCGGTGCGATCGTCCAAACCGCGTCGACGGCAGAGGAGGCGCTGCGCATAATCGAGACCGATACCGTGCAGGTGCTCCTGTCGGACATCGAAATGCCGGGCGACGATGGGTTCGAACTCCTCAAACGCGCGCGCCAGAGCACCGCGACGCCCACCTTCGTGGCGATCGCCGTCACCGCCTATGCACGCTCGGTCGATCGACGTCGTGCGCTCGACGCGGGTTTCGACCAGCACCTCGCCAAGCCAGTCGAACCCGCGGAGCTTGTGTCCGTGATTGCGTCTCTGATTAGCACTCGCGCAAGCACGTAGGACTGGTTATTTTCTTTTCGTATACGTAATCTTCAAAACCTGCATCTCTTTGCCGTCAGGTCCCGGCGCGAAGGCGGTCATGACGCGGCTCCCGTTGCGGTACTCGACGACGGTGCGCGTCTTGGTGAGGTTGCCCATCATGTCCGGCCCCTCCATCGTCCCGGTGAACTTCTTCGCCGCCGGATCCCAGGTGCCCTCGGAGAGCGAGAGTCCCCTGGACATGGAGTCGGTCCAGCTGCCGGCGTACTTTTTCTTGATGACGTCCCAGGTCACCGTGCCGTGTCCGTGGAATGACGTGCCCATCGCCTCGCCTTTGAAATCGGTAATGAGGCACAGGCCGCCGCAGCCCATCGTGTTGACTTCAGTGCCTTTGGAGGTCATCGGCGGGGCGCCCGGACCGGGCATGAACTCAATGACCGCGTCCCATGTCCCCTCATCCATCTTCAACAACTGATGTTCGGGCCCCGGCGTTGGCATGGGCGGCCCCTGCTGAGCAGCCGCGGCAGTGCCGCACAGCCCGAATGCACCAAGAAACCCTGACACCATCCACAGGCGTAACCGTTTCATGACTCCTCCTGGAACGCACAAGAATATACCCCGTTTGGCGGATGGATTCTGCTCCCGGTTCAGTGGATTGTGCGTATAATCCGCCATTCCTCATGACCCTGACCGAACGTGAGGTTGACGACGTCACAATCCTCGACTTGAAGGGACGCCTGGTCCTCGACGATGGAGATCTGATGTTTCGCGATCGGATCAACGCACTCGTCGCAAAGGGACGCAAGAAGTTTGTCGTGTGTCTTCGTGACGTCACCTACATCGACAGTTGCGGTATCGGCGTGCTCATTTCCAAGCTGGTCAGCGTGCGCAACAAGGGCGGCGACTTGAAGCTCGTGCACCTCTCACCGCGCAGCCATCGCGTATTCGACATCTGCCGGCTCGACAACGTGTTCGAAGCGTTCGAGTCGGAAGAGGAGGCGGTCGCCAGCTTCTCTCCCGGCAACGGTGTGTAACCCGTGATTGCGCGTGACGAAGCCGAGCGTATGGCGGCGCTGCGACGGTATCGCATCCTCGACACCGAGCCCGAGCGGAGTTTCGACGATCTCGCCCTGCTCGCGTCCCACATCTGCGGCACGCCGATGGCGCTGATCACGCTGGTGGACGAGCGTCGCCAGTGGTTCAAGTCGCGGGTTGGGGTGTCCGTCACGGAAACGTCTCGAGCGATCTCGTTCTGCACGCATGCGATCCAGCAGACGGATCTCTTCGTCGTGCCGGATGCCACACGCGATGAGCGTTTCAAGAACAACCCCCAGGTCACCGGCGACGCGCACATCCGATTTTATGCCGGCGCTCCGCTGGTCACGCCGGACGGCCATGCGCTCGGCACGCTCTGTGTCGTTGACCGGGTGTCTCGGACGTTGACCCCAGAACAACTCGAGGCGCTCGACGCCCTGCGTCGCCAGGTGCAGACGCAGCTCCAGTTGCGATTGAATCTGTCTGAGCTGCAACTCGCACTCGACCAACGCGACCGCGCCGAAGCAGCGCAAACCGAACTCATCGACGAATTGCGCACGGCTCATGCCAACGTCCGCCGATTGAGCGCGCTGATACCGTTCTGCTCTACCTGTCAGTTCACGGTCACCATCCCGGCGGATCCGGCGGCCATTCCCACCGTCACCGACGGGGTGACGCACGTTCTCGAAGAGAAGGGGTGGCCCGAGGAGGACGTGATGGCGGTGGAGCTGGCACTTCAGGAGGCTGTGGCCAACGCGATTCGACACGGCTGCCGCGGCGATCAGACGAAAGAGCTGCAGTGCTCGGTGTCGTGCGACGAATCTGGAGAAGTCGTGATCACGGTCAGAGATCCGGGCAGCGGCTTCAATCCCGATGCTGTGCCGGATCCGATCGAGCCAGAGAACCTTCTGAAAGCGAGCGGCCGTGGCATCTTTCTCATCAACGGTTTGATGGACGAAGTGCAGTTTGCCGACGGCGGCCGCGAAGTCCAGATGAAGAAGCGGGCGCCCAGCCACTGACTCGCAGAGCGGATCCGACCTCGTGACGCTCCTCGCCCGCAGGTGGGCCGCGCTCCTCGCACTCCTGTTCCTGTTCGTCGCCTGTCGCGCGCCTCACTCGACCAATCGCGCAGCAGTCCATTCACCAGCCAACGCTCGTGGAAGTGGCGGCGTCAATCATGTCGATCAGCGGGACAAGCCCCATGTAATCCTCGTCTCCTTCGATGGCTTCAAGCCTGAGTATCTCGACCGCTTCGAGCTGCCTGGCTTTCGTCGAGTCATCGAGCGCGGCGTACTCGCGCAGGCGATGATTCCGGTCTTTCCCTCACTGACGTTCCCAAATCACTACTCGCTCGTAACCGGCCTGTATCCCGAACATCACGGCCTCGTCGAGAACACGTTTCACGATCCCGAACGCAATCGCACGTATTCAATTCGGGATCAGGAGGCGGTGTCGGACGGGACCTGGTATCGCGGCGAGCCGATTTGGGTGACGGCAGAAACGCAGGGCATGGTCGCGGCTTGTTTCTTCTGGCCTGGATCCGAAGCCGCCATCCACGGCGTGCGCCCCACGATCTGGAACAAGTACGACGGCAGCATCCCCAACGAGACGCGCGTCCAAACCGTACTCGAGTGGCTTCGCCTGCCTCCGGAGCGGCGGCCCCATCTCATTACTTTGTACTTCAGCGAGCTCGATGTGGTCTCGCACCGAGGCCAGCTCGACGTTCCGGCAATCGCGCAGGCCACAAAATCGCTCGACCGCGCCCTCGACGCGCTCGTGACGGGGATCGATTCGCTGCCGATTCGTGAGCAGGTCTACCTGCTCCTCACCTCCGATCACGGGATGGCGGAGACGTCGGGGCCGCACACGGTGATGCTCAACGACCTGATCGACACGGCGTCGGTCGTGGTGGGCTACGACGGCCCGATTGCGGGGCTGCACGTGAACGGAGGTGTTTCGGAGGCTCGTCGCATCAGGGATCAGATCAACTCACGGCTTCACCATGGCCGCGCACACCTTCGCGCGGAAGTACCGGAGCAGCATCACTTCCGCGCCGATCCTCGCATCGGCGACATCGTCATCATCATGGATGAACCGTGGATGCTGCTTGGCTCTCCACCAGTTTTGAGTTTGCTCCGTGAGCGCTGGGGTAATCACGGGTGGGATCCGTCGCTGCCTTCAATGCATGCCATCTTCATGATGGCCGGTCCCAACATTCCTGGCGGCGTCACGATCCCGGCTGTTCACAACATCGACGTGTATCCGCTCATGACCGAACTGCTCGGTCTGCGCCCGGCTCAGCCCATCGATGGGCGTGCGGGGCGGATTCGGGAACTGATTTCGAACGCCTCTCGCTGAAACGCTGCAAGGACCACACGCCGTCTGGCAGACCCACGATATAGCTGAGGCCGCGAGACTCCGGACCCGGTATGGCACTTGCTGCCTTCAGAACCGAATCGGAGGTTATTGATGAAAGCGATGAACAGATTTGCGGCAATTGGCGTGCTCTTGGCCTGTGCGGGGTGCGCGGACACGATGCGGGACAACCCGCCGAGTACGAACCCCAATGACACACCGGTCGGCACGAGCGGCACGGTAAGCTCGACCGCCCCGACTGAGCCCGTGCAAATCGAGAACTCCAAGCCAGGCGTGATTCCTGTTGGTCAGGAGCTGGACGTCCGCTTGCAGACGGCACTCAACTCGGGCACGGCCACGACCGAGCAGCGATTTGAAGCAACCACGGCTGTCGATCTGAAACAGGGAAACACCGTGCTAGTCCCTGCGGGAGCGACCGTACGAGGCATCGTCAGCAGCGTTGAACCAGCCGGAAAGATCGATCGCTCCGGTAAAATGACGCTCGCTTTCGATCAACTGACGATCAACGGACGCGACTATCCAATCCGCGGCCTCGCGACGCAGGTCTACGAAAGCGGCGGCATCCGTGAAGAAGCGAAGACGGTTGGCACGGCCGGCGCGGTTGGCGCGATCGTCGGCGGCATCATCGGCGGGCTGAAAGGCGCGCTCATCGGTGCCGCGGTTGGCAGCGGTGGCGTGATTGCGGCAACGGAAGGCAAGGATATCGAGCTGAAGCCAGGCACGATCATCCGCGTCAGGATGGATCAGCCAGTCCAGATCCGCTGAAGCTATCCGGATTCTGAGGTTCACGGCCCGCTCCTTCTCGGTGGTAGACTCCCCGACTTGAAGGAGCGGTGCCATGAACGAATCTCGCAGAACGTTTCTGAAAACGGTGGGCGCGGCCGCCGCTGTCACGGCACTCCCCGCGCCCGCCGCTGCAATCGATCAGATCAAACGTCGCGGCGGCCCTCAGATGCAGCTGAGTCTGGCCGCCTATTCTTTCCGCAAGTACTTCACCGACTATCGACGCGGCGGCGCCACCGCCAAAAAGGGGGCCTGGGGTCTCGAGGATTTTGTCGATCTGTGCGCGGAGTATGGGCTGCCCGGAACCGAACTGACGTCCTATTACGTGCCTGAACCGCTCCCCGATCGATATCTTCAGCGACTCCGGCGTCGGGCCCTGCTGGCCGGCTTGACTGTGTCGGGCACCGCGATCGGCAACACCTTCACGCATCCGGCGGGTACCGAGCGCGACAAGGAGATCGCGTATACCAAGCTCTGGGTCGATCGCGCAGCCGACATGGGAGCGCCGACCATCCGCATCTTCGCCGGCAATCTGCAGAAGGGAACCACCGAGGCGCAGGCCCGTCAGTTGACGATTGACGCCATCCGCGAGTGTTGCGATTACGCCGGCCGCAAGGGCGTCATCCTCGCGCTCGAGAATCACGGGGGCATCGTCAGCACCGCCGAGCAGTTGCTCTCCGTCGTCCGCGAGATCGACTCCGAATGGTTCGGCGTCAACTGGGACAGCGGGAATTTCCATAGCGACGATGCGTATGGCGAGTTGAAGGCGATTGCGCCGTACGCCGTCACCGCGCAGATCAAGACGAAGGTTGGGGGAAAGCCGGCGGATCTGGCACGCGTCGTCAAGATTCTTCAGGACGTCAACTATCGCGGTTGGGTTGCGCTCGAGTACGAGGACGAGGAAGAACCGAAGGTCGCGGTGCCCCGATATCTCGCGGAGCTTCGCAGACTCGTTGCGTTCGGGCGTTCGACCTCAAACGTCGATTTGGTTTCTGCTTGACGCAAAAGAGATGTGGGTTCATGCTGGCCTCGACTCGCCTTCGTCAAGGAGGCATGTGTGAGCGAACCACCGGGCTAGAAGCGGTCTCACGGGGTTCTGCCGCAATCGCGCCGCGTTGCTTACGGATTGACTTCCGAGCACACGGTCCCAACCACTTCAGGCGTCAGAACCCCGCGCAGCCTCTCTCACTCACCTCGCTAACGATTCGCGACTGACCCGCGAACCGCACGATTTGGCAACCGCACGGTGAAGCACGCTCCACGCGGGTCGCGATTCGTCGCGGTAATCGTTCCCCCGTGGAGCTGTACCAGGTTTTGACTGATGGCCAGGCCGAGACCGAGGCCGCCATGTTCGCGCGTCATCGATGAATCAGCCTGTCTGAACTGCTCGAACACATAGGGCAGAAAATCCTCGGCAATTCCCGGCCCATCGTCTTGGACCCGCACCTCAATGAGTTCCTGTTTCGTTTCGACTTGCGCATCGACGGCAATGTGTCCGCGGCGCGATACGAACCTTGCGGCATTTGATAAGAGGTTCAAGAACACCTGCTGGAGCCGCTGCAAGTCTCCGATCACGATCGCGTCGTCTGGGATTCGCACGCGCACGTCGATCTGTTTGGATTCGATGATCGGCCGCAGAATGTCCAGCGCACCATTGATGACCGTGGCCATCGCGACGGGACGTGAGTCGATGCTCAGGGTTCCGCTGCGAATGCGGGCGACGTCGAGAATGTCGGAGACAAGCTGCGCCTGCACCGCCGCATTGCGGTGAATGGCTTCCAGACCTTTCATGTGCAGCTCCTCGTCTCGCGGGTGATCTTTGAGCATGTGACTCCAGCCGAGGAGCGCGTTGAGCGGAGTTCGCAGTTCGTGCGAGAGTGTGGCGAGGAACTGATCCTTCATGCGGCTCGCCTCCTCCGCTTCCCGGCGCGCCGCCTGTTCCCTCACGAGCTGAAAGCGTTCCTCTTCGGCCCGCTTGAGCTCCGTGATGTCATGCCCGACCCCGTGCATGCGGATCGCGCGACCTTGGGTGTCAAGCACCACACGGCCACGTGCGTGGAGTACGCGCACGGTGCCATCCGGCCTGACGTTTCGGTGCTCGAACGTGAAGGGTTCCCCTGTTTGCGCAGAACGGCCGACAGTCTCCTGCACCAGAGCACGATCGTCGGGGTGGACGCGCTCGATGTACTGTTCGTAGGTGATGGGATCTCCCGCCGTCAGTCCGTAGAGACGGTACAATTCGTCGGACCACCAGATCGAGTTGTTCACGACGTCCCACTCCCAGCTGCCGACGTGCGCCACTTCCTGCGCCTCGACGAGTCGGCCGTGCAGTCGCAAGAGTTCCTCGGTGCGGCGATCGACCAGGCGCGAGAGATCCGCATTCAGCTGCCGAATTTCCTGCTCGATCTGTTGCCGCGTCGCGACTTCTGCGGCAAGCGACAGCATCACGACGCTCATGACTCCGAGATAGCCCTGGAGCAGCAACAAGGACTCGTTGGCTGTGCCGCGCGCGAATGGACCGTAGCCCTCGAGCGTCCCCGCGGTGGCAATGGCGCTCGTCGCCAGGGTCGCCAAAGTGGAGCCCCGCACCCCAAACCGCAGTGCCGCCCACAGTTGAACGGGGAGCACGGCGAACATGAGCGGGTACCCCCGCACGCCCGCCGACGTTGGACCAAAGATGAGATACCCGGCGAGGAGGAGGCCACTCAGCACCAGTGCGGCTTCGAGCACCCGCTCGGACTTCCTGGTCCATCGGAACTCTGCCCACGCGATGATGGCTGGCGCGACCAGTAGAGCGCCGGACAAATCCCCCAGCCACCAAGTCAGCCAAATCATCCCCATGGATGCCGGCGGCGCCAGATCGCCCGCGACCAGGGCGGCGACTCCAATCGTTGCGGCAATCGCCGAGGCGATCGCTGCCGCAACGACATAAATAAGGATGGTGCTCGTCCGATCGAACGCGCGGATTCCATGAGCAAAGCGGCGGACCATCCAGCTGGCCGCCAGCATTTCGAGGGTGTTCCCGCATGCAATCAGAACGGAGGGAACGAACGCGCCGGTTGTGGAAAGGTTGACGAGAAAGGCGCCGAGGAAAACCGCCGGCCAGACACCTGCCCCAAACAGGAGGCAGGCCGCGATTGCGAGACCGGCAGGCGGCCAGACGGCGCTGGCGCTCCTGTTGACGAACGCGAGCGAGAGCCCGAACTGGCCCGCGCCGACATATACGGCGGCCAGGAGGAGAAGCAACCCAACCCGCCGGGCCCCTCGCATGAAGCCGAGATTTTAGCGCAGTTGACCTGACGTGCCCGCGGTGTCGTCTTTGAAGGCCACGTAGCTCTTGCGCGCCCGTGGCCTTGCACCAGCCTGCTTCACTTTCACTTCGAGCTTGTGCGTCTTGCCGTCCAGCTTTGATGGTTCAAAGCCCAGCGCGTACTGACGATGAAGTTCATCTGCAACTCGGGCAAACGTGGACGCGAGATCCTCGGCCCTCGTCAGCTCGAAGTAGCCGCCTCCGGTTTCCGCCGCGATCGTCGGCAGACCAGGGTCAGGACGGCTCCCGACCACCGCTCCACCAAGTCCACCGCCAAAACCCCCGCCGAACCCGCCGCGACGGCCAAATCCACCGCCTCCACTCGGCGGCATCGTACTGGCGAGCCCCACGGCGTAGATCATGACGTTCTCGCGCTGTGCGCGCTCCATCACGTCCACCAGCGTCTGGTTGTTCAGCTTGAAGTTCATCGGATTGTCGTCGCCGTCGGTGAAGACAAGCACCACGCGGCGCCCGTCCTCTTTCAGGAGGCTCGTAATACCAACGTTTACCGCATTCCAGAGCGGCGTGGGCCCCTCATCCTGCAGTTCGGTGCGAAGGATCCGGATCATCTCCTCCGGGTCGCCCGTGAACGTCTCGGGATCCACCTGGATGCGTGCCGCAAAGCTGCCAATGCGCGCCTTGTCACCCGGTCGCAGCCGGCGGACGAACGCCTCGCCCGCGGCCTGCACCAGCCTGAAGTTGGAAGCCATGCTGCCGCTGCGATCGAGCATCATCACGACCGTAATCGGCTGAATTTCGTTGGAGAAGACGGTTGTCGGCTGCAGCTTGCCGTTGTCGAAAATCTCAAACGCTTCGCGTTCGAGGTCGGGAATGAGGCGCCCGCCTTTGTCGGTCACCGTCGCGTATACCGCGACCGTTCGAGCGCCCGTGCGA
The DNA here is from genome assembly GCA_049642465.1 of Vicinamibacterales bacterium. Taxonomy (GTDB): domain Bacteria; phylum Acidobacteriota; class Vicinamibacteria; order Vicinamibacterales; family 2-12-FULL-66-21; genus CAWDPQ01. The sequence continues at coordinate 91,166 of JBAROV010000141.1, forward strand.
ATAGGGCCCTGTTGTCGGGCGGCCGTCGTGACGACGCACGCCGCGAGGACACCAAGAGCTATTAATAAGGATGAGGCCAGTGACTTCATAAGGGTGCTCGAGGACTCGCGGCAGGCTGGCCTTCTCAGTATCGCACGATTGCGCAGGTAATCGATCTCGCGCATTGACACTGAGCACCGCGCTCTATACAACTGCTCGGATCAGGAGGCGGAAGATGGCAATTACCGTGAAATCGATCACCCTGTGGCGACGCGAGATCGAGCACCGACCGGGGGCCCTGGCCGAGACGCTCGCCCCGCTCGCCGACAGCGGGATCAACCTGCAGGTACTGATGGCGTACCGATTTCCGGGCAACGAGGAGCGCGGCGCCGTCGAGCTATTCCCGGTTTCCGGAAAGCGCGCCACGGCGGCGGCCGAGCGCGGCGGTTTCATGGCGTACGGGATCCCGGCACTCCTCGTTGAGGGCAATGACGCTCCCGGACTCGGCGCGCGCATGTGCCGCGCGATTGCAGACGCGGGGATCAACATGGCGTTCGTCGTCGCGCAAGTGATGGGAAAGAAATTCTCGGCTGTGTTCGGCTTCGACGATCAGGAGGGAGCCCGCAGCGCCACGTCGCTCGTCAAGATGGCCGCCGCGACGCCGCGACGCCGAACCTCGAGCCGTCGAAAGCACCGATAGAGCACTCACTGGACCCCGGCCGCGTTCTCTCTCGCGCCGCATCGACACTTCTGCCGATTCATCGGCCGTGATTAGCTATCGCGTCTGACGCGGAAGGAATGGAGGGTGTTCGGAGAAGTCTCGCTCTGTGGATACAGGGGCGCGTTCGACGTGCGTAGACGAGGCAACAGCGAGGGAGCGAACGGGAGGACGCGCGCGGGCGCCACGTCGAGCAGCGTCCGAAGCAGATCCGCCTGACGTCGCTTCACGTCCGCTTCGGCGCCATCGAGCTCCGGACGATGCTGCTTCAGCCAGTCGGCTACTCTTCGCGATTCCTCCCAGGGCTTTTGCGACAACGCGCGTGATTCGGGTCGAGCGCAAATGCGAGCCTGGCGGAAAAACGCCACCTTTGCCGCGCATTCTGCTGCTTGACGCGCCGCGTCGAACACATTCGCCGCGCAACTGTGAAACGCGGCAAGAAACGCCGCGGCCGATGGTTCGCAGCGCGGCATGCCGACGGCTCGCGCCGAGTCCGCTTCGGCGCGCGCCGCTTCGCGCGCGGCCAGGAGGTAAGAGCTGGTGCCACGTCCGGCGGCCAGCCGTCCCGCTTCGAGCAGCACCTCGTGCGCCGGCCCGCGCGTAAAGTGCGCGACATCGTACGCGCACTGCCAGGCGAAGCGTCGCAGGGGAGATTCGAACGACGCGCGATACGGCGTCAGGTGGGTGCGGATGATGGCAATCATCGATGACGCATCCGCCGCATCGAGGATGGCGTCTGCCAACCCGCCCGACCGGCGCAGCAAATGCCCGGCGTCCCGCGTCTCGAGGGCAAAACCACTCATGTCGATTGACGCGGACAGCATACGCCAAATCTGCGCAAAGGCAATCAGCGCCAGGCGATCTATGATTCGGCTCGCATCGCCGCAAAGGAGCCCACATGAACCCCCGTGATCCGGAGAACGGCCCGTTCGGTCCGATCTCGCGCCGCTCTGCGATTGGCTCGACGCTAATGGCGGGCGCAGCATGCCTGGCGCCGGGAGCATTCGCGTCCGACGCGGGCGTCCCTGCGCAGACCGTCCCCAGGCGCCGCTACGAGATGAAGAAGTCGATCAATCTGTGGGCGTTTCCCTACCCGCAGAAGATGACCCTCACGCAATGCCTCCAACTCGCGAAGGATGCGGGGTTCGATGGAATCGAATTGAACTACGACCTCGAATCGGACCTCTCTCCGAAGTCGGGAACGAAGGAATTCCTGGAGATTCGCCGGACGGCGGACAAGGTCGGCATCGCGATCAGCGGCTTGTGCTCGTTCCTCTTTTGGCCGTACCCGCTGACGAGCAACGACCAGTCGAAGCGCAGCCGTGGACTCGAACTCGCGGGGCGAATGACCCAGGCCGCGCACGACCTCGGCACCGAAAACCTGCTCGTCGTCCCAGGCGCCGTGCACATTCCGTGGCGCGACGACCACGAACCGGTGCCGAACGACGTCTGCGATCGCCGCGCCAGGGAAGCGATTGGAAGCCTCGTGCAGACGGCTGAGAAACTGAACGTGTCGCTCAACATCGAGAACATCTTTTTCAACGGCTACCTGATGACACCGATGGAGATGAACGCGTTCGTAGACAGCTTCTCGAGTCCCAGCGTGCGCGTCCACTTCGACACCGGCAACATCATGCTGTTCCAGCACCCCGAGCACTGGATTCCCATCATGGGCAAACGTGTCCGCAACACGCATTTCAAGGAGTTCAGCAAGAAAGCAACTGACCACTCGCTCGAGTCGTTCCGGCCGTTGCTGGATGGGACGACCAACTGGCCCGGCGTGATGGAGGCGCTCGACGCCATTGGCTATCGCGGCTACTGCACGTTCGAGTACTTTCACCCGTACCTGCATTATCCCGAGGCGCTGGTCTACCAAACGTCAGATTCGCTGGACAGAATGCTGGGAAGAAAATGATTCAACGAGCAGCCGTTGTCTGCATTCTCGCGGTCGTCGTGCAACTGAGCGCAGGCGGTCAGACCGGACGCAAAGTATTCATCTCGGCTGACATGGAAGGCATCAGCGGGATCTCCGGTCCCGACCAGCTCGCGGCAACTGGAGCGGAGTACGGCCGCTCGCGCAAGATGATGGCGGACGATGTGAATGCGGCCATTCGAGGCGCCACAGCTGGCGGCGCGACTGACATCGTCGTCAACGACTCGCACGGGAGCATGCGGAATCTGCGGCTGGAGGATCTGGAGGCTGGCGTCCGCCTGATCAGCCACAGCTTCAAGAAGTCCGGAATGATGGAGGGGCTCGACGAGTCATTCGACGCGGTGATCTTCATTGGCTATCACGCGCAGGCCGGGAGCGCCGGCGGACTCTTCGCGCACACCGGAAGCGGTGTCGTTCGCGACCTACGCGTGAACGGACGTTCGCTCGGCGAAGGCGGGCTGAACACGCTCGTCGCAGGCTGGTACGGCGTACCGGTCGCACTCGTGACCGGTGATGATGTGGCGGTGAAGCAGGTGATGGCCGTCGCGTCCGATGCCAGGTCCGTCGTCACGAAGCGCGCCATCAACCCGCGCGCGGTCGAACTGCGCCCGTTCGCACGCGTCCATGCCGATATTGAGCGGGCGGCGAGCGAAGGCGTCAAGAGCGCGCGGAAGTTCCCGCCCCGCCGCGAGGCGGCCTATCACGTGGAGCTCCAGTTCCAGGACATCCTGATCCCCGAAGTCGCGGAAAACCTCCCCGGCATGACCCGCCCCTCCCCCGACATGATCGCCTTCTCTGTCGACACGATGCCGAAGGCGTACACGCTGATCCGATTGCTGTACCGGTACATCAACCCCGAATAGCCCGGGCGCGTGGCCGGTTGCACGTGGCTGGTGTTTCCAGTATATACTTCGCCTCCCTACCTATAGCGAGGCTACCGTGTTCAGTCCGGAATTGAAAAAAGGCAGCACCGAGATGTTGATCCTGTCGCTGGTGGACTCCCGCCCGCGGCACGGCTACGAAATCGGCAAGCTGATCGAATCGCGGTCCGGAGGAAGGCTCACCTTCGCCCTCCCCACCCTCTACCCGACCCTGCTCCGCCTCGAAAACCGCGGCCTGATCAAAGGACGATGGGTCGAGAAGGCTGGCGAGCGCGAGCGCTGTTTCTACCGCCTCACGCCAGCAGGGCGCCGCGTCCTGGCCGAACACCGCGCCACGTGGAGAGCCTACGTGCAGGCGATCGATGCGGTGATGGCGGGGTCCGATGCGTAACTGGACATCGTTTGTCCGGACGCATCTCTCGCTGCCGCAGCTGACGCCCGAGCGCGAGGCTCGAATCATTCGGGAAATCGCGGCGCAGCTCGAGGACTTCTATCGCGAAGCCATCGCCGGTGGCGCGACAGAGGCGCAGGCCGACGCGCATGCCCGCGCCCAGATTCATGATTGGGATGGGATGGCCCGCGACCTCCGGCAAGCCGATCGTCCCCACGTTCGGCCGCGCATCGAGCGGCTGACCGACGCTATCGAACACATCGCCGAACCCGACCGAGGAGCGCTGAAAATGCTCGCCGACCTGCTCACCGACGTCCGCTACGGGATCCGCCAGATGCTGAAAGCGCCCGGCTTCACGATCGTCGCCATCCTGACGCTGGCCTTCGGCATCGGCGCCACGACCTCGATCTTCAGCATCGTCAATGGCGTCATGCTTCGGCCGCTGCCCTACCCGGAGCCCGAACGGCTCGTCCGGGTGTTCGAGGTCGTGAGGCAATACGGCCAGTTCTCGGTCGCACCCGCGAACTTTCTCGATTGGCGGAAGCAGCACACGGTGTTCGAGCGGATCGCGGCATTTTCGAGCGGCACCGATTCACTCGTCACTGGCGAGGGACCGGACCGAATCAGCATGGCTTCCGTCTCGTGGGACCTGTTCGAACTGCTGCACGTCTCGCCCGCTCTCGGGCGCAGCTTCCGTTCGGACGAGGATCTGCCCCAGCAGAATTCCGTCATCGTCCTGAGCCACGGGATGTGGCAACGGCGTCTTGGTGCCGACCCGCACGTGCTGGGGCGCACCCTCACGCTCGGTGGTTCTCCCGTGACGATCATTGGCGTGATGCCCGAGGGTTTCTATTTTCCGAACAGAGAGACGGAATTCTGGCGGCCAATCGCGGTGGATCCCGTGAAAGCGCCTCGCGGTGCGCACTTTCTCGGGGTGATTGCCCGCGTGAAGGAGGGCATCTCGATCGAACAGGCGGACGCGGAAATGAAGGGGATCGCCGAACGCCTGGCGAAGCAGTATCCGCCTACGAATCGCGATGAATCGGCAATGACGATCCGCATGCACGATCTGATCGTCAGGCCGATTCGACCCATGCTGTTGACGCTGCTGGCGGCGGTCGGAGTCGTCGTGCTGATCGCGTGCGCCAATGTCGCGAACCTGCTCCTCGTGCGGGCTTCCGTGCGCGAGAAGGAGATCGCCATCCGCGCAGCGATGGGTGCCGGACGCCGGCGGCTCGTCATGCAGATGCTCGGGGAGAGCCTGGTGCTGGCAACCGCGGGCGGGTTGTTCGGGGTTTTGCTCGCCTGGTTATCGATCGCGCCGGTTCGCACGCTGGGCGCCGGCAGTATTCCACGAGTCGCCGATATCACACTCGACCCGCTCGTCCTGACGTTCGCACTGCTGGTATCGATGGCGACGGGCGTTCTCTTCGGACTCGCCCCGGCCTGGCAGGCATCCCGCGGCGCTCTTGGCGCCGCGCTCAAGGAAGGCGGACGTTCGTCGAGCACCTCGTCGGGCAGAGGCGTGAGGAGCGCCCTGTTGATTGTTGAAGTCGCGTTGTCGATCGTGCTGCTGGTCGGCGCCGCGTTGCTGCTGCGCAGCTTCGCGAAGCTGACCAGCGTCGACCCCGGGTTCAGAGCTGATCACGTGCTGACGTTCCGCATCGCGCTCCCTCGGGCATCGTATCCAGACGGACCCACCCACATCGCGTTTTTCGATCGCCTCCTCGACAGACTCAATGGCACGCCGGGCGTGGTGGCCGCGGGAATGGCGCAGCAGATCCCGCTGCGAGGGGACTACATGCTTTCGTTCTCGATCCAGGGGAAACCGGACGAACCTGGCACCGAGCGATCGGCAAATTACCGGGCTGTCAGTCCCGGGTACTTTTCGGCGTTGGGCATACCACTCATCCGTGGACGCATATTCAACGCGCAGGATACCGAACGGTCGCCACTGGTCGCCGTCGTGGATCAGGCCTTCGCGGCAAGACACTTCCCCGGCGAGGATCCAATCGGTCGCGGAGTCGACATCGGCAATGGGACCGATGGCTTCGCCCAGATCGTCGGCATCGTCGGCGACGTGCGTCACAATGCGCTCGACTCATCGCCCGGGCCGACGATGTATGCGCCGTTCAACCATGATACGTTCGGGCAGATGGCGCTGCTGGTACGAACCAAAGAGGACCCGTCCACGTTCGTGGCGACGATACGCCAGATCCTCCGCGAGATCGACAGCAGCTTGCCCGCCTTTGCGATGGCTCCATTGCGGGAGGTCATCAGCGATTCGGTCGCGCAACGACGCTTCTCGATGCTGCTCCTCAGTGTGTTCGCCTTCGTCGCCCTCTTCCTCGCAGCTGTCGGGCTCTACGGCGTCGTCGCTTACACCGTGAGTTTGCGCACGCAGGAGATCGGTGTGCGGATGGCGATCGGGGCCGAACCCGGACACGTGCTGCGGATGGTCATTGGTGGCGGCATGAAGCTGGCCCTGATTGGCGTGTTCATCGGCATCGCCACGGCGCTGGTCCTTGCGCGGTACGTGTCGACGCTGCTCTATGACGTTACACCGTTCGATCCCACGAGCTACACGGTCACCGCGATCGTGCTGCTCGCGGTGTGCGTCCTCGCGTGCTATGTCCCCGCTCGTCGAGCGATGTCGGTGGATCCCCTCGTGGCGCTGCGGGCAGAGTGAACGACTCGGCGCTTCGCGCTACGGCTCGACTCGCTTTGCTCGCTCGCCCCGTCCTCCCGTCCCCTATCTCGGTTCGCCGACCAGCACGAACGCAGCCCAGTCAAACGGGTTCGGGTACAAGCGACGCGTGGCGAGTTGAGCCGTGCGCAGGGCACCGGCCGGCGACTCGCCGGCGTTGCGTGCGGCGTAGAAGCGATCCATCAGGTATGCCGTCGATCGATCGTTCACGTCCCAGTAACTCACCAGCACACGTGGCGTCCCGGCGTACATGAACGCGCGGGTCAGCCCGACGATTCCGTCGCCCGAGATCCTCCCCAGTCCGGTCGAACATCCGCTCAGAACGACCAGATCGGCCGAGAGCTCCAGACCAAAGACTTCTGCGGCGCGAAGGTAACCATCGTCCCCTTCTCCGGGCGCGAGGACGACGGAAGACGAGAGCGGGCGTTCGGCTGAGACGAGTCCGTGTGTCGCGAAATGAAGGACGCGCTGATTCGCCGCCGTGCGTTTGATCGCGGCCTCGGATGCGCGGGTTCCAGACAGCAGCATTGCGGACTGCGGCCCCAGACGACGCACAACCATCTGCCCTTCATTGCGGGCACCGGGAAGCGCGGCGAGCTTGGCCTCGGCTGGGACCGTCGGATCGGCGATGACGAGCGCGGCGGAGGCAGACGTCGCGGCCCGCAACTTTTCAGGCGTGTAGCGATATACGGAGATCGACGGGGCGGTCGCCAACGCATATCGCGCTACCAGGGGCGCGCCCGAGGCGTTGCGCAAGGCCGCGAACGGCACCAGCGCCACCGCACCGTCAGGAATGATGATGAGTGGCACGGCAGACGACTTCGGCAACCGTCCCTCGACTGGCGCGATTAACCAGGTGTAGAGGCGGCGCAAATGTTCGTTCAGCTTTGTTGGCTGAGTGTTCAGCGGGTCGATCAGTTTTCGTGTTTCCGCAACCTGGGCTTCGAGTTGTTTCGCATCGACTTCGAGTGCCGTCGCGTGAATGCCCTCGGTGCCGGAGACCGTCCACGCGAGTACTGCGCGTTCGGTGACCATGAACTCGAGGATCACCGCTTGCGATCGTTTAGCAATGTCGAGGATTTCCTGGACCCCCGGACTTTCGGCGGTGACGAGGCTGGCCAGTTCGGGATCCTGTTCGCGGAGTCGGTTCACGCTGCTGTCGAGCGAATCTCCGGCACGCCGAAGTTCGTCCGAACGCGACGCGCCGGCAGACCGCGCGGCCTGCAACTCTTCGCGGGCGGCCTGCATCGTCTCCAGCGATTCGGCCGCTCTGCGCCGACCGAGCGTTTGCCGCTGTTCCAGAAGATCGGCGAGTGCGCGCGCGCGCCCCGCTTCGGCTGCCTGCAATGCCTCTGCTGGACGGCCGGCACTCAGGAGCGAATCCGCCAATTCCTGGAATACCTGTCTGCGGCCTTCGCCAAAGCCAATCTTTCCCGCATCACTCGACACACTGGCACGAAGATCGTTGACGATCTTCGCCGCGGCTTCGAGATGCGCAATCGCCGTGTCGGTTTGTCCCGACCGACGAACCGCCCGAGCCAGTGTCAGACGCGCGCGCCAGCCAAGCTCGGGAGCTTCGGTCTCGGTTGCGAGCGCCAGTGCGTTTTCGGCGCGCTGGACGCCGCGGCCGTTGGCGCCCTCCCGCACGTCGAGGTCCGCGAGCGCTATCAAGGTCGAGGCTTCTCTGGCTTTCGCGCCGATGTCGCGCTGGATCCCGCGGGCCTCTTCGTAACTCTGGCGCGCCCGTGCGAGCTCCCCCCGTGCCGCGTACACGTGACCGAGGTTCAAGAGTGCGAGCGCTTGCTCGTTCCGGTTCCCGAGTTCACGGGTCAGTTTGAGTTGTTGCTGAAAATAGTCGAACGCGCGAGTCAGATCGCCGCGCTTCATCACGAGCTCGCCGAGGTTGCCCAGGAGCACACTCTGACCGCGTCGCTCGTTGATGTCTCGTGCGATTACCAGCGATCGCTGGTAGTGATCGAGGGCCCGTTCGTCTTCACCGAGCAGGCCGTAGACAACCGCCGTGTTGTGGAGCGTCACCGCTTGACCATAGCGATCGCCATTGTCAATCTGCGCGGCCAACCCCCGACGGTAGTAGTCCAGAGCGGTGTCGTACTCGCCAAGGTTTTTGTAGGAAATGCCAATTTCGTTGAGCAGCCGGATTCGCGCCGTGTGCTTCGCGTCGCCGAACAGTCGTTCTGCCTCCGAGTAGCTGCCAAGTGCTGCGCGGTGGCGACCCGTCAGGTCCTCGACAGATGCGATGACCATCCAGACGCGGGCCGCGCCGTCAGTATCTTTGAGAGCGTCGTAGCGGGCCAGGGCGATGCGCAGTTGCTCCAGCGATCGCGCATACGCGCCCTGATTCTTGTAACACTGACCGATTCCCATGAGGGCCCGGGCCTCGGTGCGACCGCTACCGGCCGTGCGACTCATTTCTGCCGCGCGATTGTAGAAGTCCAGTGCCCGCGGATAGTCGTTGCGCTGAAAATGCGCGAAGCCCGTTTGAAACAGGACGTCCGCGTGAAGCGCGGGCTGGGTGGCGAGTGCCGGATCCTTCAGCAGCGGTTCGAGAATCGCCATCGCTGGCACCGCGGCATTCTTCGCCAGCAAATCTGCGGCTTGCTTGACTCGCGCTGCAAGCGTGTCCTGTCCCGCGAGTCGGCCAGCCTGAAACGGTGGCGCAACTCCCAGCAGCCAGACGAGGATGACCGCTTCACGGATTCGCACGAGGGCCCTCTTGTTCGACAGGCGGGAGCCTACCACAGGCCGAAGCGAGAGAGGACGGGGCGTGGTACGCCGCGTGCGGGGTTCTTCCGCGGAGGTGCTGGTGGCAAGGCGAACGTCAGAAAGCAGCCTGCGCGTCGACGCCCGACTGCACGAAAGCAGGCTCAATCGGCAAAACCAACGCGCAAGACGTCAAAGAAGGGTGAACAGACAACCGAACGTGCCATCACAGGCAGAACCGAGTTGCTGAAGCGGCTGACAACTGAGCTCGCCGACCACGAGTTGATCGAGGAAAAGGTAGCGCGTGCTATGCTCTGCCCCCGAAAACCACGGCCTGAACATGATCATCGAAATGCGGACGTACAAGATCAAGCCGGGCAAACGTTCGGAGTTCCTCGCGATCTTTCACACGAAATCGATGCCGGCGCATGCGGAAATCGGGATGAAGATCATCGGACCCTTTCTGTCGATCGAAGATCCCGACGTCTTCTTCTTCATGCGCGGGTTTCCGGATCTCGCATCGCGGGAGGCTATGAAGGCGAAGTTCTACGAGGGTGAGTTGTGGAAGACCCAACTGGAAGCTGTCCTCATGCCGTTGATCGTCAGGTACGATGTCGTGCTGGTCGACGATCCGGATGGGCGGATCAAGTGGTAAACGCGTAGTGCGGATTCTGATTGGGGATTGGATGCTGAATCTCGTAGTGCCGATAGTCTTTGGCCTGGCTCTCCTGCAAGCGCCGCAGCCGACCCGGCGCGTCGCCATCACCATCGACGACGGCCCGGTCGTCGGTGAAATGAGCGACCTCGCGCGTTTTCAGCGTATCTCCGCCGGCCTCATCGGCTCGCTGACGGCGGAACGAGTGCCGGCCACGATCTTCGTCAACGAACGGCAGCTGAACGTGCCAGGTCAGCGCGATGCGCGGGCGGCGGTGCTCGACCAGTGGCTGGACGCCGGCTTCGATCTCGCGAATCACACCTACTCTCATCCGAGCGTGAACAAGGTTCCGCTCTGGCAGTTCGCTGACGACGTGATGAAGGGCGAGGTCATCATGCGTCAGCTGGTTGAGCGCCGCGGCAAGAAGTTCGAGTGGTTCCGCTACCCCTTCCTCCACTCGGGGATGAGCGAGGACGTTCATCAAGGCATCGTGGACTTTCTCGCGCAGCGCGGGTATCGCGTGGCACCGGTCACGGTCGATTACGCCGACTATACGTTTGCCGGCGTCTTTCGCAATCAGCTCGCCGCTGGAAACACCGGGCTCGCCGAGAAGATCAAGGATGCCTATCTCGATCAGGTAGACGTCGGCTTTGAATACGCGGAAAAGACCTCCGTAGAAGTCTTCGGCCACGAGATTCCGCAGATCCTCCTGATTCATTGCAACGAGCTGAACTCGCTGACGCTGCGCGACACGATTGCCCGGTTGCGCAAGCGTGGATACACCTTCATCACGCTGGACGAGGCGATGAAGGATGCCGCCTATGAGCGTCCTGATACCTTTGCTGGGTCCGGTGGATCGTGGCTGTCGCGCAGCGCGACGGTCCTCGGCAAGAAGCTCACACTGCCCAGACCAGCCGTTCCGGACTGGATCACCAGCACGCTGACCAGCGGTACCGTGCAAGCCCGTCCGGGGCTGGCGTTTCGAGAGGACTGGAAAGACACTCCAGCCGCGACACCTGTCACGCAGGACCACGTCGCGAATCCGGATCTCGTGGTGACGCTGCACGGTCCTGGACGTGAGCAGATCAAGAAGAGCCATCACGACCAGCCAGCCGACGATCCGTACTACGTCTGGTCGGGCGACACGAAGGCGCCCTGGGCCGTCTCGCTCCGCCCTCGGCGAGGCCCGATCGACCTCTCTGGCCCGGCGCGCATCCGCTGGCGCGCGAAGCAGTCTGGCTTCCACGAACTGCATCTCATCGTTCAGATCGCTGACCAGCAGTGGCTGGTCAGCGATCAGGCCGACGGCCCATCAGCCGACTGGCGCGAGCGCGAGTTTGCGATTGCCGATCTCACCTGGCGCACGCTCGACATCTCCGCCATCACCGAAGGACGGCCGGTCGAGAAACCGAATCTCTCGAGGGTGATCGCGATCGGCGTCACCGATCTCCGTGCCGGCGGCGGCACGCCGGCCAGCTCGCGGCTCGATTGGATCGAGGTGTACGGGAAGTAAACTCGACGCCGCGGGCGGAATAGCGCGCGCCCCGCTGTCACCTCTGAACCCGTCAATTCGTTTCGTCCCCCCTGTCGTCATAGAATGCCGCCATGCTACGAGCGAGAACCGCATCCCTCCTAATCGTTTGCACCGCAATTGCGTCAAGCGCCTTCGCCGAAGTACGGCTTCCCGGGATCATCAGCGACCACATGCTGCTGCAACGGGACACGCCGGTTCGGATTTTTGGCAAGGCCGAGCCCGGCGAATCCGTGACCGTCGCGTTCCGCGGGCAGACCGTTCAAACGACCGCGGACGGAATCGGGCGTTGGGAGGCGTGGCTCCGGCCGCTCATTCCTGGTCCGGCCGCCGACATGACGATACGCGGAACGAACACCATCACAATTGTGGACGTTCTCGTTGGCGACGTCTGGATTGGATCCGGCCAGTCGAACATGCAATGGACCGTGCGGCGATCCGACAATGCCGACGCGGAAATCGCTTCCTCGACATTGCCGCAGATCCGCCTCTTCTCCGTACCAAGGAAACCGTCGGCGGTGCCGGCGGAAGACGTCGACGCGAAGTGGATCGTATGCTCGCCGGACTCGATCCCCGAATTCTCCGCAGTGCTGTACTTCTTCGGTCGCCAGATGTACAGGGATCTCAAGATCCCGATGGGACTGATTCACACGTCCTGGGGCGGCACCCCCATCGCGTCGTGGATCAGTGGGCCGTCATTGGTTGGCAACTTCCGCCTCGAACCATTTCTTACGTACTGGGAGAATGCCGTCCGCCAGTACCCGATGAATCACGCTCGTTACGAGCTCGCACTGAAGAAATGGGACGCGAGCGGCTCGCAGGGCGTGCGCCCAGCGCCGCCCCTCGGCCCGGGCCACCACCATGAGCCGACGACGCTCTACAACGGAATGATCGCTCCGCTCATCAAGTACACGATCAAGGGAGCGCTCTGGTATCAGGGTGAGACAGAGGCGGGCCGCGCTCAAGGTCACATCTACGGCGACGCGATGACCACGCTCGTCCAGGATTGGCGCACCGCATTCGGCCAGGGCGACTTTCCGTTCTATTGGGTGCAACTGGCGAATTACGGCAACGCGGTCAAGAACGGGCATTGGATGCGGGTCCAAGAGGGCCAGGTGAAGGCCACCGCGCTTCGCCATACTGGAGTGGCAATCATCAACGACATCGGTAATCCCACGGACATCCATCCAACGAACAAGCAGGAAGTGGGACGACGGTTGGCGATGCTCGCGCAGAATCGCGGAATGAGTCCGATGTATCGCCAGTTCACGCGTGAAGGCAATGCCATTCGCGTGTGGTTCGACAACGCGGGGAAAGCGCTAAAAACTCGTGGCGAGAACGCTGTGACCGGATTTCAGATTGCGGGGCCCGACGGAAAGTATCTCGAGGCCACGGCGGAGATTGAGGGAGCCACCGTCCGTGTCTTCTGTCCGGAGGTTCCGAACCCGCAGTCGGTTCGTTACGCGTGGGACTACAACCCGGCTGCGAATCTCACGAACGCAGCCGGATTGCCAGTGTCGCTCTTTCGAACGAACGAGAACGACGAACGATAGCCGCTGGACGAATCCTTACCAGCGGGGTTCGGAGCGCTTGCGCCCGTTACCGCCGCCGAATCCGCCGCCGCCCTGAGGCTTGGGACGCGCCTCGTTGACGGTCAGCGCTCGCCCGCCGAGCTGATAGTTGTTCAGCGTGGCGATGGCGTTCTGCGCATCTTCGTCCGAAGACATCTCGATGAACGCAAAGCCGCGTGCCTGGCCGGTGGCCTGGTCGCGCACCATGTTGATGCTGTCAACCGTGCCCGCGCCCGCGAAGAGCGTCCGCAGGTCCTGTTCGGCGGTCTCAAAGGGAAGATTGCCGACGTAAAGTTTTCGAGCCATTGTGTTTCTCTCTCTTTCGCCCCGCGTTGCAGGGCATTCCGACATGTGATGATCCGTACGGATCGGGAGGATGGACGGCTGCGTTGCTAAGCGATCACGTTGCGGGGGGAAGCGAGAGTAAACGGCTCGATTCGGCTCTTGGCGCGGGCTACAGCAGGAGGCTTTCCACCTGACGCAAGGAGGATAGCACGTTTATCGGTCGAGTAGTGAATTAGTTCCGACATCAGGTATTGTGCTTCGCCCGCTCACCAGAGAAAGCTGGTGCGGTCCGCACTACCAGAGGCCTCCGCTGAGCGCACTCTCGAAACTCCCGAGATCCTCGCCAAACGCGTTGCGAAAGTTCGCCACGCGGTCGTCAGACGAGGCGAACCGTCTGAAGTAGTCGATCATCGCCGCCAGCCCGTGCCGTTCGAGCAGAGCATCCACAGCCACAAACGCCAACGCGTACATCGTCTCTTTGTATCGCGCGCTGGCGTGCACCCACTCGGGAAAGGTGACAAGTTCAGCGAGACGAGGCGTTCGCGATCGCCCGGCCGCGCGCAACTCGCGCTGGCGGTCGCGTCGAATGGTCGCCATCGACACACCGTCCAGCCGTTCGATCACACGGATCGATAACCACTCCGCAAATCCTTCGCGCAGCCATTGATCCGACGCGCCACGCTTGCCACCGCCGAGTTCGTACTGAAAACTGTGGCCCAGCTCGTGGGCGAGCATCGCGACGCGTTGCGGGGTTGACAGCAGGCCAAACTTACCGTCGTTCAACATGACGCCGCGATACCCGCCGACAGCCGTCATCCGCGCGGCGGTCGATCGGGCCAGCTCCGCATCGTAGCCAACGCGAAGCAGCGCCTTCTCGAAAGCCTCGGTGTGCGGGTAGAACTCGAGCGTCGCTGGAAACCGTGGAATGCCCAATTGCCGATCGAAGATCGACGCGATCGTGACCGCGGCGGTGCGGTTATCGCCGATCTCGTCCAGCGTCAATGCGGCACGCACCGAGGGCTGTGGAATCGAGACGATGTGGGGTTCGTGCGAGATGGCGCAGGCCGACGCGGCCACGGCAGCGGCGACGCAAAGGCGCAGAGCGATCACCATACAGGCTCGTTCAGACGGCGACGATTGTAGGCGGGTTCAAGGGCATCGAGACAGCGCTCGTCGAGCAGCGGGCGTCTAGCGAATTCGCCTGCGAGCGGCTCAACCAGAGGATGGATGCCGGTTGGACTAGAATGACGGCACACCTCCGCATCAATGTCTCTCACCGCAGGATCACGCCTCGGTCCATATGAAGTCATCTCGGGCATTGGCGCTGGAGGGATGGGCCAAGTCTACCGCGCCCGCGACACCAGGCTCGACCGCATCGTCGCCGTCAAAGTCCTGACGCCATCGCTCGCGGACGATCCGCTCTTTCGCGAGCGATTCGAGCGCGAGGCGAAGACCGTCTCCTCGCTCAGCCATCCGCATATCTGCACGCTGCACGACGTCGGCAGTCAGAACGGCGTCGAGTTCCTCGTCATGGAGTACCTCGAAGGAGAAACGCTGGCGGACCGCATCGCACGCGGGCCGCTCAGTGTTGACGAAGTGTTGCGGCTTGCTACGCAGATCGCGGGCGCTCTCGAACGCGCACACCGCGAAGGGATCGTCCACCGCGACTTGAAGCCGGGCAACATCATGCTCGTACGGTCCGGCACAACGGAGCAGGTGGCGAAGCTGCTCGACTTCGGGCTTGCCAAACAAGCCTCCTCGGGACCAGTCGGCGTGACGGTCACGAGTCCCGTCGTCGCAACCGCTCCGCGCGTCAGCGAGGCAGAGGGGGCGGGTATCACTCGAGCGTCGGTGATCACGACGCAAGGGACGATCCTCGGAACGTTTCGCTACATGCCCCCCGAGCAACTCGAGGGGCGCGAGGCCGACGCGCGGAGCGACATCTGGGCGTTCGGGTGCGTGCTGTACGAGATGTTGACGGCACGCCCCCCATTCGAAGGCACGACGCAGGCGGGCCTGATCGCCGCGATACTCGAACGTCGGCCTCGCCCGCTCGACCTGCCATCCCCGCTCGCACCCGGGTTCGAGCGCGTGATCGGCGCGTGCCTGGAGAAGCATCCCGAGGATCGATTTCAGACGGTACGCGACGTCCGCCGGGAGCTCGAATGGCTCCGCAGCTCGCCCGCGGCTTTGCCGACAGCGGCTGGCCCGCGAGGCTCGATGCTCGCCTGGGCGGCCCTCGTCTCCGCGCTGCTTGTCGTGGTCACAGCGATCGCCACGTGGCGACTCCGGCCCGACGCGGCCTCGCCGCCGGCGACGATCTTCAACGTCACGCTGCAACCGAACGACACCATCGTCGGATCGACAACCGGCATTCATATGACGCCCCGTCCGTCAGTGTCGCCGGACGGCAGCCATATCGCCTTCATCGCTCCGGCGACGGATGGCGACGCGATCTGGCTTCGTGTGCTCGCAGATCCCCGACCGCAGCAGGTGAAAGGCACCACCGGTGCCCGCGGAGTGTTCTGGTCGCCCGACGGCCGATCGATCGGGTTCTTCGCCGCGGGAAAGTTGAAGACAATCGAGCTGGCAACGGGGAGACAGGAAATCATCTGCGACGCCCCGGCTGCATTCGGCGGCACGTGGGGCAGCAACGACACGATCCTGTTCAGTCCGGACGAGCGTTCTCCCATCTATAAGGTGAGCGCGGGCGGTGGGACTCCGGCGCCAGTGACCACGCTCGATAAAACGCGTCAGGATCAGGCCCATCGCTGGCCGCAGTTTCTGCCCGACGGCCGTCATTTCATCTACATGCCGTGGACAGATGGCAGAACCAACCGGCCAATTCAGCTTGCCGCGCTGGACGACACCCCCCCGCGCACGCTGTTCGAAGCGCAGTCGGCCGCCGTGGTCGCCGGCGAGTACCTGCTCTACATCACCGACATGCCCTCACGGTTGATGGCCAGGCGGTTCGACTTGAAGACGCTGCAGGCCGACGATGCCCCGTTCACGGCAGTCGCGGATGACAACGTCGATTACAGCTGGATGACAGGAGAGCCGGGAGCCTCGGCCGGCGGCGACGTGATCGTCTACACGACGGGCAAGTATCGTCTCAGCCGCTTGACGTGGGTCGATCGCACAGGCCGGGCGCTCGGGACGATCGGAGAGACGGGAGCGCATTTCGATCCGCGCGTGTCGCCCGACGGGACGATGGTGGCGCTCGAGAAACATGATTGGACCAGGGGGTCGGGCGACGTGTGGATCGTTGACCCGGCACGGGGTGTGTTCTCACGGCTCACGTCAGCGCCGGGGTATGAGACGACGCCGGTGTGGTCTCCGGATGGTCAGCGTATCGCGTTTGCGTCGGACCAAGGTACTGTGCCGCAGATATACGTGCGAAACGCCACCGGCACCGGGGCCGAAGACGTGCTGGTTTCGCCACCCGCGCGATCGTTCCCCACCGACTGGTCACTGAACGGCCGTCATGTGCTCTTCATGCTGAACGGCGGCGCGACCCGAACGGACATCTGGATCTACGAGCTGGGGACGCGAAAGGCCTCGCCGCTGCTCGCTTCGTCTTTCGACGAAGGCTGGGCGACGTTCTCCCCGGATGGCAAGTGGATCGCGTACGTATCAGATGAGAATCAGCAGTCGCAGGTCTACGCACGATCGTTTCCCGACGGCGAGTTCAAGACACAGATCTCGACTGCGGGTGGGGCTCAGCCCCAATGGCGGCGCGACGGCCTCGAACTCTTTTACATCGCGCCGGACAACACGCTGATGTCGGTTGCCGTGCAGCCTTCGGCTGGCCGGCTTCGCGCCACTGCACCGCGCGCGTTGTTCACTGCACGCGTCGAGCAAGGTCGCACCATCCGAAACCAGTACGCTGTTTCCCCCGATGGACAGCGCTTCCTGATGCTCTCGGCTGTCGACGCCGGCGCATCGCCGATTGTCGCGGTGCTGAACTGGCGAAGCTCGATCAAGAAGTAGTTCGCGACCGATCCGAATCCCTCACACGCTTCGAACCCTGGGCGAAGGACACTCGCGGCGCACAAGCGGTGAACACCGTCTGTTCAAAAGGAGACAGTCCAACCGGCGGGTAGCAACTAGACTGAGGGGTCGTCTCCTTTTAGCGGATGTCACCGCAAGGCGAAGCGACGAAGGAGATGGGATGAGATCATTCACGGCGCACCTCGTCGCAATCGCGTTGGCGGTCGTCTCGGTGACGGCTGCCCCGGCACAAACGCAACCGGCGGCGAGCGGCGGGACGGATTTGTATCACGTGCATTTCACGAAAGCCGCGCCCGGACAGGCTGCCGCGCTGGGCAAGGCGCTCATGGTTCCGGATCCCAAGTCGCCGATGCCGGATCATTTCGTGGTGCTGCGACATCAGGAAGGTGACGACTGGGACTATGCCGTCATCCAGCACCTGGGACCGAGGGCGACCGTCGAGGCGGCGGGCACCGCGCCGAATCCTGCGCGCGATCTGCGCGCGTGGCACAACGACACGTTCGCCAGCGGACCGTCGTGGGCAGAGTTCAGCAAGATCGTGGCGGGCGGGACGCCGGTATTTACGGTCGGCATCCATCGCAGCGCCCCCGGTCATCGCGCTGAGCTGGAGAAGGCCCTGAGCGCGCCCGGACCGGCTTCAAGCAAGGTTCAGACTGGCAACCTCCTGCTGCAGCACGTCGAAGGCGGCGATTGGACGTTCCTCGCCATCACACGCTACAACACGTGGCAGGATTTCGCGGCCGACCGTGCGGCCGCAGCGGGATCGGATCAGGCCGGCTGGAACGACATCCGGCAGCACTCGTCTTTCCATCGCGACACGATCGCAGATCGGATCTTTCCAAAGTAGGTTTCCCTCACTTCCGTGACCCGATCACGATTCTGACGATCGAATTGGGCCGTCGGGTTCAGATCTCCGGCGTTTCCACGGCCGGTCCCGGGCACAACGGTTGCTCTGCACCGACGAATGCACACTGCTGCACGTTCCATCCGCGCATGCGGTCTTCTGATTGTCGGCGGGCTGGCGATGGCGTGCGGCGACAGCGTCGCCGCGAGCAGCGCGTGCAGGAGCCTGAGCTACGGCGACCAGGGCCTCGCGCGCCAGGACTACCTGCCCTGCGCGGCCGAGATGATGGCCGTGATGGACGACCTCGACACGCAGACCCACGCCGCATTCAAGGGCGATGCTCAGGCTCGCGCAGATGGCCAGACCTCGCTGCGCAAGCTGCGCGGACTGATGCAAGCTGCCGGGGGACGCAAACTGCTCGAACGCTGGAACGATCGCAGGTTGACCGACCTCAACGTCGACATCAACAACGCCCTCACGCATTACCAGGCGTTCTATATGGTACGCATCATCGACGAGCCGGATCCGCGCGCCGCGACCACGCGGCAGGCCGCGGAAGCGGAGCTGAAGGGAGCCGAACGGCGATATCACGAGGCGTCCATATCGTTTCGGCGGCTTCGCTAGTCAGTTTCCAGTCCCAGTTTCCAGTTCCAGCCCGCGCCTACGCCTGGAACCCGTGCTGCCGGCGATGAACCGGACCGTCGAAATTCTGCGTGGATTTGAACTGCTCGAAGCGTCCGTCCGTCGCGAAGGGCTTCACCTTCGCGACGAGCGCCGCCTCCTCCGCCTTCGACAGCGGCTTGAAGTCACGGGCCAGCGCGACGTTCTGTTTCAACTGCTCCAAAGTCGTCATCCCCACGACCTGCGACGCCACCGGCTGGCTGAGCGCATACCTGTAAGCTTCTTCCGCGCTGAGCCCTGCCTGACTGGCGATCCCGTTTCCGCCGCCAAAGCCCTTCATGCCGATCGCACCAACCTTGTTTTTCAGGCACACGGGCAGCACCTGCTTCTGAAAGCTCCGGTAGTGCACGTCCAGCACGTTCACCGGGAATTGACAGGCGTCCCAGTCGAACGGCTTCCCCAGCATAGAGAGATGGATGCGGGGATCCTTGTGACCGGTGAACCCGATGTAGCGCACCTTGCCGGCCTTCCGCGCCTCCACCGCAGCCTTGAGGCCGCCCTTCTCGAACACCCAGTCCGGATCGTTGTCGTAAATGATTTCGTGGAACTGCCAGAGGTCGATCCGATCCGTTCGAAGACGCCGCAAGCTGTCGTCGAGGCACTTCATCGACCCCGAGTAGTCCCGCTCGCAGTTCTTCGTCATGAGGAAGACCTTGTTTCGGCGGCCGTCGGAGAGCGCGCGTCCCATGATCTCTTCGGAGCCGCCGTCGTGATAGTCCCAGCAGTTGTCGAAGAAGGTGAGGCCTTCATCCACCGCGGCGTGCATGATGCGGATCGCCTCGGCCGGATCTTTCACAGACCCGATGTGCCACCCGCCGAGACACACAATGGAAACGCGCTGTCCCGTCCGCCCGAGCAAGCGGGTCGGAAGTCCCGTTGCTGTGGCCGACTGCTGGGTCGCGAAGACTTCCCTCGCCAATGTGCGGAGCGCAATGCCGGTCGCCGCCGCTCCTACCAGAAACTCCCGACGTGTGGTCGCTGACGCGCGGTTCATAACTCCTCCTTCCAGCGAACAATCGAGCGCATCCTAGCAGAACTCATTCTGCCGCAGGCTGGATCGCGTACGCGGTCCAGAAGCACGCGACCATGATCCCGAAGATGCCTGCTGCCATCAGCGCACGGACGGGCGCGCGGCGGCGATCGAGTTCGGCCACGGCCTCTCGCGGATAGCTGCGCAGGAACAACAGATAGGCGGGGTATGCCGAGAGCGCCCCGACAATGACGTCGGCGACGTAGTGCTGTTTGGTGTACAGCGTCGAAACTCCGATGAGCGCCGCCCACACAGCCGCGGCGATTCCGACGCCGCGGTGCACCCGCCAGCACGTCAGCGCCGCGACGAACGAGTAGGCCACGTGCAGCGATGGGAAACAGTTGTACGGCGGGTCGAGGTCGTAAAGGAGCCGCAGGCTCGACGCGCCGAATCCGGTCCCGGGCACTTCCTGCGGCCGCGGCGCCGCGGTTGGAAACAGCAAGAAGCCCGCATACGCGACGAGCATCACCGTCAAATATCCTTGCAGGCCCCGGCGGAACAACTCTCGCTGCCGAACGACGAGCACCGGCAGCACGATGACAAATATATAGAGCGAGGCGTAGACGAGCAGCCACGCCGGTTCGACCGGCACCGCCCGGTCCAACGCAATCTCGGGCAGGTAGGTCGTCCGGTTTCGCGTCAGTTGACCGATGACGAAGTAGAACGGTGCGAGCGACACGAAGGTGCTCGCGACCAGCGTGCGAAAGGCGAGGTATGTCAGGAGGCCCGGAAGGATCGCGATCACGTACACGACAAGGCCCGATACGGGACCTTCGGACGCAAGGTCGGCGACGACGGCGGTGAGGACGGCGGCGGCGATCAGCAGCCATTCCGCCGTTCGACGCCGCTCCTGCGGAAGCAGCTGGAGGCCGTAGGCGACCGCCGGGCCCGCCACTACGGACCCGACGAGACCGATCGCCACGGCGAGCAGCAGGTCAGCCAAGACGCGTCATTCGGACGTGTTCCACATTCCGCGAGCGACCTTCCAGCTTCCGTCCGGGCGCTCTTGAAAACGCTCGGCAGCTTCGCCCGGAGACGTTTCTCATTGTCTCGCCAGTCGAAGTGCACCGCAAATTGGCAGTCTGGCACTTTGGCACCCTGGCACTTTGGCACCCTGGCACCCTGGCACCCTGGCACCCTGGCACCCTGGCACCCTGGCACCCTGGCACCCTGGCACCCTGGCACCCTGGCAC
>JBAROV010000144.1:0-7151 GCA_049642465.1 Vicinamibacterales bacterium
GTGCTACTGTACTGCTGATCGCTGGATGATGGTGACGCTGACCTGCAGGAGGAATACGGTTTTCAACCGGTATAGGGCCGCTGAACCAGCCGTTACGCCGGTAACTTGCCGGTCAATCTGAGGATCCACTTCATGCACGTGTGACCGACGTCGGCCCCTGGACCGTACATCATCGGGCAGGCGCCGGCGATCACACTGATGTCGTGGTCGCGGCAGTACTTGACCGCCGCCGGGGAGACGCTCGAACCCTTCGACACCGATTGGTGCATCCAGACGCGCCGGACACCGGCCTCGCTGCAATCGTGCACGATCCGCTCGGTCGCTTCGGGCCGGGTGATCACGACCACGCCGTCGACCCCGCCGGGAATCGATCGCAGGTCGGGGTAGCAGCGCTCACCTTCGAACATCTGCATGTGCGGATTCACCGGGAACACATCGTGGCCGGTCTTTTTCAGCCGGTGATAGATCAGGTTGCCGACGGGATGACGGCTGTTGTCTCGTGACACGCCCGCAACGGCGATGCGCTTCTGAGCCAGGAAATCCTCCACCCTGGCTTCAAAGGTCGTGGTCGTCATGAGTTCCTCCGTGCTGGCTGCCGCAGATCTCCGCTACTTCGAGACGTGCAACGCACTTGCCGCAACCGACCGTAGGGAAATTGGCGAACAACTGCTAAAGGTCGAGCGTGGGAGGCGACGAAAGTGGTGAAAAGTCGGCGACTGCCGAGGAATTTTTCTACGGGCCGCCGTTAATCGCGCGGGGCAGCGATCGGGGGGCGAATGGCCGCATCCATTCGCTGGCGCCACGAGGCGACGGCTTTCCAGCCGCTCTCGTCCGCCTGCGCGGGATTGAACCGTGTGGAATCGAAGTCCACGTAGATCTGCCTGTACATGTCGCCGTTGAATGCAGGATTGGGCGTATTCTCCTGCGCGCCGATCGCGCTGCGCCAGTTGCGCAGTCTGGTGCGGAACTCCGCGACGCGCGATCTTTCGGCGTTCGCGACATCGCGCGTCTCCCCGATGTCGGACTGGAGATCGAACATCTCGACCTTCCCGGTGTCGTAATGCTCCATTAACTTCCAGCGTCCCTGACGGACCGCCCCAGCCGGCCGACTACCCTGATTCGTGTAATGCGGGATATGCCAGTAGAACGTGCGATCCGCGCTGGTCTCCTTGCCCCCGGTCAGCAAAGGCGCCTGGTTGATCCCATCGAGACCGCGTGCGCCCGGGATACCTGCCAACGCGAGCAGCGTAGGCGTCCAGTCGGTGTTGAGGAGTGGCGTCCCGACGATCCGCCCCTTCGGAACTCCCGGGCCCTGCACGATCAAAGGCACACGAAGGCCGCCTTCATACAGGTAGCCTTTTCCGGCGCGAAACGGCGTGTTGTGCGTGACGCGTGGATGGCGCCCCTCCGGCATGTGCAGGCCGCCATTGTCGCTGGTGAAGATGACGATGGTCCGCTCGCGGAGACCTGACCGATCGAGATGCGAGAGCAACCGTCCGATGCTGTCGTCGAGCGTCTGGATTGTGGCGGCGTAGGCAGGTTCGAATGCGTCTTTGTTGGCATCGACGACCTTCTGCTGCGCCGCGAATGGGATGTGTGGATTGTTGTGCGCGAGAAACAGAAAGAACGGGCGCTCGCGATTGGCGTCGATGAACCGTTCGGCCTCGTGAGTCAGCTCGTACTCGCCTTTACCGCCTTCCGTTTCACTCGGCTGCGTTGTGGCGCGGCCCGGATAGTACACGTCGAAGCCCTGCTCGCTTGGCGTAAATCCCGCGCCCCCGAGGTGCCACTTGCCGATCAACGCCGTTCGGTAGCCTGCTTGTTTCAGCCGCTCGGCAATCGTCATCTCCTCGAGCGGCAGTTCCTGCCGGATTTTTGGATGCAGCAGCTTCTGCGCCGGACTGTCTGCCCGGCCTGGCAGGTAAGTCGTGATGTGCAGTCGAGCAGGCGCACGTCCCGTCATGATCGCCGCGCGCGACGGCGAGCAGATCGGCGAGGCCACGTAGGCGGTTGTAAACCGCAGGCCGTCTGCAGCAAGACGGTCCAACGTCGGGGTGCGATGATCGCGGCGTCCGTAGACGGCGAGATCGTTGACGCCCAGATCGTCCGCCAGGATGAAGACGATGTTCGGGGGCCGGTTCTGCGCGCGCGGCGCGCCGGAAGATGCCGCGTAGCCCAGAACCGCCAGACTGCACGACGCCAGAGCAAGACGGCCGGCCCGCATCCTATTCCCTCGCCGGCGGCAATGGCCGGATTCGGATGTTTCGCCACTTGATGACGAGGGGCTGGCTCGTCGTGATCCCTGAACCTGCATGGATCGGCAGGTTCACCTCGCGCTCGCTGAGGCCGTGGATCTGCAGCCCGATGAAGCCTTTCGAGTGCGTCTTGTAGACGGCATCGTTCGCGAGATCTTCCACGAGGTTGCCGTTCACCCATGTCTGGATGCGCGGGCCCCTCGCAACTATCCGCAATCTGTTCCACCCATCGTCAATGAAGAAATGATGGCCTTCGTCGATCTTCTGTTGCGAAGAGAGCCAGTTCGTCCCCATCGCTTCTCCGTACAGAAGACCGGTCGCGGGCTGTCCTTTGTAGTAGCGGCGTATTTCAACCTGCGGACCATTCACCCGTCCCGCAGCAGACTCGAAACCCGCCCCCGTGCCCTTCAGCGGCCTGACCTGGCTCCTGATTTGGATTCCGGAGTTGGTAATCCGGTCTATCGCAGTTTCGAGCTCCAGTTCGAAATCATCGAACTCCTCGAGAGTGCAAAGGAACGAGTTCATGCTGGCGCTGCTCTCGACCGTGCGACCGACGATGGCGCCGTCTTCCACGGTAAAGCGGTGAGCGCCATTCATGTGGACCCAGCCATTCAGCGTCGAGCCATCGAACAACTGGAGCCAGCCGTCAGCCGAAGGTTTCGACTGGGGTGCCGCGTCGTCCTCCGGAAGCGCGAACGCAATGATCGAGTCTCCCGATTTCGTGGCGTTCTTCCCGCTGCCCCCTGCGGCAATGACGACGTACTGGCGTCCGTCAACCATGTAGACGCTGGGCGTCGCGTAACCTCCGGCGGGGAGTTGGTGCTCCCACAGCAGTCGTCCGGAATGTTTCTCGAACGCACGAATCTTCTCGTCGGCGGTCGCTGCCACAAATATCACGCCGCCGGCCGTCGCGACAGCGCCGCCAAAATTGAGGGAGCCCGTGTTGCGAATCCCCTTTGCAGCCAGTTGAGGATATTCCCCGAGCGGGATCTTCCACACGATGTCGCCGCTGACGAGATCGACGGCATTCAACGTGCCCCACGGCGGCGCGATCGCTGGGACGCCGTTCTGATCGAGAAAGAGCGGATAACCATCGATGGTGAACCGATCCGCGCGAGATTCCGTGGCAGGCGCGATCTTGACGTCCGCCGGGGCGCTTTTCAGATAGGCGGACAACGCACTCAGCTCACGCGGCCGGAACTGCGGGAACGCTGGCATGGCGTTCCGTCCCTGCGCGATCACGCGCTCGATGTCATTGCGGGTTGCTGTGACGTTGAGGAGCGGCGGCGTATGCGGAACCGTCCCTTGCCGTTCGACGCCATGACAAGCCGCACACGTCCGTTCGTAAATCCGGCGGCCCAATTGCTCCGGCGTCAGAGCGTCACCCCCAACATCGTGAACCGGCCGAAGCCGGTTGATGGTGGGTGCTTCATTGACGTTGACGTACAGCATGTTCAACATCGGGTCGAAGCTTGCGCCGTGCCATTCGGCGCCGCCCAGGTGTCCCGGAGTGGTGATCGTTCCCTGCAGGCTTGGCGGGGTATAGATCGGCCCCGACAAATACCGGCGGAACTCTCGCAGCGCGTACGCGTGCGACTCCGGTGTGATGCGAGTCAGATCCGCTTCCGTCAGGATCTGACGAACGAGCGGCTGTGGTTTGAGCGGCACCAACTGCGTGGGCCAGGTCTCCTCTCCCGCGACCGTCGAGCGAGCCACGCGCCCTTCGTGCACCGGAAACAATGACTCTCCCGTGCCGCGGTCCAGCACGAAGGTGAAGCCCATCTTGGTCAACTGAACCACTGCGTCCCTTGCCGTGCTCCCGCTTCGCAGCGTGACCAGGATCGGCGCCGGAGGATTGTCGTAATCCCAGATGTCGTGTCGAACCGTCTGGTAATGCCACTTCCGTTCGCCGGTCGCAGCGTCCAGCGCGAGCACGCTGTTCGCAAACAGATTGCTCCCCTTCCTGAAACCGCCGTAGAAATCCTCGGTCGCCGATCCGGTGGCCGCGAACGCCCAGCCTCGTTGCTCGTCGATCGTCACGCCTCCCCACGCGTTGGCGCCGCCGTAGTTCTCCCCCCTCACCCACTTCCACGTGTCCCAGCCGAACTCTCCCGCTTGCGGGATCGTGTGGAAGATCCATTTCATCTCGCCGCTGACGGTGTCGTACGCGCGGATGTGGCCGGGCGCCGCGTCGTAGCTCTCGTTCACTCGCGACGCGATGATCAGGAAGTTCTTGAAGACAGCGCCCGGTGATGTCATTTCGATCACGGCGGTCGCCGGATCGACGCCGAGGTTCTGCCGCAGGTCGATGAATCCGTTCGTCCCGAAGGTCGGAATCAACCGACCGGATTTGGCGTCGATGGCGTAAACACGGTCTCGTACGAAGTGGAATATGCGCTCCCCTTCCACACCTTTCCAGTAGGCGACGCCACGATTTCGCAACCGGACGACGGTGCCGTTGTTGTGGACGGCTGGATCGAACACCCAGCGCTGACGTCCGGTTGCCGCGTCCAGCGCCACGGCCTTCAGCGCCGGCGTCGTGATGTACATGATCCCGTTGACTACGATAGGATTCACATGCATCGTCGAGCGCTGGTCCGCATCGCCGGTGCGGTACTCCCAGGCTCGTCGCAGCTTGTGGACGTTCGCGGCGTGAATTTGTGCGATGGCCGCGTACTGGTTGCCGCGGGGATCGCCGCGGTAAACGGGCCAGTCAACGTCTTCACCAGCCCTGGCTGTGGTATGAAGAGAGCCGGCAACCATTCCGCAGATCGCAGCGGCAAGTGCAAGGCGAAACACGGTAGCCGTCATAACTGCTCTCAGGCGACCACATGGTATGACAAATCAACCAGACGCTTTTCGATCTCCTCACTCAGGGCGGATCTCGCGGCGGCGGCTGCTCTACACGTTGTCGCTTGGCGGGGCCGGTCTGGCGCTGCCATTCGAGCTCCCGGCGTATGCGATGGAAGCCGTAGGCGGATCTCAGACATCGCCGCCCGCCCCTCTCAACCGCTTTCCGCGCATGGTGCAGGAATTCTTCGTTCAACGGGAGAACGACATCTACCAGCAACGCTTGAAGCGGCTCGCGGCGTTGACGACAAAGGCGGATGCCGAAACCTACGTGAAGGCGGTCCGGGCAAGGATCCGCGACGCATTCGGTCCGTTCCCGCAAAGAACACCGCTCAATCCGCGGGTGACGAACGTCGTCGAGCGGGATGCCTACAAGATCGAGAACGTCATTTTCGAGAGCCGCCCGGGATTTCTCGTCTCCGCGAACCTCTACCTCCCCAAGGGGCGGCGGTTTCCGCTGCCCGGAGTTGTCGGCTCCTGCGGACACTCCGTGAACGGCAAGGCCATCGACACCTATCAGTCCTTTGCCCAGGGATTGGCCCGTCTCGGCTATGTCGTGCTCCTGTTCGATCCGATCGGCCAGGGCGAACGGATGCAGTACGTGGACGCGAACTGGAAGCCGATGCGCGGAACAGGCACGGCCGAGCACAACTATGCGGGCATTCAGCAAGTGCTCGTTGACGAGAAGTTTTGGGCATGGCGAGCCTGGGATGGCATTCGCGCGCTGGATTACCTGCTAACGCGCGACGAAGTCGACCGACGACATCTCGGCGTCACCGGCAACTCGGGTGGCGGGACGATGACGACATGGTTGTGCGGCGTCGAGGACCGGTGGACGATGGCCGCGCCGAGCTGTTTCGTCACGGAGTTCCGCCGAAACATGGAGAACGAGCTTGGAGCGGACATCGAGCAGATCCCGGCGAAAGCGCTGGCGCTTGGGCTCGATCACGAAGACTTCCTCGCCGCGCTCGCACCCAAGCCCGTGATCATTCTGGCGAAGGAGAAGGACTACTTTGACGCGCGCGGCAACGAAGCCGCCTACCACAGACTCAAGCGGCTGTATCGCCTCCTCGGTGCCGAAGACAACATCGGCTACTTCATCGGGCCGACCTATCACGGCTACTCGCAGGAGAACCGCGAGGCCATGTACCGGTGGTTCAATCGCTGCACCGGCGTGTCGGACGCGAAGACGGAACCAAAACTCGTGCTCGAAAAGGAGCAAACGCTCTGGTGCACACCGCACGGCCAGGTGGCCGAGTTGAAATCGCGGCCGATCTACAGCTTCACGCAGGAGAGATCGCGCGCGCTTGCCGCCAAACGTCCGAGTCTCGATGGCGCGGCGCTGGCCCGAGTTGTCTCTGAAAAGCTCCGGCTGCCCAGCCGCGACGGCACCCCGGAGTTCCGGATTCTGCGGCCGCTCCCCGATCGGAAGTATCCGCTGCGGCACGCTCTGCCATACATGGTCGAAACAGATCCGGGTGTCCACGCCATCGTCTACCGGCTGACGAAGGATCCGTTGCTCTCGCGCCCACCGCGAGACACGAACAGGGCAATCCTCTACGTGTCACACCAATCCGCCGACGAGGAGCTTCGGAGCGAATCGCTGATTCGCGATCTCATCGCCGCGGAGCCTGACGCTGCGCTCTACACCTGTGACGTCCGTGGCATCGGGGACTCTGAACCGCAGACGACGAGCGTGAACGATCGTGGGGAGTACAGCACTGACTACTTCTATTCCTCGCACGCGACGCTGCTGGACTATCCCTACGTGGGTCAGCGAACGTTCGATGTGCTGCGTGTTCTTGATTGGCTGAACGCCTGGGGCCACGGCCAGATCCATCTGGCGGGACGCGGCTACGGTGCCTTGCCTGCGACGTTCGCTGCGCTGCTCTCTCCGCACGTGGCTCAGGTGACACTGAAGCACGCGGTGGCCTCGTATACGGAGATCGCAGAAGCGAAAGACTATCGCTGGCCTTTATCGGCGCTGCTGCCCGGCGTGCTCACGAGCTTCGACCTGCCGGACTGCTACCGCGAGTTGAAGAAGAA
>JBAROV010000148.1:0-87091 GCA_049642465.1 Vicinamibacterales bacterium
GTGCGCCTGCGGCCCGAGCGAGGCGCCAGAGGGAAGCCCGCCGGAGGCGGGCTGCCGAGTGACCCTTCGACGGAGCTCAGGGTCGCCCTGAGCATGTCGAAGGGCGAGCGCGAGTGGCAGCCTTGAGCTACGGCGCGCTTGGGGGTGGGGCCCCAAGCGCATTCGAGAGATGTGGGGCCCCACGAGCAATTGAGGAGCGCCTGCGGCCCGAGCGAGGCGCCGGAGGGAAGCCCGCCGGAGGCGGGCCGCCGAGCGAGCGCGAGTGGGGGTGGGGCCCCACGAGCAATTGATAATTGAGGACGGGCCAACAAATGGCATCTCTGCGCATTCAGGGTGGACGGCGGCTTTCGGGCAAAGTCTCGGTCGAAGGAAACAAGAATTCGGCGCTGCCGCTGCTCGCCGCGTGTTTGCTGACCGACCAGGAGTGCACGTTGGAGAACGTGCCGCGCATTCGCGATGTGGAGGTGCTCATCGAGTTGATGCGCGGACTGGGTGCCACCGTTGACGGTGTCGGGACATCGACGCTGAAGATTCGCTGTCCCTCCATCAAAACCGATCGCCCCGATCCGGTGCGTGTTGGCAAGCTGCGCGGCTCAGTGCTGCTGCTCGGTCCGCTGCTCGCCCGCGTCGGATCCGCGCGGCTTTCGCAGCCCGGCGGCGATTTTCCGACGCGGCGAACGATCTCGACGCACCTTCAGGCGCTGGCGGCAATGGGCGCCCGACAATTGGATGAGCCCGGACATGTGCTCGAAGCGCCGGATGGTCTCAGTGGCGCGTCGCTGTACCTTGACGAAGCGTCTGTGACTGGCACGGAAACGGCGCTGCTCGCGGCCGCGGCAGCACGCGGTCGAACGGAAATCCGCCACGCTGCCATGGAGCCGCACGTCGTCGAGTTGTGCCGCTTCCTGCGCGCGATGGGTGTCTCGATTGAAGGCGAAGGCACCTCAACGATACGCGTCGAGAGCCCGGGACGGTTTCACGGCGCGCGTCACAGGCTCGACGGCGATTACATCGAAGCAGGGAGCTGGGGCGTCGTCGCCGCGATTACCGGCGGCGAGATTGAAGTGACCGGCGCACGTGCCGCGGACATCGAGGTCGTTGCTGCGCCGCTCAAGAAGATGGATCTCCAGTGTTGGTATGACGACGATTGCTTTCGCGTCAAGCCTTCGACGTTGATTGCCACGCGCCGCCTGACCACAGGGCTCTGGCCTGGGTTTCCAAGCGATATGGTCAGCCTGGTTACCGTGCTGGCAACGCAGGCCGACGGTCGTACCCTCGTTCACGACTGGTTATACGAACTGCGACTGTTTGCGCTCGAACAACTGAGCGCGATGCGCGCCGATTTGTTCCTTTGCGATCCTCATCGCATCATCGTCAGCGGTCCGACACGCCTGCGCGGCCGTCTGCTCGACGCTCGGGATCTCCGCTCGGGAATGGCATTGATTGCCGCAGCGCTTGCCGCCGAAGGGGAAAGTACGGTCATGCCGCTCGAGACCGTCGAACGAGGATATGCGTCCCTCGTCGAAAGACTCCGATCGCTTGGGGCCGTTGTCGAACGGGAAGGTTAGGGAGCCCGACCGAGCCGGGGTATGGGGCAGAGCCCCGGAAGGTTAGAGCGTGCCGCCTCCGGGCTTTTTTGGCGGAACAGTTGGTGGCGTGATCGGAACCGGAGCGCCTGGCAACGTACCCTGGAGTGGCTGAGGGAACGGAGTCGAGGGCTGCAGTGGCTGCGGAAACGAAACGGCTGGAGGTTGCGCCGCTGTCGGCGGTTGATCGATATCGCGATCCCGCGGGGCGACGTCGCGCGGGATGTTGGGCAGTTCAACAGGCGCCGGGCCGCTCGACACGTCGCGGCCGAGCCGGAACGGCCGGAGATCCGACTCATTGATATCAAGGACGCGCACGATGTGCGGCGTCAGCGTGAGGACGATGTCGGTTTGCTGCGATTGCTTGCGGTTGCTCGCGAACAGGCGGCCGATGACGGGCACATCGCTGAGCCCAGGCACGCCTGAGAGCACCGTCCGTTCCTCGTCACGGATCAGCCCGGCGAGCATGTTCGTTTCTCCATCCTTCAAACGGATGGTTGTGCTGATTTCACGATTGCCGAATGTGGGGAGACCGCCGAAACCGGTCCCCGAGATGTTGCTCAAAGTCACCTTGAGTCCCAGGGACACGTCATCGTTGTGGTGCGTTCTCGGCAGGATGTCGATATTGACGCCGATGTTCCGGTATTCGAACGAAGTGATCGGCTGTTGATTGACGCCGCCCGCCGCAATCGGAGCAAACTGAGTCACGGGAATGGGAACCATTTCGCCGAAGCGCGCCTGCGCCGGCAGTCCTTCGGACGTCCGCAGCTGAGGATTGGCCAGCGTCCGCGTATTGGCGTCGTTCTTCAAGAGCTTGTAGTAAATCGCTGGGACGCCGGTCACGAAGATATCAGCGCGCGTGAGGTTGCGCAGCGCCTGCAGGCTCAAGTCTGATCGGTTGGCGTCCAGAGTCCCGGAAATGCCGATCGGGCTGCCCTCTGCGCCCTCGGGCAGCGGCGACGCAATCTGCAGCCCGTACTCGAGGAGCTTGGAGCGATCGATCTCGAGCAGTTCGACGTCGATCACGACTTCCGGACGCGCCTTGTCGATCGCGGTGATGAGTCGGCCCGCGGCGTCGATGCGCTCGGGAGTGTCCTTCAGGGAAATCGAATTGCCGCTGGTGATTGGTGAAATCTGCCGGACGTCCACGACGATGCGAAGCAGATCGATCACTTCCTTGGGATCGGCGTTGCTCAGGAAAAACGTCGCCACGACCGCTTCTTCGTACTCGCGCCGCTTGGCTGGCGTATCGGGGATGATGGTGATCGTTTTTGGCGCGGTGACGCGGTAGAACGTGCGGGTGCTGGCTGTCAAAGAGGTCAGCGCGTCGGCGAGCGTCACGTTCCTGAGGTCGATGCTGATTGGCGTCTCCCGGAATGCGGTATCGAAGATGACGCTGATCCCCGCGATCCGTGCGAGAGCGGTGAACACCGCGCGGCTGCTTGCCTGGCTGAACACGAGCGTGTTGGGCAGCTTGGTTCCGTCGGGCAGATCCAATCCTGGCGGGGGGAGAGTCCGGGACCGATCGATGAGCGCCTGCAGTTCGGTCTTGCCGCCGCGCGAGATCGCCACCTTGGTTCGCAGCCGCTGACGGGTATCCCTGAGCGCCGCGTCGGCGGCCGAATCGCTCGGGTTCAGCTCCGTGGCGATCTGGAACTCCATCACCGCTTCTTCGAAGCGTTCGGCCGCGGCAAGGCGTCGACCGCGAAAGAAATGATCCTGGGAGGCGCGGACTCTGACGCGGTCGAGACCCATGCGCGCGCGGCGGTCGTCCGGTTTCAGCCGGATCGCTCGCGTGTACTCGACTACGGCGCGATCGTAGTCGCCGGCGCGTTCCGCCCGCTCGCCGAGTCGGACGGCATTGGTCGTGGCGCAGCTCGCAAGGAGAGTCGTCCCGAGACACAGGACCATCAGTCCGGCGCAGCGCGCCGCACGCGACCTGCGGAGGATCCGGTGAGGTAGTTCAGCGACCCTGGCCACTCTTGACGACATCGGTGCCCGGCGGGGCAGTAAATGCGAACGTCTTATCGGTCACACCCGGGTTTTCCTTGAAATTCGTAAACCGGAACGTCGATCGCCCGCCTTGCTGGTCACCCGCGGTCAGTTCCCTGATCTGCAGAGAGGCACGATCGACGGTCAGTTGGAGCCAATCGTACTCCGCCTGCCGAGTCTTCGGGTCCAGTCGGAGCACATGAGTGTTGTCCGTTCCGCCCTGGCCGTAGCTCACATTGAAATCACGAGTCAGGTTACCCCGTCCCATCAGGAATAGGACGGCGCTCGTCGCGCGATCGTCGGACGGAAGTGGCGAGACGATGACTTGCTTGTCGGCCGGGACGTAGAGCTGAATCTGCCGTCCATCCGAAACGAAGACCTTCTCTTCAGGGGACTTGTAGTTCCAGCGCATCCGGCCCGGTTTCTTGACGAACACCGTCCCGCGTTCGGCGACGGGTTTGCGGCGCAGAACGCCCCCTTCTGTGGTCTGGGTGAAATCCGCCGAAAAGTCGCGAATGCCGTCGTATTTTTTCTGGAGTGCCGCGGCCACTTCCTGAGCAGGCGGGGACTGCGCCCAGGACGGAAGGCCAAGAGCCAGCGCGGCAATCAGCGGCAGGCTGAGCTGGAGACGCATGCGTGATAGAGGGCCGTTGCAGGGCTGGTTTCCCAGTGTAGCAGGAAAAAGGGGACAGTCCCCTTTTCGCAAAAGCGGACAGGTGCAGAAAAGGGGGACTGTCCCCTTTTTCCACGACTGTTCGGTTTCGCGAAAAGGGGACTGTCCCCTTTTCACCGTTTGGCGGCGATGAAGCGGCGGAGGTCGCCCAGGCTTCGGGTATTCAGGACGTGGCGAGGTTCCACCCACCCGCGCCGCGCCGTGCCGATGCCCAGACGCATGTGCCGCGCGAGCGAGGCCGCGCGATGACAATCGCCGTCGATCGTGACGGTGACGCCCGCGGCAACTGCCTCGCGCGCGTGCTCGCCATCCATGTCGAGATGGGCCGGGGCACCGTCGATCTCCAGAGCCGTTCCTGTTTCAACCGCCGCTTCGTAGATCGCGCCGAAGTCGAGCGGATAGCCCGAACGTCGCCCCACGATCCGATTCGCGGGGTGCGAAATGATCGAAACGAGCGGGTGTCTGATTGCCGCGAGACACCGGCGCGTCAACGTCCGCGCACCCTGGCCGGCGTCCTCATGAAGCGACGCGATCACCAGATCGAGCGTCGCGAGGACATCGTCACTGAAATCAAGACGGCCGTCCGGCATGATGTCTACTTCGACGCCGTGCAGGATGGCCATCGACGGATACACCTCGCGCAAGCGGGCGATCTCGTCGCGCTGTCGCGCCAGCGTCTCGAGGCTCAGCGTGCGTGAGGCGGCGGCACGTTGGGAGTGATCTGTGATCGCAATGTACTCGTAGCCGAGGGCGTTCGCCGCAGCCACCATCGCCGGCAGCAGATCCTGTCCATCGCTGTAGGTCGAGTGCATGTGGAGATCGCCGCGGATGTGGTGGACCTCCACCAGCGACGGCAGCTCGCGCAGCGCCGCAGCTTCGATCTCGCCAGTGCCCTGACGAAGTTCAGGCGCAATGAAGGGAAGGCCGGCTTCGGCGTAGACATCCGCTTCGCTGGCGTGGAGTCTGGTTCGTGCTCGTCTCGCGCTCAGCATGGCGAGATGCGCGCGCGAGCCCGTTGCGCAATAGAGAACGGTGCCGTACTCGTCGGGCGCCGCCACACGCACGTCCACTTCAACGTGATTGAAAGCCACGATCGCGCGACGCGTGGTCCGGTGCAGCACATCGTCGATTTCCGGGAGTCGCGTAATCGTCTCGAGAACACGCTCAGGATCCACGGCGCAGCCGACGATCGTGAGCGATTCGACGAGCGGTTCGAATCGACGTACGCCTCCCGCCGCGGTGACTTTCTCGAACGACGGGCATTCGAGGATCAAACGCGCTTGCAGCGACTCGATGACGTCGTGGGCCCGGCCGAGTGTGAACTGTCTCGTTTCGGCGGCGAGCATGTCGATGATGCCGCTCAGCCGAGTCTCGCACTCTGGGTCGAGGATCCGCGCGATTCGACCCTCGTCCAGGGTTTGTCCGAGGTCCGCAAGCGTGGCGATTCCGTGGCGGGCGAGCGCTGCAGCCTCGGAAGTGCGAACGGCGCCCAGTTCAATCAGGCGACGGAGAAGCCAGGGAATGCGCGCCCGCGCCGCGCGGAGGGACATTTCAGCGTCGCTGGAGGGCCTCGCGGCGTCCGGACGGGCGCGTACCTCGGCGTCGAGAGCACCGGCCGTGCGTCGCAGCTCCGCCGATTCCGTTCCATCTCCTCGAATCTCTGCGAGGTCGGCAAGTTGTCGAAGCGTGCTCGACGAAGCGGCAGGCTGCTGAAGACTCACGCGTGGCAAGAACCGGGAAATGCAGAATGCGCAGGGAATCGCAAGGCTTAAGACGTTATTGTCCTAACCCCTGCCGCGGAGTGTCAATCGATGGGCGGTCTTTCAGGCGCGTGGGCTGGCCGCGTGTGAATGCGAGTGATTGGGGTGCACGGTCCAGCCTTGCGACCGCCGCCCGCAAATGACGCATTTCAGGAACATGGCTCCCCCGTCGCAGCAGACGCTGTAGTCATGTCCTGTCACGTAGCAGCAGATCCAATTCCACATATATCACCCGAGTGCTAAATAGTGATAACGAGGCGCAAGGCAAGCCGAGTGCCAAAGCGCAACGGCTTTCTGGCGTGAAGAATTCCTGCGTTTCTTTCAAAAACGCTGTCGAGAGATCGATCTCGAGGCATGGGGCGATGCCCCGAAGTTGTGTGTGCCTTACGAAAGTGCAACGTGCGGGGATTACTGCTTGCTCATGTCGATGCTGAGCGCCACCGGAGCGTTGGCTCTGATGGTCGTCGTCATCCGGCGTTCCCCGAACTGCGGGTGCTTGAAGACCACGTCATGTGTCCCGAGGGGGAGCTGGAGGTTGGCGAGAGGCGTTTCTCCCACTTTCTTGCCGTCCACCCAGACTTCGGCCCACGGGGTCGCATTGAGGTTCACGGAACCACGGGGGTCGATCGTGACTGTTTTCGCCTCGCCAGGCTCGACTTCGACGACGTGGGTGGAGGTGTAGTCGAGATCGCGATTCGCAAACGTCAACTCGTGACGGCCCGGTTTGAGGAGGAGACGATTCTGTTCGGTAGTTCCGATGGATTTACCATCTTCGAACACCTCGAGAATGATCGGTGCCGCCACATCCACCCATCCGGAGAAGATCGGGACGTCCACGGTTACAGTTTTGCCCGCTTCTACACGTACGGTTCGGCGGACGGACCCCGAAGCCGATGCGAGGGTCAAGGTGTGTCTCCCCGCTGGCACTTCGAGATTCATTGGGGATTCCCCGGCGGGTTTTCCATTGAGGAAGACCTTCGCGCCCGGCGGTTGCGTTTCGACCT
Organism: Vicinamibacterales bacterium; assembly: GCA_049642465.1. Lineage (GTDB taxonomy): Bacteria > Acidobacteriota > Vicinamibacteria > Vicinamibacterales > 2-12-FULL-66-21 > CAWDPQ01. The sequence continues at coordinate 7,016 of JBAROV010000148.1, forward strand.
GAATTTTCCCCGTCTTCGGCACCGCCGCTGAGACCGGCGCGGTCACAGGTGGTGGCACGTCAGCCGTCGAACGCGCCGGTGGGGCGTCAGACCCACCAAACAGGAACGCCCGGGCGCCGATGGCGCCAACCACCAAGAGCGCCAAAACTCCACCCGCAAGCTTCCAGGGGATTCCTGCTCCTTCCTGCACCGGAGGTTCAAACGGGGCACGACTCGAGTAGATGTCCTCTACAGGCTCCGGCCGGGCTTTCTTTGGCGGGGCAAAGCCATCGGTCTTCAGTTTGACTGTCGAAGGCTGTACGGCCGGGGGGGCCGGCGCAGGTGTCCGCTGGAGCGGAATCGGAGGCCCGACGGGAGCCACCACGATTGGTTTTGGCACCGGCGGCGGCGTCACGACAAGTGGAACCGGTGGCGGCGGTGGCGGCGGAGCGACCGAAGGCGCCGGTGGCGGGGTGAAGACGACGGGTGGCGCGACCGGCTTCGGCGCGGGCGGCATCAATGGCGGTTCCGGCCCGGGCGACGGTGTCGGCACCGGCGGGTCAAACGAGGTCGCGCGTGTCGGTTCGATCAACCACCCACCAGAAGTTTTTGGCGCAGGGGCGGCAGCAACCGGATTGGCGGGGGGTGGCGTGAGCGGCGGCGAAGGCTTTGGTGGTGGTGGCGGTGCGAGCGGTTCCGGCCGAGCGGTCGAGCGGAGCTTGTCCTTACGCGATCGGACCGATCGCGACTTCTTCCGGCGTCTGGAACTTTTGGACTCTTCAACGACCGCCTCGTCGGTGGAATCAGCGTCGGCTGCTGATTCCGCTTCGTCCAGGTCCTCTGCGGTCTCGGAACTGTCCCACGATTCCGCTGTGCTGCTTTCGGCCGGCTCGGAAGCCGCGAGAAACTCTTCGCGTGCTGCGAAGATCGGCTCGGGCTGGAGTGGCTCCGCCACTGCAGGAGTGGGTTCAGGTTCGGGCGGGGCAGGTACAAACGCGTCCGCGATCGGTGGTGCGGGCTCGACGAGCTCAGTCCGCACGTCCTCTTCGGGGGACGCGGGAACGAATGCATCCGCGGGCGCGGGTTCGAGAGATGAAGGCTGATCGCTATCGAGCCTGTCGGCTGCGAAGGTATCCGCCGGTGTGTCAATGGTCTCGTTGGTCGAATCGACGTCGGTCCCCGAACCGAGGTCGTAAACCGTCTCCTCTTCGGGTGCGGCAACGGCGTCGAGATGGTGATCGAGATCAACTTCGAAGGGATCCTCGTCGCTATCGCCCTCCTCTGTGCCGTCGCCGTTCGAGCGGCTGTCGAACACGTCGTTCGTATTCAGGCCATAACCATCGTCGGTCCCGTACTGCAACCCGCCGGAAACGGACTGACCGGCGGTGTCCTGTTGCTCGATGAAGTCAAGGAGCGCGCGTCGGCAAACATCGACTCCCAATTCGCGCGCGAGGTTCCTCACGGCAATCAGCGCATCGTCCACCGTGGTGTACGGTCGGCGTCCTGGCAGCGGCAGCGCGTGCTGCAGGAAACGCTGCAGGCCAGACGCGAATTCACTGCTGGCGCGGATCTGCGCGACCTCGACGACCTCGACGAGCAACGCGGCAATGCCGTCGGGATATTCGCCTTCGGCAATCGGCCGACCAATCACCAGCGTCAATGCGGACAGTGCCGCCTGTGCGACGTCGGCTGCGGCGTCAAAGCGTGCCGGCCCCGCTGCGGGCGGCATCGCGATTCCAAACTCGGTCCACAGGCGGCGACGGCTGTATTGGAGATGTGAGAGCGCTTCGCCGTAGATCGCGTCGAGCAGGACAACCTGTCCGGCGGGCGTCAGAACCGTCCGGCCGGGGTTGATCGCGCCATGACAGAAGCCACCGCCAGCATGCAGCCCACAGAGTGCAGGCAGCACGTCGAGCAGAAAACCCAGCGCGACGTCCACCCCCGGGACCGTCCCCTGTTGCGCGATGGCATCGAGGAGCTCGGAAAGTCGGGTTCCAGGGACGAATTCAGAAAGGACGACAAGACTGCCGTCAGGCCCGCGCTCGATGGAGCGTGGTTTCTGGACCCGCTCGTCGTCGAGCGTCGCCACGCGTTCGAGCCGTTCGCGCAGCCCTCGTTCAAAAGCCGAGAGCTCCGCGCGGACGATGAGCCGCTCGAGCATCGTGCCGTCTTCGCGATCGAAGGCAAGGGTGCGACGGCCAAGACCGTCCGCATAGCCGGACGAAGAGGTCGAGGCGCCAGGCGCCGAAAAATCTGCAGATGGTGCCGACATTGCAGAGGACGACGCCACTTTTGCAACCCGCGCACCATCCGATCTATTTCGAGGCACTCGCCAACGATCCTCGTAAACGTGCGATTTTTCAGGAGAGAACCGAGGTTGCACAAAAGTGCGCGGGACCAAATTTGACCAGAACGTAAGCACCGATCCCAATACTGTAATGGGGTAGATTTGAGCGATATGGCTGATCCGAACGAGATTGGAGCGCTGAAAGCCTCGTTGCGAGGGGCACTTTCGACTGCAGCGGCGCTGCAGTCGCTTCAGCCCGGAATCGAATCGCTCGATTCATCCGGTGAGATCAGCGTGCAGGCTCTCGAGGAACTCGCGCGCGTGACAGCCGCGCATTCGGTCGCATCGGCGGCGCTACGCGGTTTCGTGGAGACGATGATCGAGCGGCGTCAGCGGCCATCATAGTCGGGGTGGCGGGAGGCGACCTGACGCTGGCGCTGAACATCTGTCCCACAATGGCAGTCAGTCTCACTGGTCCGACTATCTTCAGCGTCGTCCCGGCCCCGTTCCGCAGCACCACATTGGTCAAGGTCACGGTCGCGCGGCGCGCGTTCGGTGTGGCCGCCCGAATGCCGTGAGGAGACAGCTCGATGGTGATGGTGCCTGCGACGGCGCGCCACGCGACAGGCTCAACCGCCTCGGGTATCCGGACGTCGGAACAGAAGTCGAACTGACGCCGGGACGAGGCGTAGACGTACGTCTGAACAGAGATGTTCGCCGACTGGCGCGAGAGGTCGAACGTCGCCAGATCCGTCGAGAGACCCAGGGCCGGTGCGTCGACGCGCACCGAGACGGCCTCGGCGCGGTCGGCCGTCCAACCGTACAGGTGGAAGTTACCGCACCCGCCGGAGTCCACGTACGACATCGCCGGCGACCGGGCGACGTCGTATTGCCGTGACCAATCGACCCGCTTCAGTGCCGCATCGCGCGCGAGTTCCATCTCGCGAACCTCACGCCTTTCGGCCTCCGTTTCGATTCGCTGCGTCATGCGGCGCGGCCCCTTCAGCACTGCCCACTCGGCGTTTCCCTCGTCATCGACACGCACGACTGCATACTCGCGAACGTTGAACGATTCGCGCGGTGGCGGCGCGTCACCGTCAACCGTGGCGAGCGGCCCTGACGTTTCGATTCCGATGATTTGATGGTCGACCACTTCAGACAGGCCCCAAAATAGTTCCCAGGGCGGCCCTGTTGGCGTAGACGGGCGCCACATGAAGCCGTCGATGAAATGCCGTCTCAACGACCGCGTTGGTCCCGTGGCTAGTTCTGTGTACTGCGGCGGCAGGAATCGCGCACCCGGTGCCGTGAATGCCGTCGGTTCTCGACGGGTCCGCCCCTGGTAGGTTACCGACACGGCGGAAACGGTCAACTCCACAAAATGGCCGGGCCCGAGATCGAACGTGACCGGCTCCAATCCATGGTCGAACCCGACGTTGGCGAGCAACTGGCACTCTGCGTTGAACTCCTCTCCCTGTCCCATCATCGCAGGCAACATCATCGCCGCCTGCTGGCCAAACGGATTGCTGTCGGTGCTCGACGCACGCATATAGAGCGCGCAGGCGCGTAACGGATCAAGAGGCACGCCGCGTCCGGTTTCGTAGAGTCCCGCCATGAAGAACTGTGCGGTCCGATCGGTGGATCGCCAATCTTCCGCGATCGGCCTGAGAATCTCGACGGCACGCAGGTAGTCGCCGCGTGCCAGCGCGACCACCCCCTCTTCCGTGCGTGTCTGAGCTGACACGTTACAGAAGATCCCGGCGATGATGGCGACACCGAGTAGCAAATGGGCCCGCATCATCGACCCTCCCGAGATCCGATCATTTCGGTGCGCGTCACCGTCTCGCTGGCGATCGTGAACTCCGCTTCGCCGCGCCCGTTGACCCCCAATCGCACGATTTTCGAAACGTCGTAGGATGCCGGTTGGGGTTCGCCTTTTACCACGACGAGGCTCTTCTCAGATGCGATGGGTATGAACAACTGATCTGCCACTACCTCCATCAGGGTCCAGCTGAGAGTCCACGACGGATTCGCGGATGTATCCGGCACCCATGCAAACCACTCGAAGAAGTGCCGGCGCGAGGCGATCGGGCGTGTGACGTCGAGAGTTGTGTACTTGATCGGTAGATACAACGCGGCGACAGGCAGGGTGAGCCTGGTTCGCTGCTCGCGATCGCCATACGTCACACTGATGCTCGTATCGGCAAACACGATCCGATGGCCGGGACCGAGGACGAATGACTGCGGCGGTCCACCTTGCCAGGTCTCGTTCACAACACAGAGGGCGTCCCCGACCTGGTTGCGAAGAAACGTGGCAAGTGCGGCAGACTGCTCAGCGAACGGGTGCACGTCCCGCACGGAGCTCGAGAAGAGCCGGCACGCACGAGCCTGGTCGCGCGTCACTCCGTGTCCGGATTCGTACAGTATGGCCAGGAAGTACTGCGCCACAGGATCCGGCCGCGCATCATCGACCGCGAGCGGCCGGAGGATTCGGGCGGCAGCCAGGTACTCGCCGCGCAGCATCGCGCGGATACCGTCCTCGGTCGTCGATTGCGCCGCCGCCTGCGTAGCGAGCAAGCTGAAAACGCAGATAAGGACAGAGGTACGCATCGGTACTTAGGACGTCGGGAGCAAATGACGAGCCGGGACGGGCAGACCAAATCAGGCGGATAACTCGTTGGCGAGCCGTGGCATGAGCACGAGGCATTCGCGGGCGGTTACAGATCTGAACGGCGCAAACTGCTGGCCGGCGCGCTGGGCGCTACGCTGGACCACCTTCGCGCGGAGGTTGGCCCCGCCCGCTGGAGGACGGCGGTGGTGGAACGGAGCCCGTGCCCTTGACGACGACCCGAGACGAGGTGACTCTGATTCCATGACGCAAGGATGAGCATCCCCGCCGCCGACGTGGATCGGGCGCTGGTAACGCTCGTGCCGCATACCACCAGCGCGTGAGGCTCTCGATTCGAAGCAACCATCGGGCAACGAGGCCGTTGCCTGTCTGAAGCAGTGGCCGTTCACGCCGGAACGAAAGACGGGGCGGCGGCGCAGGCTGGGAACTGGTGCGGGTCGGTCGTTGGCCACCTGTCGACGCGGCAACACAATCGTGAGGTTCGTCAGTGCGATCGACACAGCGGCTGTGAGGTCTCGATGTTCGAGCGTTTTACCGAACGGGCGCGGCGCGTGCTCTTCTTCGCCCGCGAGGAGGCGAGCCAGCTCGGATCAACACGCATTGATACCGAACACTTGTTGCTCGGGCTCATTCGCGACGGCAAGGGACTGACGAACCGTCTCTTCGCCGATGCCGGCACTACCCTCGACGGTATTCGAGACGAAGTGCTCCGCCGCATTCCCGCGCGATCGACGACGTCCGCATCCCAGGAGATCCCGTTTAGCGCTGCTGCCCAGCGCGTGCTACAGCACAGCGCGGAGGAAGCGGACCGGCTGTTGCACGATTACCTCGGGACCGAGCACCTGCTGCTCGGACTGCTCACTGAAGAAGGCAGCGTCGCCGCCGACGTGCTGACCTCGCGCGGCCTGCGACTGGATGGGGTGCGGGAGCACATCGTCAAGCTCCTGAGGGATGGCGAGCGGCCGGGCCACCCTGGACCACCGGGCATTCCCGCCAACACGTTCAAATGGCCTTGGCTGCGCTTTGTACCCTCACACAGCGTACATGTCCTGTACTCTGAGCTGAAGCCGCCGCAGCAGCCGGTCACGAACTACTCCGGTTCCGGGTTGCAGGCCTATGGTTACACGCTCACCGAAGCGATTGTCCACGCCTGGCGCGGCAACCGCTGGCACCTCGACATCATCGACGGTCTTGACGACGGCACGAGGTACGACTTCTACATCCAGTTTGCACAGACGGAACCGGGCGAGACCTTCGAGCAGATGTGGCGCGATGCCATCGAGCGGCAGTTCGAGCTTTCGGTCACATGCGAAACGCGACCGCGCGATGTCTTGGTTGCGAGAAGCATTGGCCACGGCGGACCGATGCTTCGTTACTACGGCGAGGCGGAGCCGGGTAGCGGCTTTGCGATGGCGAACTTCAATCTGGTGATGGGACGGCCCCACGACGCCGCCTTGTTTCCACTCGAGGCCTTCGCGGTGCACTCGGTGCCGTTCTTCTATCTGACGAGGTGGTTCGAGGAGTTTCTCGGCCGTCAGGTGATCGACGAGACGGATTTGCGCGGACTCTATGGCTTCGAGCTCACCCGCACCGTACACAACCGCGACGAGCTGATCCAGCTGCTACGCGACCAGGCCGGCGTGTCGATCACGCGCGAACAGCACGAGACGCCGACGCTGGTGGTGCGCCGCCGCTGAAGGCGGCGCACACCCCACAAAGATACGGGAACGTCAATGCGAAGGCGGTTTCTCTGGTTTACGTTCGAGCGTGAAGCAAAGTGGCTGGTCGTGCTGTATGTCTTGCTGCCGTTGATTCTGATCCTCTTCGCGATTGTGATTCCAGGAATTCTGAGGCGTTGGTTTCCTTAAGCTCTGCGATGCTCAGCGCTGTGACCGGTTCCATTTCATGAGCGCGTCGAAATGGCGGCGCTCCTGCCACGTCATCGTGATCACGCGGTGCTGAACGAGTTCAGCCAATTCAACTCTCGACCGAAGAGCCGCCAGTTCTGCCGCGTACGGCTTCGTCCACCACGCATAGCCTGCGCCGCCGATCGCGGCCGAGTATCGGCGCGATGGGCAGAATCGGGGCAGAACGCCCCCACAGAGTATGAAAGAAAGTGTTGGTGGACGGCAGGAGGCTCGAACTCCCGACCTCCGCGTTGCGAACGCGGCGCTCTCCCAGCTGAGCTAGCCGCCCACTCTTGGCAAGATGAAGTGAAAACGTGAGTGCCTCGGACGCGGCCGCGACTGCAGGCACGAACGTTCATTGTACCAGCGGACTCCGGGTGGTGCAACGGACGAACCGCTCCCACGCGACGCGAATCGCTCACAACTGCGCACAAACGCGCACAGCAGTTCACGTCCGGTTCGGCGCGTCGACGCCGTAATCGCGCATCGGCGCCTTCGCGAACGCGAGGCACGCTCGCCGACCAGAACGAGGGCTCGGCCAGGTCGCAGATCGTTCTCCAGACCGTTTCTACTCGTGGACGTAACCCCAGGCGCCAATTCGTTCAATCCAACCGCCGTGCCCCAATTGCGGATACCGTTGGTTTGGAAAGTACATCAACTTGTCGAAATTGATTCCGGTCCACCTGTAAACACGACGAGGACCCAGGCGTTCCCGTCGTACAGATCTCGGGCGTCAGGTCCGGTGATGTACTCCCAGTCTGAGTAGCCGCCCATCCCGGTTGAGGGCAACGCTGCGATGTATGCGGGAACGAGTTCCGTGAGGTCTTTCGGTGGCCGATGTTCGCGTTGCTCGAACGATTCGATCGCTCGGACGAGCGGCATGGCAGCCGGAGCCACGTGCCGGATCCGTTGCATCTTGTGAATCGGCCCCGACCACATCCCGAGAACGGTCCCGCCTACGACAGCCAGAGACAAGCCCAGTATTCGCAGCGCCTGGCGTCTGAAATCGGCCCTGAAAAGACCCGCAAGCGCAATGGCGGCTGCACCCAATGCGATAAGACTCACCAATGGAATGACGAACGCCATTCCCAGAAACAGGTTGGATCCGAACGGCAAGGTCGCCCACACCCAACCGGCCCAATAGAGAAAGGCGGTGAGCGCGAAGGCAGCCCCGACTTTGAGAGCGAACATTCTTTGGCAAGCGAACACACGAGCGCCTTATCGGTTCCGTCTTCCCCTCAGATACTCCACCGCAATCGGAATCAGCGATACTGCGACGATGCCGATCGCCACCAGTGAGAAGTGGTCGCGGACGATTGGTACGTTGCCGAACACGTAGCCGCCAATCGTGCAGATCCCGACCCAGAGAAAGGCGCCGCTGATGTTGTAGAGCGCAAACGTCGAGTAGGTCATCGTCCCGGCGCCGGCGACGAACGGCACGAAGGTGCGGACGATCGGCACGAAGCGTCCGAGGATGATGGCCTTGCCGCCGTATTTTTCGAAGAACTCGTGCGCACGAGCCAGGTGATCGCGGTTCAGCATGCGTTGCCACCAACTGGTACGGTCGACGGACCTGAAGATCTTCGGCCCGACAGCATCGCCGACGGAATAGTTCACCGCGTCGCCAAGTACAGCCGCGAGAATCAGGAGCATCAACAGCACCCTGATGTCGAGCGCTCCGGTGGCCGCAAGCGCGCCCGCCGCGAATAACAGCGAGTCGCCCGGCAGGATCGGCGTCACCACCAGGCCGGTCTCGGCGAAGATGATGACGAACAGCAACGCATACACCCAGCGGCCGTAGGTGCCAACGAATTCGGTGAGATGCGTGTCGAGATGGAGGAAGAGATCAACGAGTTGTTCCATGCAGCGTCTGCCAAGTGTACTTGATGATGGCTGATATACTCGCGCGATGTCCGCACCGGCGGTGAACCGTTCTGGCGTGAAGCGCATAGGTATCTTGACGGGCGGCGGCGACGCACCAGGGCTGAACGCCGTTATCAGGGCTGTCGTGAAGTCGGCGGCGTACCACGGATGCAAAACCATCGGCCTCGAAGACAGCTTCGATGGCCTGATCGAGCCGGATCGGTGCCGGATGCTCGCGCCGCGCGACGTGACGGGCATCCTGCGGATCGGCGGAACGATTCTCGGCACGACCAATCGCGGCAACCCGTTTGCCTATCCCGTCGAGACGACCGGCGGCACCCGGGACTACTCGGAACGATGCGTCGAGATGTTCCACGAGCTGAAGCTCGACGCGCTCGTGGTGATCGGCGGCGACGGCACGCTGAGCATCTCGTACGAGTTCTGGAAGCGCGGCATTCCGCTCGTCGGCGTGCCAAAAACCATCGACAACGACATCGTCGAAACAACCAATACCTTCGGGTTCGACACGGCCGTGGCCTTCGCCACCGACGCCATCGATCGCCTGCACACCACCGCCGAGGCCCACCACCGCGTGATGGTGGTTGAAGTGATGGGACGCTATGCAGGCTGGATTGCGCTGTATGCGGGTGTTGCCGGCGGCGCAGACGTCATCCTGATTCCAGAGATTCCCTTCGACCTGACGAAAGTCGCGCGCCGCATCGTCGAGCGTGACAGCTACGGGGCTCGGTTCAGCATCGTTGTCGTGGCCGAAGGCGCGAAGCCGGTTGGCGGGAAAGTCTCCGTGATTCAAGCGGCGTCGGGCGAATATGTCGAACGTCTTGGCGGCATCGCGGCCCGCGTCACGGACGAACTGGAGAAGCTCACCGAGAAAGAAACACGGTTTGTCGTGCTCGGGCACCTCCAGCGCGGAGGTGCGCCGACCAGCTTCGATCGCATGCTCGCCACGCGTTTCGGTGCCCGTGCCGTGGAACTCATCCTGGAGGGGGAGTTTGGAAAGATGGTGGCGTTCCACCCGCCCGACATCGTTGCCGTCCCGCTCGAAAAAATCGTCGGCCGCACGCGAAATGTGCCGCTGAATTTCGACGTCATACGAACCGCCAGGGCGATGGGGATTTCGCTGGGGGATTGATCCTCAACCGAGCACGTCGAGATACTTCAACGCTCCTCCAGTATTGAAGACGACGACCGTGTCGTTGGGTCCGATTCGCCCATCCGCGCGCAGCATCCTGACGGCATGAAGCGCGGCCCCGCCTTCGGGCGCCGCGCTGATACCTTCGCGTGCACCGAGATCCCGCATACCCTGGACCATTTCGTCATCGGTCACCGTGAGCGCGGTCCCGTCGCTCTCGCGCACCGCTCGCAGAACGAGGAAGTCGCCGAGCGCCTTGGGCACACGGAGACCGTCAGCGACGGTGTGCGCATCCTTCCACAACTCGGATCGTTCAACTCCGCGTTCGAACGCCTTGACGATCGGGGCGCAACCGGCGGCCTGAACGGACACCATCCGGGGCCGGCGCCCCGGAGATTTCCACCCGATCGCCTCCAACTCTTCAAACGCTTTCCACATGCCGACCATTCCGGTACCGCCCCCCGTTGGATAAATGATCCAGTCCGGAAACTGCCAATCGAGTTGTTCTCCAAGCTCGTAGGCCATCGTCTTCTTGCCTTCGATCCGGTAGGGCTCCTTTAATGTGGAGACGTCGTACCACCCGAGCACATGTCCACGCTCGGCGGCGGTCCGCCCGGCCTCCGTGATCAGCCCGTCTACGAGGGTCACTTCTGCGCCGTACAGCTCACACTCCCGGATGAACGGGACTTTGACGTCGCGAGGCATGAAGACGTGGGCGGGGATGCCCGCGGCGGCGGCGTAGGCGGCCATCGCATTGGCGGCGTTGCCGGCAGATGGAACCGAGAGCGCCCGCGCGCCAAGGTAAGCGGCGCGGGTGACGGCGGCGGAGAGGCCTCGCGCCTTGAACGAGTTCGTTGGATTGAGCGATTCATCCTTGATCAATAGGCGCGATAGCCCGAGATCCTTGCCGAGCCGAGCCGCCTGTATGAGGGGTGTCCAGCCCTCTCCAAGGGTGAGCGGACTTTCGCCATCGAACAGCGGCATCAATTCCCGATACCGCCACATCGTGGCGGGGCGTCCGGTGAGCGAAGACTTCTGCCAGGCCTTGGCGGCCCTCAAGTCGTAGCGGACGAGGAGGGGAGCGCCACAGGTACAGAGGTGCTGTTCGACGTGCGGATCGTAGGCGGCCGCTCCGCACGGCAGGCTGCACTCCAAGTGGGTGAAAAACGACACGTCGAGTTGGGAGTTGTCTCTATTTCCCCAGCAGCTCCGAATCCTTCTTCTTCTGCAGGTCGTCGATCATCGCAACGTGCTGGTCGGTGATCTTCTGGACCTCGTCCAGCCCCCGGCGCTCGTCGTCTTCTGAGATCTTGTGATCCTTGAACAGCTTCTTGAGACGATCGTTCGCATCCCGGCGCACCTGGCGGACCCCGTTGCGGCCCTCCTCGGTGTATTTGTGGACCAGTTTGGACAGCTCTTTGCGCCGCTCTTCGGTGAGCGGCGGGATGGGAATACGCACGACCTTGCCGTCGTTGGTGGGATTGAGGCCGAGGTTCGAACTGCGGATGGCTTTTTCAATCGCTGACATCACCGACGGATCGAACGGCTGCGCGATAATCATCGTCGGTTCCGGAATCGAGAGGGACGCGACCTGGTTGAGCGGCATATGCGAGCCGTACGCTTCGACGTGCACCGTGTCGAGGATCGAGACCGATGCCCGTCCGGTCCGGACGCCGCCGAGTTCGCGGCGCACGTGATCGAGCTGGGTGTCCATACGCTTCTTGACTTCGGCAAACAACCCTTTCAGATCGCTGACATCCATCGTCCTTTTCCCTTTTCCCTTTCCCCTTTTCCCTTTTTATGCCCTGACCGTCGTTCCGACGCCTTCGCCCATGATCACCCGCCGGACGTTGCCCGGCGTGCGCAGGTTGAACACCACGATCGGCAGCTTGTTGTCCATGCACAACGAGATGGCGGTCGCGTCCATGACCTTCAAACCGCGTTCGAGCACCTTCAGATAAGAAATGTCGTCGAATTTGGTGGCAGTGTCGTCGAGCATCGGGTCCGCGGTGTAGATCCCGTCAACCTTCGTTCCCTTCAGGATCACGTCCGCCTTCATTTCCATCGCCCGCAGGGCCGCGGCGGTATCGGTTGTGAAGTAGGGGTTGCCGGTGCCAGCGGCAAAGATCACGACCCGGCCCTTCTCGAGGTGCCGTACCGCGCGGCGGCGGATGAAGGGTTCGGCAACCGCGCGCATTTCGATGGCGCTTGCGACGCGCGTGGCGACGCCAATGTGTTCCAGCGCGTCCTGCAGCGCGAGCGCGTTGATCACGGTCGCCAACATGCCCATGTAATCCGCGGTCGCACGATCCATGCCCTTGGCGCTCGCCGCCAGGCCGCGGAACAGATTGCCGCCGCCGATGACGACGGCGGTCTGCACTCCAAGCTGCTGGATCTCACCAATCTCTTTTGCGATTTGCGTCGTGACGGCAGGATCGATCCCAAAGGTCTGCTCCCCCATGAGCGCCTCTCCTGAGAGTTTGAGGAGGACGCGGCGATAGACGGGAGCGGACATGGTCCAAGAATTATATTCGGGGACCGTCTATTCTCCGACCTTGAACCGCACGAACCGCGCGATCGAGATGTTCTCGCCCAGCTTCGCGATGGCCGCCTGCACGGTTTGACCGATCGTGATCTTTGGATCGCGGATCGAGGGCTGGTCGAGCAAACAGACCTGCTCGTAGAAGCTATTCAGCTTGCCCTCGACAATCTTGTCGATCACGGCCGCGGGTTTGTTCTGGCCCTCCATCTGACTGCGATAAATCGCCCGCTCACGCTCGAGCACGTCGGCCGGGACTTCGTCACGCCGGACGTACAGCGGACTGGCCGCGGCGACGTGCATCGCGATCTCACGCGCAAGGCTCTGGAAATCCTCCGTGCGCGCGACAAAGTCCGACTCGCAGTTCACCTCCACGAGGACACCAATCTTGCCGCCCATGTGGATATAGGAGCCGATCAGCCCCTCGTTCGTCGAGCGCCCTGACTTCTTCGTGGCCGCCGCCAGCCCGCGCTTGCGAAGGATGGTGGTCGCTTCGTCGATGTTCCCGTGGGCTTCGGTCAGTGCCGCCTTGCATTCCATCATGCCCGCGCCGGTCGCGTCGCGAAGCTTCTTGACCATTGCCGCCGTAATTTCCATGGTTGGCATTCTCTGTCTCCTCAAACTGCATATCAAATCGAATCCCGGCCCCCGAGCCCCGGATCCGAGCGCCGTACACAAAAACGCCGGCCCTGTCGTGCTCGGCCGGCGCGTCGAAACGAATCGATCGGTCAGACCGAAGCGGGGGAGGTTGCTTGCTCGCGTGGCTGACGTGCCGGTCGGGCGCGGCGGGCACGCTCGTCAGAGTCGTTCTCGCCGGATGGCTCGTCGGCGTGCGCCGCTTCGCGCATGCCACGCCCGGTCATCACGGCGTCGGCGATGCGCGAAGCGAAGAGTCGAATCGCTCGCAGCGCATCATCGTTACCCGGAATGACGAAATCCACTTCATCGGGATCGCAGTTGGTATCGACGACACCGATGACGGGAATCTTGAGCTTGCGGGCCTCGTCCACCGCAATCTTTTCCTTGCGCGTGTCCACGACGAACAAGGCGTCGGGCAACCGCGTCATGTTGCGAATCCCCTCGAGGTTCTTCTGAAGCTTGCGCTTTTCCTTCTCGAGCTGCGCGATCTCTTTCTTCGAGAGCGTCTCGTAGCGGCCATCGGTTTCCATGGCCTCGAGGTCGCGAAGGCGCGCGAGACTGCGTTGAATGGTAGAGAAGTTGGTCAGGAGCCCACCGAGCCAGCGCTGGTTCACGTAGAACATCCCGCAGCGCTGGGCTTCTTCCGCGATGGCGTCCTGCGCTTGACGCTTCGTGCCGACGAACAAGACCGTCCGTCCTTCTGCCGCAAGGTTGGTCGTGAACTGTTCGGCTTCCCCGAACAGCCGCGCCGTCTTGGCGAGATCGATGATGTAGATCCCGTTCCGCTCGCCGAAGATGAACGCCTTCATCTTCGGATTCCAGCGCTTCGTCTGGTGTCCGAAGTGGACGCCCGCTTCGAGCAGATCCTTCAACACATTGCCCGTCAAGCAACCTCCATACACATAGCTCCCAGCTTCCGGCTCCCGGCTTTCCAGCTGTTCGCTTCAGCACGTCATGCTGGAAGCCGGCAGCTGGGAGCTGGCAGCTCTTATCGTTTGCTGAACTGGAAGCGCTTGCGCGCTCCCTTCTGTCCGTACTTCTTGCGCTCCTTGATTCGCGCATCGCGCGTCAGGAACCCGGCCTTCTTCAGCCGCTGACGCAATTCCACGTTGTATTCGACCAGCGCCCGGGCAATGCCCAGGCGAAGCGCCCCGGCCTGGCCGGCGATTCCGCCCCCGGCGATCGTGGCGAGCACATCAAACTTATCGGACGTTTCGGTAACGGCCAGCGGCTGCTTGATTTGCGTCCGCAGCGCCTCGGTCGGAAACGCCTGTTCGATTGGCTTGTGATTGACGGTGATGCCGCCCGCCCCGGGGCGGAGGAAAACTCGGGCGGTGGACGTCTTGCGACGGCCGGTGCCGTAGTACTGGATCCCTGCTGCCACGTTATGCGACCTCGCGCTTGCTCATGCTTTTGTCTTTCTTCGCGTCACCGTCGCCGCGCTTGCCAACTGGCCGCGGCTTCTGAGCCTGATGCGGATGAGAGGCCTCGGCGTAGACCTTCAGTTTGCGCCACATCGCTTCGCCCAGCTTTGTCTTTGGCAGCATTCCGCGTACGGCCTCTTCGACCATGCGCACGGGGTTGCGCTGTCGCACCTCCTTGGCGCGTTCCTCGCGCAGGCCCCCTTCGTAGCCGCTGTGGTAGCGATAGAGCTTCTGTTCTTCCTTGCGACCCGTCAGTCGAATCCGCGCCGCGTTGACGATCACGACATGATCGCCAGTGTCGATGTGCGGCGTGTAAAGCGCCTTATGCTTGCCTTGCAGCAGGCGCGCCGCTTCGGTCGCGATGCGGCCGAGCACCTGCCCGTCGGCGTCGATGACATGCCACTGCCGCTCCACACTTCCAGCAGTGGGGACGAACGAACCCATCAGAAATCCCTTCCCGCCTTCGCCTTCGCTCGATGTGTCGACAGACCGCGTAAGCCTGGGGCGGCAGCGGTCGATGTAGCTACGGCGCGGCGCCAGACCAACAGGCGCGCAACCGGTGAGCCTCTCCCAAAGGACGGCAAACCAAGAGGATACCGGGCATTCGGAGCACTGTCAAGCTGGGCACGGCTCACAAAGATCAGAAGTTCCCGCGTCTCCTGTCGATTTCTCCTGAGCTCCTGATTTCCTGTAAACCGATCGCAGTTTCTGCGATTACGGAACCGTCCGTAGATGCACCAATTTGTTGATCGCCCCCCCTCTGCCGACACACGTCTCGTACCGAAACTGCTCGATTCTGCCGAAATTGATATGCAGCCCATCGGTGGCACCCGACTTGCCGCCGGGGTCTCCCGACAACGAAGACTGTGAGCCTCGGCGCCGTGTGTCCGGGCGCCCCGTACCGAATCAGTGATTCGTGTGCAGCAACCCGCGGGCTGGCTCCCGTACCGCGGATTTTGAGGATAAACCACACGTGGTGTTTCGCAGAGCGAAGGCCCTGGTCGGACTCGACATCGGTTCGAGCGCCGTCAAGGCGGTGGAACTGAAGCCGGCGGGCAAGACCTATAAGGTCACGGCCTTCGGCAGCGAGCCCGTTCCCCCGGATGCGATCGTTGACGGGGCGATCATCGACGGTGGAGCGGTCGCCGACGCGATCCGGCGACTGTTCGACAGCCGCAGCATCAAGACGCGCGAAGTCGCCGCGTCGCTCTCGGGCAACGCCGTGATCGTCAAGAAGATCTCATTACCGGTGATGACTCCTGCCGAACTGTCGGAATCCATCTACTGGGAGGCGGAGCAGTACATCCCCTTCGATATTCAGGACGTCAATCTCGATTACCAGATTCTGGATGCCGGTAACGGTCCTGGCGGGAAGGGGACCATGGAGGTCCTGCTCGTCGCCGCCAAGAAGGAAAAGATCGCCGACTACACCGGCGTCATCGCCCAGGCGGGCCGCACGGCGGTTGTCGTTGACGTCGACGCATTCGCGCTGCAGAACGCCTACGAAGTGAATTACGGGATCGAGGGGAAGCAGATCGTTGTCCTGCTGAACGCCGGCGCGAGTGCCACCAACATCAACATCATTCAGGGCGATCAGTCGGTCTTCACCCGCGACGTCTCGATCGGCGGCAATGCCTACACCGAGGCGCTGCAGAAAGAGCTGAACCTCCCCTTCGATCAGGCAGACCAGTTGAAGCGTGGGCAGGCCGTCGACGGCCTGTCGTTTGACGAGGCTAAACCCGTCCTGCGGGCGGTGACCGAGAACGTCATGCTGGAAATCCAGAAGACGTTCGATTTCTTCAAGGCCACGGCGGCCTCCGAGCGCATCGATCGCATCATCGTCAGCGGCGGTGCATCCCGGGCCGAGGGTTTCACGGAAATGCTCACGGAGCGGTTTGAAGCACCGGTCGAACCATTCGATCCGTTCAAGCGCGTGTCGCTCGATGCGAAGAAGTTTCAGGCGACGGCCGCCGAGGTGGCGCCCACCGTGGCGGTCGCTGTCGGCCTCGCCCTGCGACGTCCGGGGGACCGATGATTCGCATCAATCTCCTGGCCGTCGAGCGCGAGCGGACCAAGAAAACCCGGGTCGTCATTTCCGCGGCGCAGCGGGCCACGATTGGCGCCTCCTTGATTCTCCTCGCCACCGTCCTCGGCGTGGCCTGGTGGTTCTGGTCGCTCCGGCAACAGTCTCAACAACTGGACGAAGACATCGCGCGTGCCGAAGTTCAGACGCAGCAGCTGCGATCGGTCCTCGCACAAGTACAGAAATTCGAAGCTCGGAAAGCGCAGCTTCAACAGCGTGTCTCGCTCATCGAGCAGCTGCGTAACGGCCAATCGGCGCCCGTGCACGTGTTCGATGAGATCAGCAAGAGCCTGCCGGATCGCCTCTGGCTGACCGATCTGACGCAAACCAGTAACGAATTCACGATTTCGGGGATGACGACGTCGATGAGCGGTGTGTCGGACTTCATCGCCAACCTTGAAGCGACACGCTGGTTCAAGCGGCCGGTGGAAATCGTGGACAGTCAGGTGCAGACCGACGCCAAGGCGGGCGATCTGGTGAAGTTTTCGGTCAAAGCGGCGTTTCAGGATCCGGACGCGCCGGCCGCGCCGGCCGTGCCGGCAGGCAGAGGCGGTGCCGCGGCTCGCCCCTAGGCGAACCGGGACGGCACGTTATGGACCAATAGGGCAAACAGGCATCGATGGATCTCTCGCTCAGCAAGCTTCCGTGGTATGCGCAAATCGGCGCGTTTGTCGTCGTCTGCCTGGGCGCCGTGTTCGGGTTCTGGAAGTTCTACGTCGAAGAAGTGCAGTCGGACATCGCTCTGAAGCAGACGCGTTTGACGGCGCTCAGAGCCGACATCGACAAGGGCGTGAAGACGGCACGTCAGCTGCCGCAGTTCGAACAGCAGGTGACCACGCTCGAACAGCGCCTCGAGGGACTGCGCCAGGTCCTGCCCGAAGAGAAGGACGTCGCCGACACACTGCGCCGCATTCAGAGTCTGGCCACGAAGTCGAACCTGCAGCTGCAGAAATTCCAGCCGGGCAAGGTGGTGCAGCAGAAGCTCTACGCGGAGATTCCGTACAAGCTGCAGGCCGAAGGCACGTACCACAATCTCGGGTACTTCTTCGATCAGATCAGCAAGTTCCCGCGAATCATCAACATCAGCGAGATTTCGGTGAAGGCGAAGACGCCGCCGGAACCAAACGCCACGATCGTCGCGGATCTGGTGGCGACCACGTTCGTGTTGCAGGAAGGCAAGGGCGCAGCTGGCAAGCCGGGCACGGTCCCGAAGCAGCCGTCGCTCTCAAAGTAGGCCATGACGATTCTTCGAAGCTCCGTGTTTGCCGTCAGCGCTGCAGCGGTGCTCTTTGCCGCCGCGCTGTCAACGGCCCAGACGCCAGCCCCCAATCCGCCGCCGGCGCAAACGGCAAAACCGGCGCAGGCGCCGGCACCGCCTCCGCCGCCGGCCTACACCTACGAGCCGGAAGGACGCCGGGATCCTTTCGTCAGCCTGCTCGCGCGCGGAAGCGATCCGACGTCAGCGGCCAGCCGGCCACCAGGATTGCCCGGGCTCCTCATCAACGAAGTGATCGTGAAAGGCATCGTCCGCGACCGCACGGGATTCATCGCGATGGTGCAAGGGCCCGATACGAAAACCTTCATCGTGCGGAGCGGCGACAAGTTGATGGACGGAACGGTGAAATCAATCACGGCCGACACCGTGGTGTTCTCGCAAGACGTGAACGATCCGCTGTCGCTCGTTAAACAGAGGGAGGTCCGCAAGGCGGTGCGGCCACTCGAAGATCAGCGGGGAGGCCGCGGATGACCGCCGGAGGCTCGAGACGGGATGCCGTTGAGAAAGCGGACGCGATGATCGCTCACCTAACAGTGACCCAGAGGAGACGTTTTCGTGCTGCGGCCGCCGCCGTGGCCGTTGTTGCGGCGATTGCTACCGCCGGGAGCCTGCTGCTGTCGGCCGAAGACGCTCCGGTCCGGTTGCTCGGCGTCAGCAGCGACGGCAGCGCCATTGTCATTGAAGCCACAGAGCCAGTCGCCTATTCCGTGACAAAGCCCGACGCCTGGACTCTGCTCATCGATCTGCGGAACGTCACCGTTGACGGAGCGACGAATCAGGTCGCGCGCACCGCGGCGGTCACCAGCGTGAGCCTCGAGCAGAAGAGCACAGTAGACGGACACGAGCTCGCACGCGTTCGGCTGTCGCTCGCCCGACCGGCGGAACATAAGGTTCGCAGCGCGCGCAACACGATCCGGGTGGAACTGGCTGCCGCACGAACGCCACCCCTCGAGACCAAGGCTCGGCCGGCAGTGGTTCCGTCAGCAAGAGCCACGGCGCCTGCTGCGGTCGCGGCGGCGCTCCCCGGAGCGGGAGAAGCCACGCTCATCGATCGGGTTGTGGCGACCCGCATCGGCGATGGTGTTGTCGTCACGCTCGGAGGCAACGGTGAACTCGTCCCGGCCAGCGTGACGGAATCCCGCGATCTTCCGCGCCGTCTGGTGCTCGATTTTCCAGGCGTGGCTCCGAAGGCTGCACCGCAGACTCCGGTCGCCGGCAACCTCGTTCGGCAGGTCCGAATTGCGGCAAACAGTCACAATCCCCTCGTTACTCGCGTCGTGATGGAGCTGGCCGAGGGCGTGACGTATCACGTCCAGCGTGCCGGCGAAGGTGGACGCGACCTGTCGGTGGTGTTCGAACCGGCGCAGCAGAACGGCGTCGTCATGCTGGCCCCCGGGGATGCGCCGGCCTCTCCTGCCGACACAGAGCCGGAGCCGCCGCTGACGATGGAGCAGGCGCTGGCCAATGCGGCGTCGTTGACGCCAACCGATGCCCCGGCGCCGGATCCGTTTTCCGCGCTCCAGCTCGGGCCGTCCCAGGCACAGCCGGCCGCTGTATCGACGCCGGCACCGGCACGTCCGACCAATACGCGGCCGGCGGCGCGCCCGACTGTGCGGAACGCCGTGCAAACGCCTGCGCAGCCGACCGAAGTGGCGGCGCGTACGACACAACAGGCGGAGCAGCCGCCGCCGGCACCGCAGCGCCCGGCAAGGCAGGAACCACAGCAGACCGCTCCTGCGCCGCAACGTCCGGCCACGCAAACTGCGCCGGCACAAACTCCAGCGCCGCAGTCGACGCAGATGCAACCGCAGAGGGCGCCGGCACCGCAGCCCCCTCCGCCTGCGACCCCCACCGCCAACACGATGCAACAGCAGATTGTCGGGGCGCAGGAGAAGAAGTACAGCGGGCACCCCATCACGATGGACTTTCAGGGCGTTGACCTGCGCTCGGTGCTGCGCACCTTCGCGGAGATCAGCGGCTTGAACATGGTCATCGACCCTGACGTGCAGGGCACGGTGGACATGATCCTGACCGACGTGCCGTGGGACCAGGCGCTTGAAGTGATCCTGCGCGGGAACAATCTCGACTACACGGTGGACGGTTCAATCGTACGGGTCGCGAAGATCGACACGCTGAAGAAGGAGCAGGAGTCGAAGCAGCAGCTCGCCAAGGTTTCCGCCGATGCCGGGACGCTCGCTGTTCGCACCTTCACGCTGAGCTACGCCAAGGCGACGGCCGCGGCACCTCTGGTCAAGCGCGCAGTGCTTTCGCCGCGCGGCGACGTGCAGATCGACGAACGCACGAATACGCTCATCATCACCGACCTCCCGGCCAGGCTCGATACGGTGCAGCAGTTGCTCAATACGCTGGACCGCGCAGAGCCGCAGGTGGAAGTTGAAGCGCGCGTCGTGCAGACGACCCGTGAGTTTGCTCAGGCGGTTGGCATCCAGTGGGGCCTGAACGGGCGCGTCGCTCCGGAGCTCGGCAATTCGCCTCCGCTCGCGTTTCCGAATCGCGGCACCCTGGGCGGACGCACGGGTGCAGCCCAGGGACCGACGGGCGACCCACGGGCCGGGATCCTCGAGACGGCCAGCAATGCCGTCAACCTTGGTGTGCCCGGTGCCTCCTCCGCGATCGGACTGGCGCTCGGCTCGATCAACGGCGCGTTCAACCTCGACGTCGCGCTGTCGGCACTCGAACGCTCGGGTAAAGGACGGATTCTCTCGACGCCGCGCCTGACGACCCAGAACAACATCGAAGCGGAAGTCGCGCAGGGCATCCAGATTCCGATTCAGACCGTGGCGAATAACACCGTCACCGTCTCGTTCAAGGAAGCGGTGCTGGTGCTGAAAGTCACGCCGCAAATCACGACGGCGGGAACGGTCATCATGCGGATTCTCGTGGAAAACGCCACCGCCGACTTCAGCCGGCAGGTGAACGGCATTCCGCCGATTGACACGCAGCGCGCGAACACGACGGTGCAGGTCAACGACGGCTCGACCACCATCATCGGCGGCATCTTCGTGAGCCAGGAACAGTACGCGAACGAGCGGACGCCGGTGCTGCACCGCATCCCGCTGCTCGGCTGGCTGTTCCGTCGCGACTCACAGACGGATCAGAGCCGCGAGTTGCTCATTTTCATTACGCCGCGCATCTTGAGGGGCTAGGACAAATGACACCCGCAGCAGTTGAAATCGGCAGTCGTCGCAAGGCGGTTTGGGGTTCCAGGGCCTGTGCGATCGTTTTTGCGACAGCCGTCGCATTCAGCACGTCGTGTGGCAACGCGGTGCGTCAGGGCACTGGCGGATCGTTTCTGATCGTGTCCTCGATGGAAGCGGCGCCCGGCGCCGAGCCGACGGACTTCGGCAACACGCTCCTCTCGGACGTGATCACGGTGGTTGACGATGTGCCGACGTTTTTCAACGACGTTGGCCGCGTCACGTTCCGGCTGGGGTTGAAAGACCCCGGTGCTCCGACGTCGCCGACCACGCCTGGGCAAAACGACGCAATCACGATCAACCGTTACCACGTCAAGTTCTTCCGCGCCGACGGCCGGAATACCCCAGGTGTCGACGTCCCCTATGAGTTCGATGGCGCGTTTACGTTGACGGTGTCCGGTGGTGACGCGTCTGCGGGTTTCACGCTCGTGAGAAACGCCGCGAAGATGGAAGCACCTCTGGCGGCGCTCAGGTTCAACGGTGTAGTCCTCACCACGATCGCGGAAGTGACGTTCTACGGAGCCGATCAGACGGGACACGAAGTCAGCGCGACGGCGCGCATCACGATTGATTTCGCAAACTTTGGAGATCCCAGCTAGCACTCGTCATCCAGGACCGGCCAAGCGGCCGGCAACACATATGAAGCATCGATCCCTCGTCGGTGGAATGTTCGTGCTCGCAGCGCTCTTGAGCGCGTGCACGATGAAGAAGCAGGAAGCGCCGGATTTTACCGGTCCGTCCGAGTTTGGGACCTCGGTCGTCGTGTCGATCTCGCCCGACGTGCTGCCGCAGGATGGCGCATCGCAGAGCGTGGTCACCGTGACCGCCCGCGGCCCGAACGGCCAACCGGTCGCGAATCTGGCGCTGCGGGCCGAGATCCGCGTCAACGGCACGCCAATGGACTTTGGATCCCTCTCAGCGCGCAGCATCGTGACTGGCAGCGATGGGAAGGCGACATTTGTATACACGGCGCCGACCTCGCTCGGTGTCGCCGTCGATCCGTTCACGATCGTCGACATCGTGGTGACACCGGTCGGCAGCGATTTCAACAACTCCGCACAGCGGTCCGCATCGGTGCGTCTGGTACACAATGGGCCCGTTGCACCGGCGGACGGGTTGGCGCCGTACTTCACCTTCTCACCGACGAACCCGCAGGATCATCAGGTCGTGTTGTTCAGCGCGTGTAACGATCCTCAGCGGCCGTGCGCGCCGGCGAACAATCCGATCTTCACGTATTCGTGGAACTTCGGCGACGGGCGTACCGCCACCGGCCAGAGCGTGGCGCACGACTACTTCTCGCCGGGAACTTACCTGGTGCAGTTGACCGTCACCGATGGCTACGGCCGCTCAGCAACGTCGTCTCAGACGATGAGCGTGGGCGCGGGTGTGAATCCGACGGCAGTCATCACCTTCTCGCCGCAGGATCCGCTGCCCGGAACCACTGTGCAGTTCAACGCGTTGTCGAGCCGGGCTGCGCCGGGACGAACCATTGTCAGCTACTCGTGGGACTTCGGCGACGGCACGAGTGGCAGCGGCGTTCAGACCTCGCATCTCTATCCGAACATCGGTAACTTCAACGTGACGCTCGTCGTCACCGACGATGTTGGTCGGACGGGTGTGGCGACGCAGGTGATCCCGGTACAGATTCCGGATGAGGAAGGGGTCGCGCCGGCCCGAAAGAAGAGGTAGTACACTCCGCGACCAATGGCCGAAAGCCCTCGAATCGAGGAATTAAAGCGCCGGGTCCAGGTGGACCCGGCGTCGATCGCGTTCGCGGCGCTCGCCGAAGAATACCGACGCGCCGGACGATTCGACGAAGCCATCACGACCTGTCAGTCAGGCCTTCAACGACACCCGGCATATCTCTCCGCGCGCGTGACGCTCGGCCGCGCGCTGCTCGAACTCGGACGCTTCGACGAGGCGCGCCAGGAACTCGAACACGTTCTGCGCGCCGCACCTGAGAATCTCGCTGCGATTCGCGGCCTGGCAGAAATTCATCATCGTCGCGGCGAGCTGCCCGAGGCGCTCGAGCAATATCGTTCGGCGCTGCAAGTGGCGAAGCACGACAGCGAAATCGAAGAAGCTGTCGATCAGATTTCCAAGCAGGTCGGGTCTCATCCAGCGGCGCCGGAGCACGAGGCCGCTCGAGAGCAGCACGCTGAGCCAGCGGCCGCGACACCGATGCCTGCGGTAAAGCCGATTCAGCTCGTCAACCGCCCCGCAGCGGCACCCGTGGTTGAACCAGAGCCTCAGGCCGTCGAACCAGAGCCTCCGGTGGCAGAACCCGAATTTGCGTTTGTTGAACTTGAAACTGCGTTCGTAGAACCTGAACCTACGTTCGTGGAACCTGAACCTGCGTTCGTAGAACCGGAACCTACGTTCGTGGAACCGGAACCTGCGTTCGTGGAACCGGAACCTGCTGCGATGGTTGCAGCTGAAGCGCCGACGCTCCATGATGAAACTCAGGTGAAGCCCGATCCTGGCCTCCTGGCCCTTGAAGGTTTTCTCGGAGGCATCCTTCGAGAGAAGGAAGCGCTTACCGCGAGCGCCCGCCCTCGCACTGCGCGCTAAGCCGCGTCCGCTGATGAGCGTTTCGGCATTTCCGTGGTTGTCAAGACTCACGTCCGTACGCGCGACGGCTGCGGATAACGATCTCGACGCCGTCGTGATCACCCACCCGCCGAACGTCCGCTATTTGAGCGGCTTTGCCGGCAGCACGGGTGTGCTTGTGATCGAGCGCGAGCGGTGCAGCCTCGTCGTGGATTCCCGATACATCACGTCCGCTCGAGAGCTGGTGGCGGCACACCGCGAACTGGCATCGATGTCCGTGGTTCTGGCCACGCGCAGCGAGGACGAGACGATCGTCGAGTTGCTGCGTTCGACTGATGCTCAGCGCATCGGCATCGAGGGCGCGTCGATGCCGGTGGCGCGGTTCAACCGTCTCTCAGCGGCGCTGGGGTCGCGCGCGGCAACATCACTTGATTCGGGGGTGCGGTGCCCGGTGCTGGTTGCCGCCGAGCGGCTCGTCGAACGCTCGCGGATCATCAAGGACGCACAGGAAGTCGAGACGCTGCGCCGAGCGGCAGCGCTCCTGTCCCGCGTGGCACGCACAGCGGTTCCCGGTCTCGTGCGTCCGGGCCGTCGAGAGGTCGATGTAGCGGCCGCGATCGACGCGGCGATGCGCGAGGCGGGATTTGAGCGTCCGGCTTTCGAAACGATCGTGGCCTCGGGCCCGCAAAGCGCCCTCCCGCACGCCCGTCCCACGCCACGCGTCCTGCAGGCAGGTGACCCGGTGCTGCTGGACTTCGGAGGTGTCTACGACGGATACTGCGTGGATTTGACGCGCACGGTTCAGCTGGCGCCGTCAAGTGACGAGTTTCGCCGTATTTTCGTAGCCGTCATGGCGGCCCACGACGCGGCCGTCGCGGCTGTGCGGCCGGGAGTCCTGACGACCGATATCGATTACGCGGCCCGCCGCGTGCTCGAGCAACATGGCCTGGGTGAGGCATTCGGCCATGGCACCGGGCATGGACTGGGCCTTGAAGTCCACGAAGAACCCGGGATTTCGAAAGCGAATCCGGCCAGGCCGGGGGTACTCATCGAGCCCGGTATGGTGTTTACGATTGAACCGGGCGCCTACGTCCCTGGCACTGGCGGCGTGCGAATCGAAGACGACGTGCTCGTGATCCCCGGCGGCTGTGAAGTGTTGACCGACGTGCCGAACGAAATCGGTTGAGAAGCTGCACGGAATGGCACGTTCGCGGGTATGGTTGACGGAGGCGGATGGACTTCGACGACATAGAGCGGATCCTGGAGCTGGTCCGGCAACACGAGCTGGTGGAATTCGAGCTCGAACGCGACGGATGGAAGCTCCGGCTCCGGAAGGCTGGAGCGACGTTTCAAGTGTTTCCGCCACAACTGCAGTCCACGCCCATCCCGGTTGCGTCTCCGGTACTGAGTGCGCCCGTGGCCCCCGCGGTCGCTGCCGCGCCAGTCGCGTCCCCGACGTCGGAAGAAACGGAAGTCGAACTCGCGGTGGTGAAGTCGCCGATCGTCGGGACGTTCTACCGCTCGGCTGAGCCCGGCGCCCCGGCATTTGTGGAAGTCGGTCAGCGAGTGAAGAAAGATCAGGTGTTGTGCATCATCGAGGCCATGAAGCTCATGAATGAGATCACGTCGGAGTACGACGGGGAAATCGTGAGCATCTACGTCGAGAACGGCAAACCTGTCCAGTATGGCGAACGCCTGTTTGCCATCAAGACTTCCTGAATGTTCAAGAAAATTCTGATCGCGAACCGCGGAGAGATTGCGCTTCGCATCATTTGCGCGTGTCGGGAGCTTGGCATCAAGACCGTGGCGGTTTATTCGGAGGCCGACGAAAACTCGCTCCACGTCCGCTTTGCCGACGAGGACGTGTGCATCGGTCCCGCGCGCAGCGCCGACAGCTATCTGAGCGTGCCGGCCGTGTTGAGCGCCGCCGAGATCACCGGAGCGGACGCGATTCATCCGGGCTACGGGTTCCTCTCCGAGAGTCCCTATCTGGCGGAGGTCTGCGAGGCCTGTCACATCCGCTTCATCGGTCCGGCGCCGAATGTGATCCGATTGCTCGGCGACAAAGCGCGGGCACGCCGTGCGATGAAGAAGGCCGGCATTCCGATTCTGCCCGGGAGCGACGGCCCGGTCGAAAGCGAGGAAAAGGCGCAGAAGATCGCCAAGGACCTCGGGTATCCCGTCATCATCAAGGCCGTGGCCGGCGGCGGCGGCCGTGGCATGCGCGTCATTCGAGCCGCGGGGGAGCTCGCGAAGGCTCTGAAAACCGCCCAGCGTGAAGCGGAAGCCGCCTTCGGCGTTGGCGACGTCTACATTGAAAAGTACGTGGAAAAGCCCCGGCACATCGAATTCCAGGTGCTCGGGGACCATCACGGTGCGGTCGTCCATCTCGGCGAGCGCGAATGTTCGATCCAGCGTCGTCACCAGAAACTGCTCGAAGAGGCGCCGTCGGTGGCGGTGACGGAAAAGATGCGCCGCAAGCTTGGCGGGGCGGTCGTCGATGCCGCACGCGCCGTGCAGTACACCAACGCCGGGACTTTCGAGTTCCTGCTGGACGACAAGGGGAACTTCTACTTCCTCGAAGTGAACACGCGCGTGCAGGTCGAGCATCCGGTCACCGAGATGATCACGGCAGTGGACATCGTCAAGGAGCAGATCCGCATTGCGGCGGGGGAGCGTCTCTCATTCAAACAAGGGGACGTGACGTTTACGGGTCATGCGATCGAGTGCCGTATCAATGCCGAGGACCCCGAAACGTTCGCGCCCTCACCGGGCGTGATTCACGCCTTCAGCGTGCCTGGAGGTCCCGGCGTCCGCGTCGACACGTTCGCGCATTCGGAGTGCACGATCCCGCCGTATTACGATTCGATGATTGCGAAGATCATCGCGCACGGGCGCGATCGTCAGGAAGCCATCGCGCGGATGCGCCGGACGCTCGAGATGACCGTCATCGAAGGAATCAAGACCTCCATTCCCATGCACCTCAAGATCCTGGCCGATCCCGATTTCGTTGCCGGTCGCTTGCACACCGCCTTCATGGACCGGTACATCGTCGAAAAGAAGAGCAGTGACGGGCGTCTCGCTGAGGCCGTTTAGACCTACTTTCTATCCAATCGTTGCCGTTGAAGTGTGTCGCGAGTACCGCCACGATCCGCTGGCGGTCGCCGCGGCATGCTTTCGTGGGGGTGCGACGCTGCTTCAATTGCGCCAGAAGCACGGACGCGGCGCAGAAGCGCTGGCGCTGGCCGATGCCGTCGTGGAAGCGGCACGTGAGTACGGAGCGGCCGTGATCGTGAACGATCGCGCCGACATCGCGCGACTGTCGGGTGCCGCCGGCGTCCACGTCGGACAGGATGATTTGACCGTCGACGATGTGAGGCGCGTCGTCGGCAACGGCGCCATGGTCGGACTGTCGACGCACAATGAAGCACAGATCGACCAGGCACGCGAGGAGCGTGTCGATTACATTGCCGTCGGTCCCATCTACGGCACCGCGACCAAAGACACCGGCTACACCGCACGCGGCCTCGATCTGATCCGCTACGCCGCCCGGGGCAGCCAGCCCGTGGCCGCGATCGGGGGCATCACACTCGAGCGAGCTGGCGAAGTGGTCGCCGCAGGAGCCACCCTGATCGCGGTGATTTCCGACATTTTGCGCGAGGATCCAGAGCGGCGGACGCGACAGTTCATCGATCTGCTTCATGTATAATGCGGCGGCTTTGCGAAAGGGGGACTGTCCCCTTTTTCCGCGACACGATTAGGGAAAAAGGGGGACTGTCCCCCTTTTCGCTTGGAGGCTGAATGGATTCGAACCTGCTGAAGACGAAGTCGATCGAGCAGCTCGTCGGCGACGCTGAGCACGGCGGCAAGGGCTTGAAACGCACGCTCAGCGCGCTCGACCTCACGCTGCTCGGGATCGGCGCGATCATCGGCACCGGCATCTTCGTCCTGACGGGAACAGCTGCCGCCAACCAGGCGGGTCCGGCGATCGTGCTCGCGTATGTGGCCGCCGGTCTCGCGTGCGGCTTTGCCGCGCTGTGTTATGCGGAATTCTCGGCCATGATTCCGATCGCGGGAAGCGCCTACACCTACGCCTACGCGACGCTTGGCGAAATCTTCGCCTGGATGATTGGCTGGGACCTGATCCTGGAGTACGCCGTCGGCTCGATGACCGTTGCCGTCGGGTGGAGCGGGTACTTCCAGCGTATTCTCGCCGGCTTCGGCATCACCCTTCCCGCGTGGATGGCGGCGGCTCCGGGCACCGCGGAAGGCGCGCTCATCAATCTCCCGGCGATGATCATCGTCGTCGTCATCACCGGACTCCTCGTTATCGGCGTGCGCGAGAGCGCGCGCTTCAATGCGGGGATCGTAGCGATCAAGCTTGCCGCAATTCTCTTCTTCATCGTTGTCGGCGTGACCTACGTGCAGCCAGCAAACTGGACCCCGTTCATGCCGTACGGCCCTCAGGGGATCGCCGCCGCCGCGGCCGTCGTCTTTTTTGCCTACATTGGTTTTGACGCCGTCTCGACGACGGCCGAGGAGGCGAAGAACCCTTCGCGGGATCTCCCGATCGGGATCATTGCGTCGCTGGTGATTTGCACGGCGCTGTACCTCGCCGTCGCAGGCATCCTGACCGGCATCATCCCAGTCGTCCAGTACAAGGACGATCCTCAGTTCCTCAATGCGCCGGTCGGTTATGCCCTCGCAGTGATCGACAAGGATTGGGCCGCGGGTCTGGTGTCAGCCGGCGCCGTGGCCGGCATCACGAGCGTTTTGCTCGTGATGCTCATGAGTCAGCCCCGGATCTTCTTCTCGATGAGCCGCGACCGGCTGCTGCCGGAAGGGGTCAGCAAGGTCCACCCGCGGTTCCGGACCCCCTACATCACCACGATCATTACCGGCGCCATCGTCGCGATTGTTGCAGGCTTGACGCCCATCAACGTGCTCGGCGAAATGACGAGCATTGGGACCCTCTTCGCGTTCGTGGTCGTCTGCGCGGCGGTTCTGATTCTGCGCTCAAGGCGTCCGGACGCCCGGCGGCCGTTCAGGGTGCCCTTCGGTCCGGTGTTCCCGATTCTGGGCGTGGTGTCGTGTCTGTACTTGATGGTCAACCTCACCGTCATGACCTGGGTGCGGTTTCTCGTCTGGCTCGATTTGGGGATGATCATCTACTGGTTCTACGGGCGCACGCACAGCCCGCTCGTGGATATGGCCGAGAGCCGGGCGCGCAGCGCGGTGGAGAACTTCGCCAACTTCCTCAAGATTGCCGGGTACATGCTCCTGTTCAACGGCTTTTGCATCACGCTCCTGGCCCTCCTGACCGAATGGGGGGTGACCAAGGCGGAGCTGGCCAAATGGCACGAGCTCGATGCGGTGCTCAGCCGAATCGGCATGCACATCAACCCGGAGATCGCGGACGCATTTGGTTTGCGCATCTTGATCATCGGCGCGGTAGTACTTGTGGCGGGACTCATCCTTGGACGTTCTTCGACGAAGCGATAGCGCGTGAGCGCTCGTCTCCTCGACGGCAACGCCGTCGCTGCTGCGATTCGTGAATCGGTCCGGCCCGATGTCGATGCGTTTCGCGTCCGTGCCGGCCGCCCGCCTGGACTCGGGGTTGTCCTCGTCGGCGAAGACCCGGCCTCCGAAATCTACGTACGCAACAAAGCGCGCGCGGGAGGAGAGACGGGTCTCTGGGTGGACCTGCAGCGTCTGCCGGCATCCGCCTCGCTCGACGAAGTGCTGCAGCTCGTCGATCGTCTGAATCGCAGCCACGTGCACGACGGCATTCTCGTGCAGTCGCCGCTTCCGCCTGCGATGGGGCGTGGCGCATCGCAGCGGGTGTTCGACACCATCGATCCAGCGAAGGACGTGGACGGCTTTCACCCGGTGAACGTCGGTCGGCTCGTCCAGGGGCGTGCGCTGCTGGCGCCGTGCACACCGTCTGGCGTCATGGAGATGCTCGAGCGCAGCCACATCCGGGTTGCCGGAGCTCGTGCCGTTGTCATCGGTCGCAGCGACATCGTCGGGAAGCCGATGGCGATGCTGCTCCTGCATCGCGATGCGACTGTCGTCATCTGCCACTCGAAGACACCCGACTTGCCCGCGCTCGCGGCAACCGCCGATATTCTCGTCGCGGCAATTGGCCGGCCGGCATTCGTGACCAGGGACTTCGTCAAGCCCGGAGCGACCGTCGTGGACGTGGGCATCAATAGAGTCACGGACAAGTCGCTGGCGCGATCCATCTTCGATCCAACCTCGCCGCGATTGGCTGATTTCGATCGCCGTGGGTCAGTCATTGTCGGTGACGTCCACCCTGACGTGGCCGACGTGGCGGGTGCGCTCACGCCCGTGCCGGGCGGGGTCGGTCCGCTGACCATTGCCATGCTGCTGAAGAATACGGTGGCCGCGGCAAAGGCGCGGCTTGGCGGCGGCTGACGATGATCCTCGCCGCGTTGACCGGCGGGATAGCGACAGGAAAGTCTTATTGCGCGGCGAAGTTTGCGTCGTTTGGCGTTCCCGTCGTCGATGCGGATCGGCTCGCGCGCGATGCCGTGGCGCCGGGCACCGCGGGTCTCGCTGCCGTCGTTGCCAGATTTGGCGCCGCGATTCTGCGCCCCGACGGATCGCTCGATCGTGCGGCGCTGGCCCGTATTGTGTTTTCCGATCGTCTCGCCCGCGCCGATCTCGAAGCGATCGTCCACCCCGAGGTGTACCGCCGGATCCGGGAGTGGGCCGTCAATCTCCCGCCCCACACCCGCGTCGCGATTGCGGATATCCCGCTGCTCTTCGAAACCGGTCACGAACACGACTTCGACAAGGTGATTGTCAGCGCTTGCGAACCGGAGGAGCAGGTCCGGCGTCTCATCGCGCGGGACCGGCTGACCGACGCCGACGCGCGCGCGCGCCTCGCCGCGCAATGGCCGATCGAGGACAAGGTTGCGCGAGGGGATTACGTCATCCGCACGGATCGGAGCTATGCGGAAACCGAACTTCAGGTGAGACGGGTGCTCGATAGTTTGAACGCTGTGCGGTGATCTTTTTGTGTTTGCTTCGTGGTCGTCGTGTCTTCGTGTCGTCGTGATGCGCGTGAGCGCGTTCGTTTCGCCGTGCTCGCTTCAGCGAACACAGCGGGGAAGAGGGCACGTAGCAGTTAGCTACTCAGTGTAGCCTCTGTATCTTTCGCCGGCGCGATCCGCTCTTCGATGAACGTATTCCATTCGTGGCAATGCGGGCATTGCCAGAGCAACTCCGTGCTGCGATACCGGCAGCGGATGCAGATATGCGGATCCATGTAGAAGATCGCATCGCGCGTGAGATCGACGTATTGATTTACCAGCGAGGCGGGCAGCCCGAGTTGCGAGAGCGTGTGCCAGATCGTTTGATGGAGCGCCAGCGCATGCGGGTTCTGGACGAGCGCTTCGAACAGCAGATCGAGCGCAGCGCGGGCGTCGCCGCCCCTCGCGACAGTTCGGGGCGACCCTGAACCTGTCGAAGGGTCCCGCGCCGAGAGGTGTCGTGCGAGTGCGAGCCGTGCGCGCCAGTCCTGCGGACTGTCACCGATCAGCCGTCGGCACAATTCCGGGAACCGCGTCGCGTCGCCGCTCTTCGAGTAGGCGGCTTCGAGTCGCGGAAACGCCAGATACGCCCTTTCCGGGGAGGTTTCGATGAGTCGTTCCCACGTCGTTGTCGCCCCCGTGATATCGCCCTGAAGAAACCGGACGTCGCCGAGGTTCAGATACGCCGGTGTGTTCCGCGCATCCAGTTCGATTGCGGCCTCGAAACGACGCACGGCTTCCGCGTAGTCCATCCGTTTGAGGGCCTGCAGTCCCAGCTCGTTTTCGAGGAAGGCCAGGATCTGATGATGCCTGGCTTCGCTCGACTGGCCGTCGCGTCGCGAGAGTTTCAGCCGTGTCGCGTAGGCCTCCTCCCACTGGTGCTGCTCCTCATAGAGCTTCTCGAGATTTGAGAGCGCATACACGTTTTCGGGATCGAGACGGAGGACTTCGGTGAAGGCTTCCAGGGCGCGATCGACGAAGCCCCCGTGCTTGTAGTCGAGGCCGAGGCAGAGCAATACGTTGGCGTGCTCCAGCTTGCGCAGATTCGGGCGCTGCAGAAGTGCCTGATGGGTCTGGATCGCGGGACCCACTTGTCCCTTCTCGCGATAAAGATTTCCGAGAATGAGCTGGATCTCGAGCGGATCGCCGGCGACCTGCGCGGCGCGTGTGAGTTCTTCGATTGCGGGATCGATCTGGTTGGCGACCAGGAAGTTGAGACCCAGCATGTAATGCGGAGACTCCCGCGCCCGTCGCCGGTCAATCCAGCGGCCGTCCTGCAGTTTGTAGCGTTCCCACGCCTTGCCGATCGCGAGCCCAATCAGCAGCGCGATCAGCGCGGCGAGGAGTCCTCCAGCGTTGTCCATCAGCCCTTCACGAAATAATCGCGCGTGACGCGCTCCCACCGATTCTGCGCGCGCAAGACGAGTTCGATGAACTCCCGTGCTGCACCGCGCCCGCCCCCCCACTGGCTGATCCAGTCCACCCGTTCACGGACCTCCGGGGCCGCGTCGGCGGGCGCTCCGGACAGTCCCACCCGGGCAATGACGGGCAGGTCGAGTAGATCATCTCCCATGTAGGCCACCGCCGCGTCTTCGAGCGCTGCGTCGCGGACGATTTGATCGTAGCTCGCCAGCTTGCTCTTGACGCCCTGCGCCACGATTCGAACTGCCAGCTGCGCCGCCCGATGGGACGTCGCGCCGGATGTGCGCGCGGAGAGCAGCCCCACCGGAATACCCGCGCGCTGCGCCCAGACGATGGCCGCGCCGTCGCGGATGTGAAAGCCTTTCGACTCAGAGCCGTCGGCATGCATCACGACGATCCCGTCGGTGAGCACGCCATCGACATCGAAGAGCAGGAGCCGGATGCGGGAGGCCTTCTCGTGGAGCGCGGTCACGTGTGATCGGCGACGCGCTAAATCATTTGCGTGCGCCAGAGATCGTGAAGGTGCACGACACCCTCGACCGATCGGCGCATATCGACCACCACCACGGCGGTGATCTTGTGCGTTTCCATGATCTTCAGCGCTTCGACCGCCAGGAGGTGGCGATCGATCGTGACCGGGTTGGCTGTCATGACGTCTCCCGCCGTCAGCTCCAGGACGTTCTTTCCGCGGGTCATCTGACGGCGGAGGTCGCCGTCGGTGAAGACGCCGGTCAAGCGTCCGTCGCCGTCCACTACGCAGGTCATGCCGAGCCGCTTGCTGGACATCTCGTGAATCACATCCCGCATGATCGCCGTGGCGCGGACCACCGGCGCGGCGTCTCCGGTATGCATGACGTGTTCGACCCGCATCAACCGGCGGCCAAGCTTACCGCCGGGATGGAGCGACGCGAAGTCTTCTTCGCGAAACCCCTTCCGCACGAGCAGCGTCATCGCCAGCGCGTCGCCGAGCGCCAGGGCGGCCGTCGTGCTGGCGGTGGGGGCAAGATTCAACGGGCACGCTTCGGCGGCGACGCCGCAGTTGAGCGTCACGTCGGCGGCCTTCGCCAGCGTTGAGGCCGGATTGCCCGAGATCGCAATCAGCCGCGCACCGAGCCGGCGAATTGACTCGAGCAGCCGAAGCAGTTCTTCCGTCTCGCCGCTGTGAGAGACCGCTACCACGACGTCGTCGTCACGAATGGCGCCGATGTCGCCGTGGATGGCTTCGGCTGGGTGAAGAAAGAAAGCGGGCGTCCCCGTGCTGGACAACGTGGCCGCGATCTTCCGGCAGATGATGCCGGATTTGCCCATGCCCGTGACCACGACGCGCCCACGGCAGTCGAACAACAGCTGAACGGCGCGCTCGAAATCGCCGTCAATACGATCGACCAGACCGAGGATCGCGGCGGCCTCCGTGCGCAGGACCTTCCGGGCGAGTTCGAGATCCGTGAGCGTCGAGGAACTCATGTGCGTTCGGCGAGCGGTCGGCTCGATTCCTGCGCGATCGCGTGAAGTCGAAGCAGTCGCCCCAACAGCGGTTCGAGTAGATCCAGTCGCAGCGCGTTCTGAGCGTCGCTTTTGGCCTGCTCCGGCCGTTCGTGGACTTCCAGGAACACGCCGTCAACGCCTGCGGCCACCCCGGCTGACGCAAGCGGTTCGATGAATTCTGCTTGTCCCGCGGTGACGCCGTCTCCTGCGCCTGGCAGCTGAAGGCTGTGTGTCACGTCATAGATGACGGGATACCCGAGCGAACGCAGAATCGGAAACGCGCGCATGTCCACCACGAGATTGTTGTAGCCGAAGCTCACGCCGCGCTCGGTGACCATCACGCGATCGTTCCCGGCGGCGACCACCTTGGCGATCGCGAAGCGTACGTCCCCTGGGGCGAGGAACTGGCCCTTTTTGATATTGACGACGCGCCCGGCGCGCGCGGCGGCGGCAAGCAGATCGGTCTGTCGAGAGAGGAAAGCCGGAATTTGCAGGACATCGGCCACTTGTGCCGCCTCGGCGGCCTGACTTGGTTCATGGATGTCGGTCAGGATTGGGACGCCGACTTCATGGCGGACGCGCCGCAGGATGCGGAGGCCTTCGGCAAGACCCGGTCCACGATACGACTGCGCTGAGGTTCGATTCGCCTTGTCGTACGACGCCTTGAAGATGAACTGAATGCCGGCGCGGCTGGCAATGTCCCGCAAGGCGCGCGCGAGCCCGATCGCGTGCGCTTCGCTTTCGATCACGCAAGGCCCCGCAATCAGCACGAGCGGGGAAGCGCCGCCGATCGTCAGGCCCGCGAACTGTAACGGCTTCACGCCGCTTACCCTACCACGGACTTCACCACGGCAGCCGCCTCGCGAGTCGTCGTGTCAGAGGCGGTGGCTGGCCGACGGGCGGTCTTGTGGCGATGCGCGGCTTCCACGAACCCGGCAAACAACGGGTGCGGCTTGAGTGGCTTCGATTTGAACTCGGGGTGGAACTGGACGGCCACATACCACGGGTGTCCAGTCAGCTCGATAATCTCGACGAACTTCCCGTCGTGCGAGCGGCCCACGATCTCGAGTCCGCGTTCGGTGAGTGTTCGTTCGAACAGACAGTTGAACTCGTAGCGATGCCGATGCCGCTCGTGGATGACGGCCTGTCCATAGAGCTCGCGCGATCTCGAACCGGCCTTCAACTCGCAGGGGTACGACCCCAGCCGCATCGTCCCGCCCAGCTCATCGACGCCCAGCAGATCGCGAAGCTTGTAAATCACGTTGTTCGCGGTGTTGGGGGCGCACTCGGTCGAGTCGGCGTCAGCCAGGCCGCAGACGTTGCGCGCGTACTCGACCGCTGCCCACTGGAACCCGTAGCAGATGCCAAAGTAGGGGATGCCGCGCTCGCGTGCGATTTCGGCGGCGCGCATCATGCCGCGAGTGCCGCGATCGCCAAAACCGCCGGGTACGAGTATCCCGTGCGCACCGTCCAGCAACTGTTCGCCTCCCGGCTGTTCCAGCGCTTCGGCTTCCACCCAGCGGATGTTTACGCGCAGACGATGCTTGAAGCCACCGTGGTAGAGCGCTTCGTTCAGACTCTTGTAGGAGTCTTCGTAGCCGACATACTTCCCGACGACGTGAATCGTGATGTCGTCCGACGGATTCTTGATGCGATCCACCAAATCGATCCAGGCATCCATCCGTGCTTCGGTCTGCGGTAGATGCAGCCGCTGCAGCACGATGCGATCGAGGCCCTCCGCCGCGAGCACCAGCGGCACTTCATAGATGCTCGACACGTCCTTGGCCGTGATGACGGCCTCTTCGTCAACGTCGCAGAACAAGGCAATCTTTCGCTTGATCTCCTGGTCGAGGAAGCGGTCGGTTCGGCAAAGCAGAATGTCTGGCTGAATCCCGATTGCGCGAAGGTCGCGCACGCTGTGCTGGGTGGGTTTTGTTTTCAGTTCGCCTGCGGCGCCAATGAAGGGGACGAGCGTCAGATGGATATAGAGGGTGTTTTCGCGGCCAACGTCCTGTCGAAGCTGGCGAATCGCTTCGACGAATGGCAGGCTCTCGATGTCGCCCACGGTGCCGCCGATTTCAACCAGGACGATGTCGACGTCGTGAGCGACGGCGCGGATGCTGTCTTTGATTTCGTTCGTGATGTGCGGGATCACCTGCACAGTACGCCCGAGGTAATCGCCGCGGCGCTCTTTTTGAATCACCGAGAGGTAAATCTTGCCGGTGGTCCAGTTGTTGTTGCGTGTCGTCGTCTGGCTGGTGAAGCGTTCGTAGTGGCCAAGATCCAGATCCGTTTCCGCCCCGTCGTCGGTGACGTAGACCTCGCCGTGCTGATACGGACTCATCGTGCCAGGATCGACGTTGATGTAGGGGTCGAATTTCTGCAGCGCGACCTTGTAGCCATGTCCTTCGAGGAGCGCGCCGATCGACGCAGCGGCCAGCCCCTTTCCGAGAGACGAGACGACGCCACCGGTGACCAGGATGTATTTGACGGGACGGTTGGTCTGCTGCTCCATTGCTCCGTGGGCTCCCTGCGTTTCAGCGGTTGATAATCACGACCTGACCTCGGTAGCGGCGGGGATCAGGCGCCGCACGCGCTCGAGATCTTCCGGCGTATCCACGCCGATCGACTCGTGCGATGTTTCGATGGCCTTGATGCGGATGCCGTTCTCGAGCGCGCGCAATTGCTCGAGTGCTTCCGACCGTTCGAGCACTGACGGTGGCAAGGTCGCCAGGCGAAGGAGGGTCGTCCGCCGATAGACGTAAAGGCCGATGTGCGCCCAGGCCGGCGCGGCTGGCGCCCCGGCGCGCACGTACGGTATCGGCGCACGGGAAAAGTACAACGCGTATCCGTTCAGATCGACGACGACCTTGGTCAGGTTTGGATCCTTGATTTCTTCCGGGTCGTCAATGCGCCGGCGAAGCGTGGCCATCTCGAGCGCGGGATCGGCCTGCAAGGGTGCGACGGCCTGATCGATGGTCGCCGGGTCGATCAGCGGTTCGTCCCCCTGAACGTTGACGATGATGTCGCAGGACAGATCCGCCGCCACTTCCGCCAGCCGATCGGTACCGCTCGGGTGACGTGCTGATGTCATCCGCGCGGTACCCCCGAAGGACGAGACCGCCCGGTAAATCCGCTCATCGTCGGTTGCCACGATGACCGACGAGACCGAACGAGCCTCGGCCGCACGACGGTAGACGTGCTCAATCATCGGCCGTCCGCCGATGTCTGCGAGAGCCTTGCCGGGAAGTCTGGTTGACGCGAAACGCGCCGGGATGATGGCGATGACCGATGCGGAAGCTGTATCGAGGGTAGAAACCGGACTCGAAACAGGGTGCACGACAAATCTTACCACGACTGCACGCTATCGCATGCGGCTCGAGCAGCGTTGTTCGTGCGGTGTGGTACTATTGATGGCGCGCGCCGAAGTTTCGGAACGTAAAACCGGGCTTCGAACCACACACATGACAGTCCGACGGGCCGTAGTGTACGGCGGCACCTGCTGCTTGCTGGCGGCTTGGCTGGCGTCTGCGGCATCGACGACACGGCGTCCGCCCGTGACCTACCAGGAACCTTCCGTGACGGGTACTGCTGCGACCGAAACCCTCGCCTCCGAGGTGGAGGCGCACGCCGCGCGGTTGCGCGAACGGCTCGCGACCGCCCCGCGCCCCCAGTTGCCTCATCGGAACCCGTTCGTCTTTGAATCGCGCCCCAGCGTCCCTCAGCGGCCATTCGCCCTCCGCGCGGATCCCGCCATCGTACCCGAGCCGCTTCCGCCGCCGGAGCCGACGCTTTCGTTGATTGGGATCACCGAGGATCAGAGCCCGAAGGGACTGGTGCGGACCGCCATCATCACAGGGGACGCTGATGCGGTGTTCGTACTGGCCGTTGGGGAGACCGTGTTGGACCGATACAGGGTTGAAGCGATCGGAGCCGATGCGGTGGAGTTGAAGGAAATCGCGACCAACGCGGTCCGACGACTCGCGCTGCGCTAAACCCTCACCAGCGACGCTGTCCGAATTGCTTTCGCTGCCCTGATTTCTTCCAGCGCCCGCTGCAGCGACCCGTCGTCTTTTGACGGCTCGTCAATCTTGACCAGGCCAACCGCGCCGGAATCGCTGCGCCCGAGGGCGAAATTCGCAATGTTCAATCGATGCCGTCCCAGGATTGTCCCCACTTCACCGATGACGCCGGGCTGATCGTTGTTCGTGATCACGATGAGCGTTCCCTCGAGCGGCGCTTCGATGTCGACGCCGTCAACCGCCGAGAGGCGCGGATTGCCGGGCTCGAACACCGTGCCCTCAACCCACCGCTCGCCGTCACTCGTGTGCAGCTTGACCGACAACACATTCGTGAAATCGCGCGGACGTGAGCTGCGCGTCTCGATGATTTCGATTCCGCGCTGCACCGCGACGGCGCGGGCGTTGACGATCGTCACCGCTGATGAGAGCAGCGGCTGAAGCACGCCGACCACGACGGCGCTCGCCAGCATTTCGGCGCGGGCGCTGACGAGCGGTCCGTAATACCGAATCCCTATGCGATGAGTGCGTCCGGTCGCGAGCTGCGCGACGATCGATCCGAGCCGTTCGGCAAGTTGCATCCAGGGTCGCGCCAGCGCGTATTCCTCGACCGGGAGTGCCGGAAAATTGACGGCGTTGCGGATAACGCCGTCGCGCAGGAAATCTCGCACGTTGGTCGCGGTTTCGGTGCCGACGAGCTCCTGGGCCTCGACGGTAGAAGCCGCAATGTGCGGTGTCGCGACGACTTGGGGCAGTCGCGTCAACCTGCTGTCTGGCGGCGGCTCGATTTGGAACACATCAAGTCCGGCACCGCCCACATGTCCGCGCTCGATTGCGTCGGCCAGCGCGTTCTCGTCGATCAACTCTCCTCGCGCGGTGTTGACAATTCGCACACCGGCTTTGCAGAGGGCGAGGCGGCGGGCATCGAGGAGGTGCCGGGTTTCCGTCGTGGCGGGCACGTGGAGGGTCAGGTAGTCCGATCGCGCACACAAATCGTCCACGGAGAGCAGTTCGATGCCCAGCTTGGTCGCCACTTGTTCGGAGATGAACGGATCATGGGCGACGACCGCCATGCCAAACGCCTTCGCGCGGATCGCGACTTCCTGACCGACCCGCCCGAGACCGATGACGCCCAGCGTTTTGCCGCGCAGTTCCGCGCCGGTCAGCCGCTTCTTGTCCCACACTCCCTTTTTCATGGCGGCGTCGGCCGCGGGCACCGCGCGGGCGAGTGCGAGCATGAGGGCCATCGCGTGCTCCGCGACGCTGACGCTGTTCGCTCCCGGCGAATTCATCACGACGATGCCGCGTTCGGTTGCCGCCGGCACATCGACGTTGTCCACCCCCGTCCCCGCACGGGCAATCACCCGAAGCCGCTTCGCCTGGGCGATGACGTCGGCATTTACCGTCGTCGCGCTGCGGACGATGAGTGCGTCTGCCTCGGCGAGGTCGCGTGCGAGTTCAGCAGCCGGACGCTGCGTGCGCGAATCAACGGTCCATCCGGGAACGCTTCGGATTATGTCGATGGCGGAGCTTGGCAACTGGTCGGCGATGACGATGTGCATGACAGTCAGTATAATGTTGCGGTTTTTGATGAACAGGAGAGCGTGACCGTCCCCTGACTGCGCCTGCCGCGCCGAAGCCTTGGGCGAAGGCGGGGCGCGGAGGTATCGCAGGTTTTTTCCGCGGTGGGTTCAACACGCACTATCGTGGTGCAAACCGCTGGAAAGCGCCGATTGGTGGGCAGGATAGCGGTCAGCGGACGGTGATTTCCACATCCTTTTCCACAGTTTTTGTGAAGATCGCGTAACAGCCCGACGGTAAGGTGACCTAATCTAACGCGTCCTATGCCTACGTTCACGATTCTCAAACCACCATCGACAGGATCGGCCATCACGCGAGCGAGCGGGCGATTGATCGTGCCCGACGATCCAATTATTCCATTCATCGAAGGCGACGGCACAGGCCCCGACATCTGGCGCGCCAGCGTTCGCGTGTTCGATGCCGCGGTGAAGAAGGCCTATGGCGGGAAGCGGCGCATCGCCTGGATGGAGGTCTACGCCGGCGAGAAAAGCTTCAAGCAGTTCAACACGTGGCTCCCCGATGACACGGTCGAAGCATTTCGCGAGTACTACGTCGGCATCAAGGGGCCGCTCACGACACCGGTCGGCGGTGGAATCCGCTCGCTCAACGTCGCGCTCCGCCAGCTCCTGGATCTGTTTGTCTGTCTGCGGCCGGTTCGCTGGTACCGAGGTGTGCCGTCGCCGGTGAAGCGGCCCGAAAAAGTGGACATGGTGATCTTCCGCGAAAACACGGAAGACATCTACGCCGGAATCGAGTACGCACCTGGAACACCCGAAGCGCAGAAGCTGCTCGACTTCGTCGCGCGCGAGTTTCCAAAGGATTTCAAGAAGATCCGGTTCGGCAGCAGCGAAGCTTCAGCCCTCTGGCAACGGGCGCTGCAGGAGATTGGCGCCCCGGCCCGGCAGGTGGACGTGCAGGTGGGCATTGGCATCAAGCCCATCAGCTATCTCGGGACAGAACGTCTGGTTCATAGTGCCATCAGCTACGCCGTCGCGAACAAGCGCAAAAGCGTGACGATCGTCCACAAGGGCAACATCATGAAGTTCACCGAAGGCGCGTTTCGTGACTGGAGTTACCAGGTCGCGAAGGAGTTCTTCGGTGCCGTCGAGATCGACGGTGGGCCGTGGTGCCGGATTCCGGATGGAAAACCGGGCGCCGGACTCGTCATCAAGGATGCGATTGCCGACATCGCGCTGCAGCAGGTCCTGACGCGCCCGGACGAATTCGACGTTATCGCCACGCCGAACCTCAACGGGGACTATCTGTCCGATGCCCTGGCGGCGCAAGTGGGCGGAATTGGCATCGCGCCGGGGGGCAACATCAACTACGTCACGGGGCACGCGATCTTCGAAGCGACCCACGGCACGGCCCCGAAATACGCAAACCTCGACAAGGTGAACCCCGGCTCCGTCATCCTCTCTGGCGAAATGATGCTGCGTCACCTGGGATGGCCGGAGGCGGCCGATCTGGTCGTCAAGGGGATGGACGCGGCCATTTCGTTGCGTCGCGTGACCTACGACTTCGCACGGCTGATGGAAGGCGCCACAGAAGTACGGACGTCGGAGTTCGCCGACGCAATCATCGAGAGCATGTAAACACGCATGAACAGAAAAGTGACCGTCGTCGGTGGCGCCGGCAATGTTGGCGCCACTGTGGCCAGGGCAATTGCTGACAAGGAACTCGCCGATGTCGTGATCATCGACATCGCCGATCAGAAAGCCGCTGGGATCGGCCTCGACATGCTCGAGGCATGCCCGATCGAAGGCTCCGATTCCCGAGTCGTCGGATATGGGGCCAATGACGAAGGGTGGCGGGCAACGGCGGACTCGGACGTGGTGGTCATTACGTCCGGCGTCCCGCGAAAACCGGGAATGAGCCGCGACGACCTGCTGCAGGTCAATTACAAGATCATGCAGTCGGTCACCGAGCAGATCGTTCGCTACTCGCCGAAGACAATCATTGTCCCCGTCGCGAACCCCTTGGATGCCATGTGCCAGGCCGTGTACCGGCTGAGCAAGTTCCCGCGCGAGCGGATCATCGGAATGGCGGGCGTGCTGGACTCCTCTCGGATGAGCACGTTCATTGCGATGGAGCTGGGCGTGTCGGTGGAGAACGTCCATTCGTTCGTGCTGGGCGGCCATGGCGACACAATGGTCCCGCTGCCGCGCTATTCGACCGTTGCCGGCATTCCGATTACCGAACTGCTGTCCAAGGAACGGATTGACGCGATCAGCAAGCGTACGGCGGAGGGCGGCGCGGAGATCACGAAGCTGGTTGGCACGAGCGCCTGGTATGCCCCCGGGTCGGCGGCCGCCGAGATGGTTGAGGTCATCCTCAAAGACAAGAAGAAGATTCTGCCTTGCTCGGTCTTTCTCCAGGGCGAGTACGGGATTCAGGATCTGTTCGTCGGCGTCCCCGTCAAGTTGGGCGCCCGCGGCGTCGAGCAGATCATTGAAATCAAATTGACGCCCGATGAGGATGCGGCGCTCAAGAAATCAGCGGGCGCGGTCAGAGAGCTGGTGGAAGTGATCAAAGTCTGAACGTCACGACAGCTCCTTCGGACATACTGCCTCGCACTTTCCCTCAGGCCCAGCAACTGCCGAACCTTCGCCGTCGTGTGCTTGATTCGGTCGTGGCGACCGGCACATGATTGAAAGATTGCGCTCATGAAAATCCACGAGTATCAGGCCAAGGCGATTCTCGGCAGGCACGGCGTGTCGGTGCCCCACGGTGAAGTGGTCTACACCCCGGACGATGCGGAGTCGGTGGCGCGGAGACTCGGCGGCGGTGTGGCGGTCGTGAAAGCGCAGATTCATGCCGGCGGCCGCGGCAAGGGCGGCGGCGTGAAGGTCGTCAAGAACGCCGAGGAGGCGCGTCAGGCGGCGGCAAGAATGCTCGGCATGACGCTCGTGACCCACCAGACCGGCCCCGTCGGCCAGAAGGTCGGGCGCGTGCTCGTCGAGCAGGGGCTCAAAATCAAGCGTGAACTCTACCTCGGGCTCGTGATCGATCGGTCGAGCGAAAAGCCGGTCCTGATGGTGAGCCCCGATGGCGGCGTCGAGATTGAAAAGGTGGCGGAGCAGACGCCCGAGCGGATTTTCAAGGAATTCATCAATCCTTGCGTCGGTCTCCAGGCGTACCAAACACGCAAGCTGGCATTTGCTCTCGGCCTCGAAGGTCAGCAGGTGACCCAGGCGTCAAAGTTGATGACTGCCGTGTGGCAGACGTTCCTCGATACCGACGCCTCCCTCATCGAGGTCAATCCACTCATCATCACCGAAGAAGGAAACCTGCTCGCGCTCGATGCGAAGATGAACTTCGACGACAACGCGCTCTATCGCCACGCTGACATCAAAGAGATGCGCGACCTGGCGGAAGAGGACCCGCTCGAGATCGAGGCGTCCAAGTATTCGCTGAACTACATCAAATTGGACGGCACCATCGGATGCATGGTCAACGGTGCCGGACTCGCGATGGCCACGATGGACATCATCAAGCTTGCCGGAGGCGAGCCGGCGAACTTTCTCGACGTCGGTGGGGGAGCCAACGCCGAGCAGATCAAGAATGCGTTTCGCATTCTGATGTCGGATCGCAACGTCAAAGCCGTGCTGATCAACATCTTTGGCGGCATCCTGCGGTGCGACATCCTGGCCGAAGGGGTCATCGCGGCGGTGCGTGACCTTGGTGTCCCCGTTCCGATCGTGATTCGCATGGAAGGAACGAACGTTGAGCAGGGCAAGCAGATGCTCAGGGAGAGCGGCCTGAACTTCACCACGGCGGAAACGATGAGTGATGCCGCGGAGCAGGTCGTCGCTCGAGCGCAATAGCCGAGGACGCCTGCGGCCCGAGCGAGGCGCCGGAGGGAAGCCCGCGCAAGCGGGCCGCGGAGCGAGCGCGAGCGGGGGTGGGGCCCCGCGAGCACTGAGAAAAGATGGCTGTATTAATCGACAAGAACACGCGCCTGATCGTCCAGGGCATGACCGGCCGCGAGGGGACGTTCCACGCAAAACAGGCGGCGGCTTACGGCACTCAGGTCGTGGGCGGCGTGACACCGGGCAAAGGAGGCACGACCCACGAAGGCTGGCCGGTGTTCAACACGGTCGCCGACGCCGTACGCCAGACCGGCGCGAACGCCTCGGTCATCTTCGTTCCTCCGCCCTTTGCAGCCGACGCCATCATGGAGGCGACTGACGCCGGCCTGCCGCTGACCGTGTGCATCACCGAAGGGATTCCCACGATCGACATGATGCGCGCGCTGACCGTCGTCCGGGCGTCGAAGACGCGACTGATCGGACCCAACTGCCCGGGCCTGATCACCGCTGGCCAGGCGAAGGCGGGCATTATTCCGGGACACATTTGCCGGGAAGGGCGCGTGGGGATCGTGTCAAAAAGCGGGACGCTCACCTACGAAGCCATTCATCAGTTGACCAAGCTGGGCCTTGGCCAGACGACGTGCATCGGCATCGGTGGAGATCCTTTGATCGGGACCAGCTTTATCGACGCGTTGATGCTGTTTGCGAATGATGCGGCGACGGAAGCCGTCGTGATAATCGGCGAAATCGGTGGCACGGCCGAAGAAGAGGCCGCCGCATTCATTTCGCGCAGCTTCCACAAACCTGTGGTGGGATTCATTGCCGGCCAGACCGCACCGCCCGGCCGGCGGATGGGCCATGCCGGCGCGATCATTGCGGGCGGCAAAGGCACGGCGGCCGAAAAAATGGCTGCGCTTTCGAGCGCCGGCGTTCATGTCGTCAAGAGCCCAGCCGATATTGGCAGCGCCGTCACGCAGGCTCTGCGGGCCTAGATGAGCCCGGCTGGTATAATTCCCTCAACCGCCTTCGCTTACGGTCAAGGACCCCATTAATGGCTTCGACTGACCTCGCGGTTCAGGAGGCCGCCATGCCGCCAGCCTCCAGCCGCATCGTGAACGATCTCAGCATCCAGGTTGCCACGGTGAACGGATCCGGCAGCCAAACGGCGAACCTCGTCCTCCTGCGCTCGATTTTCCAGATGGGCGTGCCAGTCTCCGGCAAGAACATGTTCCCCTCGAACATTGCAGGGCTGCCGACCTGGTACACGGTTCGCGCCAACCGGCACGGATACGGCGCGCGCAAGAAGGAAGTCGACTTCCTCGTGGCAATGAATCCGGAAACGGCGAAAGAAGACGTACTGACGCTCGATCCTGGTTCGGCGGTGCTCTACGACGAGCCGCTCAAGCTCGACGCGCTTCGATCGGATCTGGTCTTCTATCCCGTTCCCTTTGACAAGATCGTCGCCGAAGTCTGCAAGGACGCGAAGCTGCGCCGCCT
Organism: Vicinamibacterales bacterium; assembly: GCA_049642465.1. Classification (GTDB taxonomy): domain Bacteria; phylum Acidobacteriota; class Vicinamibacteria; order Vicinamibacterales; family 2-12-FULL-66-21; genus CAWDPQ01. The sequence goes on from JBAROV010000148.1 coordinate 51,431, forward strand.
CGTCAAGAACATGATTTACGACGGCGTGCTCTCGCAGCTCCTCAACATCGACATGGAGCAGATGGCGCACGCCCTTCGCCGGCAGCTCGGGAAAAAGCTCAAGGCGGTCGAACTGAACCTCGGTGCGCTGCAGGCGGGCGCCAAGTTCGCCGAGGAACATCTCGTCAAGCGCGATCCGTTCTGGATCGAGCCGATGGACAAAACGCGCGGCATGATTCTGGTGGAAGGCAATGCCGCGGCAGCGCTCGGCTGCATGATGGCCGGCGTCACCGTCATTGCCTGGTATCCAATTACCCCATCGTCTTCGTTGCCGGAAACGCTCATCGGTTATCTGAAGAAGTACCGGCACGATCCGTCAACGGGTAAGGCGACCTACGCCATCGTGCAAGCGGAGGACGAGATTGCGGCGATCGGGATGGTGCTCGGAGCAGGATGGGCGGGCGCCCGCGCAATGACGTCCACTTCGGGGCCAGGGATCTCGCTGATGGGCGAGTTCGCCGGCCTGGCGTATTACGCGGAACTTCCGGGCGTCGTGTTTGACATTCAGCGGGTCGGCCCTTCCACGGGTCTCCCGACCCGAACGGCGCAGAGCGATCTCCTCAGCCTGGCGCTGCTGTCGCACGGCGATACGAAGCATGTGATGCTCATTCCCGGAACCGTGGAAGAGTGCTACACGATGTCGATGGACGCGTTCGACATCGCCGAGCGTCTCCAGACGCTGGTGTTCGTCATGAGCGATCTCGATCTCGGGATGAACACGTGGATGTCGAAGACGTTCCAGTACCCGGAGCGTCCGCTCGATCGAGGAAAACTCCTCGACCAGCAGACGCTGGCACGCATCGGTGAGTGGGGACGCTATAAAGATGTGGACGGCGATGGTATTCCGTACCGCACCATCCCTGGCACCAAGATGCCGGCGTACTTCACGCGAGGCTCCGGCCATAACGAAAAGGGTCAGTACAGCGAGCGGCCGGACGATTACGTGCACAACATGGACCGGCTCGCGCGGAAGTTCGAAACCGCCCGGACGTTGATGCCGAAGCCGGAAGTCGATCCTGTGGCGGGCGCAGCCATTGGCATCATTGGCTACGGGACCAGCCACCCGGCGATCCTCGAGAGCCGCGACCAGCTGACGCAGGAAAACGATGTGCGCGCGAGTTATCTCCGGCTCCGCGCTTATCCGTTCACCTCGGAACTCACGGAATTCATCGACACGCATCAGCGCGTCTACGTCGTCGAACAGAACCGCGACGCGCAGATGCTCGGGTTGATGCGTCTCGAGCTGGATCCGGGACAGATCGCTAAGCTGCGAAGCGTTCGGCATTACAGCGGTTTGCCGATCGACGCACGCTCCGTGACTGAGGAGATTCTCATACAGGAAGGTTTGAAGCGCCGTCAGGCAGAGAAAGAGCCTGTAACACCGGCGCTGGCTACAGGAGGGGAGTAGCGCCCCCAACACCAATAAAATGACGACCACCACTACGTCCGAACCCGGCAGGAAGCGCAACCGCATCGGACTCGAAGTGCAGCCGTATCGCGGCGGCAAGACGACGCTCTGCGCCGGCTGCGGACATAACGCCATCTCCGAACGCATCATCGATGCGTTTTTCGAGATGGGGATCGAGCCCACGCAGGTGATGAAACTCTCGGGGATCGGGTGCTCGAGCAAGAGCCCCGCGTATTTCCTGGGTTCCGCGCACGGATTCAACAGCGTCCATGGACGAATGCCGTCGGTTGGAACGGGAGCCCTGCTGGCGAACCGCACGCTAATGGCGATTGGAGTGAGCGGCGATGGAGATACAGGCGCCATCGGCATTGGCCAATTCGTCCATCTGATGCGGCGCAACCTGCCGATCATCTACATCATCGAAGACAACGGCTGCTATGGGCTGACGAAGGGACAGTTTTCGCCGACTGCAGACGTCGGATCGACGCTGAAAACGGGGACACCCAATCAGCTGCCGCCGATCGATACCTGCCAGATGGCGATTCAACTCGGCGCTTCGTTTGTCGCGCGGTCCTTTTCCGGTGACAAAAAGCAGCTGCTGTCGATCTTGAAGGCAGCGTTGAGCCACCGCGGGACCGCCATGATTGATGTCCTGTCCCCCTGCGTCACGTTCAACGATCACGAGGGATCCACGAAAAGCTACGCCTACGCCAAAGATCACGATGATCCGGTCGGCGAAGTGAGCTTCGTTCCGTTTTTCGAGGACATCACCATCGAGTACGAGCCGGGAACCACGACGGAAGTGAAGATGCACGATGGCTCGCGCCTGTACTTGAAGAAGGTGGAGGAGCACTACAACCCGAGGGACAAGCTCTCGGCAGTGAGATTGCTGCACGAAACCGCCGAGCGCGGCGAGTTTGCTACCGGCATCCTCTACGTGGAACCCGACAAGGACGATTTTCTGACGATGTTGAATCTGGTGGATGAGCCACTCGCGACCCTCCCGCTGGAACGAGTGCGGCCGGGTCGCGAGGTGCTGGCCGAAGTGATGGAAGGCCTTCGGTAACCTTACCGATCAGGCGTTGAGACCCGCGCGGCGGAACCGTCTGACGGCGCCAGCCATTCCCAGTCCAACCAGCAAGATGGTTCCCGGTTCCGGGACCGGCTCTGTCGCGGAGAAGTCGTACCGCACTGAGTCGATATGCCACGCGTTGGGGTAAAGAGGCCCGTAGGGCGAAAGGTTCACGGTGGTGGTGCCCCCGCCGAACAGCGTGTGCATGCCGCCGATGGGTAACGGGAGGGTGAAGCCACTTCCGTTCCTCGTCGGTGAGGGAGGGATGAGCAGGAAAGGCGCGGTCACCAGGGCCGAAGGAGCCAGTGCCGGGGCGATAAACGATCCGGCAAACTCGACCGATGCGCCAGCGCCGCCCATGGTGGAGTTCAACGGATAGGTTTCGCCCTGGAAGCTGAGGGATCCCGTGAGATCCCCGCCGGACCAGAGCGCTTTCAGGTCGACCAGGGTGCCGGGAGTGCACTCGGGCACCGAGCATTGTTGCCAGGGGTTGAAAATGCCGCCAACGACGTCCACCCGCGAGCTGAGTGAGAAGCCCTGCTCGCCGACGAGCTCAATCGTCCCACTCAAACCGGTCATCAGCAGGTAGCCGCCAGTGACGCGAATAGGCTCCGCCACCACGGTGGTTGGTATCGCAACCATCGCAAGCAGCATCGACAGACGGGGCGCTTCACGTATGATCTTGTTCACCGGATCAACCTCCTGTGGTACCCCATCACCCAGAACAGGCAATGAATGGCCCAAAGTGGGACCTTCTTCTTGTACGTGACCGCTCCAGGCGTGAGCTGAGTCTTCCGGAGCAATGACAATGCCGATTCGTGCCGTCCTCAACGCGAGCTTCGTCTGCACAACCATTGTGCTGACTGCAGTGTCAGCATCAGCTCAGCAGGGGAAGCGCCCGCTGAGCGCTGACGACATCTACAACCTCCGCGAAGTTCGCGACCCCCAGCGATCGCCGGATGGACGATGGGTCGCGTACACGGTCGCCCGGGCGATCAAGGACACGGACAAGAACGACACGGATGTGTGGATGGTCAGCTGGGACGGCAAGGATCAGATTCAGGTGACCTCAACGCCTGAATCCGAATCGAGTCCCCGATGGAGTCCCGACGGCAAATACCTGTCGTTCCTGTCCTCGCGTCAGGGCGCCAAGCGTGCTCAGGTCTGGCTGTTGAACCGGGCAGGCGGCGAAGCGGTCAAGCTCACCGATGTCAAAGGCAGCGTCTCTGATTACGCGTGGTCTCCTGATTCCCGTCAGCTCGCGCTCGTCGTGAAAGATCCCGATCCGCGCGATCCCGAAGAAGAGAAAGAGGCGGAAAAGCGGCCCGATGGAACGACGAAGACGCCCAAGCCGATCGTGATCGACCGGTATGCGTTCAAACGGGATGGTGACGGATATCTTCGCGGCGAGCGCACACATCTCTATCTCTTTGACCTCACCGCGAAAAAGGCGGAGCTACTGACGCCAGGCACATTCAACGAAGAAGCGCCGACATGGTCACCCGACGGCAAACGCATCGCCTTCATGCGCCGCCATGGGCAGGGAGACATTGACCGGGCACCAAATCGCGACTTGTTCGTCATGGAAGCGTGCACGTGTGCGAGTCCACAGCAGCTGACGTTCACCACGGCCGAAGAAGTGGGCCGCCCGGAGTGGAGTCCCGACGGCAAATCAATCGCGTATCTGCTCGGCGACGAGCTGAAGTGGTCGGCGTACGACCAGGCCCAGTTGATGGTCATCCCATCCGGCGGTGGAACGGCAAAACCGCTCACGCCCTCGCTCGACCGGCCTGTCTCATCACCGGTCTGGGCCCGCGACGGAGCCGCGGTCGCGTTTGTTGTCGTGGACGATCGGGCGCAGCACGTCGCGAAGGTTCCCCTCGCCGGCAGCCGGGTGCAGAAGATCGTCGAGGGTCCGCAAGTGATCGATCGCTTGTCGGCGGGGCCAGACGAGGCGTTTGCGGTGCTGGCGTCAACGGCGACGAGCACGCCGGAAGTCCACGCGCTCGAAAATGGCCAGCTCCGCAAGCTGACCCATCAGAATGACGGCTGGCTCGAGGGTCGCTTGCTCGGCACCACCGAAGCGTTCACGTCCATCAGCAAGGACGGCACGGAAGTCCACGGATTGATCGTCAAGCCCCCGACCTTTCAGTCCGGCCGCCGGTATCCGACGCTGCTGCGGATTCATGGAGGTCCGAACGGTCAGGATGCGCATTCGTTCAGCTTCGAGCGCGAGCTGTTTGCCGCGAATGGTTACGTCGTTGTGGCGGTGAATTACCGCGGCAGCAACGGGCGCGGCAGCGCCTATCAGAAAGCGATCTACGCCGACTGGGGCAACAAGGAAGTGATCGACTTGCTTGGCGCCATGGATCACGTCGTGAAGATCGGCATCGCCGATGCAAATCGGCTCGGAATTGGCGGCTGGAGCTACGGCGGCATCCTCACCAACTACACGATTGCGACGGATGGCCGCTTCAAGGCCGCGATCAGCGGGGCGGGCAGCTCGAATCAAATCTCAATGTACGGCACGGACCAGTACATCACGCAGTACGAGACGGAGCTGGGACCGCCCTGGAAGAATCAGGACGTCTGGGTCAAGGTGTCGTATCCGTTCTTCCACGCCGACCGGATCAAGACACCCACGCTTTTCATGTGCGGAGAAAAGGATTTCAACGTGCCGCTGCTCGGAAGCGAACAGATGTACCAGGCGCTCAAGAGCCTGAACGTCGACAGCGAGCTCGTGATCTATCCGAACCAGTATCACGGAATCACGACGCCGAGCTACAAGAAGGATCGGCTGGAGCGCTACGTCGCGTGGTACGACAAGTACCTGAAGAAGGATGCGGCATCGAAAACTGAGAGTCCGGGCCGCCAGCAAGACTAGCCTTCGGTCTTGTCCACGTTGGCCCCGATGACATCCTGCGCAATGGCCGTCGGGTCGTCTGGAAGCCCTTCCTCGTCCAGCGCCGGTGCGTTCGGATTGCCCTGTTGCGGCGAGTCGGACGGGCGATCCCCTTCGACCGCGCCGATGTGCTCGTCGCTGTCCGCGCGCTCGTGACCTTGCATGTTATTCATGCACTCCTCTTCCGGCGTGTTCGATTTGGCAGACATATAATTCACCTGATATATGGAACGTACACTCGCTATCATCAAACCGGACGCCGTCGCCTCGCGCGCCGCCGGACGCATCATTCAGCGCATCGAAGAGGCCGGATTCCAGATTCGTGCCATGAGGATGCTGAATCTGTCCGCTCGCGAAGCGGAAGGGTTTTATGCCGTCCACCGCGAGCGCCCCTTTTTCGGCAGTCTGACGAGATTCATGTCGTCAGGTCCGGTGATCGTCCTCGCGCTCGAAGCGGAGGATGCGATCAGGAAATGGAGGACCCTCATGGGCGCCACCGATCCCGCAAAGGCTGATCCCGGAACGCTCCGGAAAGAGTTCGGTCGCTCGATCGAGCACAACGCCACCCATGGTTCTGATGCGCCCGACACAGCGGCCTTCGAGCTGGGCTACTTTTTTCGCGGTGTAGAACTGACGCGGTAAGTCGTGGGTAAACTGCTGGTCATCATCGGCGTGATTGTGGCGGGCGTGGGACTCCTCGTCATGATGGGCGTGCCGATTGGCCGGCTGCCCGGCGATTTCACGGTTCGGCGCGGGAACACGACTTTCTACTTTCCGCTGGCCACGTCCATTCTGGCCAGCATCCTTCTCACGCTGCTGCTCACGCTTTTCAGGCGCTGAGCGCTTTTTCAGTCGAGGACCGATGGCCATCAAGTCCGACAAGTGGATCAAGCGCATGGCGCGCGAGCACAAGATGATCGAGCCGTTCGAGGAGCGGCAGGTGCGCGCTGGTGTGGTCTCCTACGGATTGTCGTCCTACGGGTACGACATTCGCGTTGCCGACGAATTCAAAATATTCACGAACATCAACAACACGCTGATCGATCCCAAGAATTTCGATCCTCGATCGTTCGTCGACATCAGAGCCGACACCTGCATCGTTCCACCGAACTCCTTTGCGCTCGCGCGGACGGTGGAGTATTTCCGGATCCCCCGCGACGTTCTCACGGTCTGTCTGGGCAAATCCACCTACGCCCGCTGCGGCATCATCGTCAATGTGACGCCGTTCGAACCGGAATGGGAGGGGACGGCCACGCTCGAGATCTCCAACACGACGCCGCTGCCCGCCGTGATCTATGCGAACGAGGGGATTGCCCAGGTGCTGTTCTTCCAGAGCGACGAGCCGTGCGAGATCTCGTACGGCGACAAGAAGGGGAAGTATCTCAAACAGCAAGAGGTGACGCTGCCGAGGATTTGATTGGGTCTGACGCTTGTCAGACGCTGGTCGCTAGTCGCACGTCAGTCTCTCGATCAGGGGCAAGGCTTCTTCTGACGGCATAGCAATCGCCAGATCCGCGGCGCCTGCCGCATCCGTCGTCATCGGATTGATTTCCGCCGTGAACGCGCCTCTGCGTCGTGCATCGTGCAGCAGGCCGGCGGCCGGATAGACGACGGATGACGTGCCGATAGACAGGAACACATCGCACGCGGTCGCGGCGGCAGCGCGTCGGAGGACGTCGGGATCCAGCGCTTCGCCGAACCAGACCACCCCGGGGCGGGCGAGGGCGCCGCAACCAGAGCAGCGGGGCGGAAGATGGGGTAGAGGAGCCCGCCGATCTTCCCATGGTTCTGCGCCGCACCCAGCGGCACAGCATAGTTCCCAAATCGAACCGTGTACGCGAATCAGCCGGGCGCCGGCGCGTTCGTGCAGGCCGTCAACGTTTTGAGTAATCAGGGTGAAGCCGTCTCTTGTGCTCCAGCGCGCGAGCACGTCGTGCGCGGCGTTCGGCTTGCACGACGCGATGAGCGATCGACGCCAGTCGTACCATTCCCATACGAGCGTCGGGTTTCGGCTGAAGGCCTCGGGTGTGGCGAGATCTTCCGGGCGATACGTGCGCCAGAGGCCACCCGCGCCGCGGAAGGTCGGGACGCCGCTCGCTGTGGACACGCCGGCGCCCGTGATGGCGGTCACGGACCGTGCGCCCCGGATCCTTTCGGCCAGGATTTCGAGGTTTAGAATTGCTGTCATGAGTGACCCGCTCCTTCAGCGTATTCCAGTTGTCGGCGGGCGTGCGTACATCGAGCGTGTCCGCCGCCTTCCATCGAACGTGACCGTGGCGCTGCAGCCGGAGAAGGAGAACCGCTACTTTCTCCACGCGATTGCGGTGATGGCGAACAGCGAGAAGGTGGGCTACGTGGCTCCCGAGATCGCGCGCCGATATTTTGCGCCGTTGGTCGAACACTCCGCGGTCGTGACCTGTCCGGGCCGTCGCGCGTCGGCGATCGATGACGAGTCGTCTGGCGTGGAGCTGCTCCTCGATTTCAGTGCCTTGTCGGTCCAACCGTTGCCTTGAGGTGTCTAAGGTGCGGGACTGACACTGCACGAGCAGAGGTCGTGAGTACCGTCACTGTCGATATCACGGACCCCGGCGTCCGGCGCCTCAGTGCGACGGATTGGGCGCTTCGTGCCGGCGTCGCGCTGTTCTTTTGCGTATTTGCCGCAGAGAAGCTGGTGGGCTCCAACTGGAACGAGCTCTTCGCGGCCATTGGCCTCGGCCAGTGGTTCCGGTATTTCACCGGGGCCGTTCAGCTTGCGGGCGCGCTCCTGCTCCTCGTGCCCCGAACCGCGCGAATCGGCGGCGCGCTCATCGCATCAACGATGCTCGGCGCCATGGTCATGCATGTAGCGGTGCTGGAGACTGGAGTTGGCGGGGCGATCATTCCAGCGGCGCTGCTGCCGCTTGTGGTTGCCGCTGCATGGAAGGGCCGCGGCGAAGTCGTAGAGGAGAGCGCATTGACGCTGCGCTGACGCAGCTGAGCAGCGCCGTTACGTTGATCTTTCGCTGATCCGCGTGTTACGATCGTGTTTTCCCTGACGCGGGGTGGAGCAGTCCGGTAGCTCGTTGGGCTCATAACCCAAAGGTCGCGGGTTCAAATCCCGCCCCCGCAACCATCACAACTTGCAGCGAGAGGTCGCCGGTTTCTGGCGACCTCTTCGCATTTTGGGCGGCACCCAGCATCGCTGCCAGATTCCCTTTCAGCTCGATTTGGAGTTCGCCTGCGTTCGGCGTCAGGACGATGGCGTCGATGAGGCCACGAAGCGCCTCAGAGGCCTCCGTGCGGGTCTCTGGATGCCCCAAGGCCTGAGCGAGTGCGGTGACCTTCTGGCGGTACAGCCCGGCCATCTCCGGGTGCAGCAGCGGCGGCGGCGCGTCAGCGGCTGAGAGTTTCGATCTCAGTTCCTCGCGCCTGACGGCGTTGGCGTTCAGCTCGTCCTTGACTTCAGTGGCTGGGACGCCCTCCATGATGGACTCAACGAGCTTCTTGCGTCGTGCCTCGATGCGGTCGATCTCGCGTTCGGCGGTAGACAGGCTTGCGCGGCGCTCCATCCGGAGCCGGTTCATCTCGCGCGTGAACTCGTCGCAGAACTCGTCGAAGAGATCCTGGCGCAGGAGCTTGTCCTGAAGCGCTCTCAGTACGCGCGCTTCAACTTCATCACGTCTGATCGTCAGATGGTTATCACACCGACCCTGGTCGAGGGCGCCGAAGCACGCGAGCCGGTTTTTCGACGACATGATGAATCCGGCGCCGCATACGCCGCATTTCGTTAAACCCGAGAACAGATACTGCGGCCGCTTCGCCACTCCGATTGCGCCCGCTGACTTTATCGCGTGCCGAGTCTGTTTCTGACGCGATTTCGCAGCTGTCCAGAGGTCGTCGGCCACGATCCGTAGCTTGGGGACTTCACGCGACATCCACTCAGATGTCGGATTGAGCCGCGACACGCGCTTTCCGGTGTCAGGATTCTTCACGTAGCGAAGGCGATTCCAGACCAGGCGGCCGACGTAGAGCTCGTTGTTAAGGATTCCCGTTCCGCGCGTGGCGTTGCCGTAGATCGTGCTCGGACTCCACGCACCACCGAATGGACCGGGCACGCCTTCGCGATTCAGATTCTTGGCGATCTGCTTCGGCGACATGCCTGCGATGAACTCGCGGAAGATGCCTTCCACAACCGTTGCTTCTGCCGGTTCGATCTCTCGCTCGCCCGTCGTGACGGTTCCGCCGCTGAGAGTCTTTACGACGCGATAGCCGTAGCAGAGGCCGCCGGCAGACTTGCCGTCCTCGATTCGCCCGCGCAGTCCGCGATGGGTCTTCTCGGCCAGATCCTTCAGGAACAGCGCGTTCATCGTGCCCTTGAAGCCAATGTGCAAGTGCGTGATGTCGCCCTCGGCCAGCGTGACGATGTTCACGCCCGCGAAGGTGAGGCGCTTGAACAGACCGGCCGTGTCTTCCTGGTCGCGGCTGAATCGATCGAGCGACTCGGCGAGGACCACATCGAATCGACGGTTCAGCGCATCGCGCATCAGCGCCTGGAAACCAGATCGAAGCAGCGTGGCGCCGGACACCGCGTGGTCGGAGTACTCCTGCGCGATCGTCCAGCCCTGCCGCTCGGCAAAGGCCCGACAGACCCGCATCTGATCGGTGATGGACGCGTCACGCTGGTTGTCCGACGAGTAGCGCGCGTAGATGGCGACCTTCATGGCTGGCGTGCCTCAATGAATCTCTGCAAAGTGGCGCGCTCGTTGCGCCTCGAACAGCTCCCGCGCAGCCTGACGGGCAAGCGCTCGGACGAAAGCGCGCAAATGCTCGTCACACTGCGCGTCGATCTGGTTGTTCGCGTTCGTGCGAACGTGCGGCCGATGTTGTCGCCGCCGCTCGCGCCGATGCCGTCGTCGTTCGGCCATGATACGCCTGCCCATGTTGAACGTCGATGCCGGTTTCGCGTGCTCGTTCTGCTGTGAATGGGCAGCACTGAGTGCGGCTCCGATGCATCGACGACTGACAGGCGAAGAGCCGTGGCAGCGTGACGATGTCGATTCTGAATTGTGGACGGATCTGGCGCTCTGGTCTGAGGCCGAAGCGCAGTCCGTTCCGATCGTTTGCTCCGCGGACGTGTCGTCGCGCGAGTCGGCGACCAGGAAGTGAATCGAAAGAGAAACGAATCGTGATCTTGGGCCGCCGATTCGTGTGCTCCACATCGGGCGATGTGAAGGGGGTTGCGGGTTGCAACCGTCTAAGAGAATTCGACAATAACGCCGTCCGCGCGCGTCGTCAAGAGGTTCACGTGAGGCCGTCGACAATTGCGCACCTGAGGTTCGCGGATCGCGCGGTCAAGGCCGCCAGCCGCGCGCATGCGCGGGCGGAGCAGCGCGGAGCGCCTTGAGCGCGCAACCGCGAAGCTCACAATCGAGTGCGGCGGCCGATGAAGAGACGGTGCACATTGCGCGCGCCTTTGCGGACCGCGCTGATCGCATCGTGGAGATCGTCTACTCCGGCTGAGACAGAGACAGCGTGGCGTGAGCGACCTCTTCTGTGGCCGCGGGCGTGATCGCAGACCCGGCCAGATCTCGTGGTCGCTCACGCCACGGTATTGCCATTGACCGTCTCGCCGATGGCGTCACATCGGTGCGCGCGGCAAAGACCGCCGCCCGGAGCGCTCGGCCAGTAAGTCGCGGCGCTGATTGCAGTTGGAACAAACCGCAGGCGGGTCCAGCAGGCTTCGCATTACTCGCGATTGGCACTGGGCTGGATGCAACAGAGGGGGAACACCCCGCGCGAGGCCCTGTTCCCCCCACGGTTCCCCCTTTTGCATGTCATCGCCGAGATCACACACTTGTTGGAAAATCCCAGAACTGGGATAATCGTGATGTGCGACGTGCCTTGGCTGTGGACGAAAACCCGCGCGATTTACTGAGCCTTCCTGCGACGGTCATGGAGGACATGGGCAACTCTCTCGGATCGCGCAATTCGGCGGTATCGCGGCCAGCGCGACGCCTTGGAAGGGTTCGGTCCTGGCGTTTTGGTGGTCGTCGAGTCAAACGATGGAACGCCTATTGAGCGGCGTACACCGTTCGGTTCGAGAAGGCGGTGTACGTCCGCCACGCTTTCCAGAAGAAGTCGCCGTCAAGCACCCGGCCTGCGAAGCGAGACGTGTCGATCTTTTTGCCAAAGGACTGAGCGGAGCTCAGAACGATCACGAGTAGCAGATGAAAAGTCGAAGCGCTGAGCCACGTGAACCAATCACCCGCGGTACCGGAAACGTGTTCGCGGACTTCGGGTTTCCTGATGCCGCAGAACGTCAGGGAAAGCTGCGCCTCGCCTATGCCCTGAACCAGTTGCTGGATGATCGAAAGCTCTCGCAGGCCGAGGTTGCGAAGGTGTTGCGCCTGACCCAGCCGAAGGTTTCGGCCCTTCGCAAGCTTGCCGGCTTCTCCATCGAGCGCCTCATGAACCTGCTGACGGCACTCGACTGGGACGTGGAGATCGTCATTCGACGGAAGCCCGGGTCGCGGAAGACCGCCCGAGTCAGCGTCGTCGCGGGTTGATCGGGCTCTCAAGGCGTAGGCCTCGGCTCAGCTTTTCATGAACTCCAGCGTCAAACGCCACGTGCTTGCTCAGCCACTGCAGTGTTCGCGAACAAATCGTCGAGTCGCGGAGGTCGCCATGACCTCTAAGAAGTCGAATGGCGCCGTGCCAAATGCGCGCAACACGCGTACGTGGCCGTACGCGTCCAGATACGCAACCGCCCGATTGAGTCGACCGGGAGGCAATTGAACGATCTCTTGTAATGTCGGCCCGCTTAGCTCGTTCTTTCCAGCAATCGCGTTGGCGACTGCGCAAAGATCATCGTCAGGGTTGTGATCCAGTTCTTCTCGAAAATGAAGGTAAAGAGCATAGGTAGGTTCAAGGTCAGAGAAGTCGTACGGAGCGGTGCCCATGGTCTGAATCAATTTGACTAGACCGTAACTCTCCAACTCCTCGACCGCATCGTTCACGTCCTCGGCGCTCATGAACGAGGCAAGATCGTGAACTTCTTTGGCGGGAAAGTACCGTTCCAGCCCTGCGCTATCATCACGAAGCCTCACCAACGCCGAACCGAGGGTGCTCGCCTCTGGCGAAAGGCCGCCGACACTCTGACGCAAGCGTCTTACAAACTCTGGAGGCTGACCGACTGGAGGTTTTTCGGAGACGCCGTGCAGCGTCTTCACGATCTCTCGAAGGCCTGTGTCGTAGTTGTCCGCAAGATTGACCCAACGCAGCGTGCGAAGGGGAACAGGAATGCTCGTCGGCTCCAGAACAACTGGAATGACCTTTAGAACGCCTTCCAGCCGTCGAATAAGTGCTGCGTCAAGTTCCTCTCGAACCCACCGTGACTTCACGCTGTTTGGTGACAGCAACACGAGAAAGAAAGAAGCGTTAGCAAGCCCCTCCACGAAGATTCTCTGAATCAGCGAGTCTCCAGCGCCGATCTCCCAGAGGTCGAACCACGTGTCCACGCCATGCCTCTGCAGATCTGCTGCGAGCTTGTTGGCCGTGTCCTTATCCTGTTGTGAGTAGCTCAGAAAAGCCTTCGGCATCAGGGGCCTTCCAATCGTGTAGCCGCTCGCACCGTACGGCCGGAGGGTGTCGTGGCAACTCGGATCTGCCGAAGGCCAAACCTCTGTGTCCGGTAGTCGCGAAGGTGCGCGGGTGAGATCCAGATCGCGCGACCTTGAACGTGCCCGTCGGCGGTCCGAGACTCAAGCTCAACAAGAGCGAATGAGATCTCAAGATCTGCATCGTGGCGGATCAACTCGACCACTCGCCCAGGTTCGACGTCAGGATGTCCGTCGAACACGAACAGGGCTTGCCGCTCGCGGAAATGCCAAGCCAAGAGCTGTGCTTCCTGTCGAGCGGCGACCGCACCGACCCAGGCTTCTCGAACTGCTGAAATCGCAACCGCGACCAGGAGAACGATGAGTAGCAGCACCGCAACGAGCGTTGTGCGCCCAACAAGTACCGCGGTCGGTAGGACGAGAGCACCGATGATGGACGCCACTCCCGTCCCGACAGTCCACCAGGACGTCAGAGCCCGCCGGAGCACTCGCCACATTAAGAGCGTAGGCGTAAGCACCTCGTTTGACCGCCGCTCATCGTAGCACGTACAATGGTGCTGCACGAAGCTTACGTGCTCACAACATGAAAACCAACATTACTCTCAAAATCGACGCCGACATCCTACGAGAAGCCCGAGTCGTTGCAGCTGAAGAGGGCCGCTCCATCAGCGCCCTTCTGACGGACAGACTCGAAGCTATCGTGAGGGAACGGAAGGCCTTCGATAAGGCGCGCCGCCGCGCACTTGCGAGACTGCGCGGAGGCCTGAATCTGCAATGGGCACCGCCCAAATCGCGAGACGAACTGCATGAGCGATAAGTTCTTCGTCGACACCAACATCCTGATGTACGCGCATGATTCGTCCGCGGGGGAGAAGCATGAGCGCGCGAAGGCCCTCTTGGAGGTCCTCTGGCGCGATCGAACAGGCGTTGTGATCACGCAGGTGCTCCAAGAACTCACGGTCAATCTGCGCCGAAAGGCAGGCCGTCCACTTGACGCGAGGGCCACGCGTGAAATCGTCGCGGATTACTTGACGTGGCAAGTCGTCGTCAATGGCGGCGAGTCGATTCTCGATGCGCTCGACCTTGAGGAGCGTTATCAGATCTCGTTCTGGGACGCGCTCGTCCTTCACGCAGCGCACGCGTCAGGAGCAGAGGTTTTGTACTCGGAGGACCTTTCCCACGGACAGACGTACGGATCCGTGCGAGTTGTCAATCCATTGCGGGCGTGACCGGCGCGATCTTCCACACTGACTACCATGGACCAAGCATGGTTTGAAATGTCTGACATCCGGCGGTCGAAACTTGCGACCGCCGTCTGGATTCCACTGAGGGCGGTTCAGAAGATTGAGCGAACCGGCAAGTATGGCTTCGTGGGCTTCAAGGAGGACTTCTTCGGAGCCGGCTCCGTTGCCGTCCCTGTTGAGAACAAGGACGCTGCGATGCAGCTCGGTTGGGACTCCATTGGCATTGCGCACAATCACGCTGGATATGTCGAGGACGGCCGGTACATCCCGGCGGATGTCTACGTCAGTCACAGAGGCAATTTCGTCGGTGTAAATCTTGTTCTGGACCAACGCGGAAGCGGCGCAGAAAAATCAGAGTGGCATCTTCACCAGGACTTCGTGACGACGCTCGGTCTTAAGCGCGAAGGAGATATCTGGGTCAGGCCGGATGAAGACTACATTGAGGTCGGGAGAATGATTCGCGCCTCGGACGGTTCAAAGTCCAGACTGGAAGTGCGGGCATCTCACCTGCGAGATTATCTGTGCGCACGTGGCATGGGTCTCATCGTGACTTCATATCGCGATCGCTCCGAGATCGTCGAGGACGCCTCGCACATTCTGTGGCCGAACGATCATGTGGAAGAGAAGCGTGATCGCGAGCGGTGGGCTGGACGCAAGATGGCGATCCATGAAGGCGGTGAGCCGTACGGTGAGGAGATGGCCGTCTTCCATGTCGCACGGACCGACGTCAATCCGGAAGACGACGTTCCCATACTAGGACTGCCGACGGACGAGAATCTCGAGTCTTCATCATGGACGAGGAAGTTCGAAGGGGTGAAGCTCTATCGCATATGGGGCGAGCTATGGCGGACAGAGTGGATTGATCCGGCCTCGGAGAGTCCCATTGTTCGAGGCGACAAGCTCGCGTCAACGGTGTCATTCGTCATCGATGCTGAAGGAAAGAAAGCGACTGGTGATACGCTCGTCGATTCTGGACGCTGGCTTTGGTTTAGGCCCACGGTGATCTCTGCTCTAATGAACCGGCGTGGTGGTTCGCTGAAATGGTACACAAGGGACACCGGGGCGATTGCGTGTCTTTCGGGCTATGACGTTCATTTTGGGGTGAACTCAATCGGCCTGGTGACCGTGTACGCAAAGGACGTCGCGCTGCTGCCTGAATGGCAGCAAAGAATCTGGGCCGCGCACAACGTTGGACCGGAGGGCAAGATCTCTGAGGAGCTTCAGGCTTCGCAAGTTCATGCGCGGCCTGCGCGGACGAAAGCGCCGGAGGACTTCATTCAGAAGGGCCTGGATCGCCTTCAAGAAATGGCCATAGCGAAACTCGGCGTCCCTATTCTTCGTGAACACAGCTACGTGAGAGAGCTGATTCCGCGCATTCATCGTTTTCGCGCCACGGACAGAGAGGGTCTATTCGCATTGGCGAAGGACGTCGCGCGCATTACGGCCGACGATTTAGATGAAAAGCAGCTCCAGACGATTGTGAACCCTCCCAAGGGTGAAAAGTGGGGTTCGTTGAAGTCGTTGGAGAAAGTTCTTGCGCTGAAGATCTCAGCTGACGACGCGCGGGCGATGCTGAGGGCTCTCGCCGGAATCTACGACTTGCGACTTGCCGACGCCCATCTGCCTAGCGAAAAAACGCTGGACGCGATCAAACTCGTTGGGCTCGACGAGGCGGTCCCGTTTGTTCATCAGGGTTACCAGCTCCTGGATGCAGCGGTTAGCAGTCTCTACCGCATTTGCGAGGTTATCGAAAAGGAGTGGTAGATCAAGGCCGCCGTCTTGGTGGGGCCTAACCCTGTTGCACGGAGTTTGCATTTCGTGGACGAATACCAAGTCATAGGCCGAGGTGCACTTCGATATGCGACGAGGCCCGGCGACGCACGAGCAAATCTCGCGAAGGGCGTACGAGATCTTTGAGGCGCGCGGACGCGAGGACGGGTTCGACCTTGACGATTGGCTACGGGCTGAACGTGAGTTAAACGGTGCGCGGGCGATCCAGAAGGAGACGATGGCACATCCGCACCTTGCGTTCTGTCCGTATCTATCCGTGCGGAAGGTCATCGAATTTGCCGACTGGCAGATCGGGCCGTTCGAGGCTTTCGATGACCGCTGGGGGGACGTGAAGTTCAAAGCACAATCGAAGGCATTTCTCGCAAAATTCGTCGACAACGCCGGCAAGCCGATCGAACACCCGAGCCTGCTATGTCGCCGCGGCGGCAAAATTGATGGGCAGCTACCGTCGCCGGAAGAGATCGAGGCGCTTGAGGCCGCGATCGCCTTCGCGTTCCTTGACGAGAACTCGCGCCGTACTCCGGAAACCGCACGCCAGGCGTGGAACGTGATCACCGCCGACAACGCGGAACCCTTTTTCTGGCCGATTGACGTCGAGGCCGGCTACGTGACGGTTACAACCGGGTTGATGGTACGGACCCTCGGTGGTGGCTATCAGATCGCTGATGCCGAGCTCGCAATCAAACCTCCGCTCGACCTGCATTTGCCACTCGGGTCCCAGACCGCTGATTCAGTGTGCCTGGACGCGATTTACACAACGGTGCTCTCGTCGCTTCGAGCGCCTGGCGCCAAACCGACGGCGGACCGCATCAAGACTGCGATCGGATGGTTTGCGAAGGCTTGGCGTAATACCGCGACGGTCCATTTTCCCGAGCGCGTGGTGTTCCTCAAGACCGCCTTCGAGGCGATGACCGGAACCAGCAAGAGCCACGTGAGCGCGCAGATGCTCCGGCAGCTGTTCGAAGCGGTCCCAGACACATCGGCCACGGACTCGGAACGGTTGGTCTGGTCTCCGGCCGAACGAGCCATCCACGCGTGGACGTTCATGAAGGGCGGAAAGCCACAGACCGTCCAGGTTACGGGTCTTGAGCATTGGTTCATGAGCTTTGCGGATGCGCGAAACACGATCATTCATCAAGGAGTCGTGCCGTCCCTCGCGTATACCAATCCGTCTAACGCGGAATACGAAGGCCCGTTCGTGTTCACCGCAGAATTTTTATTGCGCGCCGCCATCAAAGTGTCGCTCGCCCAATTTGGCTATCCGGATCTATGGCGATCGGCGTCCTGGCGGGCCGTTAAGGCCGCATATCGAGAGTTGGAGGCTGGAGAACGGTCCGAGGCGTCCTCAGCACGAGGCGATTCGTCGGACACTTAGCTCTAGTGACCGATCGCACGGGCACCGCGGACGAGTGTAGTAGCCTGTCGGGAGATGCATAGCACTGGCCGGTTCACCCCCGCGTTACGGCGGATGATGAACGACAGCTATGACACGTGCCGAACGTGCGGAATTGTCCTCCCAGACGGTAAAGCCGCGTTCGCCGGTTACGCATCCGACGGTTCACCTCTCTACGTGGGCGAGTGCTGCAGATCGTCGATCCATGAACTAGCGACGCACGTTTACTGGTGGTGGGAGGCAGACAAGCGGGTCGCCCCTGACACCGTTCTTTGGCGCTTCATGGACTTCGCGAGGTTCGTGGCGTTGCTCGAACAGCAGGCACTGCATTTCGCACGCGCCGATCAATTCGACGATCGCTTCGAAGCAGCTAGCGGGGTTCAGGACCTCAAGGCCCGCTGGGATGCGCATTATCTGGATTTCTTCCGTCATGCGATCAGAACCGCTCCCCGGTTGTCCGAACCGCCGCCTGACGAAGAAGTCGAACGCGAGGCCGCCCGCCTCCTGCGCGAGTTCTCACAATCGGCGGCCCTCGACCGCGAGCGCCTGTTCGTGAGTTGTTGGCATGCGAACGCCGGGGAGTCTGAGGCTCTCTGGCGTCTGTACTGCCCGCCGTCCACTGCCGGTTTGGCGATTCAAACGACCGCCGAGCGTCTGCTCAAAGCCGTAGGTGAGGTTCCGGTAAAGGTTGGCAAAGTTCAGTACATCGACTTCGCTAAGGGCTTCGCGGGCATCCACGAACGGATCTTCACGAAGCGAAAGTCCCTCAGCCACGAGGTTGAAGTGCGCCTGGTCATTCAAGAGTTCCATTCGACAGATGAGATCGGCAAGAGCATTCCTGTAAACCTTGAATGCCTGGTGGTATCGGTCGTTCCGTCGCCGTTCGCCCCGCGATGGTTCACCCGGGTTGTGGAAGCGACCCTGCGTCGATACCGCGTATCCGTCCCGCTTCGACCGTCGGAGATCCTAGCAGAACCGTTCTTCTGAGCTGGGCAATGACAATGTTTTAACAGAAGCCAGAATCACGCCGCTCCTCTCCACAGCTGCAAGTACCGCTGGTTGCACGCCCCCGCAACCATTTGTACCGGCATGGAAAGGTCGCCAGTCTCTGGCGATCTTTTCGTTTGTTGGGCGACGGTCAGCATTGCGGCCAGATTGCCTCTCAGGTCGATCCGGAGCTGGCCCTTCTCCGGCGTCAAGACAATCGAATCGATCAGCCCACGGAGCATCTCTGAAGCTTCCAGGCGTGTGTCTTCGCGCTGAAGCGCCGACGCGAGTTTTTCGACCTTGCTCCGGTAGAGGTCGGCCATGCTCGGATGCAGAAGCGGCGGCGGTTCGTCCGCTGCGTCGAGCTTCGCCTCGAGCGCGATCTTCCGTTCCTGCAGCGCATCCCATTCCGCCTTCAGGTCTGAACCAGCGAAGCCGTTCTTGATGGCCTCGATGACCTTCTTGATGTCGCGCTTGACGCGTTCCAGATCGCGTTTGGCACCGCTCAAGCCGGCGCGCTGCTCCATCCGGAGTCTGTTCATCTCCCTAGCGAACTCGCCGCAGAACTCCTCGAAGAAGTCCTTCCGCATCAACTTGTCTTGAAGCGCGCGCAGCACCCGCTCTTCGACTTCCTGAGCGCGATTGTCAGCCTGTTGGTGCAGGTGCCACGGTCGCGGGTGCCAAAGCATCCAAGGTGGTCGCGCGAATAGACGAGGAACCCGGCGCCGCATTCGCCGCACTTCGTGAGACCCGAAAACAGACACTTTGGCCGCCGGAACTGGTTGAAGCGCTTACCCGCTCAGATCGGTCAACGGCGCACTCGATAGCGTAGGTGGAGCACCCGGTTGCCCTGAATCGCCTCGTCAGGATCCTCCAACAGGTGTCGCGCGTGGACCGAACCGAAGTAGCGTTTGCCGGACCCGAACACGACGGGCGCGACGTCCATGCGCACCTCGTCGATCAGACCCGCGGCAAGCACCTGGCCACCGACGTCGCCAGCGGCGACCTCGACCACGCGGTCACCCCCGAGCTCCTGCGCCTTGGCCATGGCAGCCTCAATTCCGTCGACGAAGTGGAACGGCGCCTCGGGATACCAGCCCTCGGGCCTGCCCCGGTGGGTCACGACGACGACGTGGTCGACCCCAGCCGGAGGTGTCCCGTCCCATCCGTTCGTCATGTCGAAGACGTGGCGACCGACGATTGTCGCCCCGATCTGGTCCCAGTACGGCCGGATGTAGTCGTAGGACCTCTTCGACACCTTCAAGACGCCGCTCTCGTCCAACGGCACGTCACCGCTGAGCAACCAGTCGAACAGCGGTCCGGGCTGGTCGTTCTCGTCCGCGATGAAACCATCTACCGACACCGAGCTGTACATGACTACTTTGCCCAACGGGTCCCTCCTCTGCTTTGGGGTGCCTCCAAGTTAACGTTTCGTGAGCTGTCGGTCTTGTAAGAAATCAATCGACCGGCAACGGCCAGCTATCCAGCACCCTCCAGGTAGTAGAGGTCATCGATCAGCCCGTCCAGCGGCGGTCGCGGCACTCTGGACACGTACTCCATACGAACAGTATCGCCGACGCCCCGCCGACACCGCGTGAACAGCTTCGTGGCATCGACAACAAGATCCGCGAGCGTCAGAATCGACACAACTGGACGAAGATCGCGTCAGGTATTTCCATCAGCACCGCGATGAGGAACGAGCGCGGACCGAAACTCGGTTTGGGGAGGATCGACAGCATGATTCACGACTCCTGCACGATGCCGTGTTTGTTTGCCGAAGAGCGTTGCCCATCCATAACTTGCCCTGCCGGTGGTTGGCGACAATCGAGACCAGTTGCAGTGCACACCGTCGTTCCGTAATTGCATCCCACGGGAGCGCGCTGGGCGGGTCAAGGGCGCGCCAGCGGCGAGCTGAGCGAGCGAACCCTTGACGCGTCCAAGCGGTCCCGTAAAAAATTGGGATCGGAGCGACGGCGAGACTTCCCGAGATCGCTCACGATCACGTCAAGTGCGCGGCGAATTCGGCGGTCGATTCGTGCCGGAGATCGACACGAACCCACGCGCGCGCCCCAGCACATCTTCAACATCGGCACGGGTGTGAGCGACCCCGCCTGGCGCCTCCGGGGCCGCGGCGGCGATTCTACGGCGGGGTACTTCGCCGGCGAGAGCGGGGAACTGGAATGGCCGTTCGCCGATGCGCGCGAATGTTCGATCGACATCGCTGAGGAATCGCTCGGCGAGCCCCGGTCGCTCATCCTCGTACCACCGCGCGGCATGCTCGAGATCGGCCTCAGCGAGTGGCCGAACGATGAACCCGCGGCTCATTCGATTCAGTGCTGCTGTCGAACTTCTTGCGGAGCCGTTCCTGAACAACGTCCCAGTGTCGCCGGCACCGGGATCGCCTTCGAGATCTTTGAGGCGCTCGTGAAGGATTTCGCGATGCCAATCGGGAACCGGAATCGTCTCGGGAGTCGCTGGATTCGGTGCCAAAGCGACTGCAGGTGGTCGATCTTCTCGTCCACTGAGAGATCGTCGAATCCGGGTGGCGGTAGCGGAACTGGTTTGGGCATGAGGCAGTTGAACGCCTCCCTCTGTATAGCGCGGCTGTCGCGCCACTTCGGGGCGCAGTGGCCATAGGATGTACGTAGAACAGGCCATGAAATGCACCAGAAACCGTAAGCTGTCCTTCCTCCCTATCGCCCTTGCGCTGCTGGCCGGCTGCGATCTCGTATCGCGAGACGAAGTCGCTCGCGTCGCGTCTCCTGACGGGCGCGTCGAGGCAGTACTGGTCGAGACGAATGGTGGGGCTACAACGTCATTCGGTTACGAGGTTCACGTCGTAGAGAAGGGTCGGCCCGTAGGTGACCGGGTAGCTTGGCTGTACGGTGCCGGTCGCAACGCGCAGGCGTACGGAGCGAACCTGAAGTGGACCGGCGAGAATGAAATCGTGATCGAATACCTGGAGGCGCGTGACCAAACCCTGGAACGAAAAACCGTCAGCGTGGCTGGTCGGGTTATCAAGGTGTCACTGCGGAGCGGTGTCAATGATCCGACGGCACCGGCCGGAGGAATGCTCTACAACTTGGAACTGACACGGGGCGGAAAAGCGAAATGAACGATTACGCCGCCCCCCTCCACAGCTGCAAGTACCGCCCGGTGGCGTCGACGAGGCCGCGCAGTGCCTCGGTCGCCTCCGACCGGCTGTCCGGCTCCTGAAGCGCCGTGGCGAGCTCCATGACCTTGGCGCGGTGGATCCTGGCCATCTCTGGATGCAGCAGCGTGGGCGGCTCGTCGGCGGCGGCGAGTTTGGCCTTCAGCGCCTAACGCCGACGGGCGTTCCCATTCATCTCGTCGCGCACTTCCGACGGCGCGACGCCCGGACGCCGCAAGGGTTCTCGGGCCGCGTTGGCGCTCGAAGTGAGGCGCGCCGAGCACTTGCCCTTAGCCGTCGTTCGAAGTCGTCCGCGGCTATCAATCTACGCGCGGCTCGCCTCGCCCAAGCAGGTTGTTGTGGCGGTACTCGATGCGGGCCGAACGCCAGAAAGGCTGAAGGAGCAGCCCGGTCTCCGAGTCAGGCGTCCACTTCCCGTCTCTGAGGGTTTCGACGACCCATTTCGTTTCAGTCTTGCCGCGAAGAACAACCGCCGGTCTGCAACTCGGCGACAGCCCGAAAGCGAAGCAGTCGATGGCAGTCATGGACTCCGGTACCTGCTACAGTCGCGGATCCACCGGCTCGCTCTCCAGGGCGAGGACGCCGAACACGCACTCGTGGACGCGCCTGAGGGGCTCGCGCTGCACGAATCGTTCGAGCCCTTCGATCCCCAGGGCGAACTCGCGCAGAGCGAGCGAACGCTTCCCGGAAAGCCCACGTTCGCGAAGGCGCCCCAGGTGCTCGGGCAACGTGTACTCGGGCCCATAGATGATCCGGAGGTATTCGCGACCGCGGCACTTCACCGCTGGCTGGAGAAGGCCGCGGGAGGTCGTGGCCACGAACTGCAAAGGCTTGACGACCGCGCCCTCACCGCCAGTCTCCGTCAGGTTCTCCCACCAGGCGGTTGCTGCGCCTTCGCTGGCGGGATCAGCGAGGTCTACGGCCTGATAAGGCGTGCGCATCAGCAGGCCGTCGCCCTCCTGGACAAAACTTTCGATCGTGTTCATATGCCAGACATGATCCTTGTCGGCGTGCACCGCACCTTCGGTGGCCATCACGTGGAACGGAGCGATGCGGATGTCCCGCAGCGATTCGACGGGCCAGCAGTAGTTGCGATACGCCCGCGCAAAGCGTTCGGCAAGGTTCAGCCGAACCTTGTGCCGTTCGAGCAGCGCGCCAACGTCGATGCCTCGCGCCCCGGCGGTCTCAAGTGCGCAGACCGTTTCGCCCAGGCCGACGCGAGCGGCTATCCCCACCGACGCGTATTGCTGGCGAACGAGTTCGAGCGCCTTTGCCGACCACGGCATCAGCTCGCAGTCGAGGCACACCCAATCGCTCTTGAACCGCTCCCAGAATCCGCCTGCGTCGAGCGCAGACCGCACCGCCGCCAGGAGCTCGCGCTCCAGCGCCGCATCTTCGAAAAATCGCCTGCCCGTGCGGGTGTAACAGATGCCGCCCTCGTCCTCGAGAACCCCGAATCGTTCGCGAGCGATGTCGTGGTTCCGGCAGACGATGACGATGGCACGGGAACCCATATGCTTCTGCTCGACGACGACGGTCGAGACGCCGTTGGTCCTGTAGTACGAGAACGCCTCGGCCGGGTGCTCCAGCAGGCCTTCAGCCTTGCTGGTCTCGCTCGGTGACATCGTCGGGGGGAGGTAGATCAGCCACTTGGGATTCGCCGCGAACCGACTCATTACCTCCAATGCAGCCGCCGCGTTCTCCTCGCGAACCGTCACGTTGCGGTGCAGCCGTGTCGCGACGATCCGCTTCCCGCGAACGTCCTCGATGTCGAGAAGATCGTCGTTCGCCTGCTGTGCGTTGAGTGCAGGCGCGGCGACCGGTATGAACGGGCGAATCGGGTCGGCGTACGTCTGCCTTGCCGGGACGGAGATCAGCTCTTTCTCCGGCCACCGCAATGCCGTCAGCCGGCCACCAAACACGCAGCCCGTGTCGATGTTGATCGTACGATTGAGCCACTCGGGTTCGGGAACCGGCGTGTGTCCGTAGACCACGCTCGCACGCCCGCGGTACTCAGCTGCCCAGTTGTAACGAACCGGCAGTCCGAACTCGTCGGTCTCACCGGTGGTTTCGCCGAAGAGCGCAAAGTCTCGCACCTTGGCCGAGCCGCGCCCCTGCATCTCCGCCTTCATGCCGGCATGCGCGACGACGAGCCGGCCGTCGTCGAAGACGTAGTGGCTGACAAGACCGTCCAGGAACTTCTGCACCTCGGCGCGGAACTCCGTGGTCTGATGTTCGAGCTCCACAAGCGTTCGGTCGAGTCCATGGGAGACCATCACGTCGCGGCCCTCGAGCTTCCGCTTCAGCTTGATGTCGTGGTTCCCAGGCACACTGAGAGCCGTGCCAGCCTGCGACATCGACATCACCGTCTTGAGCGTGTCGACGATGCGCGGGCCGCGATCGACGAGGTCGCCGACGAAGATCGCCTTACGACCTCCAGAGTGTGTCCAGGGGCCGCCACCGTTCCTCTCGTACCCGAGCTGCTGCAACAGCTGTTCGAGCTCGTCGCAGCAGCCATGTACGTCGCCGATGATGTCGAACGGGCCGGTCTCGCGCTTGCGGTTGTTCCAAAGCGGCTGCCGCTCGATGACTGCGGCATCGACTTCTTCCTGCGACTTGAGCACGTGCACGTGGCGAAAGCCTTCGCGCCCGAGCCCGCGCAACGAACGATGCAGCTGGCTCCGCTGGTTCCGGATGACGTGCGAACCGAAGTCGCGGTCCGGCCGCGAACGATTGCGTTCGTGGCAGACGCGTTCCGGCAAGTCGATAACGATGGCTACCGGCAGGACGTGATACTCGCGCGCGAGCGCAACGAGCGGCTTGCGGGCCTCAGGCTGAACGTTGGTTGCATCGACCACGGTGAGCTTTCCACGCGCCAACCTTCGCGCCGCCACGAAATGCAGAGCCGCAAAGGCGTCGTCGGTGGACGATTGGTCGTTCTCGTCGTCCGACACGAGCGCGCGGAATCCGTCCGACGACATCACCTCGGTGGCCTTGAAGTGCTTCCGGGCGAACGTCGACTTGCCGCACCCCGACGGTCCGATGAGGACCACCAGAGAGAGCTCGGGAATCGTGAAGGTCATCGGGCGAACACCGCCATCTGTGTCGGAGGACCAACTTGGCTGTCCTCGTCGCCCACTGGCCGATAGCTGACGGCGTAACCGAAGCGCGAGGCCACGTCATTCGCCCAGTTCTGGAACTCTGGGCGAGTCCACTCGAAGCGGTGGTCCTGATGCCGGAACTGTCCAGCAGGCAGTGACGGCCATTTCACGTTGTACTCGGCATTCGGGGTCGTCAACGCGATGGTTGCTGGACGCGCCGACTCGAAGAGGACGCGCTCGAACGCTCGCAACCGCGGCCGGTCGAGATGTTCGATGACTTCGACCACCGACGCCGCATCGAATCCGCTTAGTCGACTGTCGCGATACATCAGTGATCCGTGCATCAGGCGAATGCGTTCGCGCTGCTTCGGTGCCAAGCGATCGAGCTTGAGACGAGATTCGGCGAGATCGAGTACTCGCCCTGACACATCCATGCCGACGATTTCTGCGAATTGGTGATCGGCCAGGAGGCGACGCAGGAGCTTCCCTTCGCCGCACCCGAGATCCAGTACCCGTGATGCACCGGAAGACTTCAGCACCTCGAACACGGCATCGAGGCGGCGTTCGTTGAGACTGAGCGTCCGCTCGATTGACGCTTCTTGCTCGTCCTTCTGGGCAGCTACGGCCTCTTCTTCGGGCTGTTCCTCAGCCGTCAGCCGGGCGATGGCGTCGCGGACGAGGCCTCGCTGATGAACGAGATAGCGCGACACGATGACGTCTCGCGACGGATGGCTGTCAAGCCAGCCCGCCCCGTGACGAAGCAGCTTCTCGACTTCGTCGTCCCCGACCCAGTAGTGCTTCTGATCGTCGAGAACCGGAATGAGCACGTACAGGTGCGTCAGCAGGTCGCTCAGGCGGCGCGTTGATCGGAGCCTAACCGTAAATAACCTGCTTGGGCCGAGCGCCGGCATGCTCTTGTCAAGTTCGTGGCGTATCGCTTCGACCGTGTAGCCGACAGGCTCGAACAATGCGCGGAGAAACGTCTCGCCGCCGCGGCAGGGTACAGCCGCAAGACGTGCTTCGAACGGCAACTCAGTCGAAACGAGGTCGGGCTTCCGCTCACATCGACCGCCCAGGGCGGAGTTGAACCAACGCGAAAGCACAACCGAGAGCAGCGACGAGGCCACGTACGGCCGATCGTTGACGTACTGGTCCTCCGCGCCGCCTTTGCCGCCGCGGCCGCGAACCATTCCAACCGGATCGACGTCCAGCAGCACCGCCGCCGTGCAGGCCTCTTCAGTCGCCTCTGGGTAGAAGACCGTCGCGTTGCCGAACGGGAACTCCCGCGTGTGCACATGCTCGGGATGCTTGTGCAGCAGGAATCCGAGATCGGTGGCCGGCCGATGGGTCGTTCGAATGGTCAGGAGCATGCGCCTCGCTCTGGACAGTCGCCGTCCAGTATACCGAGACGCAGCGTGCCGTCCGTCCCTTGAGACGATTGTCTGAATATCCCAGAACTGGAATAATGCGACTGCGACGTTGAGGAGCACTCTATGGCAGGTCGAAGTACGGAACCGAGAGAACGGGTCACTCGTGGCACCCGAAACGCGTTCGGCGACCTCGGGTTTCCCGACGCCGCCGAGCGTCAGGCCAGGCTGCGCCTGGCCTATGCCCTGAATCAAGTGCTTGAAGAGCGCCAGCTCTCGCAGGCCGATGCCGCCAAGGTGCTGGGAGTGACGCAGCCGAAGGTCTCTGCGCTTCGTCACTACAAGCTGGCAGGATTTTCCGTCGAACGCCTGATGAACCTCTTGACGGCGGTCGACCAGGATGTCGAGATCGTGATTCGGCGAAAGCCCCGCTCGCGGAAGGCGGGGCGGATTAGCGTCGTCGCCGCTGAGCAGGGTCTCATGGTCCGTAAAGGGAAAACAGTCGTCCAGGAGGGCAGGTCATTCAGGATAAGCCCGTCGTGAATCGGCTCGAGGAGGCTGAACGTGTGCTGCGCGATGTAGTTGTGCTCGACCCTCGGTCGGTGGACGCCAAGGAGTTGCTGGCCACGGTTCTGACAGGTCAGGATCGATACGACGAAGCCATCAAGATTGCGCGCGAGACCTGCAAGTCGAATTCCGACGCTTTATCGTCTCGTGTTGCCCTGGCGGTTGTGTTGTCGGAGGCCGGGTGAGCCCGAACTAGTCGTAGAACGTCACGCGTCCGGTTGTGAACTCGCTGTTCAGATACACGCGGTGCCAGTGGTGCAGCCGGATGGTCGCGTGATCGTCGTGGCGGACGCGCCCGCGCACGTACACCACGGCGTCCCGCGTCATCGTTCGGTACGCAAGCTTCGGGTTCTTCGCGATCAGATCGGCGAACTCCGCATCGTCGATCTCGCGCCCCTGATAAAGTCGCACCGTTACGCCGCCGTGACGAATCAGTTCCTCGCACCAGTGCGACTTGCCGCGGCCGCGAGTGAGACGAATTCCCGGGTGGGCATCTCGGGTGGCGGGGTAGCGCCTCCGTTACATAGGGCGACTATGCGCGATCGGCGCGCCTTGCCATCGGGCGCTGCGCTCCGGGGACTTCGCCGACGAGCTTCGGAGACGCCACACTAGCCGTCGTGCAGCACGCGCGCGGGATCGATGCGCGAGGCGCGTCGCGCCGGCAGCCAACCTGCTACCGTGCCGATCACGGTGAGGATGACGATGGCGGCCGCGAGCGTGACGGGATCGCGAGGCTGCAGGCCGTACAACAGGGTCGACACGAACTGCGTTGCCCACAAGCTTCCGGCCACGCCCGCGATCGTGCCCAGGCCGACCAGGATGGCCACGCGCCCGAGCACGAGCGCGACAACCCGTTCAGGCGCGGCGCCGAGGGCCATCCGAATGCCGATCTCGGTCCGGCGACGGCTCACGCTGTACGAGGTGATGCCGTAGAGGCCGAGCCCGGCGAGCAGCAGTGCGAGGGCGCCGAAGAATCCGGAGAGCCATGCCACGATCCGTTCCTGGACGAGCGATGCGTTCACCTGATCGGCGAGCGGTCTGAACGTCAACGTGACGTTGCCATGGATGGGCGTCAGCGCAGCCGCGAGCGGTCTGATCAGGAGGATCGGCGACGCGCTCGCCGTGCGCACGCTCAGGGACATGGTCGACGGTGCCGCTTGCTGCACGTACGGGATGTAGATCGTCGGCGGAATGGGTTCGCGCAGGTCGCGGTACGTCGCGTCCCTGACGTAGCCCACGATCTCGCGTTCGACGAACGGACGGCCGGACTGCGCCTGACGGACGCGTGCGCCAATTGGATTCCTGCCGCCGAGCAGTCTGCGCGCGAAGGTTTCGTTGACGATGGCGACGGGCGGCGAGTCGGCGGTGTCGGCGCTCATGAAGTCGCGGCCAGCCAGCATCGGCGTGCCGTACGTGTGGAACCAGCCGGCGCTGACCCGATGGAAGGAGGCGATGCGGTCTCGCTCGAGCAGCTGCGGACCCTCCGGCACCTCGATGCGCGTGCTGGCGGCGCTCCCGCTGACCGGCGTCACGGCCGACAGCGCGGCACTCTCAACGCCCGGCACCGCGGCGGCGGTGTCGAGCGCGCGCCGGAACAGCTCGAAGCGCGCGCCGGACTCCAGACGCGCTGGCAGCGGGTTGATACTGGCGATGAGCACCCGGTTGCGCTCGAAGCCGAGATCGCGCGTCGCGAGCGAAGCGAACGTCCGCACGAACAGGCCGGCGGCGACGACGAGCACCAGCGAGAGCGCGACCTGACCGACGACGAGCAGGCTGCCCAGCCCGAAGCGGGTCTCGCCCGCATTGCCTCGTCCTCGCGCTTTGAGCGCGTCGTTCGGCTGGACGCGCGTGCCGCGCAGAGCAGGGGCCATCCCGAACAATACCGCGGTGGCAATCGCGACGGCCGCCGTGAACCCCAGAATCCGCCAGTCGATCGACAGCGTGAGGAAGACGCTGTTGACGGAGGTCGAGAGCTGACGCACCAGCAGGCGGCTGCCCCACTGCGCAAACGCCAGGCCGAGGATCGCGCCGCTCGCTGAGAGGAGGAGGCTCTCGGCGAGGAGCTGTCGCGCGATTCGCAACCGTGACGCGCCGAGCGCCACGCGGATGCTCAGCTCCTGCCGTCGCGCGGTGGCGCGGGCGAGCAGCAGGTTGGCGATGTTCGCGCAGGCGATCAGCAGCACCAGAGCCACCACCACCATGATCGCGGCCAACGGCTGCCGATAGCGCTCGCGAAGTCCGGAACCGCCGGTGGCCGCCGGCAGGAGGGCCAACCCTTCTCCGAGGAAGCTGTCTCGCTCCCGCTGGCTCAGCTCCTGCGGCGTCGCCGCTTCACGAATCTGCGGGAGCACGCCTCGCAGCGCCGCTTCTCCCACCTGCGCGGTCTGGGATGGCTTCAAGCGGACCATCATGTTGAGCCATCCGCTCGAGCGGCCATCCAGCTTGGATTCGCCGCCGTACAACAACTGCTCGGTGCCGATCGGGATGGCCACGTCGAACGTGCGGCCGACCTCGACGCCGAAGAACTGCGGCGGCGTGACGCCAATGATCGTGAACGGCACGCGTTCCACGGTCAGCGTGCGGCCGATCGCGTCGGCGGCGCCGTCGAAGCGGCGCTGCCAGAAGCCGTAACTGATGACCGCGACCGGCCCGTCCGGCCCGCCACCGCGGCGGTCGTCAGCTTCGGTGATCGTGCGGCCGAGGACGGGGAGCATGCCCAGCAGGTCGAACATCCGTCCGCTGACCCACAGGCCCTCGACGATCTCGGTCTGTCCACGGCGCGCCAGATTGAACCGCGCGCCCGCCCATGCGAACGCGCCGTCGAAGAGTCGCTCGCGCTCGCGGATCTCTTCCCACATGGGATTGGACCAGAACGTCCGGCGCCCCGCGGCATCGCGGAGCATGACGAGCTGCTGCGGGTCCCGGACCGGGAGCGTGCGGAGGAACAGGCTGTCGAGAATCGAGAAGATGGCCGTGTTCGCCCCAATCCCGAGCGCCAGCGACAGGATCGCCATGAGCGACACGACGGGGGTGGATCTCAGCGAGCGAACCGCATCGCGCAGGTCGTGCATGCACCCTCCGAGCCGGTTGCGTCAGCCGTTGGACGGCGGCGGCGCGCAAATGGTTAGGCGCGCGTCGAGGCAATGATGCAGGGCAGTGCGCAACGTCGATCGCGCTGTCTCGCACAGCCCGGCATCCTCATGCTCCAGCGCCGACGCGAGCCGCCGGATCTTCTGCTCGAAGACCTGCGCCATGTTCAAGTGCAGGGCCGGCGGCGCAGGTTCGGCTTTTCGCGCAGCGCGGATTTCCACTCCTCGTTGACGAAGCTGGACGATAAGGGATCGCCGTGCCGGTGGATGAGTACGCGAGCAAGCGGTTCAAACTCCAACCAGCCCGTCACCGATCGGGGAGATCGAACAGGACAATATCGGATTCTTCCCGCGTCCGATCGAAGATGATTTCACGGCCATCTCGAGATATGTCGAAATCGCCGATGACAAAACCGCGATCGAATCTGGTGAGTTGCCGCTCGCGACCGGTCTTGAGATCGAACGCCCAGAATTCCTTATGCGAGACGTCCCCCTTCATGATGACAAGCGTATCGTCTCCCATAAAGGCCAGACGCCGGGCGCCGCGGGCGAGAATCAGGGTCGGTAGCGAGTGGGGCGCACCGTCCGCGCTCACAGCCTTGACCGAAAACGTCGTTCCGACATCCGCGCCTGAATAGACGAGAAACTGTCCGTGGGGAGACCAGGTCGGATCGGTCGAGTACTCTTGCACCAGCGGCACCGGCGTTCCGCCGGCGACTGGGATCTTGAAGAGTCGCGGCTCACCATCACGATTGGCGGCGACCGCCAGCCATCGGCCGTCTGGGGACCATGCGGGCGCTCCTCGCACGTCGAGTTGTTCGGCAACGCGACGAGTATCGGTTCCGTCCGTGTTCATCAAGTACAGTTGTGTCACTCCGCGTGCCTGCACGGTAAACGCGACGCGTTGGCCGCCCGGCGCGATAGCAGCTCCGGCGATAACGCGCCCGTTTACGCCATTCCACAGCTCTGTCGCTGTTCCTCCCTCGCCGAGCTTCCAGAGGCCGTCCCTCCCGGCTTTCTTACCCCGGTAGATGACGAACGCAGGGTTCATGCGTGGCGATAGACCACTGGCCGTCGGCAGCGACAGTCGAGTGGCATCAGATTCGTCCATCACGCCGTCAGCGATCGGCACGCGCCAAAGATGGGCCGTCGACCGTGAAACGGTCGCGACCAACCGCCGACCATCCGCACTAGCCGCCAGCGACGTGTGTGGCTCGACACCTGCGAAGATGCGGTGAGGAATGCGACGTTCGACGTCCATTGCGTGGATCCAGGGCCCGTATCCTTCGTCATCCGTAGCCAGGTATAACAGCGTGCGGTTGTTCAACAACGTGGGAAAAGTCACGCGCGCGTCGTGGAACGTCAAGCGTTCGGGCTGGCCGCCGGTGGGGCGAATGCGCCAGATGTCGCTTTTCTCGAGCGGCAAACCTTGGACGAAGTAGATGAACGCCCCGTCGTGCGACCAGACTGGAAAGTGGTTATGGAAACCCTTCCGCGCCTCATAGATCTTGCGCCGCCCAACCTTCTCGTCAGGGTCGGTGACGAACAAAGGATCGCCATCCGTCGGTGGGTGGTACACGATGAGGCTACCGTCGGGAGACCAGTCGAGTTCTGAGATGTCCGAAATGTCCTTCAGATAGGGTCGAAGCGGGCCGCCTAGCGTAGGAACCGCCCACCCGGCATTGACCAGGCCGCCCCCGGCGGAATCCGGTACGCGACGCCAGAGTGTGACCAACGTCCCGTCTGGATTGAACCCAAGTGTACGGGTGGCGGGATTCCGCAACTCCGGCACGCTGCCTTTGGTGAGGTTGTAGATATCGCCGCTCCCGACCTGGCTCACCCAGGCGTTCCACGCTCCATCGTGGTCGGAGAGAAAGGTCACGAACTTTCCGTCGCGTGAAATGGCGGCGTGGTGTTCGGCCCCTTCGAAATCGGTCAACCTCGTGATCGTCGCGCTTTCAAGGGAACTCCGCCAAAAGTATTCCGTCCGTCGCAACTGCCACGTCGACGCGGCGGCGATGACCACCAAACCCGCAACGGCAGCGGCCCACCAGGCGCGTCGCACCCAGCGGCGAGCCGGCGTCAGGCGAGCAGAACTCGCGTGCTCGGAAACCACCGGCGCCGCCGAGGCAACAAAACTAGCGAGTGCCTCCTCGATTTCAAGCCGCGCATCTCCAATGTCGCGCAGCCGGCGCTTCGGATCCTTCTGGAGACAGCGATGGAGCAGGCGTCGAATGCTCGGTGGCGTCTGCGCAGGCAGAACGCTCCAGTCGGGCTCACGTTCGAGAATCGCCACTATCGTGTCGGAGGACGTCTCGCCAGCGAATGCCGGCCGGGCAGTCAACATCTCGTACAACACGCAGCCGAACGCCCAGATGTCGGTCCGCTTGTCGACGGTCTTTCCACGAGCCTGTTCAGGACTCATATAGGCGGTCGTACCCTCGATCACACCGTCTCGTGTGTGAACGGTTGCGATCGCCGGCGTCTGCGATACGTCGTTTCCCGATTCGTCCGTCGCAAATACCTTCGCCAGCCCGAAGTCGAGCACCTTTACGGTGCCCTCGGATGTGATCTTGACGTTCGCCGGTTTCAGGTCGCAGTGGATGATGCCTTTGTCATGAGCGGCTTCGAGCGCGTCGGCGATCTGGCGCGCCACGTCAAGTGCTTCATGGATCGACAACGGACTCGCCGCCACACGCTCGGCAAGGGTCGCGCCTTCCACGAGTTCGAGGACGAGACCGTGGACGCCGTCGGCGTCCTCCAATCCGTAGATGGCGCCGATGTGCGGATGATTCAGCGTTGCCAGCACTCGCGCCTCGACTTCGAACCGGGCGAGCCGGCCTGGGATGGAAAGGAAGCGGTCCGGCACGACCTTGATCGCCACGTCGCGATGCAACCTGTCATCGCGGGCGCGATACACCTCGCCCATTCCACCCGCGCCGAGCAAAGAGAGAATTCTGTGCGAGCCAATCTGGCGGCCGACGAGTGATCCGTGGTCGTCAGCCAGGATTAACGCCGCCACTCCGCCTATGGGGGTTGCGAGAAAGCCCTCCGCTGCCTGGGCGTGCGCCAGCAGCGCCTCAACCTCGCCTCGCAGCACTTCGTCGTCTCCGCATGCCGCTGCGACAAACGCAGCCCGCTCCCCCGCGTCGCGGTCGAGCGCAGCGTCGCAGAGCTCCTCGATACGGCGCCGCCGCTCGGCGTCGATCACCGCCGCCCTTCTCCTTCGAGCTCGCGGAGCAGCCAGAGTTTTGCGAGTCGCCAATCGCGTTTGACGGTGTCAGGCGACACCTGGAGCACTTCCGCTGTCTCCTCCACGCTCAAGCCACCGAAGAATCGCAATTCGATGGTTCGGCTCTTCCGAACGTCAACCTTCGCCAATGCTTCCAGTGCGCGGTCGAGCGCCACCACGTCCAATGCCGGGTCCGCCGACATGGCGAGTCCTTCGTGCAGCGTCACCCGTTGTGCGCCGCCCCCGCGTTTCTGGTATCCCCGATGCCGGGCATGGTCGACGAGGACGCGCCGCATCAGGCGCGCCGAGATGCCAAGAAAGTGCCCGCGATCCTGCCAGCGGACTTGCCGGGCGTCGGTCAGTCTCAGGAATGCCTCATTCATCAACGCCGTGGTCTGTAACGTGTGTTCGCGTCGCTCCCGGTGCATATACGCTCGCGCCAGGCGCCGCAGCTCCGCTTCCACGAGCGGCATCAGTTGCTCGAGGGCGTCATCGTCGCCGTCGCTCCACGCCCGCAGCAGCTCGGTGACCCCTGGTGACGCTGGTGCCATGACCATTCGGAGCGAAGTATCGCTCATTCTTTGCCCACCGGGTTAGCGTTGCGAGCGGTCGTTTTGGGCCGGTTTTGAGTGACATTCACCCTGAGGACGGGAGTTCCCGCATTCCCTAATGAGGACGGCTACCTGCCGTTCGGGAAGGGGAGCTCAATGAAGACTCGCATTTGGATGAGAGTTGTCGCTGGCGTCGCAATGGTCGCGGCGGTCTGGCTATCGTCGGAAACCCCAAGCGTGGCATCGACTGAAACCCCGGATCAGGTGCTGGAGTGGAACCAAATCTTCATCGACACGCTCATTGCGACGAACACAGCAAATTCGTCGAGTCAGCGACTGGGGGCGATCGTTCACACGGCAATCTTCGACGCGTACAACGGCATCGAGCAGCGTTACCAGCCAATCTTCGTCCACCCGAGCGCCCCTCCTGGCGCGTCGCGTCGAGCCGCTGTCATCGCTGCCGCGTACACTGCGCTGGTCGGCTTGTTCCCGACGCGACAGGCGGCGCTCGATGATAGCTATGCGGCGTCGCTCGCTGCCTTGAGCGACGATGGCGGAGATGGCGGTCAATCGCGCGAGCGCGGGATCGCCTGGGGAACCGAGGTCGCGCGGGCGATCCTCGGCTGGCGCGCGTCCGATGGGTTCAGCGGGAGCTACTCGCCGTTCACCGGTGGAACCGCCGTCGGCCAGTGGCGCCCGACACCCCCGGCATTCGGGCCGATGAGCGCCCAGGGGTTGGCGTTCACCGACATGTTCGTGTTGGTCAACAACACCCAGTTCGAGCCTGCACCGCCGCGAGGGCTGACCACCACGACGTATACGGACGATTTCAATGCCGTCAAGGCGCTCGGTCGCAAGACTGGATCGATCCGCACGGAAGATCAGACGGCGCTGGCCGTGTTCTGGGAGGGCAACGCCAGCGTTCACTGGAATCAGGCAGCCAACCAGATTGCGCGCGCCAACCATCTGTCCATGTCCGCGAGCAACCGGCTTCTCGCCGTTGTGAACATCGCGATGGCCGACACAGCATTTACTACGTGGAGCAGCAAGCGATTCTACGGCAGCCTTTCGGCCGAAGTCACCTGGCGGCCGGTGACCGCGATTCCCCTGGCGGGCACCGACGGCAATCCGGACACAGCTCCCGATCCGGACTGGCTGCCGCTCATCAACACACCTTCCCACCCGGAGTACCCTGCCGGACATCCGAGTCTCAACGGTGCGGCCGCAACGGTTCTGCTCAGCTACTTTGATGACGCGCAGTCGTTCACTCTGACGACGAGGACGTCAATGGGCGATCTGCCAGCTCGGACATACACCAGCATCTCGCAGGCGCGTGCGGACGGAAATAACGCGCGGGTCTGGGGAGGGATGCACTATCCGAGCACAGTCGCCCTCAGCGACGGCGTCGGCGACGCGATCGCCACTTACGTCAATCTGCACTCGATGAAGTTGTTGCGACCAAAAGAATGACGGCGCGTGTGCAATCCAGCACAGCGCGGAGATAAAAATGAGACTAGAGTCTAGGCCCGCAGCTCGACAGCACGCTTTTCAGAGGAGTCCTGCCATGCGCACGCGTGTTCTGGTTTTCGCCACCGTGTGCGTGCTGCAGGTTCAACTGGCTGCCGCACAGATGTTAACGGGCGCTTTGATTGGAACCGTCCACGATGCGCAGGGCGGAGTTCTTCAGGGCGCTGTCGTTCGTGTCAGCTCGCCGGCGATGATTGGCGGACCGGAGACGCTGACCACGAACGAGAAGGGGCGGCTGCGGTTCCCCGCGCTGCCTCCCGGACTCTACCTGCTGGATATCGAGGCCCAGGGATTCAGGGCCTATCACGAAGAGCACATCCGCATTGCCGCCGGCGCCACCATTGAGAGAACGGCGGTTCTCAATGTGGCGGGCATCGAGGAATCGCTCGTCGTAGAGGGTGCGGGCTCGCGCATCGAAGCGCGCGGAAGCGGATTCGAAACTCGATTCGGTCCGGAGGATCTCAGAGCGATTCCGGTGCGACGATTCAGCATGTTCGACTTCATCAGGGCCGCCCCCGGAGTGTCACCCACCTCGCCAGGCAGTGTCTCGACCAACAGCGTCTCTGCGTTCGGTTCCGGTACGAACGAAAACACGTTTCTCATCGACGGCACGAACTTCACCTG
>JBAROV010000150.1:0-2628 GCA_049642465.1 Vicinamibacterales bacterium
AAGGGAGAAGGGATCCCTTCTCCCTTTCTTACCGTCCTACGCGGAACGTGATCCCGCCGTACAACCGCCAGTAATCGGGAGCGAGATCGTTGGCGTTGAAGCGCCGCAGATCGCCCCGGACGAGCAGCCGAGGCGTGATGGGGTACTTCACTCCGCCGCCGAAGTTGTATGACACTTCGGTCGAAGAGGGAATCGTCAAGGCGAGGACCTCCGGATTCTTGACGTCGAGGGCACTGCGTTCGAAGCCGATGCCGAACGTCGCGTAGGGCGTGACGCGCTTGACGTCGAAGTGATACAGCGCGTTCGCGCTGAAGTTCGTGACGGACCAGTCGAGGTCGTCCGTCTCGCCGGCGACGTCGAAGAGATGGCTCAGCTCCCCTTCGAAGCCGAGATTCGACGTCCAGTCGTATCCGACGGCAACGCCGAGTCCGAGGCTGTCGTTGTTGGCTGGATCCCCAAGTCCCATCGACGTTCCGAGGAAGGGCGTCACCGTCCACGTTCGAGCCTCGGCGACCGATTGCGCTGCCGCATTCTCCGCGCCGGCGGCAATGAGAAAAACCAGGCTCATGAAAGAAATACTCCTTTTCACGCCGCTACGCACACACACCTCCCATTATGGCGCCGACTTTTCATCGGATTAGACGTAAATTCGTGCAAGATGGCTGCCTGCGATCAACCGAACACACCGTCTCTGCGTCATATGCATGACACGGGCCCTGAATGGTTGATTCAGAGCTGATCACCCGCGCGGCGGGCGGCGACCCGACCGCCTTTCAGGCGCTCGTCGAGCGGCATCGATCCATGGTGTATCGGGTGGCCTATCAATTCGCCGGCAACCATCACGATGCCGAGGACATTGCGCAGGAAGTGTTCATCAAGGTGTACCGATCGCTCGACAAGTTCCGTCACGATGCGCAACTCACGTCCTGGCTCTACCGGATCGTCATGAATGCCTGTATCGATCATCGACGGCGGCAAGCGCCCGCCGGATCCACTGCCTGCGGTGACGAGGCGGAACAGACGCTCGTCAACACGCAGGAGGAAACGCCTGGTCCGGAAGACCGCGCGTACGCGGGGGAGCTTGGCGAAGTACTGCAGGCGGAAATTGCCCGCCTTCCGCAGGGCCAGCGGATCGTGTTCGTGATGCGGCATCACCAGGGACTGAAATTGTGCGAGATTGCTGAAGCGCTGGGGTTGGCTGAAGGGACGGTCAAGCGGCAATTGCACGCCGCTGTACATAGGTTGCGTGAGGCGCTCACTCACGCCAACGTCGTCGCGGGAGGCCGGGCATGACGCAGTGCTGGCGTCAGGCCTCGGGGACCGTTGAACTCTACTTCTACGGTGAATTGGCAGCTGCGGAACGCGACACCGTAGAGCGGCACATCGTCGAATGCGCTGAGTGCCGCCAATCGCTCGAAGAGCTCAAAGTCATTCGTGCCGCGCTCAACACGCGCCCTGATATCGCGGCACCACCCGATGGGGACTGGTCAGGTTTCATGGCGCGGCTCGAAGCCGCGACTTCCCACTCGCGTGCTGAACGGACGGGAGGAGGAAGTCTGCGGCGCCCGGTCATCGTGGCCTTGAGCATCGCGGCGCTTCTGGCGTTGATCACGATGAGCGTCTTGGGCGTGATGCGTCAGCGCGCCGCGTCGCTGCCCGGCGCCCCCGTCACTCAGACGGCCGCATCCGATCCCGGTTCAGCCGTACAGACAGGCGCCGGTGAGGGCATCGATAAGGGTAGCGGTCTC
Source organism: Vicinamibacterales bacterium (assembly GCA_049642465.1). GTDB lineage: Bacteria > Acidobacteriota > Vicinamibacteria > Vicinamibacterales > 2-12-FULL-66-21 > CAWDPQ01. The sequence goes on from JBAROV010000150.1 coordinate 1,749, forward strand.
GCACTCACGGAATTGAGCGAACAACACTTCGAGCGTTCCAAACTGGTCGTGCTGGGACTCGCGACCAAGGATCCGCAGGATTCGGCCGGTGTGGACTGGGATTACGAGCGCGATCTCGCCAGCTCGCTTTTGAGTGATACGCGGCTGTACCGGCAGGCTGCCGAAGACCGCGGAATGAACAGCCTCGCCGACGTCATGAGCGATCTCGAGCTGGTGCTGCTCCAGACGTCGATGTCGGACAAGCCTGATTCGGAGTCGCTTGCCCAACTGCAGCGCCTGATTCGCCGGCGCGATCTCATTACCAAGATGGATATCGTAAAAACCAGCGGACTCGTGCCATGACGATCACTCGATTGCAATCGCTTGTCGCCGTCGTTGGCTTCCTCGCAGCTGTTTCCGCCTCGGTGCCGGCATGGTCCGCACCAGCGGCCGAATCGCGCCGCATGGCGCGTGCCAAGGACCTGATTGCCGACGAGCAATGGTCGCAGGCCATCAAGGAACTTCGTGCCGCCGCCGCCGATCGGCGGGAGCCCAACAAAGATGAAGCGCTTTTCTGGCTTGCGCACAGCCAGAACCAGGACAACGATTTTGCCGCGGCGATCGAGACGATCCGGGAGCTCGAACGGAAGTACTCGTCCAGCAAATGGGTAAAGCCCGCCCGCTCGCTGCTCATCGAGCTCGCGCAAAAACTCAAACGAGACGACGTGTTGTGGTGGACTGCGGTCCCGCCTCCGGCTCGGGCGGTTCCGACTCCACGCCCGATGCCGCCTAGTGCCGCGCCGCAGCCTGCCCCGATGCCGGCGCCGCCCTTTGCCCGCACGCCGGAAGCGCCGCCGCAGATGCCGCAGCCCGTCGCACCGGCGACAACGCCGCCCCAGGC